>NZ_WUWN01000012.1:0-36677 GCF_009846865.1 Puerhibacterium puerhi
TCAGTCGATCGCGCCGACGATGATCTCCTCGCCCTCCTGCTCGCGGTCCTCCTCGATGCCGTCGGCGCGCGCGAGGTGCTTGCGGCCGAACGTGATCACGAGCGTGGAGACGACCAGCACGAGCACGGCCCCGACGGCGGTGGAGGCCACGAGGTCGGCGCCGCCGTCGTCGAGCAGGCCGCGCGCGATCGCGGGCGCGACGAGCGCCACGAAGGCGACGGGACCCGCCGCGCTCGTCGCCACGGCGACGAGCCCGACGGCGACCAGGAGCGTCGTGACGCGGGCGGCGTCGACACGCACGCCCAGGGCGCGCGCGTTGTCGTCGCCGAGCGAGAGCGCCGGCTGGGTCCGGGAGACGGCGGCGGCCGCCGCGCCGAGGACGACGACTCCGACCAGCAGCACGGTCAGGGACGGGCCCCGCACGTCGGCCACCGAGCCGATCGTCCACATCAGCGCGGTCTGGGCCTCCCGGACCTCGGCGCGGGCCATGAGCCAGGCCAGCAGCGAGCCGCACACGTACGCGACACCGACGCCGACCAGCACGAACCGGATGGAGTGCAGCCCGCGGCGCCAGGCCAGCAGCCAGATGGCCAGCGCGGCGACCAGCGCCCCGCCGAACGCGAAGCCGGCCACCGCCGCGCCCTGGACGCCCAGGCCGAGCAGCGCCCACACGGCGCCGAGGCTGGCACCGGTGGAGACGCCCAGGATGTCGGGGCTGGCGAGCGGGTTGCGCAGCGTCGACTGGAACAGCGCCCCGGCGAGCGCGAAGGCGGCGCCGGCGAACAGGGCGGCGAGCACGCGCGGCAGGCGCAGCCGCTGCACGACGAACACGTCGCCGGGGTCGCCGAGGCCCACGGCGCCGGCCAGCGCGCGGCCCGGCGTCAGCCCGGCGGCGCCGAGGCAGAGCGCCACGACAGCCACGACGACGCCGACGGCGACGGTCACGGTGAGCACGAGCGCGGACCGGCGCCGCCGCGCCGCGCGGAGCGCGGCGACCCGGGCGGCCGCGGCGTCCACGGTGGCGGAGCCGGAGCCGGAGCCGGAGCCGGGGCCAGGCACCGGGGCGGGCACGGGGGCGGGGGAGAGGGCGGTCATCGCGTCACACCCCCGCCACGGAGCGGCCGCGGGCGACGGCGACGAGCACGGGCGCGCCGAGCAGGGCGGCGACCACGCCGGCCTCCAGCTCGGAGTGCGGCACCACCAGGCGCCCGACGACGTCGGCGCCCAGCAGCATGATGGGCCCCAGCACCGCGGCCAGCGGCATGACCCAGCGGTAGTCGGTGCCGACGAGGCGGCGCGCGGCGTGCGGCACGGTGAGCCCCACCAGCGCGATCGGGCCGGCGAAGGCCGTGGCCGTGCCGGCCAGCAGCACGATCGCCACCGCGGCGAGGGCGCGGGTCACCCGCACGTCCTGCCCGAGCGCGGCGGCGACGTCGTCGCCCATCGCCAGCAGCGTGAGCCGGTGGGCGAGCAGCGCGGCGAGCACCACGCCGACCAGCAGGAACGGCCACAGCGCGGTGACCGCGTCCATGCCGCGCCCGGTGAGCGAGCCGACCGCCCAGAACCGGTAGGAGTCGAACGCGTTGACGTCGCGCAGCATGACCAGGGCGATGACGGGCGTGACGAACGCGGTCAGCGCCGCACCCACCAGCGCCAGGCGGGCGGGGTGGGCGCCACCGACGGCGAAGACGACGACGGCGGCCAGCGCCGCGCCCGCGAACGCGAACCACACGAAGCCCAGCGGCGTGGTGACCCCGAGGAAGGACACCGACAGCACCACGGCGAGCGAGGCGCCGGGGGTGATCCCGAGCAGGCCGGGGTCGGCGATGGGGTTGCGGGTCACGCCCTGGATCACGGTGCCGACGCAGCCGAGCGCCACCCCCGCGAGCAGGCCCAGGACCGTGCGGGGCAGGCGCTGGCCGAGCACCACCGCCTGGTCGACGTCGTCGGCGTCGGGCGCGGCGAACGCCGCCCAGACGTGGGCGGGCGCGATCGACCGGACGCCGAGCAGCAGGCTGGCGACGACGACGAGCGCGAGCACGACGACGGCGCCGGCGATCACGAGCGCGTGGCGCCGCGCGCGTCGCCCCAGGTCCGGCGGGGGCGCCGGGACACGCGCGACCGGCGCCGACGCCCCGGTCGCAGGCGAGGTAAGCATTACCTAAGAATCGCACAGCCGGGGCGCCGAGCGGAACGGGTGTGTCCCGGGTCACGCCCGGCCGGTGCGGTGCCGCCGGAGGTCAGGCGCCGTGGGCCGCGCGGCAGTCCGCGCACGTGCCCCACAGCTCGACGGTGTGCTCGATGTCGGCGAAGCCGTGCGCCGCGCCCATCGCCGAGGCCCACGCCTCGACGCTGGGCCCGTCGATCTCGACGGTGCGGCCGCACGAGCGGCACACCAGGTGGTGGTGGTGGGCCCGGGTCACGCACCGGCGGTACAGGCTCTCGCCCTCGCCGGTGCGCAGCACGTCGACCTCGCCGCCGTCGACCAGGGCCTGCAGCGTGCGGTACACGGTCGCCAGCCCGACGGCGTCGCCGCGGGCGCGCAGCGTCTCGTGCAGCTGCTGGGCGCTGCGGAACTCGGGGGACTCGTCGAGCGCCTCCGCCACGGCGGCGCGCTGCCGGGTCATGCGGACGGTCACGGCGCGCACTCCTTCCCCCCGCCGGCCGCGGCGGGCGCGGTCGTCAGGACGACGTCGTCCGGGATGTCGGGGTGCGGGTCCCGGGCCGGCGCGCGGCGCGCCAGCAGCGGCCGTGCGGCGACCGCGAGCACGTACACCGCGATGGCCAGGACGACGATCGTCGCACCGGGGGAGACGTTGTTCCAGTAGGTGATGGTCAGGCCGGCCACGCAGACGACGACGCCCACGACCGCCGCGACGGCCATCGTGCGCCGGAAGGCGTGCGTGAGCTGCTGGGCGACCGCGACCGGCACGATCATCAGCGCCGAGACCAGCAGCAGTCCCACGACCCGCATCGACACCGTGACCGTGAGGGCGGCGAGCACCGCGACCGCCATGTTCAGCAGCCACACCGGCAGCCCCGCCGCCACGGCGAACTCCTCGTCGTGGCTCACGGCGAACAGCGCGGAGCGCAGGCCGACGCCGACGGCCAGGATGACCGCGCACAGCACCACCGTGATGACCAGGTCGCTCGTGGTCACGGTGGAGATGGAGCCGAACAGGTAGGACATCAGGCTGCCCGAGGAGCCGCCGGCGATGCCGATGAGCAGCACGCCGCCCGCGATGCCGCCGTAGAACATCAGGGCCAGCGCGAGGTCGCCGGAGGTGCGGCCGCGGCGGCGGACCACCTCGATGAGCACCGAGCCGACGACGGCGGCCACGACCGCCCCGGGGATCGCCAGCGCCTCGTTGGGCGCCAGCCCCATGGCGGCGCCGACGAGCCAGCCCAGGGCCACGCCGGTGAGCGCCACGTGCCCGATGCCGTCGCCGAGCAGCGAGAGCCGGCGCTGCACCAGGTAGGTGCCCACCACCGGCGCGGCGGCGCCGACGAGGAGCGCCGCGAGCAGCGCGCGCTGCATGAAGGGGTCGGTCAGCAGGGCCACGACCTCGTCCGCGAGGTTCACGGGCGCACCTCCGTCTCGATGCCGAGCGTCGGGTCGAGCAGCGTGCCGCCCGGCTCGCCCCGTCGCGGGGCCATGTCGTCGGCGGCGTGCGGGTGCACGTGGTCGTGCCCGAGGGCCGAGTGGTCGCCGAGCGCGGCGGGCGGCGGGCCGTCGTGCACCACGCGGCCGTGGCGCAGCACGACGGCGCGGGTCACGAGCTGGGCGAGCTCGCCCAGCTCGTGCAGCACCACCAGCACCGTGAGGCCGCCGTCGACCAGCGCGGTCATGGTGCGGGCGAACTGCTCCTGGGAGGGGCGGTCGACGCCGGCGACCGGCTCGTCGAGCACCAGCACCTCCGGGCGGCGCACCAGGGCGCGGGCGATGAGCACGCGCTGCTGCTGGCCGCCGGAGAGCTGGCCGATGGCGTCGTGGGCACGGTCGGCGAGGCCGACCTGGTCGAGCGCCTCGCGGACGCGGGCGCGCCAGCCGCGCGGCGGGCGCAGGCGGCGGGGGTGCAGCAGCCCGGAGGCGACGACCTCCTCCGCGGTCGAGGGCACGCCGCCGCCGGCGCTGACGCGCTGGGGGACGTACCCGACGCGCTCCAGCGGCGGGAGCGAGACGGTGCCCGACTCGGCCGGGAGCACGCCCACGAGGGTGCGCACGAGGGTGGACTTGCCCGAGCCGTTGGCGCCGAGCAGCGCGACGACCTCGCCGCGGCGCACCGCGAGGTCGACGCCGCGCAGCACGTGGCTGGCGCCGAGGCGCACGTGCACCCCGCGCGCCTCGATCACCGGGGCGTCGGGGTCCGTGGGCTCGGCCACGGTGCGGCGTCCCGCGGTCAGCGCGCTCATCCGCACACCAGCCCCTGCTCGAGGGCCTCGAGGTTGCTCTGCATGACGCTCACGTAGTCCTCCCCGGACGCCAGGGCGTCCTGCGACAGTCCCTCCAGCGGGTCGAGCACCGCGGTGTCGACGCCCAGGTCCGCGGCGAGGGTCTCGGTGACCTTCGGGCCGACCAGGGTCTCGCTGAAGAGCGTGGACACGCCGCGCTCGGCCACGACGGCGCCGATCTCGCGCAGCCGGGCCGGCGAGGGCTCGGCCTCGGGGTCCAGGGCGCTGATGCCCACCTGCTCCAGACCGTACCGCTCGGCGAGGTAGCCGAAGGCGGTGTGCGACGTCACGAGGGTGGCCCCGGAGCAGGCGGCGAGCCCCTCGGCGTACTCGGCGTCCAGCTCGGCGAGCTTCTCCTGCAGCGCGGTGGCGCCGGCCTCGTAGTCCGCGGCGTGGTCGGGGTCGGCGGCGGCCAGCTGCTCGGCCACGGGGGCGGCGAGCTGCGCCAGCAGGGTCGGGTCGGTCCAGAAGTGCGGGTCGAGGTCGCCGAGCGCCTCGTGGTCGTGGCCGTCGCCGGACTCGTGCTCCGCGTCCTCGGGGGACGCCTCCTCGCTCGAGGCGTGCGCCTCGAGCGTGACGACGTCGGCGGCGTCGACCACGTGCTGCGGCTGACGGGCCTCGACGCCCTCGTCGACGGCGCTCTGGAAGCCGGACAGGTACAGCACGACGTCGGCGGTGCCGATCTCGCGCACCTGGGCGGGGGAGAGCTCGAGGTCGTGCGGCTCGGCGGCGGGCGGCGTGAGGTTGTCGACCTGCACGTGCGCGCCGCCGACCTGCTGGGCGACGTACTGCAAGGGGTAGAAGGAGGCGAGCACCCGGACCGTGCCGTCGTCGCTGCCGCCGCTCCCGCTCGAGCAGGCCGCCAGAGCCAGGGGCAGGGCGAGCGCGGGCACGGCGAGGAGGGCCGGGGGTCGACGGTGCATGAGAATCATTCTCAGGACTGGTGAGAACGGTTGTCAAGTCGCCGCGCGGCGCGGGCCGTCCGGCACGCGCCGCGGCGGTGTCCCGGCCGGTAGGCTGGTCGGGCTGTCCATCCGACCCGGCCGACCTCGGCCGGCGCCGTCAGCTCTCCGCCGTTCCGCAGGAGCCACCTGCGGGCCCGTCCCCTCCAGGAGTGATCCCCGTGGCCGCTGCGCCCTCCGCCACCGCCCGCCTCGACGCCGTCGTCTCCCTCGCCAAGCGCCGCGGTTTCGTCTTCCCGTCGGGCGAGATCTACGGAGGCACTCGCTCCGCCTGGGACTACGGCCCCCTGGGCGTGGAGCTCAAGGAGAACATCAAGCGCCAGTGGTGGAAGGCCATGACCCGGCGCGACGACGTCGTGGGCCTGGACTCCTCGGTGATCCTGCCGCGCCAGGTGTGGGTCGCCTCCGGCCACGTCGGCGTCTTCACCGACCCGCTGACCGAGTGCCTCAGCTGCCACAAGCGCTACCGTGTGGACCAGATGCAGGAGGAGTACGCGGAGAAGAAGGGCATCGAGGACCCGGAGTCGGTCTCGCTCGACACGCTCGCGTGCCCCAACTGCGGCACCCGCGGGCAGTGGACCGAGCCGCGCGACTTCAACATGATGCTCAAGACGTACCTCGGCCCAGTCGAGGACGAGTCCGGCCTGCACTACCTGCGCCCGGAGACCGCCCAGGGCATCTTCGTGAACTTCGCGAACGTCGCCTCGGTCAGCCGCAAGAAGCCGCCGTTCGGCATCGCGCAGATCGGCAAGTCGTTCCGCAACGAGATCACGCCGGGCAACTTCATCTTCCGCACCCGCGAGTTCGAGCAGATGGAGATGGAGTTCTTCGTCGCGCCGGGCTCCGACGCCGAGTGGCACCAGTACTGGATCGACACCCGCATGGGCTGGTACCGCGACCTCGGCATCAGCGAGGACAACCTGCGGCTGTACGAGCACCCGAAGGAGAAGCTCTCCCACTACTCGACCCGCACCGTCGACATCGAGTACCGGTTCGGCTTCACCGGCTCGGAGTGGGGCGAGCTCGAGGGCATCGCCAACCGCACCGACTTCGACCTCAAGACCCACGCGGAGCACTCGGGCAAGGACCTGATGTACCGCGACCCGGTGTCGAACGAGAAGTACTACCCGTACGTCATCGAGCCGGCCGCCGGCCTCACCCGCTCGCTGATGGCCTTCCTGGTCGAGGCCTACGACGAGGACGAGGCGCCGAACACCAAGGGTGGCGTCGACAAGCGCACCGTGCTGCACCTCGACCCGCGCCTCGCGCCGGTCAAGGCCGCCGTGCTGCCGCTGTCCAAGAGCGCCGACCTGCTGCCCACGGCGGAGAAGCTGGCCGCCGAGCTGCGCGAGCACTGGAACGTCGAGCACGACGTCACCCAGGCGATCGGCAAGCGCTACCGCCGCCAGGACGAGATCGGCACGCCGTTCTGCGTCACCGTCGACTTCGACACGCTCGAGGACCAGGCGGTGACCATCCGCCACCGCGACACGATGGCGCAGGACCGCGTCGCCCTCGACCAGGTCGCCGGCTACCTGGCGCAGCGCCTGCTCGGCGCCTGACCTCGTTCGCCGGGGGCCCGGACGGCCGCCGCCCCGCTGCGGGCGGCGACCGTCCGGGCCTTCGTGCATCCCGCCGGAGGATCTCCGGCCACGAGGCATACCCGCGCGACATTCGTCGGTGCTACGTTCCCGTGAGGGGACACGACGACGTGGAGGGATGCCATGCCCGCACCGACCCCGGACCTGCGCGAGCCCGACGGGCGCGGGTTCCTCGAGCCCTGGCGGCTGCGGGCGGCGTTCGCCCGCTCGCTGTCCGACATGTACGGCCACGAGGTGCCCGCCTACACGACGCTGCTGGAGGTGGCGCACGAGGTCAACGCCGACGTCGTGGCCGCCCGCGGCGCCGACGCCGAGCGCCTCGGGTCCGTCGCGCGCGTCACCGCCGAGCGCCACGGCGCCATCCGCGTCGGGACTCCGCGCGAGCTGTCCCAGGTGGCGCGCGTCTTCGGCGCGATGGGCATGCACCCGGTCGGCTTCTACGACCTGCGCGACGCCTCGTCGTCGTCGGTGCCGGTGATCTCGACGGCGTTCCGGCCCGTCGAGCGGGCCGAGCTGGCGCGCAACCCGTTCCGGGTCTTCACCTCGATGCTGGTGCCGTCCGACCGCCGGTTCTTCAGCCCCGACCTCCAGGAGCGCCTCGAGCGCTTCCTGGACGCGCGCACGCTGTTCGCGCCCGAGCTGCTGGCGCTCGCCGACCGCGCGGAGGCCGACGGCGGCCTGCCCGCCGCGGAGGCCGCGACGTTCCTGCGCCTGGCGACCCAGGCGTTCGAGCTGTCCCGCGAGCCGGTCGACCAGGCCTGGTACCGCGAGCTCGAGGCGGTCTCGGCCGTCGCCGCGGACATCGGCGGCGTGGCCAGCACGCACATCAACCACCTGACGCCGCGCGTGCTGGACATCGACGAGCTGTACGCCCGCATGCAGGCCCGCGGGATCACCATGATCCCGGCGATCCAGGGGCCGCCGCGGTGGGAGGGCCCGGACGTGCTGCTGCGCCAGACGTCGTTCCGGGCGCTCGCCGAGCCGCGGCTGTTCCGCACGCCGGACGGCGCCGTCGTCGAGGACTCCCTGCGGGTCCGCTTCGGCGAGGTCGAGGCGCGCGGCATCGCGCTCACCCCGGCGGGCCGCGCGGTGTACGACGCCGCCGTGGTCGAGGTCGACGAGCGGGCGGCCGGGCTCGGCGAGGCCGCTCGCCAGGACCTCGCCCGCATGGTGTGGCAGGCCCGCTTCCCCGCGTCGGAGGCGGGGCTGGCCGCCCGCGGGCTGGGCTACTTCACCTACGCCGTGGACGACGACGCGGTCGAGGACGACGCGGGCGCTGAGCTCGACGGCGCGGCGCGGCTGGCGGCGCGGGTGCGCCGCGACCCCGTGGTCTACGAGGACTTCCTGCCGCGCTCGGCCGCCGGCATCTTCCAGTCCAACCTCACCGACGAGGGCGCCAAGGACGCCTCGCAGGAGGGCGCGGAGCGCGACGCCGACTGGATGTCCGGCGCCGTCGGCCGGGACCTGCACGACCCGTTCGCGCTCTACGCCGCCCAGGTGGCCGAGTCGCTCGTGGCCGCCGCGGTACGCCTGGGCGTGCCCGCGGAGGTCCTCGAGCGCGCGGCCGCCCCCGTCCCCGACCCACCCACCCGACCCGTCCCCGACCCGCCCACCCGACCCGTCCCCGACCCGCCCACCCGACCCGTCCCCGACCCGCCCACCCGACCCGTCCCCGACCCGCCCACCCAGGGAGCCCCGGCATGACCACGACGACCCCGTCCACGCTCACCGCCGAGCTGCGCGACGCCGCCCTCGCCGCGCTGGAGCGGCTCGGCGCGACGCCGCCCGCCGCCGACACCGGGCTGCCCGTCGCGTCGCCGCTGTCGGGCGAGCCGATGCTGCACGTGCGGGAGGCGACGGCCGCCGACGCCGCGACCGCCGTCGGCGAGGCCGCCGAGGCGTTCCGCCACTGGCGCTCCGTGCCGGCGCCGGTGCGCGGCCAGGTCGTCAAGCGCCTCGGTGAGCTCCTCGCCGAGCACAAGGCCGACCTCGCCGAGCTGGTGTCGATCGAGGCGGGCAAGATCACCTCCGAGGCGCTCGGCGAGGTGCAGGAGATGATCGACGTCTGCGACCTCGCCGTCGGCCTGTCGCGCTCGCTCGGCGGGCGCACCCTGCCGTCCGAGCGCCCGGGGCACCGGCTGATGGAGACCTGGCACCCGCTCGGGGTGGTCGGGCTCGTCACCGCGTTCAACTTCCCCGTGGCGGTCTGGTCGTGGAACACCGCGGTGGCGCTGGTGTGCGGCGACACCGTGGTGTGGAAGCCCTCGGAGCGCACCCCGCTGTCCGCCCTCGGGGCGGCGTCGCTGCTCGAGCGCGCCCTGGCCGAGGCCGGGTTCCCCGGCGGCGTGCACCGCCTGGTGCTCGGCGGCCGCGCGGCCGGCGAGGCGCTCGTCGCCGACGAGCGGGTCGCGCTGCTGTCGGCCACCGGCTCGGAGCGGATGGGCCGCCAGGTCGCCCCGGTCGTCGCCGCGCGCGGCGGGCGCTACCTGCTGGAGCTCGGCGGCAACAACGCCGCCGTCGTCGCGCCGTCCGCCGACCTGGACCTCGCGGTGCGCGGCATCGTGTTCGCCGCGGCCGGCACCGCGGGGCAGCGCTGCACCACGCTGCGGCGGGTCATCGCCCACCGATCGGTCGTCGACCCGCTGACCGAGCGCCTGGCGGGCGTGTACCGCTCGCTGCGCGTGGGCGACCCGCGGACCGAGGGCGTCCTCGTGGGCCCGCTCGTGGACGCCGCGGCGGGCTCGGCGATGTCCGCCGCGATCGCCGAGGCGGTGGCCGACGGCGGCGAGCTCGTCGTCGGCGGTCACGCGGTCGAGGTCGACGGCGCGCCGCTGGCCACCTACGTCGCCCCGGCCATCGTGCGGATGCCCGAGCAGACCGCCGTCGTGCGCCGGGAGACGTTCGCGCCGATCCTGTACGTGCTCGCCTACGACACGCTCGACGAGGCGATCGCGCTGCACAACGACGTCCCGCAGGGCCTGTCGAGCGCGATCTTCACGCTCGACGTGCGCGAGGCCGAGACGTTCCTGTCGGAGGCCGGGGCCGACTGCGGCATCGTCAACGTCAACATCGGCACCTCGGGCGCCGAGATCGGCGGGGCCTTCGGCGGCGAGAAGTCGACCGGCGGCGGGCGCGAGTCCGGCTCGGACGCCTGGAAGCAGTACATGCGCCGGGCCACGAACACGGTCAACTACTCGACCGAGCTGCCGCTGGCGCAGGGCGTGAGCTTCGGCTGAGCGCCGGTGGGCCGGCCGGCCCGGTGCGCCTCAGTGCGTGAGCACGCGCGCCAGGAACTCCCGGGTGCGCGGCTCGCGCGGCGCCACCAGGATCTCGGCCGGCGAGCCCTGCTCCAGCACGCGCCCGGCGTCGAGGAACACCACGCGGTCGGCGACGTCGCGGGCGAACGCCATCTCGTGGGTGGCCATGAGGATCGTCGCGCCCCCGGCCTTGAGCGAGCGCACCAGGTCGAGCACCTCGCCGACCAGCTCGGGGTCGAGGGCGCTGGTGATCTCGTCGAGCAGCAGCAGCTCGGGGTCGGTGGCGATCGCGCGGACGATGGCCACGCGCTGCTGCTGGCCGCCCGAGAGCGTGTCGGGGTAGGCGTCGGCCTTGGCAGCCAGGCCGATCGAGGCGAGCAGCTCCCGGCCGCGCGCCTCGGCCTCGGCGCGGGGCCGCTTGTGCACGACGCGCGCCGCCAGGGTGACGTTGTCCAGCACCGACAGGTGCGGGAACAGGTTGTAGGACTGGAACACCGTGCCGATGCGGGCGCGCACGGCGTCGCCGTCCACCCGCGGGTCGGACACGTCCTCGCCCGTGAGGAAGATCTGCCCGTCGTCGATGTGCTCGAGCAGGTTGGCGGTGCGCAGCAGGGTGGACTTGCCCGAGCCGCTCGCGCCGATCAGCGCGACGACCTCGTGGCGGTGCACCTCCAGGTCGATGCCGCGCAGCACCTCGTGGTCGCCGAACGCGCACCACACGCCGCTCATCCGCAGGACCGGCTCGCTCACACCACGCTCCCCATCTGCTCGCGGGCGCGCACGCGCGCCGAGTACCAGTCGGTCAGCCGGATCATGGGCAGGGCGAGCAGCACGAAGAGCAGGCCGGCCACCACGTACGGCGTGAAGTCGTAGTACCGCGACGTCTCGATCTGCGCCGCCCGCACGGCGTCCACGGCGCCGAGCACGGAGATCAGCCCCACGTCCTTCTGCAGCGCCACGAAGTCGTTCATCAGCGCCGGGGTCACCTTGCGCAGCGCCTGCGGCAGCACGACCCGGCGCATCGTCTGCCCGTGGCTCAGCCCGAGGCCGCGCGCGGCGAGGCGCTGCGACGGGTGCACCGCCTCGATGCCCGCGCGGAACACCTCGGCCACGTAGGCGCCGTACACGAGCACCAGGGCGATGGTGCCCCACACGGCGGCGTCCATGCGGGGGAAGAACCGCAGGCCGGGGATCCCGAAGCCGACCAGGTACAGCACGATGATCAGCGGGATCCCGCGGAACAGGTCGGTGTACCCGGCCGCCAGGGCCCGCAGCGGGAAGAAGACCGGGCCGCGCAGCGTGCGCACGCTCGCCACCAGCAGGGCCATCAGGACGACGCCGACGCTGGCCACGAGCAGCACGCGCACGTTGAGCCAGAGCCCCTCGAGCACCCGCGGCAGGGAGCGCCACGCGGCCTCGGGGTCGAAGAACGCGTCGGCGACGCGGGGCCAGCCGGGCGTGGCCCGCAGCACGAGCACGACGACCCCGACGAACACCAGCGTGCTGACCAGGCTCACCGCGACGGAGCGGTAGCCCTGGCGCTTGCGGAAGGCGCGCCGCTCGAGCTCCAGCGCGCTGGGCGCGTGCCGGGCGCCCGGCGCGGCCACCGCCCGCCCGCTCACCGCGGGCTCGGTCACTGCAGCACCGGCGCGGCGCCGGCGGACCCGAGCCACTCGTCCGCCAGGGCGGCGAGCGTGCCGTCCTCGCGCAGCGCGTCCACGGCCGCGCTGACGTCCTCGGTCAGCGGCGAGTCCTTCTCCAGGACGAACCCGAGCTCGTCGCCGCCGGTCGAGTCGGGCAGCTGGCCCACGATCACGCCGCCGTCGAGCTCGGCCCCGACGAGGTAGAAGGCGGTGGGCAGGTCCACGACGATCGCGTCCACCTGGCCGTTCTGCAGGGCCAGCTTGGCGTCGTCGTTGGTGTTGAAGACCTGCACGCCCGCGGCGGGGGCGATCTGCGCCTCGGCCGCCTCGAAGCTCGTGCTGCCCGACGCCGCGCCGATCGCCAGCGGCTCGAGCTGGGCGAGGGTGGTCGCGTCGGCAGCGGGGGTGCCCTCGAGCGTCACCACGACCTGCGCGGTCGTGTAGTACGGCGTGGAGAAGTCGACGGCGGCGCGGCGCTCGTCGGTGATCGTGAACTGCTGGATGTTGAGGTCGAAGTCCTTGGGCCCCGGCGCGATCGCCTGCTCGAATCCGGTGCGCACCCACACCACGTCGTCCTGCGCGAAGCCCATCTCCTCGGCCACCGCGTACGCGACGGCGGCCTCGAACCCCTTGCCCGAGGCCGGGTCGTCGTCCTCGACCCAGGGGGAGTACGCGGGCTCGCCGGTGGCGATCGTCAGCTTGCCGGGCGTCACGTAGCCGGCGTCGTCCGTGCCGCCGGAGGTGGGGTCGCCGGAGCCGCCGCCCGCACCGGGGGAGCAGGCGGCGAGGGCGAGCAGGCCGACGACGGACAGGGCGGAGGCGGCGAGGCGGGCGGCGCGCATGAGGACAGTGTGGCGCATCCGGGCACGTCGCAGGAGTCCCCGCGCCACGCGTCTCACCAGGAGGGCAGCTCCGCGGCCGGCAGGCCGGCCGCGCGCCGCACGTGCGCGGCGTCGGGAGCGGCGTCGGACGTGGCGAGCTCCTCGGCCACGGCGGCGTCCCACGCCGCCACGAGGTGGCGCAGGCGCGCGAGGCGGTCGCGGCCGGTGTCGGTGAGGCGCACGGTGATGCGGCGGCGGTCGCCCGGGTCGGGCAGCCGGAACAGCGTGGCGCAGTCCTCGAGGGCGTCGACGACCCGGCTCACCGTCGCGTTCGGCAGGCCGGACGCCTCGGCGAGCCGGCCCATCGTGGGGCCGTCGAGGCGGTCGACGAGCTCCAGCGTGCGCCACTGGTCCACGGTGGTGCGCTCGTCGGCGAGCGCCACCGCGAGCCCGGCCGCGAGCCGGCGCTGCAGCCGCTCGGCCACCACGAGCAGCTCGCTGGCGGTGAGCGGCCGGTCGTCGCCGGTCGTGGGCGTCACGCGTCCTCCGGGGAGATGGGGTTGCGCGCCCGGGATACTGAGCGCGTGGACTCGTCGCCGGTCAGCCTAGTGCTCGCCCTGGAGGCGGCGCTGCGCGGCCGCGCCGCGGGCGCCGTCGTCGTCGGGCTGCTCACGCCGCTGTCGGGAGTGATGGGCATCGTCGGCTCCGCCGTCGTCAACTGCGCCCGGCTCGCCGCCGAGCAGTTCGCCGAGCGGACCGGCCGGCGGGTCGAGCTCGCCCTGGTGGACGCCGGCGACCCGCCTGCCGCGGTGGCGGCGCAGGTGCGCTCGCTGGTGCTGGCCGGCGCCGTCGACGGGCTGGTCGGGGCGCACACCTCGGACGTGCGCTCGAGCGTGGCGCGGGCGGTCGAGGGGCGGGTGCCGTACGTCTTCACCCCGCCGCACGAGTTCGCCCGGCCGCAGCCGGCGTCGGTGCTCACCGGCGTCGACCCGGTGGGCCAGCTGCGCCAGGCGCTCGGCTGGCTCGCCCGCCGTGAGCAGGCGCAGCGGTGGTTCCTCGTGGGCAACGACTACGTGTGGCCCCGGCACGTGCACCGCGCCGCCGTCGCGATCCTGCGTGACCTGGGGCACGAGGTGGTCGGCGAGCGGCTCGCGCCCCTGGGCGGGCACGAGCCGGCCGCCGCGCTCGACGCGATCGCCGCGTCCGGTGCGGACGGCGTGCTGGTCTCGCTGGTGGGCCGCGACGGGGTGAGGTTCCACCGCGCCGTCGCCGAGGCGGGGGTGGGGGAGGACTTCCTGCGGCTGTGCACCGCGCTGGACGAGAGCTGCCTGTACGCGGTGGGCGGCGACGACTCCGGGCGGCTGTACACGGCGATGCCCACGTTCCTGGCGATGCAGGACGACGAGCACCTGCGGATGCTCGAGGCGTACGCCGCGCGGTTCGGCCCGGACGCGCCCGTGCCCGGCGCGTACGCCGAGGGCTGCTACCGCGGCACCGGCGTCGTGCTGGAGCTGTGCGGCGGCGCCCAGGCCGCCGTCGGGCGGGCGCCGGCGGCGCTCGGCGCGGCCGGGACCGCCGCCGTGCTGGCGCGGGCCGAAGGCACCGAGCTGCGCGTCGTGGGCGGCTGACGCCCGCCGACCTCCGCGCCGGCGCGCGCAGGACTCCGGTTCAGGCGTGGTCCGCGATCCGGGCACGTAACGTGAACGACATTTCCGAATGGAAACATGCGCGCGTCCCGTCACTCGCACACGCGAAGGAACCGCCCATGTCCAGCACGGCACCCTCGAGCGGCGTCGAGCAGTTCGGCTACTCCCAGGAGCTGCGCCGCCGGCTCAGCTACTCCGACCTCATCGTCTACGGCCTGGTCTTCATGGTGCCGATCGCACCGTTCGCGATCTTCGGCAGCGTCTACCAGACCAGCGGCGGCATGCCCCCGCTCGCGTACGTCGTCGGCATGCTCGCCATGATGTGCACCGCCAGCTCCTACGCCCAGATGGCGCAGGCGTTCCCCATGGCCGGCTCGGTCTACACCTACGTCGGGCGCGGCGCCACGCGCCCGCTCGGCTTCGTGGCCGGCTGGATGATCCTGCTCGACTACGTGCTGATCCCGAGCCTGCTGTACCTGGCCGCGGGCATGGCGATGGCCGGCATGGTGCCGGCCGTGCCGGTGTGGGCGTGGGTCGTCGGCTTCATCGTCCTCAACACGGCGATCAACTACCTCGGCATCACCCTGACGGCGCTGACCAACAAGGTCATGCTCGCCGCGGAGCTGGTCGTGCTCGCGGTCTTCCTGGTCATCGGCGTCGTCGCGGTGGCGCAGGGCAAGGGCAACGGCTTCTCGCTGTCGGCGTTCTTCAACCCCGAGACGTTCACCCCGAGCGTCGTGCTGGCCGCCGTGTCCATCGCGGTGCTGTCCTTCCTGGGCTTCGACGGCATCTCCACGCTCGCCGAGGAGCACACCGGCACCACCAAGCAGCTCGGCCGCTCGATGTTCCTCGCGCTGCTCGTGGTCGGCCTGGTCTTCATCGCCCAGACGTGGGTGGCCTCGATGCTCGTGCCCGACCCCGCGGGCCTGCTCGCCGACGGCGACCCCGACGGCGTCGCGTTCTACCGGGCGGCCGAGGTGGCCGGCGGCCACTGGCTGTACGTGCTGACCGCCGCCGCCACGGCGATCGCCTGGGGCTTCGCCAACGCGCTGGTCGCCCAGGCGGCGACCTCGCGCCTGCTGTTCGCGATGGCCCGCGACCGCCAGCTGCCCGCCTTCCTCAAGAAGGTCCACCCCAGGCACGGCGTGCCGGTCAACGCCACGTTCCTGGTGGCGGGCGTCTCCCTGGCGCTCGGCATCTGGCTGACCTTCCTGCCCGACGGCCTGGCCACGATCTCGACGCTGGTCAACTTCGGCGCGCTGACCGCCTTCCTGATGCTCAACGCCACGGTGGTCTGGTTCTTCGTGGTCAAGCAGCGCTCCCGCCGCTGGGGCGTGCACGTCGTGCTGCCCGTCGTCGGCTTCGTGGTGATCGCCGCGGTGATGCTCAACGCCCGCCCGTACGCCCAGGCGATCGGCCTGGTGTGGCTCGTGGTGGGCGTGGTGCTCGCGGTCGTGCTGCGCCGCCGCGGCCGCATCGACCTGCCCGAGGAGCCCGCCGGCACCGCGCCCTCGACCACCGCAACCACCGACGACGCAACCACCGACGACGCAACCACCGACGACGCAACCACCGACGACGCAACCACCGACGACGCGACCACCGACGACGCGACCACCGACGACGCGACCACCGACGACGCGACCACCGACGACGCGACCACCGACGACGCGACCACCGACGACGCGACCACCGACGACGCGACCACCGACGACGCGAAGGAGACCGTCCGATGACCACCGTGCACCGCCTCGACCCGGGCCCGGGGGAGTACTCGTACACGTTCGGCGGCGCCGAGCCCCGGCTGGCCGTCCGCCCCGGCGACCTCGTCGAGGTCAGCACCGAGGACTGCTTCGGCGGCCGGGTCACCTCCCCGGATCAGCTGCCCTCCGACGTCGTGCCGTTCACCGAGCTCAACCCGGTGTCCGGCCCGATCGAGGTGGAGGGTGCGGAGCCCGGCGACCTGCTGGCCGTGCACTTCGTGTCCATCACCCCGTCGCGCCCGTACGCGATCTCGAGCACGTTCCCGCACTTCGGCGCCCTGACCACGACGCACGAGACGGCGATGCTGCACGCGCCGCTCGAGGAGCGGGTCTGGTTCTACGACCTCGACCTCGAGTCGTGGACCGCCACCTTCCGCGCCCGCAGCAGCGACCACCAGGTGCGGCTGCCGCTCGACCCCATGCACGGCACGGTCGGCGTCGCGCCGGCCGGCGGCGAGGTGCGCCTCGTGAGCACGCCGTCCACCCACGGCGGCAACATGGACACCCCCGAGGTGCGTGCCGGCGTCACCCTCTACCTGCCGGTCAACGTGCCGGGCGCGATGCTGTCGATCGGCGACGGGCACGCCCGCCAGGGGGAGGGCGAGGTCTGCGGCACCGGCCTGGAGTGCGCCATGGACACCGTCGTGGCGGTCGACCTGGTCAAGGGCGCGGCCCCGGCGTGGCCGCGGCTGGAGTCGGACGACTTCCTCATGACCACCGGCTCGACCCGGCCGCTGGAGGACGCCTACCGCATCAGCCAGAAGGAGCTGGTCGACTGGACCGGCGAGCTCACCGGCATGGACGTGCTCGACTCCTACCAGCTCGTCAGCCAGACCGGCCTGGCCCCGGCGGCCAACGTGTGCGACCCCAACTACACGATGGTGGCCAAGCTGCCCAAGGCGGTGCTCGGGGGTGCCGGCGCCTACGGCGACGTGCACGCCCGCCTGCGAGCCGCCGGGGCCGAGTACCTCGCGTCCCGCTGACCCTCGCCCGGCCGTTGCCCGGGGCGGGTGTCGTGGCGAGCGCCACGGCGCCCGCCTCCGGGCGTGCGTGACAATGGACGGATGACCGCCACCCTCGACACGCAGAACCAGGCTGTCGCCGCGACCCCCGGCGAGCGCGTGCTGCCGCCGCTGCAGATCGGCCCCATCACCGTGGACACCCCGGTGGTGCTGGCGCCGATGGCGGGCGTGACCAACACGGCCTTCCGCACCCTGTGCCGCGAGGCCGGCGCGTCGACCGGCCACCACCCCGGCCTGTACGTGGCCGAGATGGTCACCAGCCGCGCGCTGGTGGAGCGCAACCCCGAGGCGCTGCGGATCGTGACGTTCGGACCGGAGGAGCAGCCGCGCTCGGTGCAGGTCTACGGCGTCGACCCGGCGACCGTCGCGGCGGCCGTGCGGCTCATCGCCAGCGAGGACCGCGCGGACCACGTCGACCTCAACTTCGGCTGCCCGGTGCCCAAGGTGACCCGCAAGGGCGGCGGCGGCGCGCTGCCGTGGAAGCGGCAGCTGTTCACCGACATCGTGCGCGAGGCGGTCCGCGCGGCCGAGCCGTACGGCGTGCCGGTGACCGTCAAGATGCGCAAGGGCATCGACGAGGATCACCTCACCTACCTCGAGGCCGGCCGGATCGCCCAGGACGCGGGCGCGGCAGCGGTGGCGCTGCACGCGCGCACCGTCGCCCAGCACTACTCGGGCGAGGCCGAGTGGGAGGCGATCGCCCGGCTCAAGGAGGCGGTGACCCGGATCCCGGTGCTCGGCAACGGCGACATCTGGTCGGCCGACGACGCCATCCGTCTGGTCCGCGAGACAGGCGCCGACGGCGTCGTCGTGGGGCGCGGCTGCCAGGGCCGGCCGTGGCTGTTCGCCGACCTCGCCGCGGCGTTCCACGGCGAGGTCGTGCGGGTGCGCCCCGGGCTGCGCGAGGTGGCCGAGACGATCTACCGCCACGGCGAGCTGATGATCGAGTTCTTCGACGGCGACGAGGGCAAGGGCATGCGCGACCTGCGCAAGCACATGGCCTGGTACCTCAAGGGCTACGCCGTCGGCGGCGAGGCCCGGCACGCGCTGGCCATGGTCTCCACGCTCGCCGAGCTGCGCGAGCGGCTGGACGCCCTCGACCTGGACGCGCCCTACCCGGGGGAGGCCGCCGAGGGCCAGCGCGGGCGCGCCGGCTCGCCCAAGACGCCGCACCTGCCGTACGGCTGGCTCGACTCGCGCGAGCTCGACGCCGAGTGGGAGGCCAAGCTCCGCGAGGCGGAGCTGAGCGTCAGCGGCGGCTGACCCCACCAGCCATCCCGCTGCGGCGGGCACGCCGGCGACCGTCGGCGCCATCAAGCGGAGGAGGGCGGGAGCTCGCCCGGTCGTATCCATCCCGAAGTGGAGCGCCCCCTGGGGCGCGTGAACGCGACCGGGCGAGCTCTCGCCCTCCTGCGCTGCGACGTCAGCCGGAGCGTCAGGACACCGGCTGCCCGCCCACCGTCAACCACCAGGACTCGTCCCAGAAGTCGGCCGCGTCGATCGTGCCGCGGCCCTGGGCCCAGTCGATGAGCAGCTGGCGGATCTCCTGCTGCTCGTCGTACACGACGGGCGCGGAGGCGATGTGCGGGAACCCGCCGCCGCCCGAGCGGCGGTAGTTGTTGACGGCCACGACCACCTGGGCGTCGTCGGCCAGCGGCGTGCCGTCGGCCAACGTCAGCTCGGTGACCCGCGAGCCGACCGGCTGCGCGAGGTCGACGGCGTAGCGCACGCCGGACAGCACGTCGAGGTTGTAGTCCGGGATGCCGCCGGCGCCCGTGTCGCGGTCGGGGTCGAACGTGCCGCCGGCCGGGACGGTCGCGAAGTACCGGTTGGAGTACTCCAGGTAGTCCTTCACCTGCGCGCCGGTCATCGTCACGGCCTGCAGCGTGTTGTCGTACACGTACAGCCCGGCGATGTCCTTGACCGACACGTCCCCGGCGGGGAACACCGCGGTGCGCGAGAACGGCGCGGCGATCGACAGCACCGGCAGGTCGGCGTACGCGGTGCCCTCGAGCGCGGCGTCGACGGTGTCGGTCTGCACCCGCTGGATGAAGTCGATGATCGGGGTGTCCTCGTACCGCGAGGTGGCCGCGGACAGCTCCTGCGTCGAGGTGGCGACCACCTGGTTGACGTAGTCGACGGTGGTGCGGTGCTGGGCGGCCACGAGGTCGAGGACCTTCGCCGACTCCGGGTAGTCCCGGGTGCGGATGGCCGTGGCCTCGGTCGAGCCGACCTGCCACTTCCCGCGCACCTTGGCCAGCGACAGGTCGACCCGCGAGACCGTGGACCCGTACCGGTACGGCTGGGTGAGCAGCACCTCCTGGCCGGTCACCTCGTTGGTCACCACCTGCGACGGGCGGTCGAGGTGGGTGTGGCCGACGACCATGACGTCGATGCCCGGCACGGTGCGGGCGACGACGTCGGAGGCGTTCTCCGGCGGGGCGACGCTCTCGTCGTAGGACGAGGCGCCCGTGCCGGCGTGGGAGAGCACGACGACGACGTCGGCGCCGGCGGCGCGGACCCGCGGCACCCACGTGCGGGCCGCCTCCACCATGTCCTGGAACTCCAGCCGGCCCTCGACGTTGGCCTTGTCCCAGATGGCGGAGCCCGGCGTGGTGAGGCCGAGGATGCCGACGGTGACCGGCTTGTGCCCCTTGGCGTGCTTGCGCACGAGGGTGTACGGCGTCAGCGCCGGCTCGCCGGTGGTCGCGTCCAGCACGTTGGCGCCCAGGAGCGGGAAGTCGAGGTCGTCGGCGTAGGCGTCGAGCAGGTCGATCCCGTAGTTGAACTCGTGGTTGCCGACCACCTGGGCGTCGTAGCCGATGGCGTCGTAGGCGGCGGCCATCGGGTGCACCTCACCGGTCTCGTCGACCGGCTGCTGCACGGCGTAGTAGTAGCTCAGCGGCGTGCCCTGGATGGCGTCGCCGTTGTCGACGACCAGCAGGCGGTCGTCGCCCACCTCGGCGCGCACGTCGTCGACGACGGAGGCGACGGAGGCCAGGCCCACGCGGTCGCCGGCGGTGTCGGCGTAGGGCGCGTCGCGGAAGTAGTCCCAGCTGGCCACGCGGCCGTGCAGGTCGGTGGTGGCGAGCATGGTCAGGTCCAGCGTGTCCGACGCCTTCGGCGGCGGTGCGGCGGCGGCCGGCAGCGCCGCGGCGCCGGAGGCGACCAGGAGCGCGGCGGTGACCGCTGCGGTGGATCGGGTCTTCACAGGACGTCCCCCTCTGACGTGACTGCGACCGGTGCGTCCGGCCGCGGTCACCCTAGGGGGCCCGGGTGACATCCAGGTGACGCGCAGCACACCGCCGGGCGACGGAGGGCCGAGCTCCGCCGCCGGCCCTCCGAGCGTCGTGGCTCCCCGGCCTCCGAGCTCGGGAGGCCGGGAAACCACGACACTCGCGGGGCCCGGGGCCGGTCAGGCCTCCAGCCACACCGTGGTGTCGGCCGGCACCGTGTCGTCGTCGGGCAACGGGCCCGAGGCGAGCAGCACGCGCGCGCCCGGCGGCAGCGGCAGCGGCGTCGCCCCCAGGTTGCCCAGCACGGCCACGCCGCGGCCGTCGGCGCCCACGGTGCGGAAGGCGAGCACCGACTCGTCGTCGCCGTCGACCCACTCGAGCCCGCCGGCCCCGAGCCGGCGCTCGCGGCGCAGGCGCAGCGCGGCGCGGTACATCTCCAGCGTGGAGCCCTCGACGCCGTCCTGGGCGTCCGCGGCGTACCGCGCCCACGACTGCGGCTGCGGCAGCCACGAGGCGCCGGTGGGGGAGAACCCGAACGCCGGGGCGGCGGCCTCCCACGGCAGCGGCACGCGGCAGCCGTCGCGACCCGCCTCCGCCTCGTCGGTGCCCCGGGTGCGGAAGAACGCCGGGTCGGTGCGCACCTCGTCCGGCAGGGTGGTGTGCTCGGGCAGCCCGAGCTCCTCGCCCTGGTAGACGTACGCCGAGCCCGGCAGGGCGAGCATGAGCAGGGTCGCCGCGCGGCCGCGGCGCAGGCCGAGCTCCTCGTCCGGCTGCACGTCGTCCCGGCCGATGCCGTGCGGCCGGGAGCCGGCGTCGGGCAGGCCGAGCCGCGAGGGGTGGCGCACCACGTCGTGGTTGGACAGCACCCACGTGGTGGGCGCCCCGACCGTGTCGTTGGCGCGCAGCGACGCCGTGATGACGCGGCGGTAGGCGGCGGCGTCCCAGCGGGTGGTGAGGAACGTGAAGTTGAAGGCCTGGTGCATCTCGTCCGGGCGCACGTACCGCGCCAGCCGGCTCAGCGGCTCGACCCACGCCTCCGCGACCAGCGCGCGCTCGCCGTCGTACTCGTCGAGGACCTTGCGCCACTCGCGGTAGATCTCGTGCACGCCGTCCTGGTCGAACATCGGGCCCGGGTCGCCGGCGCCGGTCACCACGTCGGCGTCCTCGGCGGCGGCGTCGTCCGCGGCGTCCCCGCCCTCGTCGACGGTGCCGCCGACCATCTCGACCTCGCCGCCCCAGTCCGGCAGGCCGTCGGCCTTGACCAGGCCGTGCGCCACGTCGACGCGGAAGCCGTCGACCCCGCGGTCCAGCCAGAACCGCAGCACCGAGACGAACTCCGCCCGCACCTCCGGGTGGGTCCAGTCGAGGTCCGGCTGGGAGGTGTCGAACAGGTGCAGGTACCACTGGCCGGGCGTGCCGTCCGCCTCGGTGACGCGGGTCCACGCCGGGCCGCCGAAGATCGAGCGCCAGTCGTTCGGCGGCTCGGCGCCGCCCGGACCCTTGCCGTCGCGGAACAGGTACCGCGCGCGCTCGGGCGAGCCCGGGGCGGCGGCCAGCGCGGCCCGGAACCACGGGTGGTCGGCCGAGGTGTGGTTCGGCACGAGGTCGACGATCACGCGCAGGCCGCGCTCGTGGGCCGCGGCGATCATCGCGTCGGCGTCGTCCAGCGTGCCGAACACCGGGTCGATGTCGCGGTAGTCGGCGACGTCGTAGCCGGCGTCCTTCTGCGGCGAGCGGTAGAAGGGGCTGAGCCAGACGGCGTCGACGCCGAGCCGCGCCAGGTGGTCCAGGCGCGCGGTGATGCCGGGCAGGTCGCCGACGCCGTCGCCGTCCGAGTCCGCGAACGAGCGCGGGTACACCTGGTAGATGACGGCGGTGCGCCACCACTCGGCGGTCGGGAACGGGGCGTGGACCAGGGTCATGCTTCTCCTTCGCGACGTGCGGGGAACGGCTCCGGTCGATCCTTTCACCCGCCCCGCTGCCACGACGACCGGGACGTCACAGGCCGTCGATAGGCTGAGGCCCGTGCAGACCTTCGAGCCCGTGCCGTTCGAGCAGGGCGCGTTCGACCCCGAGGTGCTCGGCCGCGTGCCGCGCCCGGCGCTCGGGGAGGAGGCGACGCCGTCGTACGGCGACGCTGACGTCGAGCGGTACTGGCCCGAGCCGCCGAAGAAGCGCTCGCGCACGCCGTTCGAGCGCGACCGCGCCCGCGTCGTGCACTCCTCGGCCATGCGGCGCCTGGGGGCCAAGACGCAGGTGCTCGCCCCGGGCACCGACGACTTCGTGCGCACCCGGCTGACCCACTCCCTGGAGGTGGCGCAGGTGGGCCGCGAGATGGGGCGCGCCCTGGGCTGCGATCCCGACCTCGTCGACACCGCGTGCCTCACCCACGACCTCGGCCACCCGCCGTTCGGGCACAACGGCGAGCGGGCGCTGGCCGAGCTGAGCGAGACCATCGGCGGGTTCGAGGGCAACGCCCAGACGTTGCGGCTGCTCACCCGGCTGGAGCCGAAGATCTTCACCGACGACGGCCGGCCGGTCGGGCTCAACCTGACGCGCGCGTCGCTGGACGCGAGCGTCAAGTACCCGTGGGCCTACGGGCGCGGGCCGCGCCGCCCGGACGGCAGCGTCTCGCCGAAGTTCGGCGTCTACCCCGACGACGAGCCGGTCTTCGCGTGGCTGCGCCGCGGCGCCCCGCACGGCGTCAAGGCGATGGAGGCGCAGGTCATGGACCTCGCCGACGACATCAGCTACTCCGTGCACGACGTCGAGGACGCCGTCGTCGGCGGTCGCCTCGACCTGGCGCTGCTCGAGGACGCGGGGGAGCGGGCGCGCGTGGCCGCCGCCGTCCGGGCCTGGTACGGCGACTGGCACCCGGCCGACGGGATCGAGGACGCGCTCCAGCGGCTGCGCGCCGACGGCCTGCTCATGACCGACTTCGACGGCTCGCGGCGCGCGCTGGCCCGGCTCAAGGACCTCACCAGCTCGCTCATCGGGCGGTTCAGCGGCGCCGCGCAGCAGGCCACGCGCGAACAGTTCGGTGACGGGCCGCTCACCCGGTACGCCGCCCAGCTCGTGGTGCCGGAGGAGACGCAGCTGGAGATCCTCGCCCTCAAGGGCGTGGCCGTCACCTACGTGATGGCGCCGCGCGAGCGCGAGCCGGTCTACCAGGCACAGCGCGAGATCGTCGCGGACCTGGTCAAGGTGCTGTCGGACCGCGCCCCCGACGCGCTCGAGCCGCCCTTCGCCGCCGACTGGTCCGCCGCGGCCGACGACGGCGAGCGGCTGCGGGTGGTGGTCGACCAGGTGGCGTCGCTCACCGACGTCTCGGCGACGCAGTGGCACGCGCGGCTGGTGCGCGGGCGCTGAGGCCGCGGCCCGCCCCCGCGCGCCCCGGCGCCCCGGCCGGGCGCGTCCCCGGCGAGGCCTAGACTCTGCCCCGTGGCGGGGCTGATCAAGCGGGAGGACGTGGAGGCGGTGCGCGAGCGCGCCCGCATCGACGAGATCGTCTCGCAGCACGTCACGCTCAAGGGCGCGGGCGTCGGCTCGCTCAAGGGCCTGTGCCCCTTCCACGACGAGCGCACCCCGTCCTTCCACGTGCGCCCCGGCGTGGGGCGCTGGCACTGCTTCGGCTGCGGCGAGGGCGGCGACGTCATCTCGTTCGTGCAGAAGATCGACGGGATGAGCTTCACCGAGGCCGTCGAGTACCTCGCCGACCGGGTGGGCGTCCAGCTGCGGTACGAGGACTCGCGCACCGGGTCGGCCTCCGCGCCGGCCCGCCGGGAGGAGCCCGGCCGCCGTCAGCGGCTGCTCGAGGCGCACCGCGTGGCGGCCGAGTTCTACGCCGAGCAGCTCTTCGGCCCCGGCGCCGCGGCGGGCCGCAAGTTCCTGGCCGAGCGCAGCTTCGACCGGGCCGACGCCGAGCGGTTCGGCGTCGGGTTCGCCCCGACCGGCTGGGACTCGCTGACCCGCCACCTGCAGGGCAAGGGCTTCACGCAGGCCGAGCTCGTGGCGGCCGGCCTGGTCAGCCAGGGGCAGCGCGGCGTCTACGACCGGTTCCGCGGCCGCCTGGTGTGGCCGATCCGCGACACCACCGGCGCCGTCATCGGGTTCGGCGCGCGCCGGCTGTTCGAGGAGGACCAGGGCCCCAAGTACCTCAACACCCCCGAGACGTCGCTGTACAAGAAGTCGCAGGTGCTCTACGGCATCGACCTGGCCAAGAAGGCGATCGCCCAGAGCAAGCGCGTGGTGATCGTCGAGGGCTACACCGACGTGATGGCCGCGCACCTGTCCGGCGTCGAGGTCGCCGTGGCCACCTGCGGCACGGCGTTCGGCCCGGACCACGCCCGTGTGGTGCGCCGCCTGCTCGGCGACTACTCCGCCGGCGGCGGCCTGCAGCTGGCGTCCGGCCAGTCGCTCGGCGGCGAGGTCATCTTCACGTTCGACGGCGACGCCGCCGGCCAGAAGGCGGCCGTGCGGGCCTTCGGCGAGGACCAGCGCTTCCACGCCCAGACGTTCGTGGCCGTCGAGCCGAGCGGCATGGACCCGTGCGACCTGCGCATGGCCCGGGGTCCGCAGGCGGTCAAGGCCCTGGTGGACGGGCGCGTGCCGCTGTTCGAGTTCGTCATCCGCACCACGCTGGGCGGCTACGACCTCGACACCGTCGAGGGCCGCGTCGGCGCGCTGCGCGCCGCGGCGCCGCTGGTCGCCGGCATCCGCGACCGGGCGATGCAGCTCGGCTACGCGCGCAACCTGGCGCGCTGGATCGGCATCGACACCGAGGAGGTGCGCCGCGAGGTCTCCCGCGCGGCCTCCACGCCCGGGCCGGTGCAGCGCCGCGGGCAGGACGGTCGCGGGCACGACTCCCGCGGGCAGGACCCCCGCGGCGGCCGGCCGGGCCCGGGGGAGGCCGCCGCGCCCGACGGCGGCGCGGCCGCCGCGCCCGTGCTGCCGATGCCGGACCCGCGCGACCCGGTGGCCCAGACCGAGCGGCTGGCCCTGGTCGCCGTGCTGCAGTACCCCCAGCACGTGCCGGACGCGTTCGACGCGCTGGGCGAGGACGCCTTCGGCGTGCCGGCCTGGCGCGCGGTGCACGCGGCGGTCCGCGCGGCCGGCGGCGTCGTCGCCGGGCGCGGGCTGCCCGGCGGGCGCTGGATCGAGGCGGTCGTCGAGCAGGCGCCGGCCACCGTGGCCCCGCTCGTCGACGAGCTCGCCGTGGCGCCGCTGCCCGAGGACCGCGAGGACGTCATCGCGCGCTACGTCTCCGACGTCGTGCGCGCCGTGCAGGACCTCGGGCTGACCCGCCGGATCGCCGACGCCAAGAGCCGCCTGCAGCGGCTCGACCCGGGCGCCGACCCCGACGCCTACCGGGCCGCGTTCGAGGCGCTGCTGCAGATGGAGGCCGAGCGCCGCACGCTGCGCGAGCCCGCCTGACGGGCGGTCAGTCGCCGGGCAGCGACGCCGCGAGGGCGTCGAGGATCACGCCCAGCCCGTACTCGAACTCGTCGCCGAAGTCGTAGCCGGGCTGCATGACGTGCTCGACCGCCAGCTCCGTCATGCGGGGGAAGTCCCCCGAGGAGAACTGCGCGGCGATCGCCTCGGCGACCTGCGGCGCCGAGCCGGCGTCGAACGGCAGCGCAGCCTCCTGCACCGCGAAGCCGTAGACGAACGCGTCCAGCAGCGCGTAGGCGTGCGCCGTCATCGGGACCGAGAAGCCGGCGTCGCGCAGCGTCGCCAGCACCGCCTCGTGGTGGCGCAGGTTCGCGGGCCCGGGCACCGCGCGCGACTCCAGCAGCGGCACGGCCCACGGGTGCCGGCGCAGCACGCTCCGGGCCGAGCGGGCCCGCCGCGCCAGCTCGGCCCGCCAGTCGCCGCCTGGCTCCGGCAGCTCCATCTCGCCGAACACGACGTCGACGATGCCGTCCAGGATCGCGTCCTTGCCGGCGACGTGGTGGTACAGCGACATGGGCTTGACGTCGAGCGCCTGTGCCAGCGACCGCATCGTGAGGGCCGCCAGCCCCTGCTCGTCGGCGATGGCCACCGCGCGGGCGAGCACGCGCTCGCGGGTGAGCGGGGCGCGCGGCCCCGCGGGTCCCGGGGTCGCGCCTCCCGTGCCTGCGCCCGCACTCGTCCCGTGCACCACCTGCGTTGCCCCCTTCCCGAACCGTACTTTGTCAGGCTACCGTGACTTACTAAGTACGGCTGCGCATCCCGCCCGGCCGGCGGCGCGAGGAGCGAGCGATGTCTTCCCACCTGACTTCCCAGCCGGCCTCGGGCGATCCGGCCCCCGGCCCCGCAGCCCCCGCCGCCGGCCTGGCGACGATGCGCGCCGCGGTCCGCGAGCGGTACGGGGACCCGGACGTGGTGCACCTCGGGCAGGTCCCGCGCCCGCGGCCGGGCGCCGGCGAGGTGCTCGTCGAGGTCCGCGCGGCGGGCCTGGACCGCGGCACCCTCCACCTGCTGACCGGCCTGCCGCTGCTCGGCCGCCTCGCCTTCGGCCTCCGCCGCCCGCGCGACCCCGTGCTCGGCATGGAGCTGGCCGGCACCGTCGTCGCCGTCGGCCCGAAGGTCACCCGCTTCGCCGTCGGCGACGAGGTCTACGGCACCGGCCGCGGGTCCTTCGCGGAGCTGGCCGTCGCGGCCGAGGGCCGGTTGGCCCGCAAGCCGGCCACCCTGAGCTGGGCGCAGGCGGCGGTGGTGCCCGTGTCGGGGTGCACCGCCCTGCAGGCCCTCGACCTCGCGCGGGCCGCCGCCGGCCACGACGTCCTGGTGACCGGCGCCTCCGGCGGGGTCGGCAGCTTCGCCGCGCAGCTCGCCGCGGCGCGTGGCGCGCGGGTCACCGGCGTCACGAGCCCCGCCAAGACCGACCTCGTCGCCTCGTGGGGCGTCGACGTGCTCGACCGCACCGAGCAGGACTGGGCCGACGGCACGCGCCGGTGGGACGTGGTCCTCGACGTCGCCGGCAACCCGCCGGTGTCCCGGCTGCGCCGCGCGCTGGTGCCGGGCGGCACGGCCGTCATCGTCGGCGGCGAGGAGGGCGGCCGGGTCACCGGCGGCCTGGGGCGGCAGCTCTCGGCGCTCGTGGTCTCGCCGTTCGTCCGGGAGCGGCTCGCCCTGGTGCTCGGCGCCGCCCGCGCCGCCGACCTGGACCGCCTGACCGCGCTGCTGGAGGCCGGCGACGTCGTCCCCGCGCTGCACCGCACGTACCCGCTGGCGCAGGCGGCCGAGGCGATCCGCGCGCTGGCGGCCGGGACGGTCCGCGGGAAGGTCGCGGTCGCGCCCTGAGCGCCGGACGACGTGCCGCCCGGCCGGCGGGCCGCCACACTCGTGCCATGAGCGACGGCGCCAGGGCGTGGGTGCTGCACGTCGACCTCGACCAGTTCATCGCGGCGGTCGAGGTCCTGCGGCAGCCCGAGCTGGCGGGGCGCCCCGTCGTCGTGGGCGGCCGCGGCGACCCCACGGAGCGCGCGGTGGTCTCGACCGCCTCCTACGAGGCGCGCCAGTTCGGCGTGGGCTCCGGGATGCCGCTGCGCACCGCGGCGCGCAGGATCCCGGACGCCGTCTTCCTGCCCGTGGACGCCCCGGCCTACGAGGCGGCCTCCGCGCGGGTGATGGAGACCCTGCGCGGCCTCGGTGCGGTGGTCGAGGTGCTCGGCTGGGACGAGGCGTTCCTCGGCGCGGTGACGGACGACCCCGAGGCGCTCGCCCGGCGTGCGCAGCAGGCCGTGCTGGCGGCCACCGCGCTGCACTGCTCGGTGGGCATCGGGGACAACAAGGTGCGGGCGAAGATCGCGACCGGCTTCGGCAAGCCGCGGGGCGTCTTCCGGCTCACCGCGGACAACTGGTTCCCCGTCATGGGGCCGCGGCCGACGCGCGACCTGTGGGGCGTCGGCGCCCGCGTGGCCCGCCGGCTGTCAGCGCTCGGTGTCGAGACCGTCGACCGGCTCGCCGCGGCCCCTGTCGAGGAGCTGGTGGCCGAGTTCGGGCCGCGGATGGGCCGCTGGTACGCCGAGCTGGGGCGTGGCCTCGGCCCCACGGAGGTCGACGACAGCCCGTGGGTGGCCCGCGGGCACAGCCGCGAGACCACCTACCAGCGCAACCTCACGACGCCGGGCGAGGTGGAGGCGGCCGTGCGGGAGCTCGCCGCCCAGGTCTGGCAGGACACCGCGCGCGAGGGGCGCGCGGTGTTCCGGGTGACGCTCAAGGTTCGCTACGCGCCGTTCGTCACCAAGGTCGTGGGCCGCAAGCTGCCCGCGCCCACGACGGCGCGCGACGACGTGGTGGCCGCCGCCGTCGCGCTGGCCGAGCGCCTCGAGCCGGGGCGCGAGGTGCGGCTGCTCGGCGTGCGGGCCGAGATGGTCATGCCGGACGACGGCGACCCGGTGGAGCGCACCCCGGTGCGCGGGCGGCTGTAGCGCCGTCGTCCCGCCGCGGCGTCCCGGGCCGTGGCTCAGGCGGCGGCCGGCTCGCGCGCCTCCGCCGCGATCCGGTCGCGGCGCCGCTCGGCGGCGGCGCGCCGGTCGGCCGGCATGAGCGCGGCGAACAGCAGCAGCCCCGCGGCACACGCGGCCAGCAGGCCGAACACCAGGTGCAGCGCGGACATCAGGCCCGGGCCCGACGGCGTGCCGTCGGCGCCGAGCCGGGTGTGCGCGTTGACGATCGCGCCGCAGACGGCCACGCCGACGGCCGAGCCGATCGAGCGGGCGAACATGTTGGTGCCCGTCACCGCGCCGCGCTCGTGCCCGGCGGCGGACGTCTGCGCCGCGATGAGCGTCGGCACGGCGGTCAGGCCCATGCCGGCGCCGATGACGAAGCAGAACGCGGCGACGAGCCAGATCGAGGAGCCCGACTGCCACAGCAGGGTCAGCGCCGAGCCGACGAGCACGAGGCTCGAGCCGATCACCGCGGTGAGGCGGAAGCCGATGCGCAGGTACAGGCGCCCGGAGTTCGACGCGGACAGCGGCCAGCCGAGCGTCAGGGCGGCGAGCGCGAACCCGGCCACGAGCGGCCCGACGCCGATCTCCTCCTGGGCGTAGATCGGCACGTACGTCGACAGGCCGAGCACGATGACGCCGATGAGCAGCGACGCCGCGGTCGAGGCGCCCGCCACCCGGCGGCGCAGCAGGGACAGGTCGATGATCGGGTGGGCGGTGCGCCGACCGTGCACAACGAACGCGGCCAGCAGCAGCACGGCGACCGCGAGGATCGTCACCGACGGCGCGGACCCCCACGCCCACGTGGTGCCGCCCTCCAGCAGGCCCAGGAGCAGCAGCGTGCTGCCGGTCGTCAGCAGCGCGGCGCCGACGTAGTCGATCGGCTCGCGGGTGGGCTCGTGCTGGGACTCGTGGTAGCGGCGGGCCAGCATCACGGCGGCCAGCACGGCCAGCGGCAGGTTGACCCAGAAGATCCAGCGCCAGCTCACGAACTGGCTGAAGACGCCGCCGAGGGTGGGGCCTACCACCGAGGAGATGCCCCACACGGACGCCAGGTACCCCTGCGTCTTCGCGCGCTCCTCGAGCGTGTAGATGTCGCTCGTGATGGTCATCGACACGGGCATGACGGCGCCCGCGCCGAGGCCCTGCAGCACGCGCCCGACGATGAGCACCTCCATCGTCGGTGCCGCACCGGCCACCGCCGAGCCCACGAAGAACAGCCCGATGCCGACCAGCATCAGCCGCTTGCGGCCCAGGATGTCGGCCAGGCGCCCGTACAGCGGCGTGCTGACCGCCTGCGCCAGCAGGTAGGTGGAGAACAGCCACGGGAGCTGCTCGAAGCTGCCGAGCTCGCGGGCGATGGTCGACGACGCCGTGGCGATGATCGTCGAGTCCAGGGCGACCAGCGCGGTCGAGAGCATCAGCGACAGCAGGATCGGGCCGCGCTCGGACCGCAGGCCGACACCGGAGGAGGATCGCGTGGGGGAGGGCACGAGAACAACAAGCCCCGAGCAACCGCTTCCTATTCCCCGGTCGAGGCGGTTCACCCGGTCGGGGGGCGCACGAACGGGGGGAGGAACGACGAAGGCCCGGATCCGAGGATCCGGGCCTTCCGAGGCTCCCGCGGTAGGACTTGAACCTACGACCGTCCGATTAACAGTCGGATGCTCTGCCAGCTGAGCTACGCGGGATCGCGTGGCCCCTCGTCGAGGCCGGGTAGAACTCTACCAGGCCGGTGGGGGTGCTCCGGACGGCGCGCGCCTGTGCGCCCGCTCACCCGGTCGTGCGGCGGGCGGTCACAGCGGCAGGCCGGCCGCCGCGCGCACCCGGTCCTCCGCGGCGTCGACCAGCGGTGCGACGTCGGGGGCGTCGAGGTCCACGCCCCGACCGGCGATGGCCTGGGAGAACAGCGTCCCGTCGGCGGCGCGGCGCACCGCCACGCGAGCCGAGCGCCCGCCGGGCAGCGCCACCTCCTCGGCTAGCACCACGGACCACTGCACGCGCTCGCGCACGACCAGGGGCAGCGCCGAGCGGTCGGCGTCCGCCAGCGCCAGCCGAGTGTCGGGGGCGCCGTCCACCCACTCCACGGTGAGCGCCTGGCGCTGCTGGTCGTAGGCGGCCCGGGCGACGTCCGCCCACGGTCGGCGCGTCGGCACGGCCCCGACGGCGTCGACGACTGCGATCTCCGCCGTCGTCGCCACCGCCCAGCCGCCCGGCGTCAGGGCGCTCGCGGCGAGCGGGCGCTCGCCGCGCGGCAGGGCGAGGGACGCGCGGACGGCGTCGGGGATCCTGCCGCGGCGCAACACCATGGCGCCCACGCTAGCGGCGACGTCGCCCGCCATCGTGGCGGCATGACGACGGTGGCGGCGACGTCGTGGCAGGACCGGCAGGCCGCGCGCCGCCCCCAGGTCGCGGGGAGCGTTCGACGCGCGAGGCGGGCGCCGACCGTCCAGGATCTCGGGATGGTCGTGACGCGGTTCGAGATTCTCGTGCTGGTGGATCTTGACGGCGCCGGGCCGGCATGGCACCCGGCGGGCGAGGTCGACGCCGGCGACGTCTGGTCGCTGGAGCTGCCGGGCGGCGCGCGCCGGATCGTCGTGCGCGCGGCGTCCGAGCCCCAGCAGTCCGCCCAGGTGCTCCCGTGGCCGCGCCAGGTGACGGTCGGCTCGGAGCCCCCGGCGGCGGGTGCCGTGGCCGCGACGGCGCCGGACGGCGCGTGACGGCGCTCGGGTAGGCTCACGGCCGCGCCCCGTTAGCTCAGCTGGTCAGAGCAGGAGACTCATAATCTCTCGGTCGCGGGTTCAAGTCCTGCACGGGGCACCATGCTGGCAGTTGCTCAGAGAACCCGGTCGTACCGCAGGTAGACGTAGGCGTCATCCCTCCTGAGAACCACCCCGGTGCAGACGCGACGTCGATCCAGGAGACTCCGGGCATGGCAGGCTTCCCGAGGCTCGCCGGCAGTGCTCACCGGGAGCCCTAGAGCGTCGCCGACCTCGGCTACGAGTTCATCTCCCGACCGGCTATCCGGTCCGCTCAACGGCAGTTGGCGCCAACAACCACCCGACCCACACATCATCTCGTCCGTGGCGATCGTGATGCCGGCAGGCAAGGACGGAAGGTCGGATACGGGAGGGATCGCCATGTCATCGATCTCCAGCCAGAGCACCGGGGCAACGAGGATGACCGCCGTCGCGAGCCCTGCCGACAGGACCGCTATCGCAGCGGTGGTTCTCCGGCGCACTCGGGCATCGTACGGGTGGCGATCGTGAACGACGCACCTTCCCACAGTTTCTCGGTCGCGCGTCCAGGTCCTGCACGGGGCACCATGGCGACGACGGTGCCGCCGGCGATCGCGCGGCACGGGGCCATGGCACAGCGGGCGGCCGCGGGCGTAGCGTTGCGCTATCGAGCTCGTGCGTCCGGACGGCGTCGTCGGAGGACGAGCGGGCACGTGCTCGTCCGGACGCAGGGGCCCGATCGTCGCCGACCCGGCCGCTGCGCCCACTCCCCAGCGTGCCGCCGGGTGCTGGTCGAGGCGGACTGTCCGACGCGGACCGTTCGACGACTGCGGCAAGCGGGTTGGCACCAGGCGCGGCCAGGCCCCCGGTCGCTCGAACGGACGGACCATGGCTCTTCGCGAGTCCCTGCAGGACTACACGGACCAGGCGGCCCACGCGCTGGGGCACGGCATCGACGCGTCCGTGACGGTACGCGAGCACGGGATCTTCCTGTGGGCCGCCAGCAGCGCACCGGCGGCAGCGCGATGCGACCGCACGGAGTTCGCCGCCGACGACGGGCCGTGCGTGGCGGCGATGACTCAACGGGGCATCCAGGTCGTGCCCGCGGTGGACCAGGAGTTCCGGTGGGAGGAGTGGCGCAAGCAGGCGATGCGCGAGGGGTACGTGACCGCCATGGCCGTGCCGGCCGACGTCGGCCCCGCGTCGCACGTCTCGCTCAACCTCTACTCCCGCACGCCGCAGGACTGGTCGGGCGACCTCGCCGAGATCGCCGCGACCTGCGCCCGCTACATCGCCGTGGGCGTCCAGCTGCAGCTGCAGTTCTCCAACCTCGAGGACGCGGTCGCGGGTGTGTATCGCGACATGCCGGACTCCGTCGCCGTGGAGCGCGCCGTCGGGGCGATCATGGCGAGCAACCACTGCTCGGAGCCGCAGGCCCGTCAGCGGCTGCGCGAGGCCTCCGAGCACCATCGGGTGAGCGAGCGTCGCATCGCCGAGCAGATCCTGCGCTCGCTGGCGACCGACGGTGACGGGGACATCCTGGAGGCACACCAGCCCTAGGGCATCGCTCCGTACGGTGCATCGGCGGCCCGGCTGCCCTGACCTGGCCCCGTGCCCGCACCGTGGGAGAATGCCGCCCATGGCGATGCGAGAGATCCGCGTGATCCCTGACCCCGTGCTGCGCACCGTCTGCGACGAGATCACGACGATCGACGACGGCGTGCGCGGCCTCGTCGCGGACCTCCTGGAGACCGTGGACGCCGAAGGGCGTGCAGGGCTCGCGGCGAACCAGATCGGCGTGAACCTGCGGGCGTTCTCCTGGAACATCGACGACGAGGTCGGCTACGTACTCAACCCCCGGATCGTGGAGCTCTCCGAGGAGCTGCAGGACGGCGACGAGGGCTGCCTGTCGGTGCCCGGCCTGTGGTACCCGACGTCGCGGGCGTGGTACGCCCGGGTCGAGGGGATCGATCTCGACGGCAATACGATCGAGGTTGAGGGCACCGGCCTCATGGCCCGCTGCCTGCAGCACGAGGTGGACCACCTCGACGGCCACCTGTACCTGGACCGCCTCGAGCGCAGCGTGCGCAAGAAGGCGATGCGGGAGTTGCGCGAGCGGCTCTGACGCGGCATCTGCGCAACGAAGTCCAGTTTTTCCCCTTTGTCATCTCGCGCGAGGGGCCGTACTCGGGCAGGATGTCGCCTGGACAGACGGAGTGTGGAGCTGCACGGAGCGAGAGCACCGCAGGTGACGCGGCCGGCGTGGCCGACCTGATCGAGGACGTAGGGGAAGACGGACCTCGAACCAGGGAGGAAGACATGGCCGGTGCCATCACGCGCGGTGTGCTTTTCGTGCACTCCGCACCGCGTGCCCTGTGCCCCCACATCGAGTGGGCAGCAGGGAACGTCCTCGGAGCGCGCGTGTCGCTGGACTGGACACCCCAGCCGGCTGGCCGCGGGCTCTATCGTGCTGAGTACTCCTGGCAGGGCGTCCAGGGCTCGGGTGCGCGGCTCGCCTCGGCGCTGCGCGGGTGGGACCACCTGCGCTACGAGGTGACGGAGGACGCCAGCCACGGGGCCGACGGCGGGCGCTGGTCGCACACGCCGGATCTCGGCGTGTTCCATGCCACGACCGACGTGCACGGCAACGTCGTCGTGCCCGAGGACCGGGTGCGCGCCGCGCTGGAGCTCGCTCACGACCCGCAGGCGATGCGCGACGCGCTCGACCTCGCGCTCGGCACCGCGTGGGACGAGGAGCTGGAGCCCTTCCGGTACGCCGGGGCCGGGGCTCCGGTGCGCTGGCTGCATCGGGTGGGCTGACGGAGGTCGGCGTTCGGGCCCGACCGAGACGCGATGAGTACGCGACCAGCACGCGCGAGGGGCTGTCGGCCGTGGTGGCCGACAGCCCCTCGCGCTGTCTCCGTCTAGGACAGGTCCCGGAGGCGTCGCCGTGCGACGACGCCGGCCGCGCCCCCGAGGAGCAGCAGGACGGCGAGCGCAGCCAGCGGCGCCGACGCCTCCGCACCCGTCTGCGCGAGCACGGCGCGGGGACCTCCCAGGTGAGCCTGAGCCTGCGTGGTGAGCATCCCTCCGGGCGTCCTGAGGAGGGAGGTGCCCCCGACCCGATCGGTGTGGGCGCCGCCGAGCGGCCCGGTCGTGGGAATGGTGCCGTCGCCGGTCGGCCGGGCGCCGCCCGAGCCGGTGACATCGTCCCCGGCGTTGCCGGGGTCGGGGTTGGTGCCGGCGTTGCCGGGGTCGGGGTTGGTGCCGGCGTCGCCGGGGTCGGGGTTGGTGCCGCCGTCGCCAAGGTCGGTGCCGGTGGTCTCGGTGACGGTGATGGTGCGGGTGATGGTGGTGGTCTGGCCGGCGGTGTCGGTGACGGTGTAGGTCAGCTCGTAGGTGCCGGGGGTGGTGGTGTCGACCTCGCCGGTCACCTCGATGCTGGAGGTGAGGTCGCCGTCCTCGGCGTCGGTCGCGGTGACGCCGGCGAGCGGGTCGAACGCGGCGCCCTGGGGCACCTCGGTGTCGTCGACGCCGACGATGACGGGCGTGGTGTTGCCCGGGTCGCTGCCCGGGTCACCGTCGTCCCCGGGCTCGCCGTCGCCGTCGCCGTCGCCGTCGCCGTCGCCGGGGCCGATGCCGGCGGTGACGGTGATGGTGCGGGTGACGATGGTGGTCCGGCCGTCCGAGTTGGTGACGGTGTACGTCAGCTCGTAGGTGCCGGGGGTGGTCGTGTCGACGGTGCCACTGACCTCGATGCTGCCCGTCAGATCGCCGTCCTCGGCGTCGCTCGCGGTGATGCCGGCGAGCGGGTCGAAGTCCGCGCCCTGAGGTACCTCGGCGTCGTCTGCGCCGACGATGGCGGGCGTGGTGTTGCCCGGATCGGTGCCTCCGTCACCGGGGTTGGTGCCGGGATCGCCGTCGCCGTCGCCGGGATCGGTGCCGGGGTTGCCGTCGCCGGGGTCGGTGCCGGGGTTGCCGTCGCCGGGGTCGGTGCCGGTGGTCTCGGTGACGGTGATGGCGCGGGTGATGGTGGTGGTCTGGCCGGCGGTGTCGGTGACGGTGTAGGTCAGCTCGTAGGTGCCGGGGGTGGTGGTGTCGACCTCGCCGGTGACCTCGATGTTGGAGGTGAGGTCGCCGTCCTCGGCGTCGGTCGCGGTGACGCCGGCGAGCGGGTCGAACGCGGCGCCCTGGGGCACCTCGGTGCTGTCCGCACCGCTGATCACGGGAGCCGTGTTGACCGGTGTCGGATCGGCGGCCTCCGTGACGACGACGGTGCGGGTGACGGTGGTGGTCTGGCCGGCGGTGTCGGTGACGGTGTAGGTCAGCTCGTAGGTGCCGGGCGTGGTCGTGTCGACGGTGCCGCCGACCTCGATGCTGCCCGTCAGATCGCCGTCCTCGGCGTCGCTCGCGGTGACGCCGGCGAGCGGGTCGAACGCGGCGCCCTCGGGCACCTCGGTGCTGTCCGCACCGCTGATCACGGGAGCCGTGTTGACCGGGTCGGGGTTGCCGTCGCCAGGGTCGGTGCCGGTGGTCTCGGTGACGGTGATGGTGCGGGTGATGGTGGTGGTCTGGCCGGCGGTGTCGGTGACGGTGTAGGTCAGCTCGTAGGTGCCGGGGGTGGTGGTGTCGACCTCGCCGGTCACCTCGATGCTGGAGGTGAGGTCGCCGTCCTCGGCGTCGGTCGCGGTGACGCCGGCGAGCGGGTCGAACGCGGCGCCCTGGGGCACCTCGGTGTCGTCGACGCCGACGATGACGGGCGTGGTGTTGCCCGGGTCGCTGCCCGGGTCACCGTCGTCCCCGGGCTCGCCGTCGCCGTCGCCGTCGCCGTCGCCGTCGCCGGGGCCGATGCCGGCGGTGACGGTGACGGTGCGGGTGACGGTGGTGGTCTGGCCGGCGGTGTCGGTGACGGTGTAGGTCAGCTCGTAGGTGCCGGGCGTGGTGGTGTCGACCTCGCCGGTGACCTCGATGCTGCCCGTCAGATCGCCGTCCTCGGCGTCGCTCGCGGTGACGCCGGCGAGCGGGTCGAACGCGGCGCCCTGGGGCACCTCGGCGTCGTCCGCGCCGGTGATGACCGGGGCGGCGTCGTCCGGCTCGGGGTCGC
>NZ_WUWN01000012.1:36687-99364 GCF_009846865.1 Puerhibacterium puerhi
GATGCTGCCCGTCAGATCGCCGTCCTCGGCGTCGCTCGCGGTGACGCCGGCGAGCGGGTCGAACGCGGCGCCCTGGGGCACCTCGGCGTCGTCCGCGCCGGTGATGACCGGGGCGGCGTCGTCCGGCTCGGGGTCGCTGCCCCCGTCGCCGGGGTCGCTGCCCCCGTCGCCGGGGTCGCTGCCGGTGGTCTCGGTGACGGTGACGGTGCGGGTGACGGTGGTGGTCTGGCCGGCGGTGTCGGTGACGGTGTAGGTCAGCTCGTAGGTGCCGGGCGTGGTGGTGTCGACGGTGCCGCCGACCTCGATGCTGCCCGTCAGATCGCCGTCCTCGGCGTCGCTCGCGGTGACGCCGGCGAGCGGGTCGAACGCGGCGCCCTGGGGCACCTCGGCGTCGTCCGCGCCGGTGATGACCGGGGCGGCGTCGTCCGGCGCGGGCGCGGCGAGCGGCTGCACCCGGACCGACGAGGTGGCCAGGGGGACGTCGACGGCGTCGATCGCCGGGAGCACCGTGACCCTGAGCGCCGTGACGCTGAACGTCTCGCCCGGCGCCGGGTCCGGGTTCGGCTGGCTGTTGACCGTCAGGCTCAGGATCTGGGAGAGGACACCCTCGAGGACCGGGTCCAGGGTGGTGAGCACGCTGCGGACGGCGCCGCCGAGGACGTCGTCGACGACCGTGCCGCCGGCGGAGAGGACCGGCGAGAGCGCCCCGCCGATCGCGGGCACGAGCTCGGTCAGCAGCGGCTCCGTCACGGCACCGACGATGTCGTCGGTGGGGATCGACAGGCCGAGGAGGCGGATCGACCCGCTCACGTCGACCTCGGGCTCCGTCCCGGTCTGGCCCAGAAAGTCCCCGAGCGTGCCGTGCAGGCTCACCGCGACGTCGCTGCTGACGAGCCCGATGCCGCCGAGGAGCCGCACGGTGGGCGTGAGCGACACGTCGACTGTGGTGTTGCGCAGGGCGGTGTCGACGGCGGCGGTGGTTCGGTCGACGAGCTCGCCGAGGAGCTCGGCGATCGTGTCGGTGATCCGGGTGATCTCGGAGGCGGTCAGCAGCTCGGTGTTCGGCGCCAGGCCGTTGAGATCACCGCCGTGGAGCATCGCCAGGTCGACGGTGATGTCGCCGCTGGCGAGGTCGATGCTGACGAGCCCGTTCTCGCTCACGAGCGGGGTGGCGAGCAGCTCGTCGCTGACCGCGCTGAGGTCGACGGTCGCGGTCAGGCGCGGGGAGCCGAGGTCGAGCGCCACCAGGCCGAGAACGTCGACCGAGACCACGTCCAGCGTGCCGAGGGTCTGCTGGACAGCGCCGTTCGGCCCGAGCAGGCCCCCGACCGTGGACTCCACCTCGTCCGTGGTCGCGCCCAGCGTGTCGGCGAGGGTGCCCACGAGCGGGCTCGAGACCTTCAGGTCCGCGCCGGCGACGACGTAGTCGCTGCTCGTTCCGGTCGCGGTCGTCTGGGTCGCGGAGGACGCGAGCGCGCCGAGCCCGAGGCTGACCTCGTCGACGACCTGGTCGGTGAGCCCGGCCACCCCGAGGCGGTCGAGCAGCGCGGTGGCGTCGAGCCGAGCGAGGTCGGTGCCCGGGTGGTCCCGGACGGCGCCGAGGTTGATCGCGCCGTCGTCGGTCACGGCACCCGATGCGGCCGTGGCGTTGTCGCCGTCGGGCGCGTGGGCGTACCCGTTGAGGAGACCGGCGCCGGCGGCCGGCCCCAGGTCGAGCAGCCCGGCGTTGGTGCCGTCGCCGATCACGGGGATGCCGAGGGTGCCGAGCCCGACGCCGACGAGCCGCTCCAGCAGCCCGACGTCGATGCTCGCCGTGTCGGCCTCGGGCGACCCGATCGAGGCGGACCGGGCGCCGACGAGCTCGGCGAGGCTCAGGCCCAGCAGGTCCGCGTCGAGGAACTCGGCGGTCGCCCGCGCCTCCTCCTGCGGCGCTCCGTCGGCGGCGCTCGCTCCGCCGACCGAGGCGGTGACGGCGACCGCCGCCGCTCCGGCGGCCGCGACCGCTCGCTTCGCCCACAGGCGCGCCCCCAGGCGCGCGCGGACGGACTTCCGTTCTGACATGCGTTCCCCCCACACGACGTCACGCCGGAGGGAAGGGCGTACCGCCCCGCCCCCGGCCCGCCCGCACACCCGCGGGCGAGCGCCCAGGGTGGGGGAGCCGGTGCGGCGTCGCCGGGGGATGCGTGCGCGAGCGGCCAGAAATTCACCCCGCGATTCACCTCAACTTCGAGGCGAACCGGACGAAAAGGGGAAACGAAGAATACCCATCACCCGGCGACCGGCGCGCGCCTCCGGGAACGCACCGAGCCCCCCGGACGGGACGTCCGGGGGGCTCGGGGGAGCGGTGCGGCGGCTCAGGCGCTGGCCACGACCAGCGCCACGTTGTGGCCGCCGAAGCCGAAGGAGTTGTTGACCGCGACGATGTCGCCGTCGGGCAGCTTCTCCGGCGTGTTGCGCACGAGCGGCACCTGCAGCTCCGGGTCGGGGTTGTCGACGTTGATCGTCGGCGGGGCGAGGCGCTCCTGGACCGCCTTGACCGCGAAGAGCGTCTCCAGCGCGCCGGCGCCGCCCAGCAGGTGCCCGGTCATCGACTTGGTGGCCGACAGCTGCACGTGGTCGGCCTCGGCCCCGAGCAGGGTACGGATCGACTTGGTCTCGGTGAGGTCGCCGACCTTGGTCGAGGTGGCGTGGGCGTTGACGTGCACGACGTCGGCCCCGGTCACCTGGGCGTCCTCGAGCGCGCGGCGCATCGCGGCGACCTGGCCCTTGCCCTCGGGGTCGGGGGAGGTGATGTGGTACGCGTCGGACGACAGGCCGACGCCGGCGATCTTGGCGTAGACGCGGGCGCCGCGGGCGGCGGCGTGCTCGGCCGACTCCAGCACCAGCACGGCCGCGCCCTCGCCGATCACGAAGCCGTCGCGGTCGACGTCGTACGGGCGCGAGGCGCGCTGCGGGTCGTCGTTGCGCAGCGACAGCGTGCGCGAGGCGGCGAACGCGGCGATCGGCATCGGGTGGATGGTCGCCTCCGTGCCGCCGGCCACGACGACGTCGGCCCGGCCGGTGCGGATCATGTCGACGGCGTAGCCAATGGCCTCCGCACCGGACGCGCACGCCGAGACGAGCGCGTGCGCGCCGGCCTGGGCGCCGAGCTCGAGCGACACGTACGCGACGGGGGAGTTCGGCATGAGCATCGGCACCGTCATCGGCAGCATGCGCCGGGCGCCGCGCTCCTTGAGGGTGTCCCAGCCGTCCAGCGTGGTCCAGATGCCGCCGATGCCCGAGGACACGACCGCGCCGAGCCGCTCGCCGTCGACCTCGGGGGAGCCGGCGTCGGCCCACGCCTCGCGCGCCGCGACCATCGCGTACTGCGTGGACGGGTCCATGCGCTTGATCTCCGGCCGGGAGAGCACCTCGGAGGGGGCGACCTTGATGGTCGCCGCGAACGTCACGGGCAGCTCGTACTTCTCGGCCCAGTCGTTGTCGAGGGTGCGCGCACCCGACTCGCCCGCCAGCGCCGCTGCCCAGGTGGAGGGCGCGTCGCCGCCCAGGGGCGTGGTGGCGCCGAGTCCGGTGACGACGACGTCGCGTGCTGCGGTCATGAGACTGCTCCCGTGGTCGAAGGAAGGTGAGGGTGCGTCAGCGGCGGGCGGGCGTGCGGCGCCGCGCGGAGAGCGCGACGGCGGCGGGCCGGGGTCACCGGCCCTGCCGCCGTCGGCGTGCCCGCGCGAGTGGATGCCGCACGGGCCGTGCGTGAGGCGAGGGCTCAGCCCTGGGCGCCGGCGATGAACTTCACGGCGTCGCCGACGGTCGTGAGGTTCTTGACCTCCTCGTCGGGGATGCGGACGCCGAACTTGTCCTCCGCGTGGGTCACGATCGTCATCATCGACAGCGAGTCGATGTCGAGGTCGTCGGTGAACGACTTCTCGGGCACGACGGCGTCGGTGGGCAGACCGGTCTCCTCGGCGACGATCTCGGCGAGGCCCTCGAGGATCTCCTGCTCGGTGTTAGCCATGATGTTCCTTCTCTTCGGTGGGTCCGGAGCCGTCGGCACCGGGACGGGCGGGTGGGCGGCCGGCCGGGAGGGCCGGGCCGCCCGCGGGGGCGAGACTACGGCAGCACGACGACCTGGGCGGCGTACACCAGACCGGCCCCGAAGCCGATCTGCAGGGCGATGTCGCCGGACTTCGCCTGGCCCTCGGCGAGCAGGCGCTCGGCGGCCAGCGGCACGGACGCGGCCGACGTGTTGCCCGTCTCGGCGATGTCGCGGCCCACGACGACGTCGTCGCGCAGGCCGAGCTGCTTGATCATCTGGTCGATGATCCGCATGTTCGCCTGGTGCGGGACGAACACGTCGATGTCCTCGGGCTTCACGCCCGCGGCGGCCATCGCCTGCTGGGCGAACTGGCCCACCTGGAAGCTCGCCCACTTGAACACGGTCGGGCCGTCCTGGCGCAGCGTCGGCCAGCCCAGCGAGGGGTCCTCGCGCAGCTCGGACCAGGAGTGCGTCTGGCGGATGGTCGTGGCCTTGGAGCCGTCGGAGCCCCAGACGGTCGGGCCGATGCCGGGGAAGTCGGACGGGCCGACCACCGCGGCGCCGGCGCCGTCGCCCAGCAGGAACGAGATCGAGCGGTCGGTCGGGTCGATGAAGTCCGACAGCTTCTCGGCGCCGACCACCAGCACGTGGCGCGCGACGCCGGAGCGCACGAGCGCGTCGGCCTGGCCGACGGCGTAGCAGTAGCCGGCGCAGGCGGCCGAGACGTCGTAGGCGGCGGCGGGGTTCGCGCCGATGCGGTCGGCGAGGATGGCCGCGGCCGACGGCGTCTGGGCGAAGTAGGTGACGGTCGAGACGATGACCGCGTCGACGTCGGCCGGCGCGATGCCGGCGGCGGCGAGGGCCTTGACCGAGGCGGCCTCGGCGAGGTCGAGCACGTCGCGGTCGGCGCCCGCGCGGCGGCGGGTGACGATGCCCGTGCGCTGGCGGATCCACTCGTCGGACGAGTCGATCGGCCCGGCGATGTCGTCGTTGGTGACGACGTTCTCGCCGCGCTCGGCGCCCAGGCCGAGGATGCGCGAGTACCGGACGGGCTCGGCCTGCTGGAGGCGGACGGTCATGCGGAGGGTCTCCTGTCGTGTCGAGACGGCGCGGCGGCGCGGGCTCAGCGGGCGGCGGCGTCGGAGTGCCGGGCGACGAGGTCGCGCGCGGCCTCGACGTCGTCCGGCGACTTCACGGCCACCAGCTCCACGCCCTTGAGCGCGCGCTTGGCCAGGCCGGTGAGCACGCCGCCGGGGGCGAGCTCGAGGATCGCGGTGACGCCGCGCGCCGCGAGCGTCTCCATGCACAGGTCCCAGCGCACCGGGGCGGTGACCTGGGCGGCGAGGCGGCCCAGCACGTCGGCGGCGGCGCCGTGGCCGTGCTCGCCGGCCTCGCGGGAGCCGTACTCGGCGCCGTCGGCGTTCGACAGCAGCGGCAGGCGCGGGTCGGCCGCGGGCCAGGCGGTGGCGACCGGCTCGAAGACCTCGCGCGCGGGGTCCATGAAGGGCGTGTGGAAGGCGCCGGCGACCTGCAGCGGGATGACGCGGGCGCGCGCCGGCGGGTTCTCCGCCAGCTTGGCGAGGTTCTCCAGCGCGCCGGCGGCCACGGTCTGGCCGCCGCCGTTGACGTTGGCCGGCCACAGCCCGGCGGCCTCGATCGCCGCGAGCACCTCGGCGGGGTCGCCGCCGACGACGGCGCTCATGCCCGACGGCGCGGCGGCCGCGGCGTCGCCCATGGCGCGGGCGCGGCGCGAGACCAGCCCCACGGCGTCGGCGTCGTCGAGGACGCCCGCGACGGCGGCCGCGGCGAGCTCACCGACGGAGTGGCCGGCGGTCACGTCGACCACCGCGGCGGCGTCCCGCCCGTCGAGGATCACGCGCAGCGCCACCAGTGACGAGGCGACGATGAGCGGCTGGGCGACCGCGGTGTCCCGGATCGTGTCGGCGTCCGACGTCGTGCCGTGGGCGACGAGGTCGGTGCCGGCGGCCTGGGACCAGGCGGCGAGGTGGTCAGCGACGCCCGGCAGGTCGAGCCAGGGCGCGAGCATCCCGGGGGTCTGAGAGCCCTGTCCAGGGCAGACGACGGCGAGCACGGGTCCACGGTGTCATGCCGCCCCGGCCGTGAGCCGTGGCGACCCGCACCATCCTCCCTCGGGGCGGTTGTGGGATTCCGACAAGGCGCGGGTTAGCGCCGCGACTCGAGCTGCCCGAGCGCCAGGGCCACCTGGAGCACGAAGGACTCGCGGGCGTCGAGCGGGTCCCACCCGGTGATCTCGGAGACCTTGCGCAGGCGGTAGCGCACGGTGTTGGGGTGGACGTAGAGGCGGCGGGCGGCGGCCTCGAGGGAACGACCCGTGCCGAGGTAGGCGGACAGGGTCTCCAGGACGGCGCCCGACGCCTCGCGCAGCGGCTCGTACGCCTGCGCCACCAGCGTGCGCCGGGCGCTCTCGTCGCCGGTCAGGACGCGCTCGGGCAGCAGGTCGTCGGCCATCACCGGGCGCGGCGCCTGCGGCCAGGCCGGCGCCGCGGCGAGCCCGGCCAGCGCCGCCGCCGCGGAGCGGGACGCCTCGGCCACGCTCGGCACCACCGCGCCGATCACCACGGGTCCCGGCCCGAACCGGCCGAGCAGGCCGGTCGCCGCCGCGACCAGGTCGCCCTCGCCGCCGAGCAGCAGCACGAGCCGGTCGCCGTGGATGCCCACCAGGGCGTCGCCGGCCGCGCGGCGCGCGACGCGGCGCAGGTCGGCGGTGCGCACGTCGTCCAGGCCCGACGTGGCCTCGCCGACCACGACGAGGGCCTTGCCGCGCCCGCTCCAGCCCAGCGCCGACACGCGCGAGCGCACGGAGTCGTCGCCGTCGCCGCGCACGAGCGCGTCCACGACCAGGGCCTCCAGCCGCGCGTCCCACGCGCCGCGGACCTCGGCGGCGCGCGCGTAGACCTCGGCGGCCGAGAACGCGACCTCCCGCGAGTAGCGCAGCACGGCCTCGCGCAGCTCCCGCTCGGTGCCGGGCGCGGCGATCTGGTCGGAGTGCGTCTCGACGACGTCGACGACGATCCGCACCAGCTGCAGCGTGTGCTGCAGGGAGATCGACCGGGTCAGCTCCGGCGGCGCGGCGGCGAACATCTCGCCGACGCCGTGCGGGGGCGCCGAGGGGTCGGCGAACCAGGAGACGAACGCCTTGATGCCGGCCTGGGCGACGAGCCCGACGTACGAGCGGTCCTCGGCGGGCAGCTCGCGGTACCAGGACAGCTTCTCGTCGAGGTGGCGCAGGGCCGCGGCGGCGAGGAAGCCGGTGCCCTCCCGGATCCGCTGGACGGTGGCGGCGCGGTCGTCGGCGCGTGTGTCCGGGGTGCGCGGGCTGCCGGGGGAGGCGCCCGAGGTGGCGGGCTCGGTGGAGGTCGGCACCCGACGAGGATACGTGCGCACCGCCGCGTGCGCCGTCGCCGGTTGTCGAGAGTCCACAAAGCCCGGTGCGGGGACCGGCGCACCCCGCCGACGTGCGGGGCCACATGTGCGCCGAGGCGCGCGCCTGCCGGGGTCACGGCTTTGTGGTTATGGTCGGGGCATGGCTCTGATGCCCCGGCTCCGTCACCTTCTCCGTCGGCCCTTCTCCGCCTCCACCGTGGGAGCGCGGCGGCCGACGTCGGCGGCGCGGCGCCTGGGCGACACCGTGCACGAGGACGCGCTGCGCGCGATGCTCGTCGACGACCCGAACGACGTGCGGGCCTTCCAGGCCCTCGCCGAGATCGTCCGCCGCCGGGCCGCGGAGCCCGCCCAGGAGGACCCGCTGACGGCCGCGGACGAGGAGACGGTGGCCGAGCAGCGCGAGCGCGCCGCCGACCTCGCCGTCTGGTCGCTCGCCGAGGAGCTCGCCGGGCACCCGCGCGGCTGGTACCCCCTGCTGGAGCTGGGCCGCCTGTCCCTGCAGTCCGACCCGGACGGCGCGGTGCGCCGGCTCGCGACCGCCGCCGAGCGCGACCCTCAGGGGCGGGCGCTCGCCGAGGGGCTGGAGATTTTGCGCGAGGCGGGCATGCCCGTCGAGGCGCTCGGCCTCGGCGTCGGGCACTGGCGGGCGCGCGAGCACACCCCCGAGGTGGGCCGCCACCTCGTCCTGGCCGCGCTCGAGGCCGGCCGGCCGTTCGACGCCCGGCAGCACCTCGCGAGCCTGGACCTGTACCCCGACGCCGAGGCCGTCGCGCGGATCAAGGCGGAGCTGCGCCCGGTGATGGAGGCGTACGAGGCGGGCGACGCCGCGGTGACCGCCTCGCCGTCCGACGCCGACCCGCGCCCGTAGGGACACCCGAAGCACGACGGCGGCCGGCCACCCCGCGAGGGGTGACCGGCCGCCGTCGTGCTGCGCGGGCCGGGTCAGGCCGTCGGCACCGTCGTCGGCACCGCCGTCAGCTCTCGCCGCCGGCGTTGCCGGACGTGCCGGCGTTGACGTCGAGCAGGCGGTACTTCTCGATCGCCTTGGCCACGACGTCGGCCGGGACCTCGCCGCGGCGGGCGAGGACCTGCAGCGTCTTGACGACCATCGACGGGCCGTCGATGAGGAAGTGGCGGCGGGCGGCGGCGCGGGTGTCGGAGAACCCGAAGCCGTCGGCGCCGAGCACCTCGTAGTCGCCCGGGACCCACTTGCGGATCTGGTCGGGGACCAGGTGGTCGTAGTCGCTGGTGGCCACGAACGGGCCCTGCGCGCCCGAGAGCTTCTCGGTCACGTACGGCGTGCGCGCCGGGGCGGTCGGGTCGACGAACACCGCCTTCTCCGCCTCGAGCGCGTCGCGGCGCAGCTCGTTCCAGCTCGTCACCGACCACACGTCGGCCGCCACGCCCCAGTCCTCCTTGAGCAGCTGCTGCGCCTCGAGCGCCCACGGCACGCCCACGCCGGAGGCGAGGAGCTGCGCCTTGGGGCCCTCGACGTCGGACGTCGCGATGCGGTGGATGCCGCGCAGGATGCCCTCGACGTCGACGTCCTCCGGCTCCGCCGGCTGGACCATCGGCTCGTTGTACACCGTGAGGTAGTACATGACGTTCTGGTCGCGGCCGTCCGAGCCGTCGCCGTACATGCGCTCGATGCCGTCGCGCACGATGTGGCGGATCTCGTAGCCGTAGGCCGGGTCGTACTGGACGAACGCCGTGTTGGTGCCCGCCAGCAGCGGCGAGTGGCCGTCGGCGTGCTGCAGGCCCTCACCCGTGAGGGTGGTGCGCCCGGCGGTCGCGCCGATGACGAAGCCGCGCGCCATCTGGTCGCCGGCAGCCCAGAACTGGTCGCCGGTCCGCTGGAACCCGAACATCGAGTAGAAGATGTACACGGGCACCATGGCCTCGCCGTGCGTGGCGTACGCCGTGCCGACGGCCTGGAACGCGGCGGCGGAGCCGGCCTCGTTGATGCCCGTGTGCATGATCTGCCCGGACTCGGACTCCTTGTAGCTCAGCATCAGCTCGCGGTCGACCGCGAGGTAGTGCTGGCCCTGGGTGTTGAAGATCTTCGCGCTCGGGAAGATCGAGTCCAGGCCGAACGTGCGCGCCTCGTCCGGGATGATCGGCACGATGCGCTTGCCGAACTCCTTGTCCTTGATGAGGTCCTTGAGCAGGCGGACGAACGCCATGGTGGTGGCGACCTCCTGCGTGCCCGAGCCCTTCTTGAGCAGCTCGTAGGACTTCTCCTGCGGCAGGGTCAGGGCCTTGGCCGCGTTGCCGCGGCGCTCCGGCACGAACCCGCCGAGGTTGCGGCGGCGCTCCAGCATGTACTGGATCGCCGGGTCGTCGGCCCCGGGGTGGAAGTACGGCGGCTGGTACGGGTCGGCGTCGATCTGCTCGTCGGAGATCGGGATGTGCAGGGAGTCGCGCAGGGCCTTGAGCTCGTCGGCCTTGAGCTTCTTCATCTGGTGGGTGGCGTTGCGCCCGGCGAAGCCGGCGCCCAGGCCGTAGCCCTTGACGGTCTGCGCGAGGATCACGGTCGGCTGGCCCTCGTGGGCGCGGGCCGCCGAGTACGCCGCGTAGATCTTGCGGTAGTCGTGGCCACCGCGCTTCATGTTCCAGATGTCCTCGTCGGTCATGTTCTCGACGAGCGCCTTGGTGCGCGGGTCGCGACCGAAGAAGTGCTCGCGGATGAACGCGCCCGACTCCGCCCGGTAGGTCTGGTAGTCGCCGTCGGGCGTGCTGCTCATCAGGTTGACCAGCGCGTGGTCCTTGTCCGCGTTGAGCAGGGCGTCCCACTCGCGACCCCAGATCACCTTGATGACGTTCCAGCCGGCGCCCTTGAACTGGGCCTCCAGCTCCTGGATGATCTGGCCGTTGCCGCGCACGGGGCCGTCGAGGCGCTGCAGGTTGCAGTTCACGACGAACGTCAGGTTGTCGAGCTTCTGGTGCGCCGCGAGCTGCAGCATGCCGCGCGACTCGGGCTCGTCCATCTCGCCGTCGCCGAGGAACGCCCAGACGTCCTGCTGGCTGGTGTCCTTGATGCCGCGGTTGTGCAGGTACTTGTTGGTCCACGCCTGGTAGATCGCCGACGCCGGGCCGAGGCCCATGGAGACGGTCGGGAACTCCCAGAAGTCCGGCATGAGGCGCGGGTGCGGGTAGGACGGCAGGCCGCCGCCCGCGTGCGACTTCTCCTGGCGGAACCCGTCGAGCTGCTCGGCGCTGAGCCGGCCCTCGAGGAAGGCGCGGGCGTACATGCCGGGGGAGGAGTGGCCCTGGAAGTAGACCTGGTCGCCGCCGCCCGGGTGGCTCTTGCCGCGGAAGAAGTGGTTGAGGCCCACCTCGGTGAGCGTCGCCACGGAGGCGTAGGAGGAGATGTGGCCGCCGACGCCGAGACCCGGGCGCTGGGCGCGCGTCACCATGACGGCGGCGTTCCAGCGGATCCACGAGCGGTACTTGCGCTCGAGGGCCTCGTCGCCCGGGAAGTACGGCTCGTCCTGCACGTCGATGGTGTTGACGTACGGCGTGGCGAACGAGGCGGGGATGTGCACGCCGCGCTCACGGGCGCGGCGCAGCAGGTTGAGCATGACGTAGCGGGCGCGCGGACCGCCCTTGTCGTCGATCAGGCCGTCGAGGGACTCGACCCACTCGGCCGTCTCGGCCTGGTCGATGTCGGGGACCGAGCTGAGCAGACCGTTGATCAGCGGTCCGGTCTCGTCGTACGAAGCCACCAGCAACCTCTCTCTTGTCAGGCCGGGCCGGTGGGTCAGCACCGGGCCCGCCCTGTCGTCGTCCCGTGCGCGCCGGCCTCCCGCTGGCCCGGTGCAGGTCGCCGTGACCGTGTCCGTGGCGGGTGCGCCGCGCTGCGCGCACAGGTGGTGATCCCACCTATTGTGTCCCCTCATCTTCCCGGGTCGCACCAGGCCGGGGTCAAGAGAGAGTGATGTGCGTCATGCGTCGGCCGGGTGCGGTGTGGCGGCGGCCCGCGGCGGCGGCGCGGGGCGGTGGTGGCGGTGTCCGACGGCGGCGCCCGGGGCCGCGTCCGACGACGCCCGCCGGGCCGGTGGGTGAAGTAGTGAGGCACGAGGGGCCGCCGTGGACTACGTTTGCGCACACGGGATGCGCCTGGCGCCGCCCGGGAGACTCGGACGAGCGAAGACGACGGAAGGAACGACGAACCACGTGGGACAGCAGACCGATCCACTGGCGGCTCGCCTCGGGTTCGGGCCCGGCCAGGTGGTGCAGGAGTTCGGCTGGGGCGATGACGTCGACGAGGGCCTGCGCGCCGCGATCGAGGACGTCGTCGGTTCCGAGCTCGTCGACGAGGACTACGACGACGTCACCGACGGCGTGATCGTCTGGTGGCGCGACGGCGACGGCGACCTCACCGACATGCTGGTCGACGCGCTGACCGTGCTGGACGACGGCGGCCTGGTGTGGCTGCTGACGCCGAAGCCCGGGCGGGACGGCCACGTCGGCCACAACGAGATCCAGGAGGCCGCGACGACGGCGGGCCTGCATGCGATGACGACTCTCGCCGTCGCGTCCGACTGGTCGGCCACGAAGCTGGCCAACCGGGGGCGCGGGCGCTGACCGGCGCACCGTGGGGCACGATGGGCGCATGACCGACGCGCCTGCCGTGGACCTCGTCGCCGTCCCGGGAGCGGGGGACCCCGCGCCCGACTTCACCCTGCCCGACACGCACGGCACGCCCGTACACCTGGCCGACCTGCGCGGCGAGCCGGTGCTCGTCGTGTTCTACCCCTTCGCCTTCTCGCGCGTGTGCACCGGGGAGCTGTGCGAGCTGCGCGACAACATCGAGGACTTCGAGAGCGCCGGGGTGCGGCTCCTGGCGGTCTCCACCGATCCGGTCTACACGCTCAAGGCGTGGCAGCAGCACGAGGGCTTCGGCTTCGACCTGCTCAGCGACTTCTGGCCGCACGGCGACGTCGCCCGGGCCTACGGCGTCTTCGACGACGCCACCGGCCACGCGCTGCGCGGCACCTTCCTGATCGACGCCGACGGCGTGGTGCGCTGGAACGTCGTCAGCCCCCGCGGGCGGGCCCGCGACCTGCAGGCGTACCGGGAGGCTGTCGCGCGGCTGTGACGGCGCGGCGGCGCGCAGGGGCCCGGACACCGCGGCCGGAGCGCCCCTCCTGGCCGGTATCCTTGCCGTTCGCACTCGCACAGTGCGTCTCAGGGCCTGTAGCTCAGCTGGTCAGAGCGCCACGCTTACACCGTGGATGTCGTCGGTTCGAACCCGGCCGGGCCCACCACCAGCGGATTTCTGCCGCTGACCTGCACCTTTGCTGACCGCTGTCGAGGACACGCGGGGACGCAGATACCCAGACTGGCAACTCGTGGCCCCGCTGTGGCCCCGCTGCGGCTTTGCCACGGCCCCACGGTCACGGAGTGCAGGGATTGCGCCTCGATGACACCCCGGCTCCCGGGGTGATCGCGGCCCGTATCCTGCAGCCTCAGGTACGGGCCGGCGAGGGAGCCTGATGTCTGCGGAGAGTCGGCCGGTTCGGACCACGGGGACCAGCGGGGGGTCTGGAAGGCGGCTCCGCAGGTTCTTGGTGCCGACGCTGACGGTTGCAGGGGTGATCGGCGCGGTCGTCCTGAGCGTCCTCGTGTGGCGGATGGTGGACGAGGGAGCGACGCCGACGGTCTCGGACGTCCCCCTGCCGGAGACTGCCGCGGTGATGGACACCGGCAAGGAGTGCGGTTCCGGTGGCTGCTGGCGGACGGTCTCGGTCGCTGTACCCCCGTCGTCGACGGTCGAGGAGCTGGCCGAGGCGATGGGTGCGGCGACGGACCATGGGGAGCGATGTGTCTTCCGGGTCCCCGAGTTCAGAGAAGTGTGCTGGTCGGTGGAGGTGGAGTCGGAACGCCGTGTCGCTCTGGACGTCTGGTACGGCGACATCTTCGGATAGCCAGGACCGAGACGCGGGAGGGGTGACCGCATGATCGTCATGCTGATGGCGTTGGTCGGTGTGGGGCTCGCGGCAGGGCTCGTAGCTGCGCACCCGCACCGGAAGAGCCTCGCTGGCTTCCGCATCACGGCAGCGGCGGTCTTCCTGCTGCCGACGACGTCCCGACGCCGTGAGCCGGTTGCTCCAGGCCCTTCTGCGCACGAGATCGTGTGACCCGCGCCAGGGCCAGGCCCCAGCCCGCGACTGCGACGATCACCGCGGCGGACCACCAGCCCACGATCTGGCGGGACAGATCGACGCATGCGGGCGGGTTCATCGAGTCGGCGCCCATCGACAGGTCCGGTACCAGGCCGTCACTGGCGCTACCGACGCAGTAGACGCCGTCGATCACCACCGGCGCCGCGAGGAACCAGCAAGCCCCGAGCACAACGACGAACGCGACGGAGCTGGCCGTGGCCGTGAGCGGGGTGTGGCGGCGACTGACTGCCAGCACGATCGCCACACCGAGCACGAGCAGGCCGACGGCGAGCGCGGCGAACAGGATCACCGCGCCCACCGTCAGGCCGCGCATCGGGCCTCGACGACGTACGCGCGCTCCGGCGTGATCACAGGCATGTGTGTCCGTTCTGAGGACGTTCGACTGGCCGGCTCGAGGCGATGACCATACTGCCCGGCCCGGCAGGGGGAGCGGCGTCCGCGCCGGCCCAGGTGCTCGGCGAGGTCTCGGTCGCCGACGTCGCCGCGTGGCGTGCGCGCGGCAAGGCGGACCTCCGCGAGCGCGCCCGGGCGACCGGCCGCACGGACGGACGGGGAATCCGGGGACATGCTGTCCAGCCTCGACGCCGACGGTGCGAGGCTGGCCGAGCGCCTGGGCACGCCGTGGTGGTCCCCCCGACCCTTGGCGCGCTCATGGCCCTGATCGTCGGCAGGCAGGCGTTGCCGTTCCCGGAGCGCTCATCGGGCTGCCGGCACTGATGGGGGTGTTCCCGCTCGGCTTCGCCGCCGCACTCGTCATCAAGTACGCCGGGATCCAGTACTGGTGGGTGCTGCCACCCGCCGCTGTCGGACTTGTCGCGTCGGTCGTGCCGGGCCCGCGGCGGGCGCGTGGGGCAGTCCCCGCCGGACCGGTGTCATGGGCTCCGGTCCGGCGTAGCGTGGGGGTGGGCGACGGACGCCTGGGTGGTGATGGCACCATGGACAGTGAGCTGCCGGGCGGGGATCTCGGGGCGGTGGTCGCGCGCGCCTCGGGACTGCTGCTCTCGGACGAGGTCGCCGAGGCGGTGCTAAGCCTGCTGACCTCGACCGCCGTGCGGATCTTCCCGGCCTCCTACGGTGCGGGGATCAGCACGACCGCGCCGGACGGGGCCCGGATCACGGCCGCCGCCACGGACGCTGTGGTGCAGCGGGTCGACGACCTGCAGTACGAGCTGGACGAAGGGCCGTGCCTGACCGCGTGGCGCACGCGCCAGATCATCCGGGTCGACGACGTGGCGACCGACACCCGCTGGCCCGTCTGGGGCCCGGCGGCGGCGGAGCTGGGCGTCGGGTCGACGCTGAGCGCGCCCGCGGCCGTCGGCGAGACGGCCGTCGGCGCGCTGAAGCTGTATGCCCCCGCCCCGGGGACGTTCGGCGAGCGGCACGAGACGACGCTGGCGATGTTCGCCGCGCAGGTGGCGATCCTGGTGTCCAACGCCCAGCACTTCCGGCGCGCGGGTGACCTCAGCGCCGACGTCCAGGCGCTGCTCGCTCAGCGGGACCTGGTCACGCTGGCCACGGGCGTGGTCATGGGCCGTGACAACGTCTCCCAGCAGGCCGCCTTCGCACACCTCGTGAGCCTGGCGCAGCACGACGGCGGCGGCGTGCACCAGGTGGCAGCTCGGATCGTCGCGGCCAACCGGTCGCGGTGGTGACCATGACGCCCGAGCGGCAGCGGCGGATGATCCGCGCCGCACAGGCCCGCACGCACCTGAGCGTGGACGCGCTGTGGACGCGGTACTTCGCCCTGGGCGGGACCGCGGGACCGGTCGAGCTCGACGCCTTCCTCAACGGGGCCCTCGACCTGCCCGCCGACCAGCGCGACCACGTCGCGCTGGCGGTCAACGAGTACCTCGACAGCCTGGTCGGGGACAACCGCGCGCCCTACTCCCGCACGATCCGCACCTTCGAGCCGGAGGAGGGGCCGCTGGGCGCGCTGACCTCCCTGCTGGACCGCGCTCACCTGGTGCCCCCGGACGCCGCGCCCGCCGCGGTCGACGAGGCCGCCCGGCGCCTGGGCGTCCGCGCGGTCATCTACCTGGCGGACTACGGCAAGCAGACCCTCGTGCCGATGCCGGGCGCGCACGGCCGCGACCGGACCCGCCTGAGCATCGACTCGACCCTGCCCGGGCTGGCGTTCCGTACGCTGCAGGCCCAGTCCACCGTCGCGGACGACGGCCAGGCGCGCCTGTGGGTGCCGATCCTGGGCGGCGTCGAGCGTCTCGGCGTGCTGGACGTCATGGTCGACGACGAGCCCGACCTGCGGGACCTTACCCTGCTGCGCCAGTGCTGGTGGCTGACCCACTACCTGGGTCATCTGCTGGTGGCGCTGGACCAGTACGGCGACGCGATCGACGCCGTGCGCCGCTCGCACCCGCGCAGCACCGAGGCGGAGCTGATCTGGCACGTGCTGCCACCCCTGACGGCCGGCACCGACCGGGTCATCGTCACGGGCCGGGTCGAGCCGGCCTACGACATGGGTGGCGACGCGTTCGACTACGCCCTGTCGGCGACGGCCGCGCAGTTCGCGGTGTTCGACGCCACCGGCCACGACCTGGGCGCGGGGCTGGCCGCGGCGACGGCGGTGGCCGCCTACCGCAACGCCCGCCGCGGTGGCGCGGGCCTGTTCCAGCAGGCCGAGGCGGTCCACGAGGCGATCGCCCGGCAGTTCGACGGGCGCCTCTACGCCACCGGGGTGCTGGCCGAGCTCGACGTGGCCAACGGGCGGCTGCGCTACGTCACCGCGGGGCACCTGTCGCCCCTGCTCGTGCGGGCGGGGCGAGTGGTCAGGTCCCTCGAGGGCGGCCGGCGCCCGCTGCTCGGCCTCGACGTCAGCGACATGACCGTCGGCGAGGAGGACCTGCAGCCCGGCGACACCATCGTGCTCTACACCGACGGGATCACGGAGGCCCGGGACGACCACCACCGCGAGTTCGGCCTGGACCACCTGACCGACGCGCTGCACCGTGTCTTCGTCGAGCCCGTGCCCCTGCCGGAGGTCGTCCGGCGGGTGTTCGGCGCCCTCCTCGAGCACCGGCGCGGGAGCCTGCACGACGACGCCACCCTCGTGCTGGTCCAGTGGACCACCACCGGCCAGCAGGACCTCGACCCCCAGGTCCTGGCCCGCGCGGTGCCGGGCTAGCGGCCCAGGAGCGCGCCGGCCGCTATGCCACCGGGGCGAACTCGCGGTCGGCCGCGGCGCTCGCGCCGAGCTCGGCCTCCGCGTCGATCGCCTCGCGCAGCACCGCCGCGTAGCCGTTCTCGCGGGCGTACTCCTCGAGCAGGTGCAGCAGCACCCACCGTAGGGAGCACACCGGCCGCCCGTGCGCCGCCATCGTGTCGAGCCCGTCCGGCCCGGCGAGCATCTCGTCGGTGAGCCGGTCCGACGCCGCCACCGCCTCGTCGTACATCGCGCGCAGGGCAGCAGGCGTGTCGGCGGACGCGCTGCGCCACTCCCACTCGGGGTCGTCGTCCCACGGCGCGGCGTCGAACGGCGCCCTGCGCGCAGCACCCCGCAGCACGTACGACATCCAGTAGTCCTCCACGTGCGCGGAGTGCTTGAGCATGCCGCCCAGCGACAGGTACCCGGTGGTCGCCCCGCACGCCAGGGGCGTGGCGAGCTGTGCCGCGCTCAGGCCCGCGGTCTTCCAGCGCAGGGCCTGGCGGTGGTGGTCGAGGAAGCCGCGCAGCATGGTCGCCTCGTCGCCGTGGGTGGGCGCGTTGCCGGGGGTGTCGGGCTCCATCGCTCGACGCTATGCCCGCCCCGCGGGACCCACACCTCAGGAGCGGGCCGCATATCAAACCGCACCGTGGCGTGCCGGGGGTCACCCGGTTCGGGTGACGTCGGCCCAGGCGGGCGCACGTGCCGGGGTGCGGTCGCGACTTCACCCCGGGGCGTGGACGGTCGCAGGCGCGGCCTCTGCGGACGCAGGCGGCCCGCACGCGTGCCGGCGGCGCCGTCCTGGTCGCCGCCCTCCCGGTCCTGCTGACCGGCGTCCTGCGGCAGGACTGGGTCGGGGGCGCGGCCGCGGGCGTGGTGGCGGCCGCGGCCTGGCGGTTCGCCTTCCCGCGCCTCAACGGGTGGGTCCTGGGCCGGACGCTCCGGCGGCTCGCCGCGCACGACGGCCTCGGCTTCGTCGGCACGGTCCGCCTGACGATCGACGACGCCGGGCTGCGCGAGGAGCTGGCCGGGACCACGAGCTCGGCGGGCTGGGACCGCGTGGACCGGATCGAGGAGACGGACGCGCACGCCTTCGTCTTCGTCGGTCCGCTGGCGGCCTCGATCCTGCCGAAGCGTGACGCCCAGGCCGCCCGCGCGCTCGACGCGATCCGGTCCGGGGCGGCCGGCGCCGGCGTCCTGGCCTGCGCGAGCCGGCCGGCACCTTCGTAGGCTGGCGGCAGTCGACGAAGGAGAGCAGATGTCACGCGTCCTGATCGTCGGTGGCCACGGCAAGGTCGCGCTGCGGCTCGCACCCCTCCTGGTGGAGCGGGGCGACGAGGTGACCAGCGTGTTCCGCAACCCCGAGCACGAGGCCGACGTCGCCGCCACGGGAGCCACGCCCGTGGTCGCGGACGTCCAGCAGCTCGACGTCGAGGGGCTGGCCGAGCTGCTGCGCGGGCACGACGCCGTGGTGTGGTCGGCGGGGGCGGGCGGCGGCGCCCCCGAGCGGACGTTCGCGGTCGACCGGGACGCCGCGATCCGCTCCATGGACGCCGCCGCGGCGGCGGGGGTGCGCCGCTACGTCATGGTGTCGTACCTCGGCGCCCGGCCGGACCACGGCGTGCCGGAGTCCAACTCGTTCTTCGCCTACGCGGAGTCGAAGGCCGCCGCGGACGAGCACCTGCGCGCCTCGGGCCTCGACTACACGATCCTCGGGCCCGGCCGCCTCACCCTGGACGAGCCGACCGGCCGCATCGAGGTCGACCCGGACGGCGACGGCGCGGTGAGCCGCGCGGACGTCGCCGCGGTGGTCGCGGCCGTGCTCGCCGACCCGTCGACGGTCGGGCGCATGATCGAGTTCGGCAACGGCGGCACGCCGATCGCCGAGGCGGTCGCCGGCTAGGCCGGCGGCGCGGTGGCGCCGCCGTCACTTGGCCGACGCGGGGTCCTCGTCGCCGATGTGCCCGGGAGCGTTGGCGGCGAGCACGCGCTGGACGAAGGCGCAGTACTCGTCCATGTAGTGCCGCAGGAAGCCGGCCGTCTCCTCGTTGCGCACCTCGCCGTCGGCGCCGAAGTCCTCCGGGACGAACCGGATGTAGGCCTCGGGGGCGTTGAGCTGCGGGGCGTCGAGGAAGCTGAGCACCGCGCGCATCGACGACTGCATCACCGCGGTGCCGATGCCGCCCGGCGAGGCGCCGATGATGCCGGTGGGCTTGCGGGCGAACGAGTTGCTGCCCCACGGCCGCGAGCCCCAGTCGATGGCGTTCTTCAGGGCCCCCGGGATGGAGCGGTTGTACTCGGGCGAGACGAACAGGATCCCGTCGGAGGCCTCGACGGCCTGCTTGAACGCCCGGCCCTCGGGCGGGAAGTCGTCGTCGTAGTCCCAGCTGTACAGCGGCAGGTCCCCGATGGGGATCTCGGTGAACTCCAGGTCGTCCGGCGCTACCTTGATGAGCGCCTGCGACAGGGTGCGGTTGATCGAGCCCTTGGCGAGGCTGCCGACCAGGTAGCCGATCTTGTGCGTCATGGTGTCTCCCGTGCCTCGCGCCGCCGACCCGGCGCCGGCGGGTCACTGTCCACGGTCCTCGGGCTGCGGGTCACTGGCGAGCGGGGACGTGCGGCTCAGCGGGCGTCGCCGACCGAGGCGACCTCCGTGGCCAGGGCGCTGCGCGCGCGCCGCAGCGCCAGCACGATCGCGCCGGCCACGAAGTAGTCCTGGTTGCTGCGCCCGCGCGTCTCGCGCACGGCGTCGTGGTAGGCGTCGGTGGCGTCGGCGAGGGCGGCCAGCGCCTCGGGGTCGGTGCCCTCGGGGTCGAGCGAGCGCACCGCGTCGGCGAGCGCGGTGAGCGCGCGGGCGGCCGGCGGCCGCAGCGGGGGGCCGAGGGCGACGTCGTCGCGCTCGCGCGTCTCCCACTCGGCCACCGAGCGCGTGACGTCGTCGACGACGTCGGCCAGCGTGTGCAGCAGGCCGCCCCGGCGCACCTGCGACGTCGTCCACTCGCGGTAGCGGCGGGCGCGGCGGTTGGCCCGCACCGCCTCCTTGCTGCGGCTCACGGCCTCCTGCGCCTGGGCGAGGGTAGGGGCGACCTCCCGGCGGCGCTGCGCCCACTCGTCCTGCGACGGCAGCTCCTCCGCGCCGAGCCCGTCGGCGAGGGCGTCGAGCTGGTCAGCGAGCGCGTCGCGGGCCCGGTCGAGCACCATCTCCGACGGCGTGAGCGGCAGCGGCGGGAACGCGAAGTTGACCGCGACGCCGATGAGCGCGCCGGCGACGACGAGCCCGGCGTAGGCGCTGACGAAGGCGTCGGGGTCGTGGTCGCCGAGGATCAGCACGAAGAGCGCCGAGGTGACCGTCCAGCTGCCCATGCTGCCCAGCACGCGCCACCCCGAGCAGAGCAGCGCGATGCCGACGGTGACCGCGATGGCGGGCGCGCCGGGGTCGAGCACGACGTCGATGCCGCGCGCGATGCCCGCGCCGAGGAGGATGGCGCCGATCGCCTGCGCCGACTCCCGGGCCGACCGGGACAGCGTGCCGGTCGTGGCCACGACGGCGCCCATCGGCGCGTAGTACGGGTACGCGTTGAGCGGCGCCGGCGCGAGCAGCCCCACGAACCAGGCGATCGCGGCGGCCACCGCCCCCTTCGTGGCGAGGGCCCAGGCGGGATGCAGCACCCACTGCCGGTAGGCGCGCTCCGCCAGCCGGCCGACGCGTGACCGCCGAGCCCCGCCGGTGACGCGTGCCAGTCGTCCCTCCACGCCCGCCACCGTACGAGGCGGCGCCGGGTTCCGCGCCCCGGCGCTGGTCACCGGCGTGGGCGGCAGGGGGAAGGATGGGTGCGTGCACCTGGTCCTCGCCCGCGCCCCCGGCGCGTCGCCCCGCACCGCACCCGTGCGCCTCCAGCAGGTGAGCGGCGACGGCGGGGCGCCGCAGGAGCGGCAGGCGCCCGCGGCGGGCCTGGCCGCCGTCGTCCGCGAGATGGAGGCCGGCGCGGCGGCGGACGGCGCCGCCGGGGCGCCGCCGCGGTGGACGTGGGACGACACCAACCGCTGGTACCCCGGCCTGCTCGGCGACGGCGTCCGGGTGGACCGCGCGCACGACCTGCGGCTCGCCCACGTGATCCTGCGCCGGTCGCCCCTGACGAGCGGCTCGCGCCTGGCCGCCGCGCCGCCGGGCCCGTGGGACGCCCTGGAGCCGGCGCCGGCCGGCGCCCCGGCGACCGCAGCCGGCGCGGACGCGCTGTTCGACCTCGGGGCGATCGCCGCCGGTCCCGCCGCGTCCCCGGACCTCGACCCCGTCGCCGAGCTCGCCGTGCAGCAGGCCGCCGTCGCCGGGAGCGCCGACCCCGGCCGGCTGCGCCTGCTGCTCGCCGCGGAGTCGGCCGGTGCGCTCGTGGCCGCGGAGATGCACCACGCGGGGCTGCCGTGGCGCGCGGACGTGCACGACGCGATCCTCACGGAGCGGCTCGGCCCGCGGCCGGCCGAGGGCCACCGCCCGGAGCGGCTCGAGGCGCTCGCGGAGCGGGTCCGCGCGGCACTGGACGCGCCCGCGAGCCTCAACCCCGACTCCCACCCGGACCTGCTCAAGGCCATGCAGTACGCCGGCGTCGGCGCCCGCAGCCTGCGCAAGTGGGAGCTGGAGCGGCTCGACCACCCGGTGATCGCGCCGCTGCTGGAGTACAAGAAGCTCCAGCGGCTGCTCAGCGCCAACGGCTGGCACTGGCTGGACACCTGGGTCCGCGGGGGCCGGTTCCGCACCGAGTACCTGGTGGGTGGCGTCGTCACGGGGCGGTGGTCCAGCGTGGGCGGCGGGGCGCTGCAGCTGCCCAAGGACGTGCGCCGCGCCGTCGTGGCCGACCCGGGGTGGACCTTCGTGGTGGCCGACGTCGCCCAGCTCGAGCCGCGCGTGCTGGCCGCGATGAGCCGGGACGAGGCGATGGCGGCGGCCGGGACGGCGCCGGGCGGGGGAGCGGCGGGCGCCGCCCCGGGCGGCGCCGACATGTACGCCGGCATCGTGGCGACCGGCGCGGTGCCCACCCGCGAGCTGGCCAAGGTGGGCATGCTCGGCGCGATGTACGGCGGCACCACCGGCGCCAGCGCCCAGGTGCTCCCGCGGCTGGCCCGGGCGTTCCCGCGCGCCGTCGCGCTGGTCGAGGAGGCGGCGCGCGCCGGCGAGCGGGGCGAGGTGGTGTCCACGTGGCTCGGGCGCGGCTCGCCGCGGCCGGGCCAGGAGTGGGACCGCGCGCAGGCGGGTGCCTACGCCGCCGAGGGCGGCGACGGCGGCGGAGCGACTGACGGCGCGGGCGGCAGCGCGGGCGGCGGGGCGGGCGGCGGGGCGGGCGGCGAGGGGGACGCCGCGGCCCGGGCGCGGTCGGTCACGCGGTCGTGGGGCCGGTTCACCCGGAACTTCGTGGTGCAGGGCACCGCCGCCGAGTGGGCGCTGGCCTGGTTGGCGTCCGCGCGCCGCCGGCTGTGGGAGCTGGGGGAGTCCGGCGGCCCGCCGGGCGCGGCGCCAGCGCCGTTCGACCGGCGCCCGCACCTCGTGTTCTTCCTGCACGACGAGGTGGTCGTGCACGCCCCGCAGGAGCGGGCCGACGCCGTGGCCCACGCGCTGCGCGAGGCGGCCGCCGAGGCGGGGCGGCTGCTGTTCGGCGACTTCCCGGTGGCCTTCCCGCTCACGGTCGCGACGGTCCGCAGCTACGCCGACGCGAAGTAGCCCCCGCGCCGCGGCTGGGCGCTGCGCGTGCGCGGCGGCGGCCGCTACGAGGTGCCGGCCGAGCGCGTGGTGCCGACAGCCCATGATCCCGCGTGCCGGCCCACGGCACCCGGGCGTACGGGCAGGCCTACGCCGTCGACGTCCTGGTGCCGGCCGCGGTCGAGCCGGCGAAGGCCGCGCACGCCACGCCGGCGGTCGGCTGGGGCGTCGGCGCTCGTCCGCAGGAGCTCGCCGCGTTCGGCGCCCCCGTGCTCGCGGCCGCGGCCGGCACCGTCGTGGCGGCCGGGGCGCGTCAGCGCACCACCGGGCGCGCAACACCTGGGCCGGGCTGCTGTCCTTGACCTTCGAGGGCCTCGTGCGGGAGGTCGGCGGGGTCCGGTTCGTCCTCGGCAGCCACGTGGTCGTGGACCACGGCGACGGGGTGTGGGCCGTCTACGCCCACCTGCGCCGCGGCTCGGTCCGGGTGGCGCCGGGTGACGTCGTCGCGGCCGGACAGCAGCTCGGCGAGGTCGGCAGCTCCGGCAACACCTCCGACCCCACCTGCACTTCCAGGTCATGGACCGTCCCCGCCTCGTCGAGGCGGCCGGCGTGCCGTTCCGCTGGCGCGGGATCGAGGTCGACCACGACGTCGTCGCGCCGCGCCACGGCCTGCCGCGCGCCGGCGCGGGCGAGCCGGGTCTGCCCGCGAACGGCCAGGTCTTCGGCGCCGACCTGGGCCGACGTCCGACGGCGGTCCGTCCGGTCGTGCGTCTGCGCGCGCGTGCGGACACTGGTGCGAGGGGGGCACCCGGCGCCGGGCCCGCCGCCCGGCCCGCTGCCGGGGGACGGACGCGTCGGAAGGAGAGCACTGTGCGCACCTATCAGGTCGGCTACTTCGTCGGCAGCCTGTCGTCGACGTCGATCAACCGGGTCCTCAGCCGGGCGCTGATCCGCCTCGCGCCGGAGAACCTGGAGTTCACGGAGATCCCGATCGGCGGCCTGCCGCTGTACAGCCCCGACTACGACAGCGCCTACCCGCCCGAGGCGACGGCGCTCAAGGAGGCCGTCGGGCGGTCGGACGCGGTGCTGTTCGTGACGCCGGAGTACAACCGCTCGATCCCCGGCGCCCTGAAGAACGCCATCGACTGGGCGTCCCGGCCGTGGGGCGAGAACTCGTTCGACCACGTGCCCGCGGCGGTGATCGGCGCGTCCATCGGGCAGATCGGCACCGCCGTCGCGCAGCAGAGCCTGCGCGCCGTCCTGAGCTTCTGCAACGCCCGCCAGATGACCGCGCCGGAGGCGTACATCCACTACCGGCCCGAGGTCTTCGGGGACGACGGCGAGGTCACCGACGACTCGACAGCGACGTTCCTCGCGGGGTTCATGCAGGAGTTCGCCGTGCACGTGGAGCGGGTGCTCACCGTGCTGCCGCGTGGCTGAGCCCCGGGGCGCGCCGCCTCGCGCCCGGCTGGGAGCGCGGCGCGGGGCGGCACTAGGGTCGGGCGCATGGCAGCACCCGCCCAGCCCGCCGCCGGTGACCTCGCCGGCGGCGCGCGCCTCGCCGACGTCGTCGCCGTGCTCGAGGACCTCTATCCGCCGTCGACCGCCGAGGGGTGGGACGCCGTCGGCCTGGTGGCCGGCGACCCCGCCGCGGCGGTGCGCAAGGTGCTCTTCGCCGTCGACCCGGTGACCGCCGTCGTCGACGAGGCCGTCGCGTGGGGCGCCGACCTCGTCGTCACGCACCACCCGCTGTTCCTGCGCGGCGTGCACTCGGTGGCGGCCACGACCTTCAAGGGCGCGGCGGTGCACCGGCTGCTCGCCGCCGGCTGCGCGCTGTACTGCGCGCACACCAACGCCGACGCGGCGCCGCGCGGCGTCGCCGACGCGCTCGCGGACCTGCTGGGCATCATCGACCGTGGCCCGCTCGTGGCGCCGGCCGGGGGGCCGGGCGACGGCGCCGTGCGCGGCATCGGCCGCGTCGGGCGCCTGGCCGAGCCGGTCACGCTCGGCACCTTCGCCGAGCGCGTCGCCGCCGCGCTGCCCGCCACGGCGCAGGGCGTGCGGGTCGCGGGCGACCTCGCGGCGCCCGTCGCGACGGCCGCGGTCGTCGGGGGCGCGGGGGACTCGCTGTTCGACGCCGTGCGCGCCGCCGCCGTCGACGTCTACGTCACCGCCGACCTGCGCCACCACCCGGCCTCGGAGCTGCGCGAGCGGGCCGAGTTCGAGGCGCCCGCCGGGCGGCGGGCCGCCGGCACGCCGTTCCTGGTGGACGTGGCGCACTTCGCCTCGGAGTGGCCCTGGCTGCGCTACGCCGCGCAGGACGTGGCCGCGGGCGTGTCCCGGCTGCTCGCCCAGCGCGGCGAGGACGGTACGGTGACCACCAGGATCAGCACGCTCGTCAGCGACCCGTGGACCGCGCGGGTCGCCAGCCCCGGCCGCTGACGCCGCGGCGCCCCGGCGCCCGCCGCGCAGGGCCGGCCCGCCACACATGGGAGGACCCACGGTGACCACTGCACCGCCCGAGGACCAGCTCCGGCTGCTGGAGGTCCAGGCGCTGGACACCCGCGCCCAGCAGCTCGCCCACCAGCGCCGGACGCACCCGGCGCTCGCCCGGATCGCCGAGCTGGAGAAGCAGATCGCCGACCTGCACGGGTCCCTCGTCGACTCCCGCACGGCCGTGAGCGACCTCGAGCGCGAGCTCGCGAAGGCCGAGGCCGACGTGGAGCAGGTGCGCGCCCGCGCCGCCCGCGACCAGCAGCGGCTGGACAACGGCGCCCTCGGCGCCAAGGACGCGCAGGCCGTCTCCAGCGAGCTGGAGTCGCTCGCGCGCCGGCAGGCCACGCTCGAGGACGCCGAGATCGAGGTGATGGAGCGGCTCGAGGCGCACCAGGACGCCCTGGCCAAGGTCGAGGCGGCGCACGCCGAGCTCGACGCCGCGCGGCGGGCCGCCGAGGAGGAGCGCGACGCGGCGTGGGCGCAGATCGACGCCCAGGCGCAGGCGCTGGCCGCCGAGCGGGCCACCGCCGTCGAGGGCCTCGACCCCGGCCTCGTGGCGCTGTACGACCGGCTGCGCGGCCAGCTCGGCGGCCTCGGCGCCGCCGCGCTGCGCGGCACCCGGTGCGAGGGCTGCCGTCTCGAGCTCAACCCGGGCGACCTCGCCGCGGCGCGGACCGCCGCGCCCGAGCAGGTCGTGCGGTGCGAGGAGTGCGGCCGCATCCTCGTGCGCGTGCCCGAGCCCTCCGCCGCCTGATGGCCCGCGTCCTCGTCGTCGAGGCCGACGGCGGCTCGCGCGGCAACCCCGGGCCGGCCGGCTACGGGGCGCTGGTGCGGGAGGCCGCCACCGGCCACGTGCTGGCCGAGCGGGCCGGGTACCTCGGGGTGAGCACCAACAACGTCGCCGAGTACACCGGCCTGCTGGAGGGCCTGCGCGCCGCCGTCGCGATCGACCCCGACGCAGACGTGCAGGTGCGCATGGACTCCAAGCTGGTCGTGGAGCAGATGAGCGGCAGGTGGCAGGTCAAGCACGAGGCGCTGCGCGCCATCGCCCGCCAGGCGGCCGCCCTGCTCCCGGCCGGCCGGGTGACGTACACGTGGGTGCCGCGCGCCGAGAACGCCGCGGCCGACCGGCTCGCGAACGAGGCCATGGACACCGGCTCGACCATCGCCCGCGACTTCCCGGTCGCCGCGGCGGCTACCGGCATCGCGGGCGCGCCCGGCCCGGCGGACGACGACGAGGCCGACGCCGCCCCGGGCCGCGACACGCACCTGCGCCCGTCGGGCTCGATCGCCCGGTACGACGGCGCCGAGGCGCTCACCGTGGTGCTCGTGCGCCACGGGCAGACGCCGCTCACGGTCGCCGGCGGATACTCCGGCGGCGGCGTGCCCGGCCCGTCGCTCACCACGCACGGGCGCACCCAGGCCGCGCGCGCCGCCGACGCCGTGCACCGGGTGGGCAAGGAGCTGTGGTCCGACCTGCCGCCCGCCACGGAGGTCGTCGCGTCGCCCATGGTCCGCACGCAGGAGACCGCCGCCGCGATCGGCCGCCGCCTCGGCGTGCACGTGCGTACCGACGACCGGTTCCGCGAGTGCGAGTTCGGCGACTGGGAGTCCCTCACGGCCGCCGAGATCGAGCGCCGCTGGCCGGGCGAGCTCGGCCGCTGGCACGCCGACGGCACCACGCCCGCGCCGGGCGGCGAGTCCTACGCCGACGTCGGCGCGCGCGTCTGGGCCGGGCTGACGGACCTGGCCGCCGGGGGCGTCGGGCGCACGGTGGTGGTCGTGGGGCACGCGATCGTGGTGCGCACCGCCGTCGGGCAGGCGGCCGGCGCGCCGCCGTCGCACTGGTACCGGCTGCGGGTGCCGCCGTGCTCGCTGTCGATCGTGCGGCTGTGGCCGGACGGTGCCGCGGAGGTCACCACGTCGGGGTTCCCGACCGGGGACTGAGGTCAGCCGACCACGAGCTCGAGGGTCTGCGGGCCGCTGCGGCCGGTGGCGGCGTGCAGCGTCGCCTCGAGCACCCGGTAGCTCAGGCCGCTGCCCACCTCGGTGCCGACCACCTCGCCGACCAGCTCCTCGGCGGCCTTGAGCAGCTCGGCGGCGCTGGTCGGCTCGCCCGCGCGGCGCAGCAGGTGCCCGGTGAGCACGCCGCGCGTGTGCTTGGCGTTGTGCGAGACCACCGAGCGCCGGCCGGCCGCCTCGCGCACCACCCGCACGGTCACCCAGTCCGCGGCGCCGTCGCCCGTGGTGCGGGGCTTCCACGCCGCGAGGTAGGCGGCCGAGCGGCAGTCGACGACGACGTCGCCCGCGGCGCGCGCGTCGAGCGCGGCGCCCAGCGGCGCACGCCAGGCGCTCGCCAGCCTCCCGACGCCGGGCAGGTCCACGCCCATGGACAGCCGATAGGCGGGCACGCGGTCGGCCGGGGCGACGACGCCCCACAGGCCCGAGAACACGCGCACCGTGCGGGCCGCGCGCGCCGCGGCGCCGCCGGGCAGCGACGCCAGGCCGGCGGCCGCGTACAGCACGCCGGTGTACACCTGCGCGGCGGGTGCGGCCGGCTCGGTGCGCAGCCGCGTGTTGCGCGCGATCTCCTCGCCGAGGGACGCGCCGACGCCGAGCAGCTGCGCGGCGTCGGGGCGCGCGCTGACGGCGCCGAGCGCGTCGAGGACCTCGGTGCGCCGCGCGGTGAGCGCGTCGGCCGCGGTCAGGGTGGCGAGGTCCGCCGGGGCGGCGTCGGCGGGCGCGGGCGTCTTGCCCTCGGAGGGCGGCAGGAGCAGGAGCACCCGTCCAGGGTAGGTGGCGCCCGGCACCGCCGGGCGCCACCCTCGGGGCGGGCTCAGCCCCGCCTGGCGCGGCGGGGCAGGGCGAACACCAGCGCGAAGGCGGCGACGGCGAACGCCGCGCTGACCGCCATGGCCATCCCGGCCGCGTGCCCGAACCCGGCCGCGAGGTCGGCCGGGCGGCCCGAGGCGACCGTGAGGGACCCGAAGAGGACCGAGCCGATGACCGCGATCCCGGCCGCCGACCCGATGCGCTGCGCCGTGCCGATGACGCCCGACGCCGCCCCGGCCTCCTCGGGGTCCACGGTGGCCACGATGAACTGCTGGTTCGGGGCGATGAACATGCCCGAGCCCAGGCCGGCCACGGCGAGCGAGGGCAGCAGCGTCCAGTGCGTCAGCGAGGCGGTGTCGACCAGCACAAGGATCAGCCACAGCGAGACCAGCCCGGCGGCGACCATGCCCGTGCCCAGCACCAGCACGGCGCGCCCGAGGCGCTCGGCCAGGCGCGCCGACTGCGAGGCGCCGACGATGCTGCCGAGGGCGAAGGGGATCGACACGAGCCCGGAGGCCAGCGCGCTGTGCCCCAGGCCGGTCTGCCACAGGATCGAGATGGTGAAGAAGATCGAGGTGAACGCCGCGAAGTAGACCAGGGCGAGGATCACGCCGCCGGTGAACGCGCGGTGGCTGAACAGGTGCGGCGGCACGAGCGGGCTGACGCGGTCGCGCCGGGCGACGCCGAGCTCGAACGCCCCGAAGACCACCAGCAGCAGCGCCCCGCCGGCGAGGCAGAGCCACGTCCACAGCGGCCAGCCCGAGCTCTCGCCCTGGATCAGCGGCACGAGCAGGGCCACGAGCGCCGCGGTGAGCAGCGCCAGCCCGCCGAGATCCGTGCCCGTGCGGGCGGCGAACTGCCGACGGGCGGCGCCGCGGGGCAGCAGCAGCAGCGCGCCGAGCACGGCCAGGGCGCCGAACGGCAGGTTCACGTAGAAGATCGAGCGCCAGGCGTCGTCGTCCGCGCCCTGCTCGATGAGCACGCCGCCGACCAGCGGCCCGGCCGCCGAGGCGACGCCGATGACGGCGCCGAGGGCGCCGAAGGCCTTGCCGCGGTCCCGGCCGGTGAAGAGCACCTGGATGGTGGCGCCCACGGCGGGGAAGAAGATCCCGCCGAACAGGCCCTGGACCACGCGGGCGACGACGAGCTCGGTGGCGCCGCCGGCCTGGGCGCACCACCACGAGGCGAGGGTGAAGCCGGCGATGCCGACCAGGTACACCCAGCGGTGCCCGACGCGGTCGCCGACGCGGCCGGCCGGGATGAGCGCCAGGCCGTAGGCGAGGGCGTAGCCGGAGATGATCCACTGCAGGGTGGCCTCGGGGGCCTGCAGCGAGGTGCGGATCGTGGGCAGGGCGACGTTGACGATGGTGGTGTCGAGCAGGGCGATGGCCGCGCCGAGCATGAGCACGGCCACGGCGAGCCAGCGGCGGCGCGACGAGAGGGTCACGGCCGGCTGCGGGGCCGTCGCCGTCGGGTGGGAAGGAGGCACGCTCCTCACTATGGCAGGCCCCTGGGACACCGGCGCGCCACCCGGACGGTAGACTCCGGGGCGCGGACGAGTCGGTCGGACGGTCGCGTCACCAGGGTCTTCGGGCCCCGGTGCCGAGGAACGTCCGGGCTCCGAAGGGCGAGGTGGTGGCTAACGGCCACCCGGGGCGACCCGCGGGACAGTGCCACAGAAAGCAGACCGCCTCCCCGTCCGGTCCTCGGGCCGGACGGGGCGGTAAGGGTGAAACGGTGGTGCAAGAGACCACCAGCGCACCTGGTGACAGGTGCGGCTCGGTAAACCCCACCTGGAGCAAGGTCAGACAGGGAGCGTTCGAGGGCGGCCCGCCCGAGCTCCCGGGTAGACCGCTCGAGGCCTGCGGCGACGCAGGTCCTAGATGGATGACCGTCACCCGCGCCGGGGCAACCGGGCGCGGGCACAGAACCCGGCGTACAGACCGGCTCGTCCGCCCACCACGTCCAGCCCCCGCGCACCCGTGGTCCGGCGCCGCTACCGTCGCCCCATGAGCGAGGCGACCGGCGCGGCCCGGGGTACCCAGGCCCCCGGCGGTGCGCTCGTCGAGGTGCGCACGGCGGCCGGGCGCGTGCGCGGCCGCTGGCGCGGCACCCCCGGCACGCCCGGTGCGTCGGCCGCCTTCCTCGGCATCCCGTTCGCCGAGCCGCCCGTGGGCGACCTGCGCTTCGCCGCGCCGGTCCCGCACCGCCCGTGGGCCGGCGTGCGCGACGCCCTGCGCCACGGCGCCACGCCTCAGCGCGGGGACACCGGCGTCACGTTCATCCCCGAGCCCAGCGTGCCCGGCCCCTCGACGCTCAACGTCGACGTCTTCACGCCCGCGCCCGAGCCCGCCGCCGACGGTGGCCTGCCGGTGCTGGTGTGGATCCACGGCGGCGCGTACGTCGCCGGGTCGCCGGCGAGCCCCTGGTACGACGGCGCCCGGTTCAACCGCGACGGCGTCGTCACGGTCACGGTGTCGTACCGCCTGGGGTTCGACGGGTTCGGCTGGATCGCCGACGCACCGGCCAACCGCGGCGTGCGCGACTGGCTGCTGGCGCTGCGCTGGGTGCAGGACAACGTCGCCGCGTTCGGCGGCGACCCGCGACGCGTGACGGTCGCCGGGCAGTCCGCGGGCGGCGGGGCGGTGCTCACGCTGCTGGGGATTCCCGCCGCGCGCGGCCTGTTCCACGGCGTGCACGCGCTGTCCGGCGTCACCAAGAACGTCGCCGCCGGGCGCGCCGAGCGCACGGGCCGGCGCCTGGCCGCCCTCGCCGGGGTGTCGCCCACGCGTGCGGGGCTGGCGACGCTGACCGAGGAGCGCGTGCTGCGGCTGCAGGCGCGGGTCACCCGGCCCTCGCGCCTGCGCCCGCTGGCCGCCGCGACCCGGCTGTTCGACGAGGGCCTCGACTTCGCCCCCGTGGTGGACGGCGACCTGCTGCCGCAGCCCACGCTCGACGCCCTGGCGGCCGGCGTGGGCGCCGAGGTGCCGCTGGTGCTCGGCGCCACCGACGACGAGTTCGCCATGGTGTTCGACGACGCCCGCCCGTTCCTGCGCCTGCTGCCGGTCCGCCCGGCGCTGCGCGCGCTCGGCGCGCCGCGGGCGGCGGCGCCCGCCTGGCTCGCCGCCAACGCCGACGTCCGCCGCCGCGGCACCGCCGCCGTCCTGGGCCGGTACGTCAGCGACCGCGTCTTCCGCGCGGCCGTGCTGGAGGTCGCCGCCCTGCGCGGCGACGCCCCGACGTGGCTGTACCGGTTCGCCTGGCGCTCGCCGGTGTCCGGCCGCGCGCTGCACTGCCTGGACGTGCCGTTCTTCTTCGACCGGCTCGACCACCCGCGGGTCGCCGACGTCGCCGGTCCCCGCCCGCCCCAGGAGCTGGCCGACGCCGTCCACGGCGCGGCGGTCGCCTTCGTCCGCGACGGCGACCCGGGCTGGCCCCGGCACCGGCCCGCCACCCGCCTGGCGCGGGTGCTCGACGTGCCGGTGCGCGACGTCCCGGACGCCTACGCGTCCGCCGCGGCGCTGGTCGAGCTCCGGTAGCGGACGCCCCGCCTGGCCAGTGGGGACGCCCCCGTAGTCTCATGAGGCAATTGTTGAAGGGGAAAACAAGGGTCAAGGACCGTTCCGCCGACAGCAATATCGGTGTACCGTTCTGGACCAGGCGACGAGGCCGTCGCCTGGTCCCCGGGGTTCGGCACCAAGAATCGGCGCCGGTCGTGCGCCGGAGCACGGGAAGAAGAACGACGATGACTCTCACGAGCGCGAGGACGGGCGGCATCGAGCTGGTGGCCAAGCAGGGCGTCAGCGTGGTGTCGATGTGGGGCGACATCGACGCGGCCCTGCGGGCCGAGGCGAGCACCGCGCTCGCCGGAGCGTTCGAGCGGGACGTCCCGGTCGTGGTCGACGCCTCGAAGGTGACGTTCATCGACTCCGCCGGGGTCGCCTTCCTCGTCCAGCTGTGCGCCATCGGCCGCGACGAGGGGCTCCAGGTCTCGCTCCGCAACCCGCCCGCGGTGGTGGCCGACGTGCTGCGCATGGTGGGCATCGACGACGTCATCGCCGACGGCGAGTCGGCGACGGGCCCGGCGGGCCCCCAGGTGCTCTGAGCGCTGCTTCTCGAGCGCTACTTCTCGAGCCCTACTTCTTGGCCTTCTTGCCCTTGTGGTGCTTGGCGGCCGACGCGGCCAGCGCGGCGGCGCCCACGATGCCGGCCTTGTTCCGCAGCGTCGCGGGGATGATCGGGGCGCGCAGGTCGAGCAGCGGCAGGAACTGCTCGTGGTGCTTGCTCACGCCGCCGCCGACGACGATGAGCTCGGGGGACAGCAGCATCTCGACGGTCTCGAAGTAGCGCTGCAGGCGCTTGGCCCACTGGGCGAAGTCGAGGCCCTCGCGCTCGCGGGCGGAGTCGGCGGCCCGCGACTCGGCGTCGTGCCCGTCGATCTCGAGGTGGCCCAGCTCGGTGTTGGGCACCAGGACGCCGTCGACCAGGAGCGCCGAGCCGATGCCCGTGCCGAGGGTGGCCACCAGGACGACGCCGTCCTTGCCCTTCGCGGCGCCGTAGCGCTGCTCGCCGACGCCCGCGGCGTCGGCGTCGTTGACGGCGACCACGGGCCGGCCCGTGGCGGCGGTGACGGCGGCGGGCAGGTCCACGCCCTTCCACGAGGGGTGCAGGTTCGCGATGAACCGCACGACGCCGTGGTCCAGCGGCGCCGGGAACGCCACGCCGACGGGCACGTCCTTGGGCAGGTCGAAGGACTCCACCAGCTCCGCGAGCACCGCGGTCACCGCCTCGGGGGTCGACTCCCCGGGCGTCGGGATGCGCACGCGGTCGGCGGCGAACTCGCCGGTCTCCAGGTCCACGGGCGCACCCTTGATGCCCGAGCCGCCGATGTCGATGCCGAATGCCAGCTCATGCTTCGCCATGTGCACATCCTGCGGCAGGATCGATCCATGAGCGAGGAGAACGCGGCGGCGATGACGCAGTACTGGTACAACACGGCGACCGGCGAGGTGGAGGAGGGGCACCGCTCCGGCTGGACGCACCTCATGGGGCCGTACGCCACGCGCGAGGAGGCGCAGGCGGCGCTCGACAAGGCGCGCGCCCGCTCCGAGGCGTGGGACGCCGACGACGACCGGTGGCGCCGCGGCTGACGCGCGCGCCGCTGCTCACCGACCCGCCGCCGTCCGGTGCGCGGGACGTCACCCGCCGGTAACAGTCGTGGGGCAAGATGTGCTCCATGGACAGGCAGCAGGAGTTCGTGCTCCGCACGGTCGAGGAGCGCGACATCCGCTTCATCCGGCTCTGGTTCACCGACGTGCTGGGCGTGCTGAAGTCCGTCGCGGTCGCCCCGGCGGAGCTCGAGCAGGCGTTCGCCGAGGGCATCGGGTTCGACGGCAGCTCGATCGAGGGCCTCACCCGCGTGTACGAGGCCGACATGATCGCCAAGCCGGACCCGACCACGTTCCAGGTGCTGCCCTGGCGCGGGGAGCGGCACGGCACGGCCCGCATGTTCTGCGACATCCTCACGCCGGACGGCGAGCCGTCGCTGGCGGACTCCCGCAACGTGCTCAAGCGGGCCCTGGCCAAGGCCAGCGACAAGGGGTTCACCTTCTACACGCACCCCGAGGTCGAGTTCTACCTGTTCGAGCAGCTCGCCTCGCCGGACGCGCCGCTGGTGCCGGTCGACCGCGGCGGCTACTTCGACCACCTGGCGCGCGGCTCCACGCACGACTTCCGCCGCGCCGCGATCACCATGCTCGAGTCGATGGGCATCTCGGTGGAGTTCTCCCACCACGAGGCCGGCCCCGGCCAGAACGAGATCGACCTGCGCTACGCCGACGCGCTGACCACCGCGGACAACCTCATGACCTTCCGCACCGTGGTCAAGGAGGTGGCGCTCGAGCAGGGCGTGTTCGCCACGTTCATGCCCAAGCCGCTCACCGAGGAGCCGGGCTCGGGCATGCACACCCACCTGTCGCTGTTCGAGGGCGACCGCAACGCCTTCCACGAGCCGGGCGCGCAGTTCGAGCTGTCCAAGACCGCCCGCCAGTTCATCGCGGGCCTGCTGGTGCACGCCGCGGAGATCACCGCGATCACCAACCAGTACGTCAACTCGTACAAGCGCCTGTGGGGCGGCTCCGAGGCGCCCAGCTACGTGTGCTGGGGCCACAACAACCGCTCCGCGCTGGTGCGCGTGCCGATGTACAAGCCGGGCAAGGGCAACTCCTCGCGCGTGGAGTACCGCGCGCTCGACTCGGCGACCAACCCGTACCTCGCGTTCGCCGTCCTGCTCGCCGCCGGCCTCAAGGGCATCGAGGAGGGCTACGAGCTGCCGGAGGCCACCGACGACGACGTGTGGGAGCTCACCGACGCCGAGCGCCGCGCGCTCGGCATCGCGCCGCTGCCGCAGTCGCTCGACGAGGCGATCGCCCTCATGGAGCGCTCCGAGCTCGTCGCCGAGACGCTCGGCGAGCACGTCTTCCGCTACGTGCTGAAGAACAAGAAGCAGGAGTGGGCGACCTACCGCCAGCAGGTCACGCCGTTCGAGCTGCAGCGGTTCCTGCAGTTCCTGTGACGACCGTCGTCGGACCGGGGCGGGCGGCTGGCCGCCCGCCCCGGGCCCGGGCGTAGGGTCGGCCCGTGGGAGCCACGACGACGTCCGGAGCCGACGAGCTGCCCCGCCCGCCCCGCGCGGCGGGCCGGCGCGAGACCGTCACCCGCCGCCTGCTGCGCGCGGGGTTCGCCGACCTCACCCGCTCGGCGCAGCTGTGGGCCGACCCCGCCCTGGAGGCGGTGCTGCCGACCGGCCCCGGCCCGGACGACGAGACGTCCGCGGCCGACGACCTGCTCGCCGCGCTCGGGGGCACCGCCGACCCCGACCTGGCCCTCCTGCAGCTCGTGCGCCTGGCGAGCACCCCGGCCGCCGCCGGGGCCCTCGCCGACGTCCTGGCGCACGACGGGGTGCCGCGCGCCCGCCTCCTGGCCGTGCTCGGGGCGTCGTCGGCCCTCGGCGACGAGGTGGTGCGCCGCCCCGAGCTGCTGGCGGTGCTGCGCGACGGGGACGGCGGCGTCGGCGTCGCGCCCGAGCGCGTGCGCGCCGAGCTGCTGGCCGCGGTCGGCGCGGACCCCGACGCGCCCGACCCCGTGGCGGGGACCGAGCCCGGCCGGTGGCCGGACGCCGAGGCCCGCACGGCCACGGACGCGCTGCGCCGCGCCTACCGCGCCCGCCTGCTGCGGATCGCTGCCACCGACCTGACCACCGACGAGCCGCTCGGCCTGCTGCCGGCCGTCGCCGCCGCGCTCGCCGACCTCGCCGCCGCCGCGCTCGAGGCCGCTCTCGCCGTCGCGCGCTCCCAGCACCTCGACCACGCGCAGGTGCGCCTCGCCGTGATCGGCATGGGCAAGACCGGCGGGCGCGAGCTGAACTACGTCTCGGACGTGGACGTCGTCTACGTCGCCGAGCCGGGGGTGGACGCCGACGGCCAGGAGGTCGCCGAGGCGCACGCCATGGCGGTGGGCGCGCGGCTGGCGTCGACGCTGCAGAAGGTCTGCGCCGGGGCGTCCGCCGAGCCGGCGCTGTGGCAGGTGGACGCCGCGCTGCGGCCGGAGGGCAAGCATGGCCCGCTGGTGCGCACCCTGTCCAGCCACCTCGCGTACTACGACCGGTGGGCCGCGACCTGGGAGTTCCAGGCCCTGCTCAAGGCGCGCCCCGTGGCGGGGGACCCCGAGCTCGGCCGGGCCTACCGCGCCGCCGTCGACCCGCTGGTGTGGAAGGCGGTCTCGCGCGAGAACTTCGTCGAGGACGCCCAGGCCATGCGCCGCCGGGTCGAGGAGCACGTGCCGCCCGCCGAGGCCGACCGGCAGATCAAGCTCGGCCGCGGCGGCCTGCGCGACGTCGAGTTCACCGTGCAGCTGCTGCAGCTCGTGCACGGCCGGATGGACCCGGGCATCCGTTCGCCCAACACGCTGCGGGCGCTGACGGCGCTGGCCTCCGCGGGCTTCGTGGGGCGCGACCACGCCGGCCGCATGGCCGTGTGCTACCGGTTCCTGCGGGCCCTGGAGCACCGCGTGCAGCTGTACCGGCTGCGCCGCACGCACCTGCTGCCCACCGGCGAGGAGGACCTGCGGCGCCTCGCCCGGTCGCTGGGCATGCGGGCCGAGGGCGCCGAGGGCCTCACCGAGCGGTGGAAGGCCACGCGCCGCGAGGTGCGCTCCCTGCACGAGGCGGTCTTCTACCGGCCGCTGCTGCCGGCGACGGCGCAGCTGTCCGAGGCGGAGGTGTCGCTCGCGCCGGAGGCGGCCCGGCACCGGTTCGCCGCCATCGGCTACCGCGACCCCGACGGGGCGATGCGGCACGTGCTCGCGCTGACCGAGGGCACCTCCCGGCGCGCGGCGCTGCAGCGCCAGCTGCTGCCGGTGCTGCTGGGGTGGTTCGCCGAGGGCGCCGACCCCGACGCGGGCCTGCTCGCGTTCCGCCGGCTGTCCGAGGAGCTCGGCAGCACCCACTGGTACCTCAAGCTGCTGCGCGACTCCGGGTCCGCGGCGCAGAACCTGGCCCAGGTGCTGTCGTCGTCGCGCTACCTGGCGGACGCGCTGGCCCGCTCGCCCGAGTCGGTGCAGTGGCTCGCGGACCCCACCGGCCTCGAGCCGCGCGGCGCCGAGCGGCTCGACGCCGAGGCCGACGCGATCCTCACCCGCGCGGACGACCCGGCGACCGCGGCGGTGCTGCTGCGCGCCCTGCGCCGGCGCGAGCTGGCCCGCACCGGAGCGGCCGAGCTCCTGCGCCTGCTCGACCCCGTGAGCGCGGCCGCGGCGGTGAGCGACGCCGCCGACGTCGTGCTGCACGGCGGGCTGCGGGTGGCCGAGCACGTCGCGCGCGGCGAGCTGGGCCTGGACCAGGATCCGCAGGCGAACCCGACGCGCATGCTCGTGGTGGCCATGGGCCGGCTCGGCGGGCGCGAGATGGGCTACGGCTCGGACGCCGACGTGATGTTCGTGCACGAGCCGGTGGCGGGCGCGGACGGGCAGCTCGCGAACCGGTTCGCGCTCACCGTGGCGACGCGGCTGCGCGAGATGCTGGGCGCCGTCGGGCCCGAGCCGTCGCTGCCGGTCGACGCCGACCTGCGGCCCGAGGGGCGGCAGGGGCCGCTGGCGCGCACGCTGGCCTCCTACGCGGAGTACTACGAGCGGTGGTCGAGCGTGTGGGAGGCGCAGGCGCTGCTGCGCGCCCGGCCCGTGGCGACGTCGCCCGGCGCCGACGGGCTGGCCGAGCGGTTCACCGCCACGGTCGACCCGCGGCGCTACCCGGCCGGCGGCCTGGCGGCGGGCGATGTGCGCGAGGTGCGCCGCATCAAGGCGCGCGTGGAGTCCGAGCGGCTGCCGCGCGGCGTCGAGCCGGCGCGCCACCTCAAGCTGGGCCCGGGCGGCGTCTCCGACGTCGAGTGGACCGTGCAGCTGCTGCAGCTGCAGCACGCGCACACGGTGCCCGGGCTGCGGACCACGGGCACGGTCGCCGCGCTCGACGCCGCCGAGGACGCCGGCCTCGTGGGCCCGGTCGACGCCCAGCACCTGCGCGAGGCGTGGGTGCTGGCCTCCCGGCTGCGCTCGGCGGTGGTGCTGTGGTCCGGCCGGACCACGGGCAGCCACGCCGACGTGCTCCCGCACGACCGCCAGGCGCTCGCCGGCATCGCCCGGCTGATGGGCGACGTGGGGGGCGGGGCGGACCTCGAGGAGCTCTACCTGCGCACCGCCCGGCGCGCGCGGGCGGTCGTCGACCGCGTCTTCTACGAGGCGGGCTGACCGCCGCCGGTCACGGGCTCGGCGCGGGCGGCTCGGGCGCGGGCACGGCCAGCGCGGCGCGGGCGCGCCGCAGCCCCAGCCCCGCGACCTGCCGGACGGCGACGATCGCCGCCGCGGTGGCCAGCGCCGTCGGCGTGCCCGTGGCGCCGAGCCGCAGCAGCCCGGCCGCCAGGAGGAAGTCGAGCAGCCACTGCAGGCCCGCGAGCGGGGCGCGCGTCACGAGCGCGACGGCGGCGCCGCTGAGCAGGCCGGCGGCCACGACCCCGAGCGCGACGACGTCGCGCACCGCGTCGGTCACCCGGCCGCCTGGGCCGTGTCGCGCTGGGCCGTGTCGCGCTCTGCCGTGTCGCGGGCGATCTCCTCGCGCTCCTCGCGGATCTCGCGGGCGAGGAAGAAGTTGAGCGCGGTGCGGATCGCGGCGACGGCGGCGAGCTCGGCGATCTCGCGCAGGGTCGGCGCCACGGCCGTGCGCAGCACGTCGCTGGCCAGCTGGAACTCCAGGCCGAGCGCGAGCATGCGGCCCAGGTCCAGGCGCACCCGGGTGAAGGAGGACACCCGGCGCTCGCGGACCGCCAGGACCAGGAACCGCACGAACGCGATCACGCAGCCGCTGAAGATGATGACCGCCCCGGCCGTCTCGACCAGCCGGACCAGCACGTCGACGAACGTGGCGACGGCGTCCTCGCTCAGGAATCCCACCGGCCGAGTATGGGCACGCCCCGGCCCGGCCGCACGGGGCGGCTGCCGGTGGGGCCGGCCGGCTCAGGCGGTGCGCGAGGCGGCGGGGGCCTGCGCGCCGGTCGCGGCGCCCTGCCCGAGCCCGTCGATGCCGGCGAGCCAGTCGAACATCCGCTGCTCGGTGAGCGCGCGGGCCAGCGGCTGGCAGTGGTGGTTCGCCCCCTCGGCGGCCGTGAACCGCACGAGCGTGGAGACGCCGGGCGTCAGCCGGGCCAGCTCGGCGGGCTGGCCGGGCCAGAACTGCTCGTCCTCCGGGTCGGCGATCAGCAGGGGCGTGGTGATGCGGCCCGCGACGCCGCGCGCGTCGTACTGCCGCACGGCGCGCACCGTGGCGGCGTAGCCGTCGGTCCCGTACGGGCGCGCGCGGAAGCGCCACGTGCGCGCCGTGCCCGGGCTCAGGCGCATGCCGAGCGCCATCTCCTTGTCGAACCTGCGGTCGTCGCCGGCGTCGAGGTGCTTGAGCAGGCTGTGCGGCATCCGGCCGGTCCACGACGCCGCCACGTCCACCACGCCCGGGTCGACGACCGCCGCGGCGGGGCGGTGCTCGAACGCGAGCGCCCGGGTGACCCAGTACCCGCCCTGGCTGATGCCGTAGACGACGACCCGGTCGGCGTCGACGCCCGGGTAGGCCGTCGCCGCGTCCAGGACCGGCGTGAGCACCGCCTCGAAGTCGGGGCGGAACGGGACGCCCCGCTCGAAGAGCATCGACTGCTGCCCGGGTCCGTCGAAGACGAGCGCGTGGTAGCCGCGGGCCAGGGCCCCGTGCACGGCGGCCGCCCACAGCGAGGTCAGCGACCCGTCCGAGCCGTTGACGGCGACCAGCAGGGGCCGGGCGCCGGCGTCCCCGTCGGTGCGTCCGTCGGCGCCGGAGCCCGGGGCGCGGAAGAGGTACCCGGGCAGGGGAGTGCTCTCGTACGGGATCTCGACGCGCTCGACGTCGACGGCGGCGGTGTCGACCCAGCGGTCCCACGCGGCGCGGTGCTTGCGGAAGGTGGCCAGGAGGCGGTCGTCGTCGTCCAGGGCGGCGACCGCGTCGACCGCCACCCCGTAGTACCCGGAGGCGCGCAGCCAGGCCGACGCCGCGCTGGCCTCCCGGCCGGGGCCCGTCGCCGCCTCGGCGAGCGCGGCGACCCGGTCGCCGAGCCCGTCCCAGGCCGCGAACCAGGCCTCGTGGTCGTCGTCGCGCAGGCCCGAGACGGCTGCGAGGACCTCGCCGACGTCGGCGGCGCCGCTGTAGGCGTGGCCCAGGACGGTGCGGATCTCGAAGTCGTGGTCGGGGTCGCCGGCGAACCCGGCGGTGAACGGGTCGTGGTGGGACATCTGGGGGCTCCTCACGTCGGCGTGCGGTCCTCGGGCGATCCCCCCTCTACGCGGGCTGCCGGCCCGCCGCCCTGCGCCGGCGCTCGGCCGCCGCGCGCAGCGGGCGCTCGAGCAGCAGCACGAGCAGCCACGCCGCGCCGGCGCCCGGGAAGAGCAGCGCGAGCACGAACGCGAGACCGAACAGTCCTGAGACCAACCATCGCTCGAACGGGCCCTCGCGCGCCACGGTGGGCAGGAACCCGCCGCGGCGCAACGCCGTCTCCTCGGCGTGCAGGCACAGCGAGCCGAACAGCATCGTCCCGACGTAGACGCCGAGCGCCAGCCGGTCGTCGTCGGCCGCGACCACGACGTCCAGCACCGTCGCGACGGGCAGCGCGACGATCGAGGCGAGCCAGAACAGCTCGATCTGCAGGATCCGCGGGCTGTAGCCCGTCGCCCGGACGAAGAGCCAGTGGTGCTCGTGCCAGAAGATCCCGATCACCGCAAAGCTGATGGCGGCCGAGACGATGTCGGGCCAGCTGTCGGCGAAGAACCCCTGCGCGGACGAGGCGGCCATCGCCTGGTCGACGAGCGGCAGCATCACCAGCGTGAGGGCGATGGCGGCCACCGCGTCGGCGAACGCCAGGACGCGGTCCAACCCGTGCGCATCGCCGCGCCGACGGACAGGCTCGGGCTCGGCCATGGCTCCACGGTAGGGGTGGGCGCCAGGGATGGCACCGCGAGGCGGTCGCGGGGCCTCGCGGGCGGCGCCACGGAGGCGACGCCTATCGTGGCGGCGTGCCGACCCGCCTGCTGCTGCTCAGCGACACCCACGTGCCCGCCCGCGCCCGCGCCCTTCCCGAGCAGGTGTGGCGCGCCGTGGACGCTGCCGACGTGGTGGTGCACGCCGGGGACTGGGTGACCCTCGAGCTGCTCGACGCGCTCGCGGGGCGCGCCGCCAGGCTCGTCGGCGTCGCCGGCAACAACGACGGAGCCGAGCTGCACGACCGGCTGGGCGAGGTCGCCCGGGTGACGGTCGAGGGCGTGCGCCTGGCGGTCGTGCACGAGACGGGCCCCAAGCAGGGCCGGGAGGTCCGGGCGGACCGGGCGTTCCCGGACACCGACGTGCTCGTCTTCGGCCACAGCCACATCCCGTGGGACACGGTCAGCCCCGCCGGGATGCGGCTGCTCAACCCCGGGTCGCCGACCGACCGGCGGCGCCAGCCCGTGGGCACCTACCTCACCGCGACGGCCGCCGACGGGCGTCTCCACGACGTGGAGCTCGTGCCCGTCGCGCGCTGACGCTCGACCGCGCGGCGCTCAGGACGGCGGTGCCGGTGGGGTCGGTGCGCCGCCGAGGAGCGTGCGCACGCGCTGCTGGCGGGCCTGGTAGCGCGCGCCGAACCGCGCCTCGGCGCGGGCGCGCCGGCGGGGGCGGTCCGCGTACCGCCGTCGGGCCCAGGACGACGACGGCTTCGCCAGCCGTACCGCCCCCACCGCCGCCACGACGGGCACGACGATGCCCACCATCCCGGTGGCCACCTTGCCCTTGAGGAAGCACACGACCGCGCAGGCCATGTGCGCCACGACGGAGAGCGCGTAGGCCCGCAGGCCGCCCTCGACCTCGTCGGGCGTCTCGCCGACGGGCGAGGTGGCGACCAGGAGCGCCGCGCCGACGGCGGCGCCGACCAGCACCGCCTCGATCGACTTCTCGCCCTGCGGGCTCCAGTAGACGTCGTCGACGTAGAGCCACAGCGCGAACTCGTCGAGCGCCAGCGCGGCGCCGACGCCGAACATCAGCCCCAGGATCAAGGACGCCGGCTCGCCGGGGGAGTAGCGCAGCAGGAGCAGGCCGGTGACCAGGACCAGCAGGATGCCCCACACCTGGTGGTGCACGTGGACGCCGCCGATCGTGACGTCGCCGATCAGCCGGCGCCGGCGGCGTGCGGTCCCGCCGGCCGCGGGCGCGGTGTCCGCCCCCTCCGCGTGCGCACGCGCCCGGATGCGGCGCGTGACGGCACGCACGACGAGGAACGTCACGACGAAGCCCAGCAGCGCGACGAGGGTGGGTGCGCGCCCGGCGTCGACCACGTGGTGGGTGTACCAGGCCATGAGCCCCTCCGAGGCGTGTGCGTGGCCGGCCCGTCGTCGGGCGTTCCGCTGGGCCCTTCGCTGGGCCCTTCGCTGGGCCCGTGCCCTCGGTCAGTCCCTCGGTGCGTCTCGTCCCATGGTGGTCCCGCGGCGGCCGGAGGTCGAGGAGAGGGGACGAGGGTGGGCGTGTCGGCCGGGCATAAGTTCGTGGCGAGGGTATGTTCGCCGGCATGGCTTCCCAAGGGCTGCAGGAACCCGCCTTCCTCATCTTGTCGGCGCTGGCGCAGGGGCCGATGCACGGGTACGGGATCGTCAAGGACGTCGAGGCGAGCTCGGGCGGCCGGATCGCCCTGCGGACCGGCACGCTGTACGGGGCGATCGACCGGCTCGTGGTCGCCGGGCTGGTAGAGGTCGACCGCGAGGAGGTGGTGGACTCCCGGCTGCGGCGGTACTACCGCCTGACGCCCGAGGGGGGCGCGCGGCTCGCTGCCGAGGCGGAGCGTGCGCAGACGCAGGCGCAGCGGGCGCTCGAGCGGCTCCGGATGCGCGGCCAGGCGGCGCCCGCGCTCCCCACGGCGTCGTCGGGCGGGACGAGGCTGGGCGGGGCTGGGCTGGGCGGGGCGAACCTGGGAGGGGCGACGGCATGACCGGCGAGAAGGTGTTCGTGACCCCGGCGCTCGCGCGGGACTACCGGCGGCTGACGGCCCTCTTCCCGTACAGCTACCGGCGGGCTCACCAGGCCGAGATGCTCGGCCACCTGCTCGCCGCCGCGGCGCCCGGGCAGTCGCGGCCCGCCCCCGGCGAGCGGTCCGACCTCCTGCGTGCGGCGGCCCGCGAGTGGCTGCTCGCGCCGCTCGGGTCGACGCCGCGGCAGCGCAGGGGCGGGACGGAAGCGCTGCTGCTCCTCCTCCCGCTGCTCCTGGCCCTGCCGGCGGCGGCCGCTCTGGGCGGTGCTGCCCGGGCCCTCGGCACCGCCGACGGACCGGGGGCAGTGCTCGCGCTGGCGCCGATGACCGCCCCGTGGGTGCTCTGGGCCGCGGGTGCGCTCGCGCTGGTGGCGGCCTCCCTGCCGGTGGCCCGCGGCCTCTTCGTGGCCGCCGCCGTCATGGCCTGGCTCACGATCGCCCTGCTGATCGCGCGGGGCGAGCTGCTCGCCGCCTTCACGGCCGCGGGGTGGGCGGTCGGTCACACCGCGTGCGCCGTCGTGTCCGCCGAGCGTGCGGCCTGGGGGTCCGCGCCGGCGTGGTCGGTGGGGCGGCGGATCGGAGTGCTGGTGGCCGCGCTGGCCGCCGGCCTGCCGGTCATGGCGACGGCGCCCTACCCAGGCCTGGGCCCGCTCGGCGTCTCGCTCAGCGGTGGCGCCACCGTGGTCGTCATCGTGGTCGGCCTGATCGCCTTGGCGTGGTCGAGTCGCCTGCGCCAGTCCGTGCCGATCGTCCTCGGCGTCGTGTCCGCCGTCGTGCTCGGGCGCACGGGCATGTTCGGGTCACGGCTGGCGCCGCTCGAGGTCGTCGACCTCGGCAACGTCCTGGGCCTTCTCGCCGCATCGGCGATCCTGACGGCGCTGGCGCGGTGGGTCGTCAACCGCATCGACGAGCTCGCCGCGGCCCGGGCGCGCCTCGGCGACGACGTCGCCGGTTTGACCACGACGACCGCCCGTATGACCGTGAGCGACCGTGCCAGGGTGAGCTGACGTCGTCGCGGTCGTGGCGTCGCGGTCATCGCACGCGGTCGAGCGACGACTCCAGGGCCGTCCGCACGAGCCGCGGGCCCAGCGCCTCGTCGAGGTACGCGTCGCCGGAGGCGAGCACGACACCGGGCGCCGCCAGGTGCCACCACGTGCCGGCGACCGGGAGCAGGACGACGGCGCCGTCGAGGTCGCCCGGGTCGGCGCCGCGGCGCGCGACGATGTCGTCGACGATCGCGCGCTGGGCAAACCACGTCGCCCTGTCCGTCGGCAGCGCCGCGGCGATGCCGCGGTCCGACGGCGGGGGGTCGCGGTAGGCCGCCAGGGCCGCGCGGCGCAGCAGGGGCTCGGACGCCAGCCCGGCGAACTCCGGCCACGCCCCGACGGCGTGGCGCGCGGCGGCCCGGGCCCGCGCCCAGCGCTGCCACGCCTTGCCGACGCCCGAGGGCGGCGGGTCCCGCTGCTCCTCGACGATCAGGTCCACCACGGCGCTGTACCAGGCCAACCAGCCAGGACCGGCGGCGACCCGGTCGGCGGGGGAGAGGAGGTCGACGGGCGCGGGCGGCCGCCGCAGGGGCGGCGGGACGTCGGCGGGCGCGCCGCCGTCAGGTCCGGCGCCGTCGCCGGGCGGTACCACGATCCGCGCGGCGTCCCGCACGACGAGCGCCGTGGTCAGGTGCACGTCGTCGCCGACCGACAACCGCCAGGACCGCCCCTTCGCGAACCGCACACCGCCACGGTAGCGCGGCGTCGAGCGCGCCCCGGGGCGTCGAGACGGCCCCCAGCCGCGCTGCTGCGGGGTCAGGGGGCCGTCGCGGGCTGCGGCACCGATCAGATGTCGTCGTGGACAGCGATCCGTCGCTCCTCCTCCGTCACGCCGGACGGCCGGATCGCGCTGTCCGCCACCCTGCGTAGGACGGGAATAGCGTGCCAAGCGCGACGTCCGATGCCCCGCCTAGAACGGCAGCAGCAGCGGCCGGCGCGCTCGGCGCCCCTTCCTGAGGGGTACCGCCGGTGACTCCCACCGCGAGACGCGTCGACCTACGGTCGAGGCATGGACAACCGCAGCGAGGTGCGCGACTTCCTCACCACACGTCGGGCGCGGATCACGCCCGCGGAGGCAGGCGTGGTCGACGACGGCACGATGCGCCGCGTGCCCGGGCTGCGCCGCCGGGAGGTCGCCGAGCTCGCCGGGGTGAGCATCGAGTACTACACCCGGCTGGAGCGCGGCAACCTCGCAGGCGTGTCGGAGGCCGTGCTGGACTCGATCGCCCGTGCCCTGCACCTGGACGAAGCCGAGCGGGCGCACCTGCTCGACCTGGCCCGGGCGGCGCAGGGCGGCGCACGCCGGGCTCAGCCGCGGCGGGCGACGCGGATCCGCGCGGAGGTGCAGGCGACGCTGGACGCCTTCACCGGCGGGGCGGCGTTCGTGCGCAACGGGCGGATGGACCTGCTGGCGGCGAACCTGCTCGGGCGGGCGGTGTACTCCGAGGCGTTCGAGGCGCCGTCGCCGAACCTGGCCCGGTTCGCGTTCCTGGACGACCGGGCCCACCGGTTCTACCCGGACTGGGAGCGGGCGGCGCACGACACCGTGGCGATCCTGCGCACCGAGGCCGGCCGCGACCCGCACGACAAGGCGCTGAGCGAGCTGGTCGGGGAGCTGTCCACCCGGTCGCCCGAGTTCCGCACCCGGTGGGCGGCGCACCACGTCAAGCAGCACTACACCGGCAAGAAGCACTTCCACCACCCGGTCGTGGGGGACCTGTACCTGACCTACCAGGCCCTGGACCTGTTCGCCGAGCAGGGGTTGTCGATGCTGGTGTACACCCCGCAGCCGGGAACCGGCACGGACGACGCGCTGCGCCTCCTGGCGAGCTGGGCCGCCACCCACGCCGCGCCGACGGCCGCCGAGCGCGACGCCGTCGACGCCGGCTGAGGCCCCCGACGTCGGCACAGGGAGGCGGGCCAGCACCGCGGCGGCACGCCGGGCGCCTTGAGCGCGCACGCCGCGCGGTCACGACGACGCCCCGCGCCTGGCGCTGCTGTGAGGGGCACTGCCGGTACCCCTCACAGCGGAGACTCCCGCGGCGCGGCGGACCGGATGTCAGATGGCCTTGCCCGCATCGGCGGGCGAGTCTTCGAGCGAGGGATGAGTGTGACGATCACAGCAGTGGGAGTGACCGCTGATGGCGGCGACTTCGGGGCGCGGGGCGAGGACGTCTCTGCACGGGTCCGCGCCCTGGTCCCGGACGGTGTGGACGCCCAGGCGGCCGACGCGCACGCGCTGATGGACAAGGGTGGCGTGCGCGGCCGCCTGGTCCTGGACCTCGCCGGCGGTGCCGCATGAGCGCCGCGACGTGGGCGCGGACCGACCTGGACGCGCTCGGCGCCGCCTCGGAGATCCGCATCGCGACGATCCGGCGTGACGGCACGCCCCGCACGCCGCTGCCGATCTGGGTGGTACGGGTGGGCGACCAGCTGTACGTGCGGTCGTACAACGGCCCGGGCGGCAGCTGGTTCCGCCAGGTCGGCGCGCACCCGTACGCCCGGGTGCGCGGCGCCGGGCGCGCCGCCACGGTCCGGCTCGTGCCCGCCGACCCGGACGTGCGCGCCGCCGTCGACCGGGCCTACTGGGCCAAGTACGGCCGCGGCGGCTTCGGCGCCGCGATGACCACCCCGGGCGCGGCCGCCACCACCCTGCGCCTGGAGCCGGGCGCCCCCGCCTGACCCACCACCGGTACGAAGGAGGAGCACGATGCACGCACGCACGCTCGGACAGGGACTCGAGGTCTCCGCGGTCGGCCTGGGCGCCATGGGCATGTCGCAGAGCTACGGGCCCAACCCCGGCAGCCGCGAGGACATGATCGCGGTGCTGCGCGGCGCGGTGGACCTCGGGGTCACGTTCTTCGACACCGCCGAGGTCTACGGCCCGTACGTCAACGAGGAGCTGGTCGGGGAGGCTCTCGAGCCGGTGCGCGACCAGGTGGTCATCGCCACCAAGTTCGGCTGGCGGATCAAGGACGGCAAGAGCGTCGGCCTGGACTCCCGCCCCGAGCAGATCCGCCGGGTGGCCGAGGCGTCGCTGCGCCGGCTGCGCACCGACGTGATCGACCTGTTCTACCAGCACCGCGTCGACCCGGACGTGCCGATCGAGGACGTCGCCGGCACGGTGGGGGAGCTGGTGGCCGAGGGCAAGGTGCGCCACCTCGGGCTGTCCGAGGCCGCCGCCGGGACGATCCGCCGGGCGCACGCCGTGCACCCGGTCACCGCGGTGCAGAGCGAGTACTCGCTGTGGACCCGCGACCCCGAGCCGGAGGTGCTGCCCACGCTGGCCGAGCTGGGGATCGGGTTCGTCCCGTTCAGCCCGCTGGGCAAGGGCTTCCTCACCGGCACGGTGGACGCCTCCACCACGTTCACGCCCGGTGACATCCGCGAGCGGGTGCCGCGGTTCGCCGCCGAGAACCTGCAGGCCAACACCGCGCTGGTGGAGCACGTGCGCGGTCTGGCCGAGGTCAAGGGCGCCACCCCCGGGCAGGTCGCCCTGGCCTGGCTGCTGGCGCAGCAGCCGTGGATCGTGCCCATCCCGGGCACGCGGCGCATCGAGCGGGTGCAGGAGAACGCCGCCGCGACCCAGGTGGCGCTGTCCGCGGACGAGGTGGCCGACCTCGACCAGCTCGCCGTCCGCGTCGGCGTGCACGGCGATCGCTACAACGCCGAGCACATGGGCTACGTCAACCGCTGACCGCCCGCCCCCGACGCGCCCCAGCGCACCACAAGATCGGAAGGATCCCTGATGACCGACACCCAGCCCTCCGGCGCCGAGCGCATGTTCGGCGACTTCGCCCCCGCCCTGGTCGGCTACACCGACGACGTGCTGTTCGGCGACGTGTGGACCCGCCCCGAGCTCGCCCCGCGCGACCGCAGCCTGGTCACCGTGGCGGCGCTGCTGACCTCCGGCAACACCGACCAGCTCGTGTACCACCTGGGCCTGGCCAAGGACAACGGCCTGACCGAGACCGAGCTCATCGAGGCCGTCACCCACCTGGCGTTCTACGCCGGCTGGCCCAAGGCCATGTCCGCCATGGCCGTCGCCAAGCAGGTCTTCCGCGGTGACGACCACCGGTGAGCGAGGGTGGACATGCGTGACGATGCGACGGCGACTCCCGGCGCCACGGGTACCCGTACCTTCGCGGGCATGCCGCCCGGCGGGGCCGTGGACCTTGGGGCGGCGGCGTTCTCGGCCGGCGACAGCACCGCTGTCGTCGCCGCCATGGGTCGGCTGGTCGCGGGGGCGCTGCGCCGGCGCCACGAGCGACGCTGGCTCGAACGCCTGTACGCCGCACCCGCGTTCGTGGGTCTCAGGGAGCAGCAGCCCTACCGCGCCGGCGGGTGCCAGGGCTGACGTGGCTCGCTGACGTCTGGGCGCTCGAGCTCGCGGACGGCGACGTCGCCGTCGAGAGGCACGCCCTGCCATGGCGTGCTCCGGCGGAGCTGCACCCGGGGCGCGTCGACGACCCCGGCGGCAGGCTGCTTCTCGGTCGCTGAGGGCGGCGCCCCCTCGGGGATCGCCTCCTCTCCGGGCGTGCCGAGGACCATCGGCGCGCGCGCAGCACCTGGTGTGCTGTCGGGCCCGTACGCCGGCGCGACTACGGCGCGGGTGCTTCTGCTCGTCGTCCCGCCGGGGCCGGCACGCGGTACCGGTCCTCGTCGATGCTGGCCAGGCGGGACGGGTGGACGCGCGCTCCGAGCCCGTAGAAGTGCTGGAAGCTCATGATGAGCGGACGCCAGCGGTCGGGGTCGACGCGATCCGGATACCCGGCAAGACGCAGGTCGGGTGCGATCCATACCTTCGTCACCTGGGCCTCGACCACGAGCGTGCGCCGCCCCGCCGCGACGTCGTCCGCCTCGAGCTGGTGCAGCGCCCTGACCTGCGCCTCCAGGTGGACCGGAGCTTCGGCGACCCGCCGGGGACGCACCGTCGCGGACGCCACGGCGCTCAAGCCCGCTGCCCGGAACTTGTCGGGTTCGTGGACGTATCCCGCGTCTGCCTTCCACCGCGGGACGTCCGGACGGCCGGTGGTCAGGGCGAGCCGGTCGACATGCGACACCAGGTCGGCCGAGACGAGGTTCATCACGACCTCGGGGCGTCGTTCGATGTTGAGTGCGGTCTGGCTCTTGGCGCCGATCCCCAGAACGGCGCGCCGGCCGAGCCAGAACACGGACGACATCGGCATGAGGTTCGTCGTCCCGTCCTCGTTGAGAGAGCTGAGCAGGATGACCGGGGTGCCGAAATAAAGGATCGCAGGGTCGATGGCGACGTGCGGCGGGACTGTCATGGCGTGGACGTTATGGCGGCCCCAGCGGGGTTGTCTGGCAGGAATCGGACCGCCAATCGGGTGGGTGCGCCACGTGCCGGCGCGAAGGCAGAGCGCGTCAGCGGGACTCGCGCTTGCTGCGGTCCGTGCGCCGGGCGAGGGTGACGTCGCGGTCCGAGCGGCCCTGGAGGTAGCTCCGGGGGGAGTCGATGGTGGTGAGCAGGACGGCGGTGGTGCGGCGGATGAAGCGACGCCGCGGATCGGGGCTCGCCGAGCCTGCGGTCCGTACGAACCCGCACCGCCCAGCGGCTCTCGAGGACCAGCTCGGCCTCGTTGCGGATCGCCCACAGCGCGGGCTCGCCGGATCGCGCTGGTCGCGGCCCTGCCGACGGTGCCGCGGTGCTGCGGGCCTCGATGTGCGGGGGTCGGCTCGTTTGTCGAGACTGGGCCGCGGGCTGATCAGTTTCGACAGGAGGGACGATGGCAACCACGCCGACCATGAGCTCGGCAGCGATCCTCGACGCGCTGCGCCGCTCGACCGTGCGCACCCAGACCTACCGCGCCCTGGCCGGGCACGACGAGAGCGGTGCGGGCCTGCGCCGCTTCCGTGCGGAGCTCAAGGCCCCCGTCGACGTCCCGCCGGAGGTCGCCGCCCGGCACGCGTGGACGTCGCAGCACTCCTACCGGCACGTCACCCCTGACGAGGTCGAGTCGCTGCTGAGCGACGTCAGCCCGCTGCTGGCCGAGTGCGCGCTCGGGATCAGCCCGGGGGACGGACACCACGGCGTGGCCGTGACGCTGGCGTTCGTCGAGGGATCCGTGCTCAACCCGGTCCGGCTCGAGGGCGCAGAGCTGCACGACGTCCTGGACACGATCGACGAGGCGCACGCCCGGTTGTCCGCCGCGTTCGAGCAGCGGGGCGGACTGTGGCTGCCGGATGCGCGCCTTGGTCTCGAAACTGCGGCCGGCACCGCCGTCCTCCTGACGACCGTCGCCTCGGCGTCGTCCCTGGACCAGGTCGCGCCGGGCCTGGAGACGGCGCTGGTCGCGCAGGTGCTCGCGGACGTCTCCGACGGCGCCGCGTGCGTGCTCGCATCCGTCGGGAAGTCGGGCGACGACAGCGACGACCGGGAGCTCGACGAGTTCTGGGCGGGGCTGGCGTTCCGCGCCTGGGACGGCGAGATCTGGGTGGCCGACCCGAACAGCGCCGCGTTCCACGAGCCGGCGAGCCGGCTCGCGGGCATCCTCGCCGGTCGGTGACCCGCACGGCGGCGGCCGGGCGGGCATGGGGCCAGTCGGTCGGCAGGAGCAGGTGGCGCAGCTCCGGGTAGCCGGCAGCACCGTCGGGCAGGGGACATCGTGCCCGGCGCATCCCGCTCGTGCGGACGCGTGCGCGTGGCGCACCGGTGGCCGTCCTCCCGTGCCGCCGGCGACTCCCTGAGCGCGGCACCGGAAGGGTCACCGGGGGACTACTGCTGAGGTTCCCCGAGGCGCGCCTCGGGGGCGAGCTCGGGGGCGAGACCGTTGCCGGTCGCGGCCCGGGCGAGGGCGCGGCCCAGCGATGGTGCCTGCTTGAAGAGGTTGTGACCGGCGACGAAGAGGATTCGACCTGCCTCCCAGACGGCCACGCCGTCCTCGCTCCACGGCAGGTCGGTCACCCAGCAGTGGACGAACTCTCGCGGCACCGGGTCGAGGCCGGGCAGCGCCCGTGCCACATACTCGCGCGCTCGTTCGTCGAGCGATCGAACTGCCCCGGGGTCGATGAACGTCCCGTCGTCGCGGACGCCGACCGTCTCGCTGAGTCCGACCGCGTAGCGGCTGTTGCCCGGCAGCGGCGTCGCGTAGACGCCGACCTCGCCGAAGTCGCCGCTGCCGTCCTGCAAGCACGCGACCCGCGCCGGGGCGGCGGCTCGCACGGCGAACGTCAGCCGCACGTGTGCTGCGAGGCGGACCGGCAACGAGAGGCCGACGGTCCGTGCCAGGCGGGCGGTCTCGCGACCGGCGCACACGACCACGCTCGGGTAGACAGCGCGGTCGGTGACGCTACGCACCTCGACCGCGCTGTCGCCGCGGGGTTCGATCGAGACCACCTCGCCGGTCACGACGGCGTCCCCGAGCTGACCGGCCAGCGCCTCGATGGCGGCGCGCGTACGGATCGCGCCGCCCGCCTCGTCGAACATCGCAGGCCCGGAGTACCCAGCGAGCAGCGGCATCCGCTCGGCCAGCTCGTCCGAGTCGATCGCGCGCGCGGCCACGCCGCCGACACGCTCGAGCACAAGCAGCCGCTGGAGCGCGCTCTCGCCGATCGCCACCGCACCGTCCGGAGAGATGAGCTCGACGTCGAGCCGTTCGGCCCACTCGGCCCACACTCCGCGGCTCTCGCGCGCGAACGCGACGAGCCGCGGGTCGTCGTGCGCATGCCGGAAGATGCGCGACTCGCCGGCGGACTGGCCGTAGCCGGGGACGCCGGCCTCGTACAGGCGCACCGCGACGCCCTGCTCACGTAACGCGTACGCGGTCGAGAGGCCGACGATCCCGCCCCCGATCACCGCAACCTCTGGCGAACCCGTCATCGGACCCCACAGGCGCAGCTGGTGCCGCGGGGGGTGCCCATTCCTCGAGCGTCGTCCATCGCCCTGCACCGGTCAAGGCACGTCCAGCTCGAGACGCGGCGGCAACGGGAAGACGCCCCGCGAAGCCGGGGCCCGCAGCGGCCCGCGGCGCCCGCGGCGCTCGCGGGAGGGGGCCGTGCGGCCGGCGCGCTCAGGTCGCCGGCGCGCCGTCGGGCCCGAGCGGCGCCACCAGCTGCAGCTCGTCCATCTCGACGTTGAGCTGGCGCCCCGGGCCCGTGGCTGCCGTCTCGAACCGCACGGCGACGCGCCCGTCGTCGCGCACCCGCACCAGCCAGCCGCGCCCGTAGCGGGGGTGCTCGAGGTCGACGCCCGGGGCGCAGTCCTGCTCGCGCAGCGAACCGTGCGTGCGCCGGGCGCGCGACGGCGCGGCCGGCTCGTCGACGTCCGGCTCCTCCGACGCGTGCGACGCCTGCGGGGCGTCCGGCTCGTCGTCCAGCTGGATGTCCAGGGCGAGCTGGGCGTGCTCGGACAGCCCGTGGAAGGAGACTCCCAGCAGCCGCACCGGCGCGTCGGTCTCGACCAGGTCCAGGGCTCGGCGCGCGGCGTCGGTCAGGACCCGGCTGTCCGAGGAGGGGGAGGACAGCGTCACCGACCGCGAGACGGTCGTGAAGTCGGCGAAGCGCACCTTCACCGTGACGGTGCGGGCGGCGGCCGCACGCCGCGACAGGCGGGCCATCGCCTGCGCGGTGACGGCCGGGATCTGCGCGGCGACCTGCGCCCGGCCGTACAGGTCGGAGTCGAAGGTGCGCTCGGCGCCGGCGGACTTGCGCTCGCGCTGCACCGTCACCGGCCGGTCGTCCCAGCCGCGGGCCACCCGGTACAGGTTCGTGCCTGCCGCGTCCCCGACCAGGGCCACGAGCGTGTCCAGCGGCTGGGTGCGCAGGTCTTCGACGGTGCGCACCCCGATGCGCTCGAGCCGTTCGGCCGAGACCGGTCCGACGCCCCACAGCGACCGCACCGGCAGCGGCAGGAGGAACCTGTCCTCGCCGTCGGGCGCCACGACCAGGACACCGGCCGGCTTGGCGGCCGCCGAGGCGAGCTTGGCGACCAGCTTGGAGCGGCCCATCCCGACCGAGACCGGGACACCGGACAGCTCGACGGCCCGCGCGCGCAGGTCAGCGGCGACCCGGGTCCATCCGTCGGGGCCCGGGGACAGGTGCCCCAGGTCGGCGAAGGCCTCGTCGATGCTCAGGGGTTCGACGAGCTCGGTCCGCTCCCGCAGGGCCGCCATGACGGCTGCCGAGTACGCGCTGTACGCCGCGGGCCTCGGCACCAGCACGGTGGCCTGGGGGCACTTGCGCCGCGCGAGAGCCATCGACATGGCCGAGCGCACCCCGAACGCCCGGGCCTCGTAGGAGGCGGCCGCCACGACGCCGCGGGGGCCGCTGCCGCCCACCAGGACAGGCCTGCCCTTCAGCGAGGGCTTCTGGTGCTGCTCGACCGAGGCGAAGAACGCGTCCGCGTCCAGGTGGGCGATGCTCGGCTGCCCGCGCAGCACCCCCGGTCGCGGCTCCTGGCTCACAGGGTCCACTGTGCCGGATGCGGCGCGTCGAGCTGCCCCGCGGCGGCCGCCGGCCCGACGGCGCCCCGGTGCGGGCGGGCATCGGGGCGCGTCCTGCGGCACGACGTGCGGCACCCCCGCCGCCACGAGGGCGACGGGGGTGCCGTCTGCGCTGGTCGGAGTCTCACGGCCGCAGCCGTGGGCGAGACCGATCAGATGTCGTAGTACAGCTCGAACTCGTGCGGCGTCGGGCGCAGGCGGACCGGGTCCACCTCGTTGCGGCGCTTGTAGTCGATCCAGGTCGCGATGAGGTCCTCGGAGAACACGTCGCCCTGCGTGAGGAACTCGTGGTCCGCCTCGAGGTTGTCGAGCACGGCGTCGAGCGAGCCCGGGACCTGCGCGATCTGGGCGTGCTCCTCGGGGGGCAGCTCGTAGAGGTCCTTGTCGATCGGCGCGGCGGGCTCGATGCGGTTCTTGATGCCGTCGATGCCGGCGAGCAGCTGCGCCGAGAAGGCCAGGTACGGGTTGGCCGACGGGTCCGGCACGCGGAACTCGACGCGCTTGGCCTTCGGCGACGAGCCCGTCACCGGGATGCGGATGCAGGCCGAGCGGTTGCGGGCCGAGTAGACCAGGTTGACCGGGGCCTCGTAGCCCGGCACCAGGCGGCGGTAGGAGTTCACCGAGGGGTTGGTGAACGCCAGCAGCGACGGGGCGTGCTTGAGCAGGCCGCCGATGTACCAGCGGGCGATGTCCGAGAGGCCGCCGTAGCCCTTCTCGTCGTAGAACAGCGGGTCGCCGTTCTGCCACAGCGACTGGTGGGAGTGCATGCCCGAGCCGTTGTCGCCGAAGATCGGCTTCGGCATGAAGGTGACCGTCTTGCCCGCGTTGAACGCGACGTTGCGGATGACGTACTTGAACTTCATCAGGTCGTCGGCCGCGTGCAGCAGCGTGTTGAAGCGGTAGTTGATCTCCTGCTGGCCGGCGGTGCCCACCTCGTGGTGCGCACGCTCGACGTCGAGACCGACCTGGCCGAGCACGTTCACCATGTCGTCGCGCAGGTCAGCGAAGCGGTCCGACGGCGAGACGGGGAAGTAGCCGCCCTTGTAGCGCGTCTTGTAGCCGAGGTTGCCACCCTCCTCCTCGCGGCCCGTGTTCCACGCGGCCTCGACGGAGTCGATCGAGTAGTAGCTCTCGTGCTGGTTGGTGATGAACTTGACGTCGTCGAACAGGTAGAACTCCGCCTCCGGGGCGAAGAACGCGGTGTCCGCGATGCCGGTGGAGGCGAGGTAGGCCTCGGCCTTGGCGGCGATGGTGCGCGGGTCGCGCGAGTAGGCCTCGTCCGTGAACGGGTCCACGATCGAGAAGTTCATGACCAGCGTCTTGCGCTTGCGGAACGGGTCGATGAAGGCGGTCTGCACGTCCGGCACGAGCTTCATGTCGGACTCGTGGATCGCCTGGAAGCCGCGGATCGACGACCCGTCGAACATCAGGCCCTCGGTGAAGGAGTCCTCACCGAACTGCGACACCGGGATGTTGAAGTGCTGCCACACACCGGGCAGGTCCACGAACCGGACATCGATGAACTCCACCCCCTCGTTGCGGGTGAAGGCGATGGCCTCCTCGGCGTTCTTGAACATCCATGCGCTCCTTGGTCGTTCGGTGCCGGTCAGTCGGCTGCCCCGAACGTAGGGGCTCGGGGTTACCCGGGGGTGCCGGAGATGTTTCGTCCGTGTTACCGACGCGGCCTGAAAGTGAAGGTTCGCGGCACGCTGCCGCGCCGCGAGCGTGCCGCGAGAGCCGATGGGCGGACGCCGCCGTCCGGCATGCGAGACATTCCGGGCGGTGCCCGTGGCGCGCTTAGCCTGGGGGAATGGCATCGCGCGAGGACATCGGTTCGTGGCTCGAGGGCGGGTCGACCCCCGGCGGTGACCGGGACGACCGGCTCGGGCTGCCGCACGAGGGCAGTGGCTCGATGGCCTCCCTCGGGCGACGCGTCGTCGCCCTGTGCGTCGACTGGGTGATCGCGCTGGCGATCTCCGCGCTGGTGCCCGGGAGCAACGACTTCGTGCCCCTGGCGGTGCTCGCGGCGATGAACATCGTGCTGGTCGGCTCGGTCGGCTTCACGATCGGCCACCGGCTGCTCGGCCTGCAGGTGCGCGTGCTGGGCGCGCCGGGGACCGGGACGGTCGAGGGGGCGTTCGTCGGCTTCTGGCGCTCGGCCGTGCGCACGGTGCTGCTGTGCCTCGTGATCCCCGCGGTGATCTGGGACGGCGACGGGCGCGGCCTGCACGACCGCGCCGCCGGCACGGTCATCACCCGGCGCTGACGTCACCCGCTGCTGACATCGCCTGGCGCTGACCGTCCGGCGCTGACATCACCCGGCGCTGACCGCTCGGCCGCGCGACGGCGGACGGCTGGCACGCGCGGGCGGAGCCGTCTGTTCGGTGATTTGTTGGCTGTTCGGCGATCCGGATCACCGATCGGCCAACGAATCACCGAACAGACGAGCCGGAGGTCGACCGGAGCGGCGAGCCGGGAGGTCGACCGGGAGCGACGAGCCCGGACGTCGGCCGGGACCGGACGGCGGCAGCGCGCCGGGACGACGGAGGGCCGGCACGCGCGCAGCGTGCCGGCCCTCCGTCGTCGTGCGGCCGGTCGGAACCCGGTCGGGCCCGTCAGCGGCCGCGCATCCCCTTGCGGTCGGGGCGGGCGCGGAACGGGTCCACGCCCTTGGGGATGGGCAGCTTGTTGGTGCTCAGGGCCTTGAGGCGCTTGCTGACCTCGGCCGCCTCCGGCCGGGTGAGCTTCGGACGCAGCCGGGTGACGGTCCGGGCGACCTTGGTCAGCGGCACCTGACCCTCCTCGTTGCCGACCTGCACCAGGGTGATCGGCACGTTCGGCACCACGCGCGCGACGCGGCGGCGCTCGTCCTCCAGCAGGCGGGTCACGCGGTGCGCCGGGCCCTCGGAGACGAGGACGACGCCCGGGCGCCCGACGCCGCGGAACACGAAGTCCTGCGTGCGCGGGTTGACCGCGACCGGCTCGTCGTCGAAGGTCCACCCGCCGCGGACGGTCCCCAGCGCGGCGCGGGCCGCGCCCGGCTGACCCTCGATCTGCGTGTAGGCGGCGCGCTCGGCGCGGCGCGTGAGCGTGAACATGCCGGCCAGCAGCGCGAACGGCAGCGCCACGATCGTCACGTAGACCGGGTGGCCGATGAGCAGGCCGATGACCAGGCCCAGCAGCAGGACGGCGACGAAGATGCCGAGGATGAGCCAGGTGACCGTGGGGTCCTGGCGCCGCGTCATCTGGTACGCGGCCCAGACCTGGTGGTACCAGCGCTGCTTCTTCGGCTTCTTCGGCGTGGTGGCGTCCGAGGACGCGTTCGAGGTGCGGGCCATGGTCATCGATTCTAGTGGGCTTCGGGCGGGCGGAGCGGGGGCGCGGGCGGGCGGACCGCGCCGGTCAGCGCGCGAGGAGGCTCGCCGCCTCCTGGCGCGACGTCGTCGGCTCGGCGAGGTGCGCCAGCGCCGGCGGGATCGGGATGCCGCGCTTGGTCATGGCCTGGCCCCACAGCCGCCCGGCGCGGTAGGACGAGCGCACGAGCGGGCCGGCCATGACGCCGAGGAAGCCGATCTCCTCGGCCGCCTGGGACAGCTCGACGAACTCCTCGGGCCGCACCCAGCGGTCCACCGGGTGGTGGCGCAGGGAGGGGCGCAGGTACTGGGTGATCGTCACCAGGTCGCAGCCCGCCTCGTGCAGGTCGCGCAGCGCGTCGACGGCCTCGTCGAGCGACTCGCCCATGCCGAGGATCAGGTTGGACTTGGTGACCAGCCCGGCCTCGCGCGCCCGGGTGAGCACGGACAGCGAGCGCTCGTAGCGGAAGCCGGGGCGGATCTGCTTGAAGATGCGCGGCACGGTCTCGAGGTTGTGCGCCAGCACCTCCGGGCGCGAGCCGTTGACCTCGTCGAGCAGCTCGGGGATGGCGTTGAAGTCCGGGATGAGCAGCTCGACGCCGGTGCCGGGGTTGAGGGCGTGGATCTGCCGCACGGTCTCGGCGTAGAGCCACGCGCCGCCGTCGGCCAGGTCGTCGCGGGCGACGCCGGTGATCGTCGAGTAGCGCAGGCCCATCGTGCGCACCGACTCCGCCACCCGGCGCGGCTCGTCGGCGTCGAACGCGGCCGGCTTGCCCGTGTCGATCTGGCAGAAGTCGCAGCGCCGGGTGCACTGGTCGCCGCCGATGAGGAAGGTGGCCTCGCGGTCCTCCCAGCACTCGAAGATGTTGGGGCAGCCCGCCTCCTCGCAGACGGTGTGCAGGCCCTCGCCCTTCACGAGCCCCTTGAGGTCGCGGTACTCGGGGCCCATCACCGCCCGGGTCTTGATCCACTCGGGCTTCTTCTCGATCGGCGTGGCGGCGTTGCGGGCCTCGACGCGCAGCATGCGCCGGCCCTCGGGTGCGATCGTCACGGTGTCCCCTTGCGTCCCCTCGGTGGTCTCGGGGCGGGAGCGGTCCCCACCCTCGCGGACCGCTTCACCCTACGACGGCTGCGGCCTGCGTCGTCGTGCCGTCCGCCGTGGCGGGCGTGACCTCGCTCACGAGGGGCGCCAGGTGCCGCACCAGGGCGTCGGCCAGCAGCGGACGCACCTGTGCGACGGTGACGTCGCGGCCGAGCTCGGCGCTCAGCGAGGTGACGTCGGCGTCGTCGATGCCGCACGGCACGATCCGGCCGAACGCGCCGAGGTCGGGGTCGCAGTTGAGCGCGAGCCCGTGCATGGTGACGCCGCGGGCCACGCGCGCCCCGATGGCGCACACCTTCCGCTCGCGCCGGGGGCCGGCGCCGGTCGCCGCGCCGTCGTCGGCCGCGAGCCACACCCCGCTGCGGCCCTCGACCCGGACCGTGGCGACCCCGAGCCGGGCGCACACGTCCATCACGGCCGCCTCGAGCGTGCGCACGTACTCGACGACGTCGACGGGGGAGACCAGCCGGGCGATCGGGTAGGCCACGAGCTGGCCGGGGCCGTGCCAGGTGATCTTGCCCCCGCGGTCGACGTCGACCACGGGCGTGCCGTCGGTGGGGTACTCGTCGCGGCGCGTGCGGCGGCCGGCGGTGTACACGCTCGCGTGCTCGAGGAGGTAGGCGACCGGCGGGCGCTCGCCGGCGCTGACGGCGGCGTGCGCGCGCCGCTGCAGCTCCCAGCCCTCGTGGTAGTCGACGTGCCCGGCCAGGTGCTCGATCTCGATCGTCCCCACGACTCCAGAGGCTAGACCCCGTCGGCGCCGTCGGCGCCCGCCGGGCCGCCGGCGACGTCGTCCGCGGCCAGCATGGCCAGGAGGGCATCGCGCAGCGCCGTGCGCTGGGAGTCGTCGAGCCCGCGCGTCACGATCCGCTCGGCCGGGGCGGTGCGCGCCGCCTGCAGGGCCGCCTCGCGGCCCGCGTCGGTGACCGCGACCGAGCGGCGCCGGCGGTCGGCCGGGTCGTCCGCGCGCTCCACGTAGCCCTGCCGCTCCAGCCGGGCGAGGACCCGGCTCATCGTCTGCTCCCGCACGCGCGACGCCGCGGCGAGCTCGCGCTGCGTGCGCGGCCCGGCCAGCAGGTGCAGGAGCACGGGGAAGGCGGCGTGGTTGAGGTCCCACGCGCCGAGGTAGGCGTTCCACTCCTGCTCCACCCGGTGCGTGACGGCGAACAGCAGCCGGCCCAGCGGCCACTGCGCCGGGTCCTCGGAGACGGGGTCGACCACCGTCCCGTCGGTGCGGAGCTTGTCGTCCACTTGCCGGTCCTCCTGACCGTCTCAATAATACTCAGAATGCTGAGTAAATCACGGGGCCTCTGGTCGGGCCTGCTCATCCTGGCAGCCCTGGTCGCCTGGTTGGCGGTCGGCGCCGTCGGTGGCCCCGTGCAGGGGCGCCTCGCGTCGGTGCAGACCAACGACGCGGCGGCGTTCCTGCCGTCCGACGCGGAGTCCACCCGGGCGGCGGCCGCCGCCGCGGGGTTCGACGAGGGCGAGTCGCTGCCCGCCCTCGTGGTCGTGGAGGGCGAGGACGGCGGCGAGCTGGCCGCGGCGGCGCAGCGCGCCGTGCAGGGGCTCGCGGCCGGGCTGGCCGACGCGCCGCTCGAGGGCACGGGGCAGGACGGCCCGGCGACGGTGCGCGAGGTGCTGGTCGCGGACCCGGTGGCCGTGCCCGCCGAGGACGGCCGGGCGGCGCTCGTGGTGGTGCCCCTCGACGCCGACCGGTCCTCGCAGCGGGTCGGGCCCGACGAGGAGCGCCTCGGCAGCCTCGCCGTCGCCGCGCTGCGCGACCTCGTGGCGGCGCCGGCCGACGAGGGCGGGCTCGCCGGCACCGGCGTCGACGCCTGGGTCACGGGCCCGGCGGGCTTCGTGGCCGACCTGTCCGCCGCCTTCGGCGGCATCGACACCCTGCTGCTGCTGGTCGCCCTCGGCGCCGTGCTGGTCATCCTCGCGCTCGTCTACCGCTCGCCCGTGCTGCCGTTCCTGGTCATCCTCACCGCCGTGCTCGCCCTCGCGCTCGCGGGGCTGGTGGTCTACCTGCTGGCCGACGCCGGGGTGCTCGTCCTCAACGGCCAGTCCCAGGGGATCCTGTCGATCCTTGTCGTGGGGGCGGCCGTCGACTACTCGCTGCTGCTGGTCGCCCGCTACCGCGAGGAGCTGCGCCGCGTGCCCGACCCGCGCACGGCGGTCGCGCGCGCGTGGCGCGCCTCGGTGCCGCCGATCGCGGCGAGCGCCGCGACGGTCGCGGCCGGCCTGCTGTGCCTCCTGCTGTCCGAGCTGTCCTCCAACCGCAGCCTCGGCCCGGTGGCGGCGATCGGCATCGCGTCCGCGCTGCTGGCCTCCCTGACCCTGCTGCCGGCGCTGCTGGTGATCGCCGGGCGGCGCTCGCGGGCGCTGTTCTGGCCGCGGATGCCGCGCTACGTCGCGCCGGCCGGTGCGGGGCCGGCCGGTGCGGGGCCGGCCGGCGCGGCGACCGCCGGCGCGATGGGCGCCGGACCGGAAGCCGTCGAGGTCGAGGGGCACCGGCTGTGGTCGCACGTGGCCCGCACGGTGGGCCGCCGCGACCGGCTCGTGTGGGTCGTCTGCACGGTGGCGCTCGCGGCGGCCGCGGCGTTCGTGCCGACGTTCGACGCCGACGGCACGAGCGAGGCCGACGTGTTCCTCGGCCAGGTGGACTCGGTGGACGGCGAGCGGGCCCTGCAGCGCCACTTCGCCGGGGTGTCGGCCCAGCCCGCCGTCGTGGTCGCGCCGGAGGGCGACCTCGACGCCGTCGTCGCCGCGGCCGAGGGCACGGACGGCGTCGAGGCCGTCACCCCGGTGGGCGAGGGCCCGGCGGCGGCCCCCGGCGCGCCCGCCTCCGGCCCGCCGCGCGTCGTCGGCGGCACGGTCCGCGTCGACGTCACGACGGCCGCGCCGTCCGACTCCCAGGAGGCCGTGGCGACCGTCGAGGCGCTGCGCGCGGCGGTGCACGAGGTGGCGCCCGACGCGCTCGTCGGGGGAGCGGCCGCCGAGCGGCTCGACACCCAGCTGGCCGGCCAGCGCGACCTGCGGGTCATCGTCCCGGCGGTGCTGGCGGTGATCCTGCTGATCCTCGTCGCGCTGCTGCGCTCGGTGGTGGCGGCCGTGCTGCTCGTGGCGGCGAACGTGCTGTCCTTCGGCGCCACGCTCGGCGTCGCGGCGCTGGTGTTCGACCACGTGCTCGGCTTCCCGGGCGCCGACCCGGCCGTGCCGCTCTACGGGTTCTGCTTCCTCGTGGCCCTCGGCGTCGACTACTCGATCTTCCTCATGACCCGCGTGCGCGAGGAGGCCGCCGCCGTCGGGCCGCGCCCCGGCGTGCTGCGCGGGCTCGCGGTGACCGGGTCGGTCATCACGTCGGCGGGGGTGGTGCTGGCGGCCACGTTCGCGGCGCTCGGCGTCATCCCGCTGCTGTTCCTGGCCCAGATCGCGTTCGTGGTCGCGTTCGGCGTGCTGCTCGACACGCTGGTGGTGCGCAGCCTGCTGGTGCCCGCGCTCGCCCACGACCTCGGCCGGGCGGCGTGGTGGCCGAGCCGGCTCTCGCGGCGGCCCTGAGCCGCCACGGGCCTGAGCCGCCGCGGGCCTGAGCCGCCGCGGGGCCGGTGCCCGAGCCGCTGACCTGCCCCGGGCCTGAGACGATGGGGCCCATGACAGCGCTGCGGATCGCGATCGTCGGGTACGGAGGAGCGGGGCGGGGGATCCACTCCCGCCTCGTGCGGGAGGCGGGCCACACGGTGGCCGCGGTGGTGACGCGGGACCCCGGGCGGCGCCAGCAGGCGGCGTCCGACTGGCCGGGGGTGCGGTTCCACGACGACCTGACGGCGCTGGTCGCCGCCCGTGGCACCTACGACGTCGTGGTGGTGACGAGCCCGACGGCGCTGCACGCCGAGCACGGCGCGCTGCTGGCGCGGGCGGGCGTCCCGTTCGTGCTCGACAAGCCCATCGGCGTGGACGCGCACGAGGCCCGCGCCGTGGTCGCCGAGGCCGCGGCGACCGGCACGCCGTTCACGGTGTTCCAGAACCGGCGGTGGGACCCGGAGCAGCTGACCCTCGAGGCGCTGCTGCGCCGCGGCGACCTGGGCCAGGTGCACACCTTCGAGCGGCGCTGGGAGCGCTGGCGCCCGCGCCCGCAGCAGCGGTGGAAGGAGAACGACCCGGCCGGCGGCGGCCTGCTGCTCGACCTCGGCCTGCACCTGGTGGACTCCGCCACCCGGCTGTTCGGCCGCGTCACGAGCGTCTGGGCGCAGACCCGCCGGCTCACCACGCCCACGGAGGACGACGTCTTCCTCGTCCTGGCCCACGAGCCCGGCGGGGGCGTCGCGGCGTCCGAGCGCGGCGTCGTCTCGCGCCTGTGGGCGGGCTCCGTCGTCGGTGCGCCGGGGCCGCGCACGCGCGTGCTGGGCGGTGCCGGGGCGTACGTGGTCACGAGCTTCGAGCAGGACGCCTCGCCGTTCGAGGTCTTCGACGCCGACGCGCCGGAGGGGACGCTCGGCTGGCTGACGCACGGGCGCGAGCGCGAGGCGGTGCCGCAGGCGCCGGGCGGCCACGCCGACTTCTACCGGGCCCTGGGGGCGTGGCTGCAGGGCGACGGCGAGATCCCCGTCGACCCCGCCGACGCCGTGCGGACGGCCGAGGTGCTCGACGCCGCACGGGTCGCGGCGCGCGAGGGGCGCACGGTCGCCGTCTGACCGCGCACGGCGTGGGCGGCCCGGCGGCTCGTCGCCGGCCGGTGCCTGTGGACGACGGCGCACGCCGTCGCGCGTCGCGGTGTCGAATGGGTGGCGTGACGCACCTCGACCCCGCACCGTCAGGACCGGGCGGCCCGCCGGCCGCCCCCGGCGTCGTCGTGGTGCCCGTGCCGGTGGACGCCGCCGCCCGCGCCGCGCTCGCCGCGCGGCTCGAGGCGCTCGTCGGGCTGGAGCACCCGCACCTGGTGGCCGTGCGGGACGCGGCCGCGACCCGGCCCGGCGCGCTCGACGTGCGCTACGCGCGGGGCGACGCCGCCGACCTGCCCACGGTCCTCGCCGCCCGCCGCCGGCTCACCGCGCCCGAGGCGGCGGGCGTGCTCGTCCCGGTGGCGCAGGCGCTCGCCGCGCTGCACTCCGCCGGGCTGGAGCACGGCCCGCTCGTCGCCGCGGACGTGGCCGTCCGGCCCGACGGCGCCGCCGCGCTGCGCCCTCGGGCGGGCAGCCCGCCCGAGGGCTGGACGGCCGCCGACGACGTGCGAGCGCTCGCCGGCCTGGTGGGCGAGCTGCTCGGCCCAGCAGAGCCCG
>NZ_WUWN01000013.1 GCF_009846865.1 Puerhibacterium puerhi
CGCCGCGACGGCGGCGCCCGCGAGGAGCAGGCCGCGCAGAACGGCGCGCCCGCCGGTGCCGGCCAGCAGGGTCAGCAGGACGGCGGCGCGCAGCGCCCGGCCCGCCAGGACCGCCGCGACGACCGCCGCGACGACCGCGACGACGACCGCGAGGGCGGCTCGCGCCGCCGCCGGGGCCGTGACCGCGGCCGCGACCGCAAGCGGGGCCGGAGCCGCGGCGGCCAGCCCGACGTCGCCGGGCTCGAGGACATCGAGGTGCGCGAGGACGACGTGCTGCTGCCCGTCGCCGGCATCCTCGACATCCTCGACAACTACGCCTTCGTGCGCACGAGCGGCTACCTGCCGGGCGAGAAGGACGTCTACGTCAGCCTCAACCAGGTGAAGAAGGCCGGCCTGCGCCGCGGCGACGCCGTCGTCGGCGCCGTCCGCCAGCCGCGCGAGGGCGAGGAGCCGCCGCAGGGCAAGAACGCGCGCAGCAAGTTCAACGCGCTCGTGCGCCTCGACTCCGTCAACGGCATGTCGCCGGAGCAGGCCCGTCAGCGCCCGGAGTTCACCAAGCTCACGCCGCTGTACCCGCAGGAGCGCCTGCGCCTGGAGAACCCGGAGGCCACCCGTCTCACGCCGCGCGTGATCGACATCGTCGCGCCGATCGGGAAGGGCCAGCGCGGCCTCATCGTCGCGCCGCCCAAGGCCGGCAAGACGATCATCATGCAGCAGATCGCCAACGCCATCACGAACAACAACCCTGAGGTCCACCTCATGGTCGTGCTGGTCGACGAGCGGCCCGAAGAGGTCACGGACATGGAGCGGACGGTCAAGGGCGAGGTCATCGCCTCGACGTTCGACCGCCCGGCGTCCGACCACACGGTCGTCGCGGAGCTGGCCATCGAGCGCGCCAAGCGCCTCGTGGAGCTGGGGCAGGACGTCGTCGTGCTGCTCGACTCGCTGACCCGCCTGTCGCGCGCCTACAACCTCGCCGCCCCGGCGTCCGGCCGCATCCTGTCCGGCGGTGTCGACGCCGCGGCCCTGTACCCGCCGAAGAAGTTCTTCGGCGCCGCCCGCAACATCGAGAACGGCGGGTCGCTGACCATCCTTGCCTCGGCGCTCGTGGAGACGGGCTCGAAGATGGACGAGGTGATCTTCGAGGAGTTCAAGGGCACGGGCAACATGGAGCTGCGCCTGTCCCGCAACCTCGCCGACAAGCGGATCTTCCCGGCGGTGGACGTCAACGCGTCCGGCACCCGTCGCGAGGAGATCCTCATGTCCAAGGACGAGCTGGGCATCGTCTACAAGCTGCGCCGCGTGCTCGGCGCGCTGGACCAGCAGCACGCCATCGAGCTGCTGCTCGGCAAGCTCAAGGACACCCGCACGAACGTCGAGTTCCTGCTCGAGGTCCAGAAGACGACGCCGAGCAGCCTGTCCGACCAGCGCGCGGGCGAGACGATCTGACCTCCCGCACAGCCCGCCGGGCCGCGCCGCCGCCGCGATTTCCGCGGCGGCGGCGCGCTCTGGCAGAATGACCCGTCGGCCATCCGGTTCACGGCCCGCAGTCAGCGGGGCGACCCGGAGGCACCACCACGAGGAGCATCCATGAAGTCCGGTATCCACCCCGAGTACGTCGTGACGAAGGTCGTGTGCACCTGCGGCAACGAGTTCGTCACCCGCAGCACCGAGCAGTCCGGCGTCATCAGCGCCGACGTGTGCAGCGCCTGCCACCCGTTCTACACGGGCAAGCAGAAGATCCTCGACACCGGTGGCCGCGTGGCCCGGTTCGAGGCCCGCTACGGCAAGCGCAAGTAGCGACCCCGCAGCGCCGGTGGTCCGCCCGACAACCTCTCCAGGGGCAGTCGGAGGCCGGACCACCGGCGCTGTTGCTTTGCCCGGACACCTGCCCGGGCTCCCGCCCGAGCACCAGCCCGCGCACCAGTTCGAGCACCGTCCCGGGAAACCTCAGCCACCCACGGAGCCCACGTGACCGACCCCTTCGCCGCCGTCCGGCCGCTGCTCGCCGAGCACGCCGAGATCGAGCGCGCGCTCGCCGACCCCGCCGTGCACGCGGACGCCGGCCGCGCGCGGACGCTGGGGCGGCGGTACGCGGAGCTGAACCGCGTCGTCGGCGCCTACCGCGCCTTCGAGGCGGCGCGCGACGACGCGCAGGCCGCCGCCGAGCTGGCCGAGCTGGGCGGCGACGACGCCGCCGAGCTCGCCGCCGAGCTGCCCGCGCTGCGGGCGGCCGAGGCCGATGCCGCGGAGCACCTGCGCCGCGTGCTCGTGCCGCGCGACCCGGACGACGGGCGCGACGTCATCCTCGAGATCAAGGCGGGGGAGGGCGGCGAGGAGTCGGCCTTGTTCGCCGGGGACCTGCTGCGCATGTACCTGCGGTACGCCGAGCGCCGCGGGTGGTCCACGCAGGTGCTGGAGTCCACCGAGTCGGGGCTGGGCGGCTACAAGGACGTCCAGGTGGCCATCAAGGCCCGCTCGGTCGAGGACCCGGCCGACGGCGTGTGGGCGAACCTCAAGTACGAGGGCGGCGTGCACCGCGTGCAGCGCGTGCCCGTGACCGAGAGCCAGGGACGCATCCACACCTCCGCGGCGGGCGTGCTGGTCTTCCCCGAGGTCGACGACCCGGGCGAGGTCGAGATCGACCCGAACGACCTGCGCATCGACGTCTTCCGGTCCTCGGGTCCCGGCGGGCAGTCGGTCAACACCACCGACTCCGCGGTGCGGATCACCCACCTGCCGACCGGCATCGTCGTGTCGATGCAGAACGAGAAGTCCCAGCTGCAGAACCGCGAGCAGGCCATGCGCGTGCTGCGGGCGCGGCTGCTGGCCGCCCGCCAGGAGGCGCAGGCCGCCGAGGCGGCCGACCTGCGCCGCTCCCAGGTGCGCACCGTGGACCGCTCGGAGCGGATCCGCACCTACAACTTCCCGGAGAACCGGATCGCCGACCACCGCACGGGGTACAAGGCCTACAACCTCGACCAGGTGCTCGACGGCGACCTCGAGCCGGTGATCCGCTCCGCCGTCGACGCCGACGAGGCCGCCCGCCTCGCCGCCGCGGGCGCGTGAGCACCGGGGCCGGGGCGTCCCCGGCGACGGAGCCCGCGCCGCCGACGGCCGGCGCCGCCGTGCGCTGGGCGGCCGCCCGCCTCGCCGCGGCCGGGGTGCCCTCGCCGCGCACCGACGCGGAGCTGCTGCTGGCGCACGTCCTCGGCGCCGACCGCGGCGAGCTGCGCCGCCTGGCGGTCCTCGACGCCGCCCTGCCGGGCGACGCCCCCGCCACGTTCGCCGCCCTCGTCGGGCGCCGGGCGCGGCGCGAGCCGCTGCAGCACCTCGTCGGCACGGCGCCGTTCCGCCACCTCGAGCTCGCCGTGGGCCCGGGCGTGTTCGTGCCGCGCCCCGAGACGGAGCAGGTCGCCCAGGTGGCGATCGACGAGGCGCGCCGGCTCGCCGCCGCCCGCGCGGGCGAGCCGGTCGTCGTGGTCGACCTGTGCACCGGCTCCGGCGCGATCGCGCTGGCCGTGGCCACCGAGGTGCCGGCGGCGCAGGTGCACGCCGTCGAGCTGGACGCGGCGGCCCACGGGTGGGCCGAGCGCAACGTCGCCGCCGTCGCCCGCGCCACCGGGGTCGCCGTGCGGCTCCTGCGCGGCGACGCGCGCACGGCGCTGCGCGAGCTCGACGGGCAGGTCGACGTCGTCGTGTCCAACCCGCCGTACGTGCCCCCGGACGCCGTGCCCCGCGACCCCGAGGTGGCCGGGCACGACCCGGCCGTCGCGCTCTACGGCCTGGGCCCCGACGGGCTCGAGGTGCCGCGCGGGGTGACCGCCGCCGCGGCGCGCCTGCTGCGCCCCGGCGGGCTGTACGTCATGGAGCACGCCGAGGTGCAGGACGCCGCCGCGCGCCGGATGGTCGACGCCGTCCGGGACGGCGCGGGCCCGGCGTTCGCCCCGGCCGAGACCCGCCCGGACCTCGCCGGGCGTCCCCGCATGGTGGTCGCCAGGCGCCGGCCCGAGGCGCCGGCGGCGTCCCCCGCCGTGCCAGACTGGATGCCGTGAGCAGCATGCAGGACGTCACCGACCCGAACAGCTGGGGCCCCGCCCTCGACGAGGCGGTCAACACCGTCTCGCGCGGTGGCCTCGTCGTGCTCCCCACCGACACCGTGTACGGCATCGGCGCGGACGCCTTCGACGCCGACGCCGTCGCGGCCCTGCTCGCGGCCAAGGGCCGAGGCCGGCAGATGCCCCCGCCCGTGCTGGTGCCCGACACCCGCACGCTCGACGGCCTGGCCACCGAGGTGCCGGACGACGCGCGCCGGCTCGTCGAGGCGTTCTGGCCCGGGGGGTTCACGATCATCCTGCGGGCCCAGCCGTCGCTGCAGTGGGACCTCGGCGAGACCCGCGGCACGGTCGCGCTGCGCATGCCGGACCACCCGGCAGCGCTGGCGCTGCTGCGCCGCACCGGGCCGATGGCCGTCTCGAGCGCCAACAGGACCGGCCAGCCGTCGGCGCTCGACGCCGCCGACGCGCGCGATCAGCTCGGCGACGCCGTCGCCGTCTACCTCGACGGCGGCACGGCGCCCGGCGGGGTGGCGTCCACCATCGTCGACGCCACGGTGACGCCCTTCCGGGTGGTGCGCCAGGGCGCGATCGACCTCGAGGCGCTGCGCGCCGTGGTGCCCGACGTGCTCGGGCCGGGGGAGGAGCCGGCCGCGGACGCCGCGGGACCCGCCGAGCCCGCGGCCGCGCCCGGTGACGCGGCCGACGAGAGTCCCGCCGGAGCCGCCGGGTGAGGGCGTACGTCCTGCTGATGCTGGTCGCGGCGGCCGTCACCTACCTCTCGACGCCCGCGGCCCGCTGGCTCGCGCGCCGCACCAACGCCATCTCGGCGGTGCGCGACCGCGACGTGCACACCCTGCCCACCCCGCGGGCCGGCGGCCTGGCGATCCTGCTCGGCATCGTCGTGGCGGTGTTCGTGGCCTCGCACATGCCGTTCCTCGAGCGCGTCTTCGACGAGCCCCAGGTGTGGGGCATCGTCGGGGGAGCGGTCATCGTCGCGCTCCTGGGCTGGGCCGACGACATCTGGGACCTCGACTGGATGACCAAGCTGGCCGGCCAGGTGCTGGCGGCCGGCTTCATGGCGGTCATGCAGGTCCAGCTCGTGAGCTGGCCGGTCCCGGGCACCCTCGCCATCCCGTCGTCGCGGATGTCGCTGTTCGTCACCGTCCTGGTGATCGTCGTGGCCATGAACGCGGTGAACTTCGTCGACGGCCTGGACGGCCTCGCGGCGGGCATCGTCGCCATCGGCGGCGCCGCGTTCTTCCTGTACACCTACGGGCTGACCGCCCAGCAGAGCCCCATGGACTACTCGGACCTGTCGTCGATGACGATGGCGGTGCTCGTCGGGGCGTGCCTGGGCTTCCTGCCGCACAACTTCTTCCCGTCGCGGATCTTCATGGGCGACTCCGGGTCGATGGTGCTGGGGCTGGTGTTCGCCGGCGCGACGATCTCGGTGACCGGCCGGATCGACCTGTCGACGTCCGGGGCGCAGAACGTGCCGGCCATCATCCCGTTGCTGCTGCCCATCGCCGTCGTGCTGCTGCCGCTGCTCGACATGGGCATGGCCGTGGTGCGGCGCGTCGCCGCCGGCAAGTCGCCGTTCCACCCGGACCGGATGCACCTGCACCACCGCATGCTGGCGATCGGGCACTCCCACCGCCGCGCCGTCGTCATCCTCTACGTCTGGACGGCGGTGTTCGCCTTCGGCGCCGCCGCGCTGGTGCAGTGGCACTGGACCGGGGTGCTCGCGGGCGTCGGCGTCGCCGTCGTCGCCGCGCTGGCCGCCACGCTCGGCCCGCTGCGCACGCGCGGGCGGTTCCTCGACGACGACGTCGCCACCGCGAGCGCCCGGGCGGTGGACGTCGACGAGGCCGACGTGCCCGGCGAGCCCGGCGTGCCTGTCGGGACCGGGGTGCCCGCTGCGTCCGGCGTGCCCGCTGCGCCGGGGCCGGCCGCCCCGTCGCCCTTCCTGCCGACGTCCGCCCTGCCCGGCCCCGTCCCCGCCCCGACCGGCTCCCTGCCGACCCCCGCCCCGACCTCCACCCCGACCCCCACCACGACCGAAGGACGCCCCCGGTGACGACCTCTCCCGACCCCCGGCCCGCCGAGGACCCGACGCCCGCCGCGCCCGACGCCGCGCCCGCCACCACGCCCGCCACCGACCAGGGCGAGCCGGAGCGCCGCGTGCTGCGCCGCGCCCTGCGCGACACGCTGCTGCTGCTGCTCGTCCTCGCCGTCGTCGGCGTCGTCGTCGGCGCGCTCGTCTCCGGCGCCGCCGGCGTGTGGGGCGCCCTCGTGGGCGTCGCCCTGGCGGCCTTCTTCTGCGGGGTCACCATCTGGTCGATGGGCCGCACCGTCGGGGCCAGCCCGGCGACGACGGGCGCCGTGGTCATGGGCTCGTGGATCGCCAAGATCGTCGTGCTGGTCGTGGTGCTCGCGGTGCTGCGCGGCCAGGACTTCTACGACCGGTGGGTGCTCATCGCGGTGCTCGCCGTGGGCGCGATCGGCTCGGCGCTGCTCGACTACCGCGCCGTGCAGCGCGGCCGCGTGCCCTACGTCCAGCCCTGAGCCCGGGCCGCCGGCCTGCACCGGCCCCGCTCCCGGCGCGCCCCGGCGCCCGACGGCTCGTGCCGTTGTTCACAAGGGGCGGTTTTCCGGCCTGAACTCGGGCGGGACCGGGTCGGGGCATCCCCGAACATCCGGTAGAGTTACCGGCGAATCCATGACGGCCAGGTCCGACGGCGTGCCCGCACTGCGGCGACTCGGACCTCTGACCTACGGGAGTCCTCCTGTCCACGTCAGTGAACACCCTGCTCCTCGCCGCCGACGAAGGTGAGGGTGGTTTCCACGCGCCGTCGATCGCGGACTTCTTCCCGCATGCCATCCTCTTCGAGGGCACGCCCTTCCAGATCGACCGGCACTGGATCATCCGCATCGTCGCGACGATCGTGCTGCTGACGGTCTTCGTCGTCGCCGCCCGTCGCGCCCGCCTGGTGCCCGGCCGGTTCCAGTCGGCGATCGAGTTCCTGCTCGACTTCGTGCGCGTGCAGATCGCCGAGGAGGTCATCGGCAAGGCGAACGCCCGGCGGTTCGTGCCGATGCTGACCACGATCTTCCTGACGATCCTGGCCTTCAACCTCACGGGCATCGTGACGGGCCTGAACCTGGCCGTGACGTCGCGCATCGGCACCCCGCTGCTGCTGGCGCTGTGGGTCTTCGTGACCTACTGGGCCGTGGGCATCAAGAAGCACGGGCTCGGCGGCTACCTGAAGAACAACCTCTTCCCGCCCGGCGTGCCGTGGCCGATCTACATCATCCTGACGCCGATCGAGCTGCTGCAGCTGCTGATCATCCGGCCGTTCTCGCTCACGGTGCGGCTCGTGGCCAACATGGTCGCCGGGCACATCATGCTCGTGCTCTGCTTCGCGGCGACGCAGTTCTTCCTCCTCGAGGCCAGCGGCGGCATGAAGGTCTTCGGCGTGCTGACCCTCGGCGGCGGCATCTTCATCACGCTGTTCGAGATGCTGGTCGCGTTCCTGCAGGCGTACATCTTCGCCCTCCTGGCGGCGGCCTACATCAACATGTCGCTGGAGGAGGAGCACTGACCGCTCCTTCGGGCGGCGCTCCTCGCACCACCTGAACCCCGCGACGGGCACTGCGAAGCCCGCCGCACCCAGCCGACGTCGGTCCGACCGGGCCGACGCCAACCGGAAGGAAAGCAAGTGGACGTCACCACTCTCGCCGAGGTCACGGGCAACCTGAACGCGGTCGGCTACGGTCTCGCCGCGACCGGCCCGGGCATCGGCCTCGGCATCCTCATCGGCAAGACGATCGAGGGCATGGCCCGCCAGCCCGAGGTCGCCGGCCAGCTGCGCGCCACCATGTTCCTCGGTGTCGCCTTCGTCGAGGTGCTCGCCCTCCTCGGTCTCGTCGCCGGCTTCCTGTTCCAGTGATGACGGCGCACACCAGCGCCGCCGTGGTGGTGGCGCAGACGGAGGAGCCGAACGGGCTCGAGCTGTTCCTGCCCGCCTCGTACGACCTGGTGTGGTCGCTCGTGGTGCTCGTGATCATCGCCTTCGCGTTCTACAAGCTCGTGCTGCCGCGGATGCAGGCGGTGCTCGACGAGCGGGCGGAGAAGATCGAGGGCGGCATCGCCAAGGCGGCCCAGGCCCAGGAGGCCGCGGACCAGGCCCTCGAGGAGCAGCAGCGCCTGCTCGCCGAGGCCCGCGCCGACGCCGCCAAGACCCGTGAGGAGGCGCGCGAGGAGGGCAAGGCCATCGTGGCCGAGCTGCGCGCCAAGGCCGGCGAGGAGGCCGCTCGCATCACCGAGACGGCGCACCGCCAGATCGAGGCGGAGCGTCAGGCCGCCGCCGTGCAGCTGCGCAGCGAGGTCGGCGAGCTCGCCACCGAGCTGGCCTCCAAGATCGTCGGCGAGTCGCTGGACGACTCGGCCCGCCAGTCGCGCGTGGTCGACCGCTTCCTCGACGAGCTCGAGGCCTCGCAGACGGCGGCCGCCGCTCCGGGCAAGGAGAGCTGATGCGCGGGACGAGCGGAGCATCGCTGGCCGCGGCGCGCGAGCGCTTCGAGCCGGTGCTGCGCGACGCGGGTGACGCGGGCCTGACGCTCGGCGAGCAGCTGTTCGCCGTCGTCGACGCGCTCGACTCGTCGGGTGCCCTGCGCCGCACGCTCTCCGACCCGTCGACGCCGGGCGAGGACAAGGCGGCCGTCGTGGCGCGCGTCCTCGCGGGCGGCTTCGACGGGCGCGTGGTCGACCTCGTGGCGGGCCTGGCCCGGTCGCGCTGGTCGGCCGAGGCGGACCTGGCCGACGCCGTCGAGCGCCTGGGCGTGGACGCGGTGCTCGCCGCTGCCGAGGCCCGCGGCGCGCTCGAGTCCGTGGAGGACGAGCTCTTCCGGGTCACGCGTGCGCTCGCCGGCGCCCGCGAGGCGCGCGAGGCGCTGTCCGACGCGTCGTCCGACCCGCGTCGCCGGGCCGCGCTCGTCGACGCGCTGCTCGCCGGCAAGGCGGACGCCGTGACGGTCGTCCTCGCCCGGCGTGCGACGACCGCCCTGCGCGGCCGTCGGTTCGTCGCGGCGCTGACCGAGATCGGCGAGGTCGTCGCGGAGCGGCGCAAGCGCCTGGTGGCCTCGGTCACCAGCGCGGTGGTGCTCACGCAGGCGCAGACCGACCGGCTCGGCGCGCTCCTCGAGCGTGCCTACGGCCGGCCCGTGCAGCTCAACGTCTCCGTGGACCCGTCCGTGCTGGGCGGCCTGCGCATCCAGGTCGGCGCGGACGTCGTCGACTCCACCGTGCTGTCCCGCCTGGCCGACGCGCGTCGCCGGCTGGCCGGCTGAACCGACGAGGCACAGCCGGCCCGCGTCCGACGCGGACCGCCGGCACAGACAACGAACGTGAGGCCGCCGATCCCGCGGCCACGACAGGAGCAGAACAATGGCTGAGCTGACGATCCGGCCGGAGGAGATCCGCGCCGCTCTGGACAGCTTCGTGAAGTCCTATGAGCCCACGGGCGCGGCGACCGAAGAGGTCGGCCGTGTCACCTACGCCGCGGACGGCATCGCCTACGTCGAGGGCCTGCCGGGCGCCATGGCCAACGAGCTGCTGCGCTTCGAGGACGGCACGCTCGGCCTCGCGCAGAACCTGGACGTGCGCGAGATCGGTGCCGTGGTGCTCGGCGAGTTCGCCGGCATCGAGGAGGGCCAGGAGGTCCGCCGCACGGGCGAGGTGCTCTCCGTCCCGGTCGGCGAGGGCTACCTCGGCCGCGTCGTGGACCCGCTGGGCAACCCGATCGACGGCCTGGGCGCCATCGAGTCCGAGGGCCGCCGCGCCCTCGAGCTGCAGGCCCCCGGCGTCATGGCCCGCAAGTCGGTGCACGAGCCGCTGCAGACCGGCATCAAGGCGATCGACTCGATGATCCCGATCGGCCGTGGTCAGCGTCAGCTGATCATCGGCGACCGCCAGACCGGCAAGACGGCGATCGCGATCGACACGATCATCAACCAGAAGGCCAACTGGGAGTCGGGCGACCCGACGAAGCAGGTCCGCTGCATCTACGTGGCGATCGGCCAGAAGGGCTCGACCATCGCCTCCGTGCGCGGCGCGCTCGAGGAGGCCGGCGCGCTGGAGTACACGACCATCGTCGCCGCCCCGGCGTCCGACCCGGCGGGCTTCAAGTACCTGGCCCCGTACACCGGCTCGGCCATCGGCCAGCACTGGATGTACTCGGGCAAGCACGTCCTGATCATCTTCGACGACCTGTCGAAGCAGGCCGAGGCCTACCGAGCCGTCTCGCTGCTGCTGCGCCGTCCGCCGGGCCGCGAGGCGTACCCCGGCGACGTCTTCTACCTGCACTCCCGCCTGCTCGAGCGCTGCGCGAAGCTGAGCGACGAGCTGGGCGCGGGCTCGATGACCGGCCTGCCGATGATCGAGACCAAGGCGAACGACGTCTCGGCGTACATCCCGACCAACGTCATCTCCATCACGGACGGCCAGATCTTCCTGCAGTCCGACCTGTTCAACGCCGACCAGCGTCCCGCCGTGGACGTCGGCATCTCGGTGTCCCGCGTCGGCGGCGACGCCCAGATCAAGGCGATGAAGAAGGTCGCGGGCACGCTGAAGCTCGAGCTGGCCCAGTACCGCTCGCTCGAGGCGTTCGCCATGTTCGCCTCGGACCTCGACGCGGCGTCGCGCGGCCAGCTGGCCCGCGGTGCGGCGCTCATGGAGCTCCTCAAGCAGCCGCAGTACACCCCGTACCCGGTCGAGGAGCAGGTCGTGTCCATCTGGGCCGGCACCAAGGGCAAGCTCGACGACGTCCCGATCGAGGACATCAAGCGCTTCGAGGCCGAGCTGCTCGACCACATGCGTCGCAAGACCGACGTGCTGACGACCATCGCGACGACCGGCAAGCTGGAGGCCGACACGGAGGCCGCGCTCGCCGCCGCCGTGGACGAGTTCCGCGCCGGGTTCGTCAAGGGCGACAGCACCCCGCTGGTCGGCGGTCAGGACGACGTCGACGTGACGGTCGAGCAGGAGCAGATCGTCACGGGCAAGAAGGCCTGACGCATGGCCGGAGGATCCCAGCGCGTCTACAAGCAGCGGATCAAGTCGACGCAGTCGCTGAAGAAGATGTTCCGCGCGCAGGAGCTCATCGCCGCGTCGCGCATCGGCAAGGCCCGTGCGCGCACCGCGGCGGCGGCGCCCTTCGCGCAGGCCATCACGCGGGCCGTGTCCGCGGTGGCGACCCACGCGTCGGTCGAGCACCCGCTCACGAGCGCGCGCCACGACACCGACCGGGTGGCGATCCTCGTCGTCTCGTCGGACCGCGGCATGGCGGGCTCGTACTCCTCGGCGATCATCCGCGAGGGTGAGCGCCTGCGCGAGCGCCTCGAGCGCGAGGGCAAGCAGGTGGAGCTGTACGCCACGGGCCGCCGTGCCATCTCGTACTACCGCTACCGCGGGCGCCAGCTCGCCGGCGAGTGGTCGTACGGCTCGGAGCGCCCGTCGGCCGAGGACGCCGAGGAGATCTCGGAGACCCTCCTCGGCCGGTTCCTGGCGGGCGCCGCCGACGGCGGTGTCGCCGAGCTGCACGTGGTCTACACGCAGTTCGTCAACATGGTCACGCAGCGTCCCCGGGTCGCGCGGCTCCTGCCGCTCGAGGTCGTGGAGGGCGTGTCCGAGCAGGGCGAGGCCGCGCCGCTGTACGACTTCGAGCCGTCGCCCGAGGTCGTGCTCGACACGCTGCTGCCGCGGTACGTCCGCAGCCGCATCTACAGCTTCCTGCTGGACGCGGCGGCGTCCGAGCTCGCCTCGCGCCAGCGCGCGATGCACACGGCGACGGACAACGCCGAGGACCTGATCCGTACCTACACGCGCCTGGCCAACCAGGCGCGCCAGGCGGACATCACCCAGGAGATCAGCGAGATCGTCTCGGGTGCCGACGCCCTCGCCGCGTCGGCGTAGCGGATTTCCGCTCGCCCTGCGCGACGACCAGACTGACACCCAGACGACCTTTTCGAAGCGAGGCAAGCAATGACCGCCACCACCGTGGAAGCCCCGGTCGAGCGCCAGAGCGGTCCCGGCGTGGGCCGCGTCGCGCGTGTGATCGGCCCCGTCGTGGACATCGAGTTCCCCGAGGACGCGATCCCCGACATCTACAACGCCCTCACGGTCGAGATCGACCTCTCCTCGCAGGGCGAGGGCGAGAAGACCTTCACGCTGACCCTCGAGGTCGCCCAGCACCTCGGCGACTCGCTGGTGCGCGCCATCGCGCTCAAGCCGACCGACGGTCTGGTGCGCGGCGCGGTCGTCACCGACACCGGGGCCCCGATCTCCGTGCCCGTCGGCGACATCACCAAGGGCCACGTGTTCGACGTGACCGGCAACGTGCTCAACCTCAAGGAGGGCGAGCAGTTCGAGGTGACCGAGCGCTGGCCCATCCACCGCAAGGCCCCGGCCTTCGACCAGCTCGAGTCGAAGACCCAGATGTTCGAGACCGGCATCAAGGTCATCGACCTGCTCACCCCGTACGTGCAGGGTGGCAAGATCGGCCTCTTCGGCGGTGCGGGCGTCGGCAAGACGGTCCTCATCCAGGAGATGATCCAGCGCGTCGCCCAGGACCACGGCGGTGTGTCCGTGTTCGCCGGCGTCGGCGAGCGCACCCGTGAGGGCAACGACCTCATCCACGAGATGGAGGAGGCCGGCGTCTTCGACAAGACGGCCCTGGTGTTCGGCCAGATGGACGAGCCGCCGGGCACCCGCCTGCGCATCGCCCTGACCGGCCTGACGATGGCGGAGTACTTCCGCGACGTGCAGAAGCAGGACGTGCTGCTGTTCATCGACAACATCTTCCGCTTCACGCAGGCGGGCTCCGAGGTGTCGACGCTGCTCGGCCGCATGCCCTCCGCGGTGGGCTACCAGCCGAACCTCGCCGACGAGATGGGCATCCTGCAGGAGCGCATCACCTCGACGCGCGGCCACTCGATCACCTCGCTGCAGGCGATCTACGTGCCGGCCGACGACTACACCGACCCGGCGCCCGCGACCACGTTCGCCCACCTCGACGCGACGACGGAGCTCTCCCGCGAGATCGCGTCGAAGGGTCTGTACCCGGCCGTGGACCCGCTGGCCTCGACCTCCCGCATCCTCGACCCGCGCTACGTGGGCCAGGAGCACTACGAGGTCGCCACCCAGGTGAAGTCGATCCTCCAGCGCAACAAGGAGCTGCAGGACATCATCGCGATCCTCGGTGTGGACGAGCTCTCGGAGGAGGACAAGACGATCGTCGCGCGTGCGCGCCGCATCCAGCAGTTCCTCTCCCAGAACACGTACATGGCGGAGAAGTTCACCGGCGTCGCCGGCTCCACCGTGCCGCTGTCGGAGACCATCGAGGCGTTCAAGAAGATCGCCGAGGGCGAGTTCGACCACGTCGCCGAGCAGGCCTTCTACAACATCGGTGGCCTCGAGGACCTCGAGCGCAACTGGGCCCGCATCCAGAAGGAGTACGGCGCCTGACGCCCCCCGGCCGGCCGGCCGCTCGCCAGAGCGGCCGGCCGGCCGCCGGACAACCCACGGCGTCCCGCCGTCCGCCGCACGGCGGCACCCGGGGCGCCGCCCCCGAGAGGAGTACCCCTGTGGCAGAGCTGAGCGTGGACCTCGTGGCCACCGACCGCAAGGTCTGGTCGGGCACGGCCCACCAGGTGAGCGCGCCGTCGGTCGACGGCCAGGTCGGCATCCTCGCCAACCACACGCCGCTGCTCGCGGTGCTGCGCCCGGGCACGGTCAAGGTCAGCACGACGCACGGCGAGTCCGTCGAGGTGCACGTCAGCGGCGGCTTCGTGTCCGTGGACGACAACCTCGTGACGATCGTCGCCGACGACATCGCGCCGGTCGCGCCGGCCGAGTCCCGGATCGCCTGAGGCTCACCGCCGTGCCGTTCGCCGCCTGGGTCGCCGTCGCCGTCATCGCGCTGCTGGCCGTCCTGGCGGCGATCGGCGCGTGGCGGCTGCGGGCGCTGTCGCACCGGGTCGGCTCGTTCCCGTGCCACGCCCGGGCGGCGGACACCCCGAGCGCCGCGTTCACCCTGGGCATCGCCCACTACGCCGTCGGGCGCATCGACTGGTACCGGTGCTGGTCGCTCGCCCTGCGTCCCGCGCGGACCTGGTCGCGCGAGCGGCTCGAGGTCACCGGCCGCGTCCCGCTGGACCAGGCCGGCCAGCCGGACCAGTACCTGGTGCGATGTCGCTACGACGGGACGGACTTCGAGCTGTCCATGTCGTCCGGCGCGTACGCCGGCCTCGCCTCCTGGCTCGAGGCCGCACCACCGGGCCGCCGCGACCTCGTGCTCTGACGCGCCGGCTCCCGGCGCCGTCGCCCCGCCGCGGTCCTCGTGCCGCCGGCCCCACCCCCACCCCGGTCCCGTCCCTGACCGCCAGATCGACCGCTGGAGCTTTGTGCGCCTCGTCGTCGCCCAGTGCTCGGCCCGCTACACGGGCCGCCTGACCGCCCACCTGCCCCTGGCCACCCGCCTGCTCGTCGTCAAGGCCGACGGCAGCGTGCTGCTGCACTCCGACGGCGGGTCCTACAAGCCGCTCAACTGGATGAGCCCCCCGTGCACGCTGCGGGTGGCGGAGCCGGACGACGCGGCCCGCGCGCGGGGCGTGACCGCCGTCTGGACGGTCCAGCACGCCAAGTCCGACGACCGGCTGGAGATCGAGCTGCACGAGGTCGTGCACGACTCGAGCCACGAGCTCGGCGTCGACCCCGGCCTCGTCAAGGACGGCGTCGAGGCCCACCTGCAGGAGCTGCTCGCCGAGCAGATCGCCCTGCTCGGCGACGGGCACACCCTCGTGCGCCGCGAGTACATGACCGCGATCGGCCCCGTCGACATCCTCGCCCGCGACCCCGCGGGGGGCACCGTCGCCGTCGAGATCAAGCGTCGGGGCGACATCGACGGCGTCGAGCAGCTCACCCGCTACCTCGAGCTGCTCAACCGCGACCCGCTGCTGGCGCCCGTGCGCGGCGTCTTCGCCGCGCAGGAGATCAAGCCGCAGGCGCGGGTCCTGGCGACCGACCGCGGCATCACCTGCCTCGTGCTCGACTACGACGCCATGCGCGGCGTCGACGACGTCGAGTCCCGCCTCTTCTGACGGCCTGCCGCTGCCCGGTGCTGGGAGCGGCGTGCGGGAGGATGGCGCCATGACGCCCACGCCCTCCCCGTCCGGCACCGTCGTCCTGCGGGGCCGGGTCGTGACCCCGGACGCGGTGGTCGACGACGGCGTCGTCGTGCTCGACGGCGACCGCATCGTGCTCGTCGGGTCCGTCGACGACGTCGTGCGCGCAGGGGTGGCCCCCGACGTCGCCGCGGCCGTCGCCGAGTCCGCGCCGACCCCCGGGACGACGCTCCTGCCCGGCCTGGTCGACCTGCACAACCACGGCGGCCGCGGGGCGAGCTTCCCCGACGCGACCACGCCGGACGAGGTGCGCACGGCGGCGGGGGAGCACCTGCGGCACGGCACGACGACGATGCTGGCGTCGCTGGTCACCGCCGACCGACGCACGATGCTGGAGCGGGCGGAGCTGCTCGCCGCGCTGGCGGAGGCGGGCGAGCTCGCCGGGATCCACGCCGAGGGGCCGTTCCTGTCGTACGAGCGGCGCGGCGCGCAGAGCCCCGAGCACCTCGTGGCCGGCGACGCCGGGTTCGTGCGCGAGCTGTCCGCGGCGGCGCGCGGGCACCTGCGCACGATGACCGTGGCCCCGGAGGTGCCGGGCGTGGCCGGGCCCGGGGGCGCCGCCGAGGCGCTGGTCGCCGCGGGCGCCATCCCGTCCCTGGGGCACACCGTGGGCACGACGGAGGAGGCCGAGGCCCTGGTGGCGCAGGTCGCCGCGGGGCTGCGGGAGGCGGCCGCCGGGGGAGCGCCGGCCCGGGAGATGACGGCCACCCACCTGTTCAACGGCATGCCGCCGCTGCACCACCGCGCGCCCGGTCCCGTCGCGGCGTGCCTCGCCGCGGCGGCCCGGGGCGACCTCGTGGTCGAGCTCGTCGCCGACGGCGTGCACCTCGCGCCGGCCACGATCCGCTCCGTCATGGCGACGCTGGGCGCCGACCGCGTCGCGCTCGTCACCGACGCGATGGCCGCCGCGGGCATGCCCGACGGCGCCTACGAGCTGGGGCCGATGTCGGTGACCGTCCGCGGCGGCGTCGCGCGCCTGACCGACCCCGGCGACCCCGAGGGCGGCTCGATCGCCGGCGGCACGGCGCACCTGCTCGACGTCGTGCGCACCACGGTTGCGGCCGGCGTGCCGCTGGTCGACGCCGTCCGGGCGGCGTCGTGGGTGCCGGCCCGCGTGCTCGGCCGCCGGGACGTCGGGGGCCTCGTGCCCGGGCGGCGCGCGGACGTGGTGGTCACCGACGCGCAGCTGCGGCCGGTGCGCGTGCTGCGCGCGGGCGTCCAGGTCGCGTGACCGGGCGCTGACCAGCGCCGACGTCCACCGTGCTGGCGCGGCGGGCGTGGCCCGCCGCCCCACCGGCGCCGGCGCGGGGCGCCGGACCGCTTGACGCGGGATTCGTTCGACGGCAATACTCGATGCGCAACATCATCGAAGCGCTTCGACAATGCGCTTCGACGATGCGTTTCGACGAAGCGCTTCGACGAAACGCTCGCCCGCGCGAGCGGCGGCGGGCGCAGCGCACCGCCAGGTGCGCCGATCACGGGGAGGTGACCGGATGGCGACGATGCAGGACGTGGCGCGGCGCGCGCAGGTCTCGCTGAGCACGGTCTCCTACGCCCTCTCGGGCACGCGCCCCGTCTCGGCGGACACGCGCCGGCGCATCGAGGAGGCCATGGCCGAGCTCGGCTACCAGCCGAACGCCATGGCGCGCGGGCTGGCCTCGCGGCGCAGCAACGTGCTCGCCCTGATCTACCCGGCGATGGAGCGCGGGCTCGGTGGCACCGTCGCCGAGTTCGTCGACGCCGCGGCGGTCACCGCCCGGGAGAACGGCTACCACCTGGTGCTGTGGCCCTTCCGGACCACCCAGGCCCCGGAGATCCGCGACCTGGTCCGCCAGGGGATGGCGGCCGGCGTCCTGCTCATGGAGGTCGCGCTCGACGACGCGCGGGTGGACACGCTGCAGGAGGCCGGCATCCCCTACACGATGATCGGCCGCACCCGGGACGTCGAGGGACGCCCGAGCGTGGACATCGACTTCGAGCAGACCACCGAGGACGCCGTCGCCCACCTCGTGGGCCTCGGCCACCGCCGCATCGGCTTCGTCAACCACTCCCTCGCCAGCCGGGAGTCCGGCTACGCGCCCACCTTCCGGGCCCAGGAGGGCTACGAGGCGGCGATGCGCAGCCGCGGCCTGGCGCCGGTCGTCGTGCACAGCGACGAGTCGCCCCGCGGCGGCCGCGCGGCAGCCGCCGAGCTGCTCGAGCGCGACCCGGAGCTGACCGCGCTGGTGACGATGAACGAGATCGCGACCTTCGGCGTGATGGTGGAGCTGCAGTCGCGGCGCATCGACGTGCCGAGCCAGATGTCGATCCTGTCGATCGTCACGTCGCCGGGCGTCGGCGAGATGACCAACCCGCCCCTGACCACCCTGCACGCCCCGGGCGCGGAGCTCGGACGCCTCGGCGTCCTGAAGCTCCTGTCGCTCGTCGACGCCGGCCGCCCCGCGACGCCGGACGTGCTGATCCCGTGCGCCCTCGAGCCCGGGGGCAGCGTCGCGCCCGCCCCGGGCGCGACGCCCCGCACTCACCGCGACGGCCCGGGGAGCGCCGTCGACGGCGATACCGCGTCGTCCTGACGCACCAGCGCGGCCCGACGACGGGTCGCGTCCACCCCGCCCGGGCCACGAGCCCGGGCAACCCGGCCATCGGCCGGGACTCGACGAGGAGGACCCGCGATGAAGCGAACCCGCAAGGGCTCGATGATCGCCGCCCTGGCGGTGCTGCCGCTCGCCCTGACGGCGTGCGTCGGCGGAGGTACGAGCGGCGGTGACGCCGCCGGCGGTGGCGACACCGACGACAAGACGCTGACGATCTGGCACTACGAGAACGACGACTCCGCGATGGGCCAGGCCTGGGCCCGGGCCATCGAGATCTTCGAGGACGAGCACCCGGACGTCGACGTCGTCGTCGAGAAGCAGACGTTCGAGCAGATCCAGAAGAACGCCAAGATCGTGCTCACCGGCGACGACGTGCCGGACGTCATGGAGTACAACAAGGGCAACGCCACCGCGGGCCAGCTCGCCGCGCAGGGCCTGCTCGCGCCGCTCACGGACGTCGCCGAGGAGAAGGGCTGGGCCGACAAGCTCCCCGGCTCGCTGCAGACCACCGCGACCTACGACGAGAACGGCCTCATGGGCTCCGGCGAGTGGTACGGCGTGCCCAACTACGGCGAGTTCGTGCAGGTGTACTACAACAAGGCGATGTTCGCCGAGCACGGCGTCGAGGTCCCCACGACCCTCGAGGAGTTCGAGGCCGCGCTGCAGACGTTCAGGGACGCCGGCATCACGCCGCTGGCCGAGGCGGGCTCCGAGTACCCGCTGGGCCAGCTGTGGTACGAGCTGGTGCTCGCCAACTCCGACCGCAGCCTCGTCGACCAGTACCAGCTGTTCGACGGCGACGTGGACTTCCACGGCCCGGAGATGACGGCCGCCACCGAGAAGCTCGACGAGTGGATCAAGGCGGGCTACATCGCCCCCGACTCGGCGGCGCTGACCGCCGAGGACATGGGCGTGTCGTTCATCAACGGCACCTACCCGATCATGGTCTCCGGCTCGTGGTGGTTCGGCCGCCTCGTCGCCGAGATGCAGGACGACTGGGGCCAGTTCAACTTCCCCGGCAACGCGCTGCACCCGGGCTCGTCCGGCAACCTCTGGGTCGTCCCGGCCAACGCCGACTCGAAGTCGCTGGCCGAGGAGTTCATCGACATCACGCTGCGCCCGGAGGTCCAGAACATCCTCGCCGAGACCGGCGGCCTGCCCGTCGCCGGTGACGCCTCGACGATCACCGACGAGCGCACCAAGCAGCTCACCGAGAACTTCCAGGCGATCCTCGACGAGGACGGCCTGGCGTTCTACCCCGACTGGCCGGTGCCCGGCTACTACGACGTCGTCGTCAGCCAGCTGCAGTCGCTGGTGAACCAGTCGAAGGCGCCTGCCGAGGTGCTCGACGGGCTCGAGTCCGCCTACGTCGACGGCAGGTCCGACCTGACCGGCAGCTGACCGCCCGCGGGGGCGGCCGACGCCGGCCGCCCCCGCCCGGTCCCTGCCGCAGGCCGCCGCACGCCGGCCCGTCACCGAGGAGCTGGAGATGACCGCACAGGTCGAAGTCCGACCCGAGACCGGACCCGAGGCCCGCCCCGTGTCCCGTCAGCGCCGACGCCGCCGCCCGGCGTGGGTGCCCTACCTGCCGTACCTGATCCCCGGAGCCGTCGCGTTCGTCGTCGTGATCGGCTACCCGTTCGTCACCAACGTCTACATCAGCCTCTTCTCGTGGCGCGGCGGCATGTCCCCGCTGCAGTGGGTGGGCCTCGGCAACTACGCCGAGCTGATGCAGGACACCGCGTTCTGGACGTCGTTCACCAACTCGGTGGCGATGATCGCCGCGATGGTCGTGGCGCCCACGCTCATCGGCCTCGTGCTCGCTGCCGTGCTGTTCGACTACCTCGGGCGCCGGTTCGGCGGCCGGGTGGCCGCCGTGCTGCGCGCCACCTACTACCTGCCGCAGATCCTGCCCGTGGCGGTCGCCGGCGTGCTGTGGAACTGGATCCTCAACTCCCAGACCGGCGCGCTCAACGTGATCCTGCGTGGCCTGGGCGTGGACAGCCCGCCGAACTGGCTGGGCGACACGTCCACCGCCCTGCCGACCGTGGCCGCCGTGCTGGTGTGGGTGCAGATCGGCTACCCGGTGGTCATCTTCATGTCCGCCCTGCAGCGGGTGGACCCGGAGCTGTACGAGGCCGCCGAGCTCGACGGCGCCGGCTGGTGGCGGCGCTTCCGCGCGATCACGCTGCCGCAGATCCGCCCCGAGACGTTCGTCGTGACGCTCACCTGCACCGTGGCGGCGCTCAAGGTGTTCGGCCCGATCTACGTGCTGACCCGCGGCGGCCCCGAGAGCTCGACCCTCGTGCCGAGCTACTACTCGTATCTGAACTTCTTCGACAAGTCGAAGGTCGGCTACGGCGCCGCCGTCGCGACGGTGCTGACGCTCGTGATCATCGTCGTGGCCGTCGTCATCCTCGGCCTGCAGAACCGCGCCCAGCGGCGCGAGGAGGAGGGGCGCTGATGTCCACGCTCACCGCACCCGCGTCGACCACGGCGCCGTCCGCACCGAAGAAGGTCCGCGCCTCGCGCCAGGACGAGCGGCACCGCCGCGGTGTCGCGCGCTGGTTCGTCCTGTCCGCGGCCGTCGTCGTCGCCCTGGTCATCCTGGCGCCGTTCGTCATCATGGTGCTCAACGCGCTGAAGTCGCCGCAGGAGTACTCCCAGGACGGCCCGCTCAGCCTGCCCAGCCACCTGTACCTCGACGGCGTCGTCAACTTCTGGGAGCGCACCGAGTTCCCGGTCAAGCTGTGGAACTCGTTCTTCATCTCCGGCGTGGTGGCCGTGCTCGGCACGCTGCTGTCGCTGCTGAACGCCTACGCGATCGGCGTCGGGCGCATCAAGGGCCGGCTGTGGATCGTCACGCTGTTCCTGCTGGCCAACATGCTGCCGCAGGAGGCGCTGATCTACCCGCTGTTCGACATGGCGCAGAAGGTCGGCCTGTCGAACTCGCCGTGGTCGGTGATCATCATCTTCACCGTCATCCAGTCGGCGTTCGGCACGTACCTGCTGGCCTCGGTGCTGGGCACGTTCCCGCCCGCGCTGCTCGAGGCGGCGGCGCTCGACGGCGCCGGCCGCTGGCGGATCCTGTGGCGGGTCGTGTTCCCGATCGTGCGCCCCACGCTCGGCGTGCTGATGATCTTCTTCTTCATCTGGACGTGGAACGAGTTCTTCATCCCGCTGGTGATGCTGACCACCGGCGACACCCAGACGGTGCCGATCGCGCTCGCGTCCCTGCAGGGCGACCGCATGATGGACGCCCCGACGACGAACGCCGGCGCGCTGATCTCCCTGCTGCCCGCGCTGGTCTTCTTCCTCATCTTCCAGCGCACGCTGACCCGCGGCGTCACCGCCGGCTCCGTGAAGTGACCGGGCCGGCGTGACCGCAGCATTCCTCACCGACGAGACCCGAGAGGGTGACGCATGAAGTTCACCGACGGCTACTGGCAGACCCGCCGTGGCATCAGTCCGCTCTACGCCGTGGAGGTCGACGACGTCCGCGTCGACGAGGCCGCCGGCACCATGACGGTGTACGCGCCGACCGCGGTGATCCGCGGCCGTGGCGACACGCTCAACCGGCCGATGGTGACGGTGACGTACTCGTCGCCGATGCCGGGCGTCGTGGCGGTGGACGTCACGCACCACGCCGGCGCGGCGGCGTCCGGCCCGGCCTTCGCGGTCGCCGGTTCCGAGGGCTTCCGGCCCGTGGTCAAGGTCGACGAGTCGGCCGGCGTGCTGGAGACCGGCGGGCTGACCGTGCGGGTGCACCGCGGCGGGCGCTGGCGCGTGGACTTCGAGCAGGACGGCCGCCTGCTGACCTCGAGCCTGCCGAAGTCGGTGGGCGTGATGACCGCCGAGTCGGGCCCGCAGCAGGGTACGTCCTGGGTGCACGAGCAGCTCACGCTCGACCCGGCCGAGCACGTCTACGGGCTGGGCGAGCGGTTCGGGCCGTTCGTCAAGAACGGCCAGGTGGTCGACGTGTGGAACGAGGACGGCGGCACCTCCAGCGAGCAGGCCTACAAGAACGTGCCGTTCTACGTCACGAGCAAGGGCTACGGCGTGTTCGTCGCCCACCCGGAGAAGGTCTCGCTCGAGGTGGCCTCCGAGGTCAACACGCGCGTGCAGTTCTCGGTCGAGGGCCAGTCCCTGCGCTACTACCTCGTGGGCGGCCCGACGCCCAAGGACGTGCTGCGCCGGTACACCGCGCTGACCGGCCGCCCCGCGAAGGTGCCCGGCTGGTCGTTCGGCCTGTGGCTGTCGACGTCGTTCACCACCAGCTACGACGAGGCGACCGTCACGAGCTTCATCGACGGGATGGCCGAGCGCGACCTGCCGCTGAGTGTCTTCCACTTCGACTGCTTCTGGATGCGCGAGTACCAGTGGTGCGACTTCGAGTGGGACCCGCGCACGTTCCCCGACCCGGAGGGCATGCTGGCCCGCCTGCACGACCGGGGCCTGAAGGTGTGCGTGTGGATCAACCCGTACATCGGCCAGCGCTCGCCGCTGTTCGCCGAGGGCGCCGCCAAGGGCTACCTGGTGCGCACCACCGACGGCGGCGTGTGGCAGTGGGACATGTGGCAGGCCGGCATGGGCCTGGTGGACTTCACCAACCCCGAGGCCACGCAGTGGTACCTGGGCCACCTCGAGCGCCTGCTCGACCAGGGCGTCGACGCGTTCAAGACCGACTTCGGCGAGCGCATCCCGGTGGACGACGTCGTCTGGCACGACGGCTCGGACCCGCGCAAGATGCACAACTACTACGCGCACCTGTACAACGAGGCGGTCTTCCGGCTGCTGGAGCGCAAGCGCGGCACCGGCGAAGCGGTGCTGTTCGCCCGCTCGGCCACGGCCGGCGGCCAGCAGTTCCCGGTGCACTGGGGCGGCGACTGCGACTCGACGTACGCCTCCATGGCGGAGTCGCTGCGCGGCGGGCTGTCGCTGGCGATGTCCGGCTTCGGGTACTGGAGCCACGACATCGGCGGCTTCGAGGGCACGCCCGACCCCGGGGTGTTCAAGCGGTGGCTGGCGTTCGGCCTGCTGTCGAGCCACTCGCGGCTGCACGGCTCGGGCTCCTACCGGGTGCCGTGGGCGTTCGACGACGAGGCCGTCGACGTCACGCGCGAGTTCACGCACCTGAAGCTGTCGCTCATGCCGTACCTGGGCCGGCTGGCCGACGAGGCGCACCGCGTGGGCGTGCCGATGATGCGCCCGATGGTGCTGGAGTTCCCCGGCGACCGCGGGGCGCAGCCGTTGGACATGCAGTACATGCTCGGCGACGCGCTGCTCGTGGCCCCGGTGTTCACCCCGGACGGTACGGTCGAGTACTACGTGCCGGAGGGCACGTGGACGCGGCTGGTCGACGACGCCGAGGGCTCGCACGCGGCCACGGTGACGGGCCCGCGCTGGGTCACGGAGGAGCACGGCTTCACGTCGCTGCCGGTGCTGGTGCGGCCGGGTACGGTCCTGCCGGTCGGCGCGCGGGACGACGCGCCGGAGTACGACTGGGCGGACGGCGTGACGCTGCGCTGCTTCGAGCTGCCCGAGGGACACGACGAGGTGGTCACGGTGCCGGGTGGGACAGGCGAGGACGCGACGTTCCGGGTGCGGCGGACGGCGGACGCCGTCGTCGTGACGACGACGGACGCGCCGGGGGAGTGGGGCGTCGAGCTCGGCGGCCGGCAGGCCCGGGCGACCGGCGCCGGCGAGCTGCGGGTGGTGGTCGCGTGAGCGCGCCGACACAGGCTCAGGGCGCGGCCGCGGGCCGCACGTTTCCCGACGACTTCGTCTGGGGCACGGCCACCGCCGCCTACCAGATCGAGGGCGCGGCCGCCGAGGGCGGCCGCGGCCCGTCCATCTGGGACACGTACTCGCACACGCCGGGCCGGACGCTCGGCGGCGACACCGGGGACGTGGCCGACGACCACTACCACCGGTGGGAGGAGGACGTGGACCACCTGGTGCGCCTCGGGATGGACGCCTACCGGCTGTCGATCTCGTGGCCGCGGGTGCAGCCGGGCGGGCGCGGGGAGCTCAACGCCGAGGGCGTGGCGTTCTACGCGCGCCTGCTCGACGCGCTGCGCGAGCGCGGCATCCGCCCGGTGGTGACGCTGTACCACTGGGACCTGCCGCAGGAGCTCGAGGACGCCGGCGGCTGGGCCAACCGCGAGACCGCGTACGCGTTCGCCGAGTACGCCCGGCACATGGCGCGCGAGCTGGGCGAGCGGGTGGACACCTGGACGACGCTGAACGAGCCGTGGTGCTCGGCCTACCTGGGCTACGGCTCGGGCGTGCACGCCCCGGGCCGCACGGAGCCGGAGGCGGCCCTGCGCGCGGTGCACCACCTCAACCTGGCTCACGGGCTGGCCTCGGCCGCGGTCCGCGACGTGCTGGGGCAGGACGCGCGCACCTCGGTGACGCTCAACCTGCACGTGGTGCGCCCGGAGGACCCGGACCGCGACGCGCTCGCGGTGCGGCGGATCGAGGCGCTGGCCAACGGGGCGTTCCTCGGCCCGATGCTCGAGGGCGCCTACCCGCAGGACCTGCTGGACACCACGGAGTCGGTCAGCGACTGGTCGTTCGTCCAGCCCGGCGACCTGGAGCTGGTCCGCCAGCCGATCAGCGTGCTGGGCGTGAACTACTACTCGCCGGTCACCGTGCGGCTCTTCGACGGCACGGGCGAGCGCTCCGAGGACGACGGGCACGGCGCGTCGAAGCACACCCCGTGGATCGGCGTGCAGGACGTGGAGTTCGTCCAGGTGCCCGGTGAGCGCACGGCCATGGGCTGGGGCATCGACGCCACGGGCATGTCGGACCTGCTGGTCTCGCTGGCCAGGCGGTACCCCGACGTGCCGCTGATGGTCACGGAGAACGGCGCCGCGTTCGACGACGAGGTGACCGTCGAGGACGGCGTGCGGCGGGTGCACGACCCGCGGCGCGTGGCCTACCTGCACGACCACGTCGCAGCCGTCGCCGACGCCCGCGACGCCGGTGCCGACGTGCGCGGCTACTTCGCCTGGTCGCTGATGGACAACTTCGAGTGGGGCTACGGGTACTCCCGACGCTTCGGGCTGCTGCACGTCGACTACGACACGCTCGAGCGCACGTGGAAGGACTCCGCACACTGGTACCGCCGCCTGGCCGCCACCGGCCTCCTGCCGGCGGTGACGGAGGTGGACCCGCAGGCGTGAGGTCGCCCGCCGCGGCGACGCCGAGCGGGTGATCTTTCGCACCACCGGACGGCCCGGAGCACCCCGCGAGGGGGCACCGGGCCGTCCGTGCGCCAGGGCGCCGGGGCCCGCCGGCGGGCCCCGGGGGCTGCGCCGCGAGCCTTCCCGGACGGCCCACACCCTGTGGACCCCGATCGTGCACGGGCTGTGGACGACGGAGGCCGATCCGCGCGGCGCCGCGGCCGGGCGCCGGCGTGCCCTGTGCACACCGGGGCGGCGGCGGTGCGCGGCGCGGTGGACGGCGCGGCGTCCGGTCGGCGGGCGCGCCGACGGCGGGACGGGACGGGGGGCGTGTCGGAGGCCGGTGGGACGATGAAGCATGTCTCGACAACGAGTGCGCGACACGCGGCGACCACAACATGTCGTTGCTGTCCCCGCCCCAGGCACTAGGTGTAGTGTCTGAGTCCTGAGGGGCCACCAGGCCCTTCCGCGAACCACATCACTGTAGTTTCACGGCCGTCGTTCCTCCCGCGGCCCCGCGCCGCCGCCCTCGCCGGGCCCGGCCGGAGCCGGGGGAGAGGCCAGGAGACGACCACCGACCAGCGCCCGCGAGGGGCTCAGACAGGGAGACGGACATGAGCGTCACGGTCTACAGCAAGCCGGCCTGCGTGCAGTGCGACGCGACCTACCGTGCCCTCGACAAGAAGGGCGTCGAGTACACGGTCGTCGACATCACGCAGGACGCCGAGGCGCTGGAGATGGTCCGTGGCCTCGGCTACCTGCAGGCGCCGGTCGTGGTCGCCGACGGCGACCACTGGTCGGGCTTCCGCCCGGACAAGATCGGCGCCCTCGCCCGCCAGGCCGCCACGGCCTGACGACCGCGGGCCGGGCCTGCGGGCCCGGCCCCCGCGCTCCGCGCGAGCGCCGCGGCCCTGGGGCCGCCACCACGAGTCCGCGCGTGCCCGGCACGCACCCGGGATGCGTGTCAGGAGAGGGTGACATGGCAGCTCTCGTCTACTTCTCCAGCGTGTCGGAGAACACGCACCGCTTCGTCCAGCGCCTCGGCCTCGAGGAGCTGGGCATGGCGGTCCACCGCATCCCGCTGCGCCCCGCGGACGGCTTCCTGACCGTCGACGAGCCCTACGTGCTCATGGTGCCCACCTACGGCGGGGGCAACGAGGGCGGGTCCGTGCCGCGGCAGGTGGTCAAGTTCCTCAACGACGCGCACAACCGCTCGTTCATCCGCGGCGTCATCGCCGCGGGCAACACCAACTTCGGCGCTGCGTACTGCATCGCCGGCGACATCATCTCGGCGAAGTGCCAGGTGCCCTACCTGTACGCCTTCGAACTCCTGGGGACAGCCGAGGACGTGACGCGCGTCCGCGGCGGATTGGGACGATTTTGGCAACGACAGTCTCTGATCTCGGCGTGAGCGAGACGCCGGCCGCCGTGGGCGAGCCGGTGGCGGTCCAGAACCTGCAGATGGACTACCACGCGCTCAACGCGATGCTGAACCTCTACGGTCCGGACGGGAAGATCCAGTTCGACAAGGACCGCGAGGCCGCGCGCCAGTACTTCCTGCAGCACGTCAACCCGAACACCATCGAGTTCGACACCCTCGAGGACAAGCTGCGCTACCTCGTCGAGAACGAGTACTACGAGCGCGAGGTCCTGGAGAAGTACTCGCCGGCCTTCGTCAAGGAGCTGTTCCAGCTCGCGTACTCGCACAAGTTCCGCTTCGACACGTTCCTCGGCGCGTTCAAGTACTACACCTCGTACACGCTCAAGACGTTCGACGGCAAGAAGTACCTGGAGCGCTTCGAGGACCGCGTGAGCATGGTCGCGCTCGGCCTGGCCGACGGCGACGAGCAGCTCGCCCGTGACATCGTCGAGGAGGTCGTCACCGGCCGCTTCCAGCCCGCGACGCCGACGTTCCTCAACGTGGGCAAGAAGCAGCGCGGCGAGTTCGTCTCCTGCTTCCTGCTGCGCATCGAGGACAACATGGAGTCCATCGCGCGCGGCATCAACTCCGCCCTGCAGCTGTCCAAGCGCGGCGGCGGCGTGGCCCTGCTCCTGAGCAACATCCGCGAGTACGGCGCGCCGATCAAGCAGATCCAGAACCAGTCGTCCGGCGTCATCCCCGTGATGAAGCTGCTCGAGGACTCGTTCAGCTACGCCAACCAGCTCGGCGCGCGCCAGGGCGCCGGTGCGGTGTACCTGCACGCGCACCACCCGGACATCCTGCGGTTCCTCGACACCAAGCGCGAGAACGCCGACGAGAAGATCCGCATCAAGACGCTCTCCCTGGGCGTCGTCATCCCGGACATCACGTTCGAGCTGGCGAAGCAGAACAAGGAGATGCACCTGTTCAGCCCGTACGACGTCGAGCGCGTCTACGGCCAGCCGTTCGCCGACATCTCCGTGTCGGAGAAGTACGACGAGATGGTCGCGGACGACCGGATCCGCAAGACGACGATCAACGCCCGCGACTTCTTCCAGACGCTGGCCGAGCTGCAGTTCGAGTCGGGCTACCCGTACATCATGTTCGAGGACACGGTGAACCGGGCGAACCCGATCAAGGGCCGCATCACCCACTCGAACCTGTGCTCCGAGATCCTCCAGGTCTCCACGCCGTCGACGCTCAACGAGGACCTGTCGTACGACGAGGTCGGCCGCGACATCTCCTGCAACCTCGGCTCGCTCAACATCGCCAAGGCGATGGACTCCGCCGACTTCGGCAAGACCATCGACACCGCGATCCGCGCTCTGACCGCCGTGTCGGACCAGTCGAGCATCGAGTCGGTGCCGCCGGTGAAGAAGGCCAACGAGATGGGCCACGCCATCGGCCTGGGCCAGATGAACCTGCACGGCTACCTGGCGCGCGAGCGGATCTACTACGGGTCCGACGAGGGCATCGACTTCACGAACATCTACTTCTACACGGTGGCCTACCACGCCATCGCCGCCTCCAACCGGCTCGCCATCGAGCGCGGCCGGGCGTTCGGCGGGTTCGAGGACTCGAAGTACGCCACGGGCGAGTACTTCGACAAGTACACCGAGCAGGAGTGGAAGCCGGCCACGGCCCGCGTGGCACAGCTGTTCGCCGACGCCGGCGTCCACATCCCGACGCAGGACGACTGGCGTGCGCTCAAGGCCTCGGTCATGGAGCACGGCATCTACAACCAGAACCTGCAGGCCGTGCCGCCGACGGGCTCGATCAGCTACATCAACAACTCCACGTCCTCGATCCACCCGGTCCCGGCGAAGGTCGAGATCCGCAAGGAGGGCAAGCTCGGGCGCGTGTACTACCCGGCGCCCTACATGACGAACGACAACCTGGAGTACTACCAGGACGCGTACGAGATCGGCTACGAGAAGATCATCGACACCTACGCCGCGGCGACGCAGCACGTCGACCAGGGGTTGTCGCTGACGCTGTTCTTCCCGGACACGGTCACCACCCGCGACGTCAACAAGGCGCAGATCTACGCCTGGCGCAAGGGCATCAAGACGCTCTACTACATCCGCCTGCGGCAGATGGCCCTCGAGGGCACCGAGGTCGAGAACTGCGTCAGCTGCATGCTCTGACCCGCCCCCACGCCTGACGACGGGTCGGCGGCGGCCGCACCCCTGCGGCCGTCGCCGGTCGGCCGTCGTCGACACTCCACCTTCCGCCCCACGTCGAAAGCACACAGGGACCATGTCACCCACGGGCAAGCTCAAGCTCATCGACCGCGTCACCGCGATCAACTGGAACCGCCTCGAGGACGAGAAGGACCTCGAGGTCTGGGACCGTCTGGTCGGCAACTTCTGGCTGCCGGAGAAGGTGCCGGTGTCCAACGACATCCAGTCGTGGGCGACGCTGTCCGAGGCCGAGAAGCTCATGACCACCCGCGTGTTCACCGGCCTGACGCTGCTCGACACGATCCAGGGCACCGTGGGCGCGGTCTCGCTCATCCCAGACGCGCTGACGCCGCACGAGGAGGCGGTGTACACCAACATCGCGTTCATGGAGTCGGTGCACGCGAAGAGCTACTCGTCGATCTTCTCGACCCTGATCTCCACCCGCGAGATCGACCAGGCCTTCGAGTGGTCGGAGAACAACCCGAACCTGCAGCGCAAGGCCGAGATCGTCCTCGACTACTACCGCGGCGACGACCCGCTGAAGCGCAAGGTCGCCTCGACGATGCTCGAGTCGTTCCTGTTCTACTCGGGCTTCTATGCGCCGATGTACTGGTCGAGCCGGGCCAAGCTGACGAACACTGCCGACCTCATCCGCCTGATCATCCGCGACGAGGCCGTCCACGGGTACTACATCGGCTACAAGTTCCAGAAGGGGCTGCAGCTGGTCAGCCAGGCGGAGCAGGACGAGCTCAAGGCCTACACGTTCGAGCTGCTCTTCGAGCTGTACGAGAACGAGGTCGAGTACACCGAGGCGCTGTACGGCGAGCTCGGGCTCACCGAGGACGTCAAGAAGTTCCTGCGCTACAACGCCAACAAGGCGCTGATGAACCTCGGCTACGAGCCGCTGTTCCCCAAGGACGAGACGGACGTCAACCCGGCGATCCTGGCCGCCCTGAGCCCGAACGCCGACGAGAACCACGACTTCTTCTCGGGCTCCGGCTCGTCGTACGTGATCGGCAAGGCCGTCGACACCACCGACGACGACTGGGACTTCTGAGCCGTCAGCAGGTTCGTGGCTGGACGATCCGAGGGGCCTTGGGCGTATCCGAGGCCCCTCGGAGGCGCTGAAGCCCAGCGTCGTCGAGCGGGCGGTGCCCAGAGCGCGTCTCCGCAACCTGTGCACACCGGCGTTCCCGCGTGGTCACCCCGACGGGCCGGTGTCGCCCCAGGCCTCGCTCGTGCGACGGGTACGAGTGCCTCGACGCCCTGTCCGGCCGCCTGCGCCTGCTCCACGACGATCAGGACCTGGCGCTCCGCCCCGGCGCGGTCGTCGACCTCGACACCCGTGTCCCGCACGGGTCCGGCAGCACCGGGGAGTGTCCGGCGGAGGTGCTCCGCCTCCGGGGCCGACCTGGCGAGATCACCTACGCCACGTCGACCACCCCCACCGCCCCGGGCGGCACCCTCCGCGCGGCGCCGACGCCTGACGTGCCGGCTGAGGTCGGCTCGCCGCGTCGGTGCGGGCCCCGGGGCGGCGGCGCTGCCGGGCGCTGCACGGCACGCCGCTGCGTGAGCAGCCGGAGAGGTTCGTCGGTCCGGTTGTCAGACGCTGTGCTGCAGCTGCATCGCCCGTCGCAGGCGGTCGGCGGCAGGGTGCCGGCTGTGGGCAAACGTCCCGATGACCCGGGAGGCCAGCTGGGCGGCACGGGCTCGGACCCCACGCGAGCGTCGGTAACGGTCGACCGCTCCAGCGAGTCCGTTGTGCAACGTCGCGCTGAGCACGGCGGCGTCCTCGACGGCCAGCGCGGCGCCCAGCCCGGTGTTGGGTGTCATGGCATGGGCGGCGTCCCCGAGCAGCGCCACCCGCGACGCACCCCACACCGGCCGGTCCAGCTCCCACAGCTCGTGGCGCAGGAGGGCGTCGGCGGGTAGGTCGCGCAGTGCCTGCACCGCGGCCGCGTCGCGGTCGGGAACCCTGTCCACGGGCACCAGGTCGTCGCCGGCGGTCGCGGCATCCCGGACGACGAACACGTAGCTGCGGGCGTCGGTCAGGGGGACGATGCCGATCCGTTCTCGGCCGGTCCACAGCTCGGTCGCCGCCTCACCGAAGCGCTCCGGCACGATCCCGCGCCAGCACACCTGACCGGCTGAGCGCAGCGGCACGTGCGGTGCCAGGGCACTGCGCACGGTGGAGCGGATGCCGTCGGCGGCGACCAGGAAGTCGAACGACCGGTCCCGGTCACCGACGCGGCAGTGCACGGCTCGAGCGTCCTGTCGGACCGCGTGCAGGGCCGTGTCGAAGCGGAGATCGACCATGCGGCCCAACCCGTCGGTCAGCGCGGTGACGAGCTCGGCCCGGGCCAGGGCCGACCGGTGCCTCGCCCCGCCGCGGGACCGACCGTCAGGTCCGGTGACGTGGAGCCCGGCCAGCGGACTGGAGATCGCGGCGACCGGGACACCGGCGTCGGACAAGCGGCGCAACGCCGCGTCGGAGAGGACCAGCCCCGCGCCCGGCCGTGGCGCCTCCGGGCTGCGCTCGACCACGGTGACGTCATGGCCGGCCCGCGCCAGAAGGCGCGACGCAAACAGCCCACCGATACCAGCGCCCACGACGAGGATCTCCGCCGCGTCCGCACGGTACCGGTGCCTCACCACGCCGCGTGCGACCCGCTCGCAGAAGGGCGCACCGAGGTGTCGCCGCTCGCGGTCCCTGGCCTTGTGCTCGCGCGACTGGCCCGGCGTGGCGGGACCCTCGGGGCCGCGAGGACGCAGCGTGGGCCTGCCGCGCCACCGGGTCCCAGCTCATGGCCGGCTCGCTGCACGGCGATCGCCGCACGTGCGGCACGCGGACGGCACGACGCCATCGGCCTCGCGCAGAATCGGTGAGATTCCGCGCCTCACCGGCCGCCCGGACAGCTGCCGGGACCTCCGGGTCTCCAGGCGCTCCTCGTGCCCGGCTCGCCGTCCGGCGGGCGGACGTGCCCGTCGGGCAGCCGGTCGAACAGGCATGCGATAGCGTGAGCCCGCTGTTCCGGGAAGGGGGCTGGCGGTGATCTTGTCGGAGACGTCTGACCCGGGGTCGGCGTGGATCTCGGTGGACGTGCCGGGCGATCTCGCGCGCCGTGTCCTCGAGGGGTTCGACGAGGCCGCCCGCGGCGGCTCGGACCCCGCCCTGCGCACGCACGTGGACAACCTGCTGCACGCGCTGGTGGAGCAGGCCCGCCCGCGGGCGCACGGCGTGCAGGGCATCGCGAGGCTGAACACGGACCAGTGGCGCGTCGAGCGCGTGCTGGCGCACCTGGCCGCCGAGTCCCGCGACGAGTCGGTGCCGCTCGGCGTGGCGATCACGCGTGCCGGCTGGACGCGGCGCCTGGTGCGCGCGGACGGCGCGATCGTGCGGGCCGAGGACCGCGTGACGTTCGTCGGGGACGTCCCCGCCGACGACGCGGCGCAGCTCGCGCTCCTGGACTGGGTCGCCGACGTCGGCGAGGACGTCGTGCACACCGACGACCTGGCGGCCGACGCCCCGCGCGTGGCCGCCGAGGCGCCCGGCGTGCGCAGCGTCATGGGCATCACCCTGCCGGAGCGGCAGGTGCTGGTCTGGGTGCGCTCGCCGGGCCCGGACGGGACGGCGTCGCCCTGGACCGAGCTGCAGGTGGAGAGCGCTGCCGCGCTGCGCGGTCACCTCATGGAGTCGCTCTACGTGCGCGGCCGGCGGGAGCTTCGTGCCACCGGCGAGCTGCAGCGCAGCCTGCTGCCCGCCGACCTGCCCGAGGTGGACGGGTGGTCCATCGAGGCCCGCTACGAGATCGCCGGCACCGGCCTCGTCGGCGGTGACTGGTACGACGCCCTGCGCCTCCCGTCGGGCCGGGTCGCGCTCGTCGTGGGCGACGTGACGGGGCACGGCGTGCAGGCAGCCGCCACGATGGGCCAGCTGCGCACGGCGCTGCGCGCCGGCCTGGTGACGGGCGGGTCGGCGCACGAGGCGGTGGAGACGCTGCGCGAGACGGCGCGCTGGACGCTGCCCAGGGAGGTCGCGACGCTGTGCGTCGTGCTCGTCGACCCGGCCACGGGCGACGCCGAGCTCGTCTCGCTCGGCCACCCGCCCGTGCTCGTCGTCAACCCGGACGGCACCACCACCTGGGGCCCGCGGGCCTCGCGGCCGCCGCTGGGCGTCGCGCGGACGGTGCCGGGGGCGACGCGGCTGCACGTCCCCGAGGGCGGAGCGCTCGTCCTGTACAGCGACGGCCTGATCGAGCGCCGGGGCGAGTCGATCCGCCTGGGCCTCGCCCGGTTGGCCAGGGCGTTCGCGTCGGGGCCGGACAGCGACCTCGACAGCGTGGTGCGCCGCGCCCGCGACGCCCGGTCCGCCGACGACGCCACGCTGCTCGTGGCGCGTCGCGGCAGCCGGTGAGTCGCCGGACGCTACCGCTGCCGCCACGCGCCGTGCCGGCGCCCGAGGGCCCTGCCGGCGCGGCGGTCCCGGTCAGCCGGCCGCCGGGGCGCCCGCGTCCTCGTGGACGACGAGGGCCAGGCCGCCGAACGGTCCCAGGGAGACGCGGAAGCTGCCCAGCTCGTCGACGTGCGCCACGACCTCGTCGGTGGACAGGTCCACGACGCGCGACCCCGCCGGCAGCGCCTGCGACATCACGGTGCCGCGCAGCTCCTCCTCGCCGAAGTTCAGGACGGTCACCTGCAGCGTGCCGTCGGCGAGCCGGTTGACGAGCACCAGCATCGCGGCGTGGCTGCCGTCGGGCACGTCCAGCAGCGTGCCGGTCGCGATCCCGGCCGACTCGCGCACGGCCAGCAGCTCGGCCAGCCGGGAGACGAACGACCGGGGGTCGCTCAGCTGCTCGGGCAGGGTGCCGTACAGCGAGGTCGCGCGCGGCATCCCCGAGGCGGACTGGTGCGTGTCGGGGTTCCACCCCATCAGGTCGTGCGCACCGCGCTCCAGCCAGCGGGTGTCACCGGTGCGGACGAGGCTCTTGACCTGGTCGCGGGGGAGCGGGAGCGCGCCGCACAGGTCCCAGCCCGAGAGGGCGAAGACGCCCGGCTGCCAGGCGTTGTACTTCGCCAGCAGCAGGTGCGCCGACCGGACCCGCTCGACGTCCTCGGCGCTCATCGCCTCGAGGTCGGTGATCCCGAGGGCGGCGGTGATCACCGACGCGGTGGTGCAGGCGATGCCGTTCTGCGTGAAGACGGCGTTGTACGGCCCGGCCTCCCCGGTCAGCCGGCGCCGCAGCGTCTCGCGCACGTGCTCGGCGAGGTCCGCCCCGGCCATCTCGACCCCGCCGAGGGTGTACACGTCCTCGCTGTGGGTGGTCGCGAAGTGCACCAGCTCGTAGGTGAGCTCGTCGTGGTTCTGCAGGGCGTGCACCAGGGACGCCTGGTCGATGCCGGTCCTGATCCCCTCCCGCAGCACCAGCCGCAGGAACTCCGTGTCGCCGGTGGCCAGGGCGTGGTGGTAGGCGGGCCGGGTGACGAAGTCGTAGGACAGGTCGGGGCCGGCCTCCGAGGTCGCCTTGATGGCGTCCATCGTCAGGTTGAGCTCCTGGAACGTGAAGCCCCCGACCTTGCGCACCATGGAGCCGATCAGCTGGTTGGCCGCCTCGGACAGCGGGTGGCCCTCCGACCAGGCCGGCGACTCCTCCGCCGAGCGCTCGACGCCGAGGAACCCGTTGGCGTCCAGCCGCAGGCCGCCCGAGCCGAGGTCGAGCAGGGAGTGCAGGGCGTCGCCCATCACCAGCCGCATCCCGGCGAAGGTGGGGTCGAGCCAGTTGATCGAGGGCTGTCCCGCCTTGAAGTAGTGCAGGTACACCCAGCGCCGGCGCCCGCCCTTGGTGTCCGTGACGGGAGCGGTGGCGCTCCAGTTCGTCTCCTTGACGCCGGGCTCGTAGAAGATGACCCGCTGCAGCTGGCCGATGATGTAGCCGGCCTCCTGGAGCCTCCGCTCGGTCTCGGCGTCGAGGTTGACCGAGTCCTGCCCCTCGGGCACGTCGGGCAGCAGCCCCCAGTCGTGCTCCGGGATCTCGACCATGTGGTAGATCCCCGGGTAGTCGCGGTAGTTCATCTCGGCGAGCCGGAAGTCCGCGCCCTTGCCGGTGTGCCCCGGGACGATGTCGTCGATGATCGTGCCGCCGTGGCGGGCGGCGTTCTCGCACATCGCGCGGAACTCGTCCTCGGTGCCGAACAGCGGGTCCATCGCCATCGCGATCCGGTCGAAGTGCCCGTCGATGCTCGGCGTCGGCTCCCAGCCGGTGATGCCGCCGGCCATCTTCACCGGCCCGGTGTGGACGGCCTTGATCCCGATCCGCTCGAACGCCTGCCACAGGTCGTCCGAGCCGAGCGCGCTGAGGAAGGACTGGCCCCGGCCGGTGATCAGCGACAAGGGGTAGGCGGTGAACCACACCGGGGCCGTCTCGACGGCCCGGCGCGGGTTCGGGTGGGCGTACGGGTTGTTCCACATGCTCGACTGGCCGGCGAGCTGGCGCGCCATCATGGTGGCGTCACCCAGCATCGACTGGTTCACCAGCCACTCCACGTACGCCTTGTTCGTCCCGACGGGCTGCAGCGGCGGGGTCAGGTCGCCGGTGAAGGTGAGCTTGCGGCGGGCGCGCGGACGCAGCGACCGCGGACGCGCCGGGTAGAACTGCTCGTCGAAGTTCAGCTCGGTGGCGCCGTCACCGTCGTCGCCGGGCGTCTCGACCCCCGGGACCGGGATGGGCGCCATCCCCTCGACGGCGGGCTCGTCCGCCGGCGGCTCCACCTTCACGCGTCCACTCCCTTCGTCGCGGATGCCACAAATGCGTCTCATCGAACCACGCGGGTCGACCGCGTGCCCGAGGAGGCCTGCGAAGAGCGACGGGCGGGTGGGCGCGTCCCGGGAGCACGCCCACGGACTGTGTACGCTCGTACCAACGGCGACGGTGGCACGGTTCGCCGTGCCCGACGCCCCGTGAAAGGCAGCCCGCACCGCCGTGTACTCGCTCCTCCTGGCGATCATCTACATCGCCTTCGTCAGCCTCGGGCTCCCGGACTCGCTCGTGGGGGCCGGCTGGCCCGTGATGCACCAGGACCTCGGTGTCCCCGTCGCGTTCGCCGGCATCGTCACGATGATCGTCGCGGGCGGCACGATCGTGTCCAGCCTCGCCTCGGAGCGGGTCACGCGCCGGTTCGGCGCCGGCGTCGTCACCGCCGTGAGCGTCGGGCTGACCGCGGCCGCCCTCGTGGGCTTCTCGGTCTCGGGGTCCTTCTGGCTCCTGTGCCTGTGGGCCATCCCCTACGGGCTGGGGGCGGGTGCGGTCGACGCGGCGCTCAACAACTACGTGGCGCTGCACTACGCCGCCCGCCACATGAACTGGCTGCACAGCTGCTGGGGGCTGGGCGCGTCGATCAGCCCGTTCGTCATGAGCTACGCCCTCACCTCGAGCCTCGGCTGGCCCGGCGCCTACCGCGTCATCGGCCTGGTCCAGGCGGTCCTCACGGTCGTCCTGCTCGTCAGCCTCCCGCTGTGGGGGAGGGTGAACCCGGTCCGCCCGGCCGGGCGCGCCGACGGGACCGATGACGGGACTGACGACGGGACTGACGACGGGGCCGACGGCGCGGACGGGGCCGGCGCGGAGCCCCGGCGCACCGACGGCGGCCACGTCCCGCTCGCCCACGCGCTGCGGATCCCCGGCGTCGTCCTGGTCCTGACCGCCTTCTTCGCCTACTGCGCGCTCGAGAGCGCCGCGATCCTGTGGGCGTCGACGTACCTGGTGGCGGACCGCGGGGTCGCACCGGCGACCGCTGCGGCGTTCGCCTCGCTCTTCCTGCTGGGCATCACCGGCGGGCGGTTCCTGGCGGGCTTCGTCGCCGACCGTGCCGGGGACAAGCTGCTCATCCGGGGTGGCTTCGCGACGGTCGGCCTCGGCGTCCTGCTGATCGCGCTCCCCGTGCCGACCGACGTGCTGGCGCTGGCCGGGCTCGTGGTCGCCGGGCTCGGGTGCGCACCGATCTACCCGGCGATCATCCACTCCACCCCCGTGAACTTCGGCCGCCGCAGCTCGCAGGCCATCATCGGCATCCAGATGGCCGCGGCCTACACGGGCTCCACCCTCGCGCCGCCGCTGTTCGGCGTGTTCTCGAGCTGGGCGGGCGCGTGGGTCTTCCCGCTGTTCCTCGCCGTGCTGGTGGCACTGGGGCTGCTCATGTCCGAGCGCCTCAACCGGCTCGTCGCGCGGCGATCGCGCACCGCCGACCTCGTCCGCCAGCCCTGAGCCGACACCCGTAGGGTGACGCCATGAGCTCCGCTACCACCCCGGGCGACGTGGTGCCGTGGGTCCTGATCGTCGGTGGGGCCCTGTTCGCGGCCGTCGGGCTGGCGATGATCACCGCGGCCGCCCGTCGGCGCCGCCACCGCGCGACGCGGGGGACCACCACCGAGGGCGTCGTCGTCGACACCGTGCGTCGGGTCGCCGGCGAGCAGCTCGAGCACCCGGTCGTCGAGTTCGTCGACGCGCACGGGGCGACCCGCCGCTTCACCGGCGCCACGGGGACCTTCCCACCGCCGCGGACCGGGCGTCGGGTCACGGTCTGGTACGACCCGTCGGACGCGGCGGCGCGGCCCGCCCTGGTCCGCGACCGTGCCGGGGCGGTGGGTCGCTGGGGCATCCTGCTGGCCGGCGTGCTCGTGCTCTGCCTGGGCGTCGCGATCCGTCTCTGAGATCGTGCCGGGTGCCCGGGAAGAGGTCGCCGGCGAGGGCGTGCCTACCGCTCGCGGCCTGCGCCCGCCAGCGCGCCGCGGACGGCCGAGGTGAGCGTGGGCCGCGGGTCGGCGGGGTCGCGGCGCGCCACCGCGTGCAGCAGCAGGCCCTCGGCGGCGGCCGCGACGGCGGCGAAGGCGGCCTGGGGGTCGGCGGCCCCGAGCCGCGCCAGCACCGGCACCGCCCAGCCGGCGAGCGCGGTGCGGCCGCGGGTCGCGCGCTCGCGCAGGTCGGGGTCGTGGCTGGCCTCGAGGAAGACTGCCAGGCGCGCGGTGGTGGCGACCAGGTCGGGGCCGGTCGCGTGGGCGAACCAGGCGCACAGGACGTCGACGAGCTCGTCCGGCGTCCGGGGGTCCGGCGCCGCCTCGAGCCCGGCGAGGTCGCGGGCGGCCAGCTCGTCGGTGACGCCGGCCAGCAGCGCGGCGCGGGTGCGGAACCAGTTCGACGTCGACCCGCGGGGCAGGCCCGCGCGCTCGTCGACCCGGGCGTGCGTGAGGGCCCGGACGCCCGCGGTGCCCACCAGGTCGATCGCGGCGTCGAGAGCGCGCGCCCGGGTGGTCGGCGGGGCCGGCGACGGCGGGGCTTCGGACGACGGCACGCGAGCACTCTAGCGCCGGGACGCCGCGTTCACTACGGATGTGGTAGACACCGCACTACGAACGTAGTAGCGTCGGTGCATGGACGCCACCAGGAGCCGCGCGGGCGGGGCCGCGGCACTCATCGAAGCCCCCGCCGTGCCGGTGCTCGACGGCGTCCGGCACGAGGACGTCCGGGTCGGCGACCTGCGGATGCACGTCGCGCGCGCCGGCCCCGACCCTGCGACGAGCGACGCCACGCCGGTCCTGCTGCTGCACGGCTTCCCGGAGCACTGGTGGCAGTGGCGCAAGGTCATCCCGCTCCTGGCCACCGACCGCGCGGTGCTCTGCCCCGACCTGCGCGGCAGCGGCTGGACCGACGCGCCGGACGACGGGTACGACATCGGGACGCAGGTGGCGGACGTCGTGGGGCTCCTCGACGCCCTCGGCCTCGGCCTCGGGCGCGTGCACGTGCTGGGACACGAGTGCGGGGCGCTCGTCGCCCTGCGGCTGGCGCTGGACCACCCGACGCGGGTCGCGAGCGTGGTGAGCATGACGGTGCCGCACCTGTGGCTGCGACGGAGCGCCCGGCTGCTGGCGACGCTGCGCAAGGTCTGGTTCGACCCGCTGCTCGCGGTGCCCGGGCTGGGGCTGTCGCTGCTCTCGCGCGGGCGGCAGCGCCTGCCGCGCCACCTGCTCACCACCCACGTGAAGGTCCCCGGCGCCATCGGCCCGCGGGACGTCGAGCTCTACCTCGAGCGGCTGCGAGAGCCGGTGCGGGCGCGCGCCGCGGTGGCGGCTCACCGCGACCTGGTCATGCGGGAGCTGAGCGGCGTCCTGCGCGGCGCCTACGCCGGACGCACGCTCGAGGTGCCGACGGTCGCGCTGCTCGGGGCCGGCGACTCGCTCTCCGACGTCCGCCTGCTGGGCGGGTACGAGGGGCACGCCGCCGACCTCACGATCGAGATCTTCCAGGACGCCGGGCACTTCCTGCCCGAGGAGCGCCCCGAGCGCGTCGTGGACGTCGCCCGCGGCGTGTTCGCGCGGGCCGCCTGACGCGCCGGGGCGCGTCCGGCGCCCCGGCGCGGCCGCGTCGTCTCAGGCCTTCGCGACGACGGCGCCCTCGACCGGCGGCTCGGCCGACCACGGGAACGTGATCCAGCGGTCGGTCCGGCGCCAGGAGTAGTCGGGCTCGAAGATCGACGCGGGCTTGGTGTACAGCACGGCGCTGCGCACCTGCGCCCCGTGGCCGTCGAGCATCTCCATGACGAGCTGGAGGGTGCGGCCGGAGTCCGCGACGTCGTCGACCACGAGCACGTTGGCGCCGGACAGCTCGGCGGTGTCCATGAGCGGCGGCAGCACGCGCGGGTCGGGAAGCGTCCTGCCGATGTCCGTGTAGAACTCGACGTTCATGGTGCCCACGCCCTTGGTGCCGAGCGCGTAGGCGACGGCGCCGCCGGGCACGAGGCCGCCGCGGGCCACCGCCACGACGACGTCGGGCACGAAGCCGCTGGCCACGACCTGGCGAGCCAGGTCCCGCACCGCGACGGCGAAGACGTCCCAGGTGAGCACCTCGCGGTCGGCGGGCCGGGGCGCCGCGGTGGGCGCCGGGGGAGTGTCGGGGGAGGTCATGCGCCGACGGTACGCGCGCTGCCCGGGGATCCGGAAAGCCGCCGGGCTCGGCCCGGGGACGACGACGGCGGGCGCCCCTGCTCGGGGCACCCGCCGTCGTGGGGCGGCGCGGCGTCGGCGCGGACGCGGGCTCAGCGCGCCGTCACTGGGCGTCGAGGATGTCCACGACGAAGATCAGCGGGGAGTTCGCCGGGATGGTGCCGCTCGCCTGGTCGCCGTAGGCCTGGTCGGCCGGGACGACCAGCAGCACCTGGGAGCCGACGGTCTGGCCGGCGAGGCCGTCCGTCCAGCCCTGGATGACCTGGTCGAGCCCGAAGCTCGTGGGGGCGCCGCGCTCCCAGGAGGAGTCGAACTGGGTGCCGTCGAGGAGCCAGCCGCTGTACTGCACGGTGACGGTCTGGTCGGCGGCGACCTCCGGGCCCGAGCCCTTGATGAGCGGCTGCACGACGAGCTCGTCGGGCGCCTCGTAGCCCTCGGGGATCTCGATGCTCGGCTTGCCGGAGTCGTCCAGCGTGACGGTCGGCAGGCCCTCGGCCGGCGTCACGGCCTCGCCCTCGGCCCGGGTCGGCACGGTGCGGGCGTCGGTCACCTCACCCACCGTCACGTACGTCACCGCGTTGCCCGAGGCGTCCTGCGTGGGGTTGGCGAAGACGAAGCGCGCACCGACGTGCTTGCCCGACAGCGCCTCGTAGAGCTGGGGGATGATGACGTTCTCGTTCAGCAGCACCGACTCGGCGCTGTCGTCGGCGTAGGTGTCGCCGAGCTGGCTGGCGTCGGCGCCCGAGTAGACCACCGAGTGGATCGTCAGGGACTGGCCGTCCTCGAACTCGGCGCCGTCGCCGTCGGACACCACGTGCACCGTGGCGGTGGAGACGGTGAGCGGCGCCGTGAACTTCACGGTCGGTGCCTTGCCGGCGTCGCCCGAGACCTCGACCGACTCGACGGCGGCGACGTCCTCGGCGGTGGGGGTCGGTGCCTCCGACGCGGAGGCGGAGGCGGACGGAGACGCCGAGGGCGAGGCGTCGTCCGAGCCGCAGCCGGACAGGACGAGTGCGGCGCTGACGACGACCGCTGCCGCGGCGCCGGTGATGCGGATCTTCACTGCTGTTCCTTCGGTCGGGGTCTCGAGCACCCTACCCGCCGAAGCCGGACGTCCCCTGGGCCCCGCGTGCGCGCTCTGTGCAGACCGGGCGTCCCGCGCACCTTTCCGGCTCCGCGCGGCTCGCCCAGGGAGCGCGACAATGGGGGCATGCCCTCCTCGCGACGTTCCTCCCGGCGCCCCTACGGCACCGAGCACGTGCCCGTGGACGTCGAGCGCGCGCTCGGCGGCGTCCGCCACGTCTCGGACGCCGACGGCGAGTGGACGGTGCGGCGCGTGACGGGCGACAAGACGTACCGCTGCCCGGGATGCCAGCAGGAGATCCCGCCGGGCACCCGGCACGTCGTGGCGTGGGCCCGCGACGCCATCGGCGGCGAGGCCGCCGGCCTCGAGTCGCGCCGGCACTGGCACGCCAGCTGCTGGGAGCGCCGCGGCCGCCTCCGCTGAGAGTCGGCGCCCCGCCCCGCGCCGGCGGGCCCGCGCCCGCCCGGCCCTGCCGCGGCGCGGGCGCCGGGTCGCTAGGCTCGAGACGATGAGCTCCCAGACGCACGAGATCCGCTCGATGACCGTCCTGCCGGCCCGCCGCGAGGACGTCGAGCTGCACACCGCCGACGGCCTCACCCTCGTCGGCGAGCTGGCCCTGCCGCAGGACCGCGACCCGGCCGCGACGCTGCTGACCTTCCACCCGCTGCCGACGCACGGCGGGTTCATGGACAGCCACGTGTACCGCAAGGCGGCATGGCGGCTGCCGGCGCTCGCGGACCTGGCGGTGCTGCGGTTCAACACCCGCGGCACGAGCTCGCCGCGCGGCACGTCCGAGGGAGCGTTCGACGGCGGCGAGGCGGAGCGGTACGACGTCGCGGCGGCCCTCGAGCTGGCAGAGTTCCGCGACCTGCCGCGGCCCTGGCTCGTGGGCTGGTCGTTCGGCACCGAGCTGGTGCTCAAGCACGGCGCCGACCCGAGCGTCGAGGGCGCGATCCTGCTGTCGCCGCCGCTGCACCGCGCCACCGACGCCGACCTGGACCGCTGGGCCGAGCTCGGCCGCCCGCTCGTGGTGCTGGTGCCGGAGCTCGACGACTACCTGCGCCCCGACGAGGCCCGCCGCCGGTTCGCCCGCGTGCCGCAGGCCGAGGTCATCGGCGTCGACGGCGCCAAGCACCTGTGGGTGGGGGAGCCCGCCGTGCGGCGCGTGCTCGACGAGATCGTCCAGCACGTGCTGCCGGGCCACCCGCCCCTGCCGACCACCTGGGACGGCGACGTCGCGCACGCCGGTGCCGCGGCGTCGTCGGCCCCGGGTGCCCCGTCCACCACGGCTTGAGAGGACGACGATGACCTCCACGACCCTCGCCCTGCACGAGCTCCACGACGGCGGCGGCGTGCCGCTCGTCCTGCTGCACGGGTTCCCGTTCGACCACCGGATGTGGACCCCGCTCGCCAACCACCTGCCGCCGGGCATCCGGGCGCTCGCGGTCGACCTGCCCGGCGCGGGGCAGAGCCCGCTGGGCGGCATGCCCCCGAGCCTGGAGGCCGCCGCCGCGGCGGTGCACCGCACCCTCGTGGCCGCCGGCGTCGCCAACGGGATCCTCGTCGGGATGTCGATGGGCGGCTACGTGGCGCTCGCGCTCGCCGAGCTCCACCCCGGCTTCGTCGACGGGCTCGCGATGGTCGACACCAAGTCGACCGCCGACTCGGAGGAGGCCCGCACCCGGCGCCTCAAGACGGCCGACGAGGTGGAGGCCAACCAGACGGTCGACGCCGTGATGGGCATGCCCGCGTCGCTGCTGGGCGCCACCAGCCTGCAGCGACGCCGCCTGCTGGTCACGACGCTGGAGGCCTGGGTGCGGGGCCAGTCGCCGGCCGGCGTCGCGTGGGCCCAGCGCGCGATGGCCGACCGGCCCGACCGCACCCACGTGCTGCGCCAGCTCGACGGACCGGTGTCGATAGTCGTCGGCGCCGAGGACCTGGTCACGCCGCTCGCGGACGCGGAGCACATGGCGGGCGCCGCGCGCGACGCCGCCCTGACGGTGGTGCCGGGCGCCGGCCACGCGAGCCCCGTGGAGGACCCCACGGCGGTCGCCGCGGCGCTGTCCCTGCTGCACCGGCGCGTGGTGCGGCACCACTGAGGCCCGCCTCGCCGGACGACGAAGGCCGTGGACCGGTCCGGTCCACGGCCTTCGCCGTGCGCGCAGGGGCGCGCGGACGTCAGCGCTTCGTGCGCGCCGGCGCCTCGTCGTCGGACGCCGTGCCCGACGACGTGCCCGACGACGTGCCCGACGACGTGCCCGACGACGTGCCCGACGCCGCCTCGGCGGCGTCCTCGGCGGGCTCGTCCGCCTCGACGGCGGCCTCTGCCGTCGCAGCGGGCTCCTCGGCCTGCGTCCCGGCCTGCGTCCCGGCCTGCGTCCCGGCCTGCGTCTCGGCCTCCGTCGCGGCGGTCTCCTCCGCGGTCGGCTGGGCCGCAGCAGGGGGCGGCGGGACCGGGCGCTCGGCGGCCGGGCGGGCGTCGCCCTGCGCCGCCTTCGCCGCGGCGGCGCGGGCGGCCTGGGCGGGCGTGCTGCCGGCGACGGCCGAGACCGAGCCCAGCGGCACGGCGCCGCTGACGGCGGGCGCCTCCGGCGGCACGGGGGCCTTCTCGCCCAGCAGGCCGCGCAGCTCGTCGAGGTAGGTGTTGATCGACTCGTGCTTGCGCGTGAGGTCCTGCAGCTGGCGCTGGGCGGTGCCCCGCTGCTGCTCGGCCTCGACGCGGGCGTCGTTGACCGTCTGCTCGGCGAACTCGCGGGCCTCGGCGACGATGCCGTCCGCGGTGCGGCGGGCCTCCGAGACCAGCTGCTTGACGTAGGCGTCGGACTCCGCGCGGACCTTCTCGGCCTGCTGCAGGGCGAGCGCCACGCGCTTCTCGGCCTCCGCGGCGTGCTCCTCGGCGGTGCGGATGAGCTTCTCCGTCTCGGCCTTGGCCGTGGCGTGCCGCTCGGCCGCCTCGCGCTCCACGTCCTCGCGGCGCTGGGCGGCCTCGAGCTCGGCGTCGGCCAGCGTGCGCCGGGCCTCCTCGCGCAGCCGCTCCAGCTCGGCGGTCACCTGGTTCGACGCCTCGGCGGCCTCGTGCTTGGCGTCGGCGATGATGCGCGCGGCCTCGCGGCGGGTGCTCTCCAGCAGCTCCGTGGACTCGCGCTCCGCCTCGTCGCGCAGGGCGGCGGCCTCGGCGGCGGCCTGCGCCCGCAGCTGGGCGGTGTCCCGCTCGGCCGTGACGCGCAGCTCGGTGACCTCGCGCTCGGTGGTCGAGCGCAGCACGCCGAGGTCGCGCTCGAGGCTCGCCCGGCGCTCGGACTCCTCGGCCTGGACGGTGCTGGTGATGAGCGCTGCCTCGCGCTCGGCGGAGCCGATGAGCTCCTCGGCGCGGCGCTGCGCGGCCAGCAGCGTGCCCTCGGCCTCGGCGGCCGTCGTCGAGCGGATCTCCTCCGCCTCGCGGCGGGCGCTCGCGAGCATCTCCGCGACCTCACCCTCGGCGCGCGACCGGACCTGGCCGGCCGACAGCTTCGCCCGGGCCATGATGTCCGCCGACTGCTGGTTGGCCTGCGTCAGCACGGCCGCCGACTGCTCCCCGGCCGAGCGCAGGAGCTGCTCGATGCGCGAGCCGAGGCCGGAGTACGTGGGGCGGTCGTTCTCACGCAGCTGGCGCTGGGCCTCGGCGAGCTCCGACTGCATCTGCATCGCGCGCGCGTCGGAGGCCTCCACCTGTCGGCGGGCCTCCTCGAGGGACTGCTCCAGGCGTGCGATCTGGTTCTCGACCTGTGCGCGGTCGTACCCGCGCATGGTGATCGGGAAGAGCGAGCGCTCGTCGGACACGAGGGGACCTCCGATGGGGTTCAGGGAGAGGCGGGCGGCAGCCGCGCCGGGTCGCTCGCGCCAGGATAGTGGCCGGTCAGCCGCGGCGACACCGGCGTCCGGACGGCGACGCGCGCCCGGGGGCCCGCGGCGGACGGTGCGGGTCACCCGCCGGGCGATCCGCCGGTGCGTCGCTCTGGCGCGCCGCGCTCCGGTGAAGGGATCGTGCAGATAGCGTCCCGGGGGTGCGAGAGGGCACCGGTGGGCGCCTCCTGCGTGGACCGGCACCCACGGTCCGTCCCTATCCTGGGGTGTCACCTTCTCCGTGACGTCCGCTGGACGTCACTCTCGAGCGCCAACCGGAAGGGAACCACTCGGTGCTGCGAAAACTGCTCGGGACGGTCCTGATCGTCCTCGGCCTGGTGGCCGCCGGTCTCGGCGTCGCCTCCGCGACCGTCTGGCGGCAGTCGGACACCGTGGTGGCGACAGCGACCCCGCAGGGCGACGGCGCGCTGGTGGTCACCGACCCCGGCGTCCTCGAGCTCGTCGACGACAGCGTCACCGTGCGCGCGACAGTCCCCGGTGACGGCAAGGTGACGCTCGCCGTCGGGCGCGACGTCGACGTGGCCGGCTGGGTCGGGGACGAGCCGTACACCCGCGTGACCGGCCTGTCCGACTGGGAGTCGCTGGCCGTCGCGGCCGGCGAGCCGTCGGCGTCCCCGTCGCCCGCCGAGGGGCAGGACGCCGGCGCGGCCGCCGAGCCCGCGAAGCCGAGCGGGGACGACCCGGCCGGCAACGACATGTGGGTGGCGCAGGCCTCGGGCGACGGGACGGTGACGCTGCGCTGGGGTGACCAGCCGGGCCGCTGGTCCCTGCTCGCGGCGGGCGTCGGCGACGGCGCGCAGGCCCCCACCGTCGAGCTGACCTGGCCCCGCACCGTGACCACGCCGTGGCTGTGGCCGGGCGTCATCGCCGGCGTCGTGCTGGTGCTCGCCGGCCTGGCCGTGCTGCTGGTGCGCCGCCGGCGCCGCGGGACGCCGGCCGTGCCCGACCAGGCCGACGAGGTCGTGCCGCCGTCCGACGGCGCACAGCCGGGCGAGGCGAGCCCGGGCCGTGCGGAGGACCGCACCGCCGACCGCGCCGCCGACCGGACGGAGCTCCTGGCCGCCGCCGCGGACCAGGCCCCCGCGATCCCGGACGCCGCCGAGCAGCGCTCCGTGCCGTTCGTCGGGCGCCGGTCGCGGCGCGCGAGCGACCCCTCCACCACGGCCGAGCCGCCGACCGCCACGCCGTCCGCCACGCCGTCCGCCTCCGTGTGGCCGGCGACGACGGGCGCCTCGCCGTGGCCCGCGCGCCCCGGCGCCGCCCCTCCGGCCGGCGAGGGCGCCCAGGGCGACGGCACGCAGGGCGACGCGACCGCCGCGCCCGAGACCGCCGCGATCGAGGTCCCCCCTGTCGGGGCCTCCGCCGCGGAGCCGCCCGCGACCACGGGCGCCACGCCCCGCCTGACGCGGCGCGAGCTGCGCGCCCTGGAGGAGGAGGCGCGCCGGGGCGCCGCCCGGCCGATCACCGGCCGGCTGCGCGCCCTCACCGGGCAGATCCCGGTCGTCGGGCGCGGGCAGCAGGCCGCCGCCGACCAGCCCGCGGCCCCCGGCGCGGCCCCGGCCACCACGCGCGCCGGCCGCGCGGCGGCGTGGCGCGCCACCTGGGGGTTCGACGGCGGGGCGCCCCGCCCGGCCACCCCGCAGGACGCCCCGCAGGACGGCGACGACCCGGCCGCCGGTACCCAGGACTCCACCGAGGGAGGCTCGCGATGACCGCCCGCCCCGCACGCCGCACCCCGGCCGCCGTCGCCGCCGGCGCCCTGACGCTCGCGCTGGCGCTGACCGGCTGCGCCGCGGAGCCGCCGGCGCCGAACCCGGACCCGTCGGCCAGCGGCCCCGTGCTCAGCGAGGACCAGGACACCCACGTGCTGGGGGAGGTGAACGCGGTGCTCCAGGCGGCGTCGGAGAGCAACGACCCGACGAAGCTCGAGGCCCGCCTCACCGGTCCCGCGCTGGCGATCCGCACGAGCCAGCTGGAGGTGGCCAAGGCCCGCGGCAACGCGGACCTGGTGACCGACATCCCGGGCGAGTACCAGCAGCTGATCGTGCCGACCAACGACACCTGGCCGCGCACGTCGTTCGCCATCACCGTGCAGACGGAGGAGCTGCAGACGCCGCGCCTGCTGGCGCTGGAGCAGGCCTCGCCGCGCGACCCCTACCGCCTGTGGGGCTGGGTGCAGCTCGCCTCCGGCATCACGATGCCGGCGTTCGCGGACGCCGAGCTCGGCAGCGAGAACCTCGCCGCCGACGACGACTCGCTGCTCGTGAGCCCGCAGGACGCCGTCAACCAGTACGCCGACGTGCTCACCACGGGCAGCGGCTCGGCGTTCAAGGACACGTTCGAGGACGACGCGTTCCGCCAGCTGCTCGGGAGCTTCGCCCAGACGCAGAAGGAGACGCTCGACCAGCCGAACGTCGACGGCACGTACACGCTCGAGGTCACGCCGACCAAGGACCAGCCGGTCAAGGCCGTGCGCACCGCCGACGGCGGCGCCATGGTGATGGCCGCGCTCACGGCGACCGAGACGATGACGGCCGTCGAGGGCGCCACGCTGACGCCGCCGACGCGCTCGGGCAAGGCCCTGCTCGGGGACGCCGAGCCGACGAACAAGCTCGTCGACGGCTACTCGGACATGGTGGCGCTCTACGTGCCGCCGAAGGGCGCCGACGCCAAGGTCAAGCTGCTCGGCTACTCCCACATCCAGACGTCGGTCTCCACGGAGTAGCACCTCGCCCGCCCCGGCCGGCCGTCGTGGCGGCCGGGGCAGTCGTCCTTAGGATGAGCGCATGAGCAACCCGACTCCCCAGCCGAGCTTCAGCGCGCGCGGCGCCGTCGACCTGTCGGCGCTGAACCGCCCGCAGTCGCCGCCGCCCGGCGAGCCCGGCGGCGCTCCGGCCGCCGGCGGCTACGTGCTCGAGGTGACCGAGGCCAACTTCCCGCAGCTGGTGCAGGACTCGGCGACGTACCCCGTCGTCGTGCTCCTGTGGATCCCCACCGACCAGGCGAACGCCGAGCTGGGCACCATGCTGGGCCGGCTCGCCGAGGAGTACGCGGGCCGGTTCCTGCTGGGCCGCGTCGACGCCCAGCAGCAGCCGCAGATCGCCGCCGCGTTCCGCGTGGAGGGCGTGCCCACCGTGGTGGCCGTGCTGCAGGGCCAGCCGCTGCCGCTGTTCGCCGGCACCGCCTCCGAGGAGCAGGTGCGCGCGGTGCTCGACCAGGTGCTCGCCGCGGCGGAGCAGAACGGCGTCACCGGCCGGGCCCCGGCTCAGGGCGAGGACGGCACCGTCGAGGCGCCTGAGGTGCCCGCGGAGCCCGAGCTGCCGCCGCTGCACCAGGAGGCGTACGACGCGATCGACCGGGGCGACTACGACGCCGCGATCGCCGCGTACACCAAGGCGCTCAAGCAGGACCCGAAGGACACGATGGCGTCCGCCGGGCTGGCCCAGGTGCGGCTGCTGCAGCGCACCCGCGACGCCGACCTGCAGGCGGTGCGCGACGCCGCCGCGGCAGCCCCGACGGACGTCGCCGCGCAGCTCGCGGTGGCGGACACGGACATGCTCGGCGGCAAGGTCGGCGACGCCTTCGACCGGCTGCTGGAGCTCCTGCCCAGCCTGGACGCCGAGGGCAAGGAGCAGGTTCGCGTGCGCCTCGTGGAGTACTTCGAGGTGGTCGGCGTGACCGACCCGCGCGTCATCAAGGCGCGCCAGAGGCTGGCGCTGTACCTGTACTGACGCCCGCCTGCACCGGCACGCGGCTCTCGTCGCGCTCTGGGCTCGATGGTCCCGGCTCGATGGTCCCGGCTCGGCAGGCCCCGGGCCCGTCAGGCCTCGGGCTCGAGGACGAGCGCGCCGAGCGGGGGCACGCGCAGCACGACGGAGTGCTCCCGCCCGTGCCACGGCGCCGGCTCTGCCTGCACGCGGCCCATGTTGCCCACGCCCGAGCCGCCGTAGGTCTCGGCGTCGGTGTTGATCGCCTCCCGCCACGCCCCGCCGGCGGGCAGGGCCAGGCGGTAGCCCTCGTGGGGGACGCCCGCGAAGTTCACCACCACGACGACGGGCAGGCCGGCCGTGCTGCGCCGCACGAACGCGAGCACGTTGTGCTCGGCGTCGTTCGCGTCCAGCCACTCGAACCCGGCGGGGGAGAAGTCCCGCTCCCACAGCGCCGGCGTGTCGCGGTAGTACCGGTTGAGGTCGCGCACCAGGCGGTGCACGCCGGCGTGCGACGGGTTGTCGAGCAGCCACCAGTCCAGACCGGTGGACTCGTTCCACTCGGCGTCCTGGGCGAACTCCGTGCCCATGAACAGCAGCTGCTTGCCCGGGTGGGTCCACTGGTAGGCGAGGAAGGCGCGCACGCCGGCGAGCTGCTGCCAGCGGTCCCCGGGCATCTTGCGCAGCAGCGAGCCCTTGCCGTGCACCACCTCGTCGTGGCTGATCGGCAGGACGTACTGCTCCGAGAACGCGTACACCAGGGAGAACGTCAGCTCCCCGTGGTGGTAGCTGCGGTACATCGGGTCCTCGGCCATGTAGCGCAGGGAGTCGTTCATCCAGCCCATGTTCCACTTCAGGCCGAAGCCGAGGCCGCCGGCCGAGGTCGGGCGCGTGACGCCGTCGAACGCCGTCGACTCCTCGGCGATCATCATCACGCCGGGCGTGCGCCGGTAGGCCGTGGCGTTGGCCTCCTGGAGGAACGAGATCGCCTCGAGGTTCTGGTTGCCGCCGTACTCGTTCGGCGTCCACTCGCCGTCCTTGCGGGAGTAGTCGAGGTAGAGCATCGACGCGACGGCGTCGACGCGCAGCGCGTCGGCGTGGAACTCCTCGAACCAGTACGTCGCGTTGGCGACGAGGAAGTTGCGCACCTCGCGCCGGCCGAAGTCGAACACGTAGGTGCCCCAGTCGGGCTGCTCGCCCCGGCGCGGGTCCGGGTGCTCGTACAGCGGCGTGCCGTCGAAGCGGGCCAGCGCGAAGTCGTCCCGGGGGAAGTGCGCCGGGACCCAGTCGATGATGACGCCGATGCCCGCCTGGTGGAGCCGGTCGACCAGGTGGCGGAAGTCGTCGGGGTGGCCGAACCGGGAGGTCGGCGCGTAGTACGACGTCACCTGGTAGCCCCAGGACCCGCCGAACGGGTGCTCGGCCACGGGCAGCAGCTCGACGTGCGTGAAGCCCAGCTCGGTGACGTACTCGGCGAGCTGGTCGGCCAGCTCGCGGTACCCGAGCCCCGGACGCCACGAGCCGAGGTGCACCTCGTAGATGCTCACCGGGCCGCCGTGCGGGTCGCCGGCCGTGCGGGCCTCGATCCACTCGTCGTCCTGCCACTCGTGACGTGACTCGACCACCACGCTCGCGGTGGCGGGCGGCACCTCCGTGCCCTTGGCGAGCGGGTCGGCCTTGGCACGCCAGACGCCGTCGGCGCCGAGGATCTCGTACTTGTACCGGGTGCCGTCCCCGACGCCGGGCACGAACAGCTCCCACACGCCCGAGGAGCCCAGCGAGCGCATCGGGTGGATCGGCGTCCAGCGGTTGTGGTCGCTGACCACGCGCACGCCGCGCGCGTTCGGGGCCCACACGGCGAAGGACGTGCCCTCGATGTCGCCCAGCTCGCTGGGGTAGCGGCGCCGGTTCGCGCCGAGCACCGTCCACAGCTCCTCGTGCCGGCCCTCGCCCACGAGGTGCAGGTCGAGCTCGCCGAGGGAGGGCAGGAACCGGTACGGGTCGTCCTGCGTCTGGACGTCGTCGTCGTAGCGCGTGCGGACCCGGTAGTCGGGGGCGTGCACCTGCCCGTCGGCGGAGACCGGCGCCGGGATCACCGCCTCGAAGACGCCGGCCGCGCGGTGCTCGGCCGGGTGCTCGCCGTCGGCGGTGAGCACGACGACCTCGTCGGCGAGGGGCCGCAGCACGCGCACCACGGCCCAGCCGGTCCGCCCGTCGGGGTCGACGGGCAGCAGGTGCGGCCCGAGCACCGCGTGCGGGTCGTGCGTGGTGCCCTGCGCCACCGCGGTGAGCACCTCGGGGTCGACGGCGGGCGGTGCCGGCGGCGTGGACGGCGAGGTCCGGTGCGGCGGGGTCGGGGTCGGGCCGGTCGTCATGACGACACCCTTCCACGGGGCGCCGCACTTCGCTCACCGTTGCCGCGGGCGAGCGACGTCACGAGGCCGAGAGCGCCCGGTCGACGGCCGCCAGCGGGATGCGGACCCAGTCCGGCCGCTGGCGCGTCTCGTACACCACCTCGTACAGCGCCTTGTCGAGGACCAGCGCGCGCAGGGCGGCCGCGGCGGTCGCGTCGTCCATGCCGACGGGCGCGCCCGCGGACGCCCGGTAGGCGGCGAGGAACGCCGCCTCGGCGTCGGCCGCCCACGCGGGCTCGGCGGCGCCGCCCACGGCCGCGGCGTAGTCGACCGACCGCAGGATGCCGGCGACGTCCCGCAGCGGCAGGTCCGGGGCCGTGCGCTCGGCGACGGGCCGCTGCGGCTCGCCCTCGAAGTCCAGGAGCTTCCAGCCGTCCGCGCCGTGCAGCGCCTGGCCCAGGTGCAGGTCGCCGTGGATCGGCTGGAGCGGCACGGGCGTCAGGCGCCGCTCGAGGTCGTCGAGCACCGCGGCGACGTCGGCGGCGCGCCCGGCCAGCGACGGCGCGGCGGCCACGGCGGCGTCGGCGCGGCGGCGCAGCCCGGCGACGAACGTGCGCGGGTCGAGGGCGCCGCCGGCCGGCAGCGCCCGCCGCATCGCGGCGTGCAGCCCGGCCAGGACGGTCCCGAGGTCGGCCGCCAGCGGCGCGAAGCTCTCGCCCCGGCCGGCGAGCTCGCACGCGAGCTCGAAGCCGTCGCGGGCGTCGCGGACCAGCTCGGCCAGCACGGCGAGGTGCGCGGTGGCGGGGACGGAGCCGTCGCGCGGGCGGTCGACGGGCACCTCGAGCGGGACCTCGAGCGCGCCGAGGAACCGGGGCACGCCCGCGTACCCCACCGCGGTCAGGGCCTGCGGCACGACGACGTCGGGGTGCGCCCCCGCCGCGACGGTGCGCAGCACCTTGAGCATCGCGCCCGCGTCGGCGCCCGGCAGCACCGCGCGGGGCAGCACCACCGAGGTGTTCGACTGCTCGCCCGTGATGGCGCGCCCGCCCGCCGCGAGGGCCGCCGCCGCGGCGGCGTCGTCGGCCACGCCGGCGGCGCGCAGCAGCGCCGCCCAGCAGGCCGGGTGCACGCCGCCGTCGTGCACCGTGACGGGTCCGGACGGCGTCGTGACGGTGCCGATCGACCCGGGCGCGTCGAGCAGCGTGGACGTCTCGCCCGCGGGCGTGAGCACGAGCGGCACGTGCACCACGACGGCGTCGTCGCCGCCACCGTCGTCACGCAGCCGCAGCAGCGCCAGCACCACGTCGTCCGCGCCGTCGACGGTGACCTCGCGCCACGGGCTGAGCGTGCCGGCCGCCCCGCCGGGGAACCACCGCCGCCCCGGCGCCCACCGGGCGACCAGGTCGGTCACCGCGGGCGGCAGGTACGTGCCGGCGCGGTGGACCCGCACGTCGGCGGTCACGGCAGCACGCTCCGGGCGCCGGCGTCGGATCGTGTCAGCTTCAGCCAGTAGAAGTCGCGCGAGCCCCACGTCATCGTCACCCGCCCGTCGTCGCCGACGCGGGGGAACGACCCGCCGCCGAAGACGTCGGTGAGGTGCCAGCCGGCGTGGGCGGGCAGCGCGATCGTGGCCGAGCGCGCGGTGGCCGACATGTTCGCCGCCACCAGCAGCGTCTCCTCGGGCGTGGAGCGCGTGAAGGCGAGGATCGCCTCGTCGTCGCACTCGTGCGAGGTGAAGTCGCCGGTGCCGAACGTGGGGTGCAGCCGGCGCACCGCGAGCATGCCGTGGACCCAGTGGAGCAGGCTCGTGGGCTGGGCGAGCTGCGCCTCGACGTTGTGGTGCTCGTAGTGGTGCACGAGCGACTGGACGAGCGGCAGGTACAGCTTGCCCGGGTCGGCGGTCGAGAACCCGCCGTTGCGGTCCGGCGTCCACTGCATGGGCGTGCGCACCGCGTCGCGGTCGGGCAGCCAGATGTTGTCGCCCATGCCGATCTCGTCGCCGTAGTACAGGCACGGCGAGCCGGGCAGGCTCAGCAGCAGCGCGTGCGCCAGCTCGATCTCCTTGCGGGAGTTGTCGAGCAGCGGCGCCAGCCGGCGGCGGATGCCCACGTTGGCGCGCATGCGCGGGTCGCCGGCGTACCACCCGTACATGGCGGCGCGCTCCTCGGTGGAGACCATCTCGAGCGTCAGCTCGTCGTGGTTGCGCAGGAACGTCGACCACTGCCCGCCCGAGGCGGGGATCGGCGGGGTGTCGGCGAGGATGTCGACGAGCTGGCGGGCCCGCTGGTCGCGCATCGCGTAGAAGATGCGCGGCATCACCGGGAAGTGGAAGCACATGTGGCACTCGGGCTCGTCGTCGGTGCCGAAGTAGTCGACCACGTCCTGGGGCCACTGGTTGGCCTCCGCGAGCATGATCCGGCCCGGGTACTCGGTGTCCATCATGCGGCGCACCTTGCGCAGGAACGCGTGCGTCTCGGGCAGGTTCTCGCAGTTGGTGCCCTCGGCCTCGAACAGGTACGGCACGGCGTCCAGGCGGAAGCCGTCCACGCCGATCTGCAGCCAGAACCGGGCCACGTCGAGCATCGCCTCGACCACGCGGGGGTTCTCGAAGTTGAGGTCCGGCTGGTGGCTGAAGAAGCGGTGCCAGAAGTACTGCCGGCGCACGGGGTCGAAGGTCCAGTTCGACGTCTCGGTGTCGACGAAGATGATGCGGGCGTCCTGGTAGCGCGTGTTGTCGTCGCTCCAGACGTAGAAGTCGCCGTACGGGCCCTCGGGGTCGGAGCGCGACGACTGGAACCACGGGTGCTGGTCGCTGGTGTGGTTCATGACCAGGTCGATGATCACCCGGATGCCGCGGTCGTGGGCCTCGGCGATGAGCTCCTGGAAGTCCGCGACGGTGCCGTACTGGGGCGCGATGGCGGTGTAGTCGCTGACGTCGTACCCGCCGTCGCGCAGCGGCGACGGGAAGAACGGCGGCAGCCACAGGCAGTCGATGCCCAGCCACTGCAGGTAGTCCAGGCGCTGGATGATGCCCTGCAGGTCGCCGGTGCCGTCGCCGCGCGAGTCGGAGAACGACCGCACCATCACCTCGTAGAACACCGCCTTGCGGTACCACTCCGGGTCGTCGGTCAGCCCCGGACGGCCCAGGCCCGGGGGCTCGGGCTGGCGGCGCGGCGGCAGCGCCTGCACGGGCAGCGCCTGCGTGATCGGCCGTGGGACCTCCACGGCCCGCGACGTCGGCTGGCTCATGCCGGCGTCACCTGCAGCACGTGGGCCACCTGCACCCGCGGGTCGAGCCGCACGTACGGGTGCTCGCCCCAGGAGTACTCCGCCCCGGTCAGCAGGTCGCGCACGGTGAAGGACGGCGCGCCCGGGTCCGCGCCCGGCGGCGGGGTGAGGCCCAGCGCCTCGAGGTCGAGGTGGAGCGTCGCCTCCTGGGTGCCCCACGGGTCGATGTTGAGCACCACGAGCACGACGTCGTCCGACGGCGTCGGCGCGCCGGGCGCGGCGGGGCCGGCGCCGGTGGCCACCGGCAGGTGCGCCCCGCGGATCCGGCGGGAGTAGGCCAGCACGTTGTCGTTGTCCGCGGCGTGCACGGACAGGTTGCGCAGCTGCTGCAGCGCCGGGTGCTCGCGGCGGATCTGGTTGAGCCGCGTCAGCAGCAGCGAGATGCCGATGTCCGCTGCCTTGGACCAGTCGCGCGGCTTGTACTCGTACTTCTCGTTGTCGATCTGCTCCTCCACGCCGGGCCGCGGCACGTTCTCCACGAGCTCGTACCCGGAGTAGATGCCCCAGGTCGGCGAGCCGGTGGCGGCGAGCACCGCGCGCACGGCGAACCCGGACACGCCACCGTGCTGCATGTACGGCGGCAGGATGTCGTGCGTCGTGGGCCAGAACGACGGGCGCATGACCGACCCGGCCGGCCCGGAGACCTCCTGCAGGTACTCGAGGATCTCCGTCTTGGTGTTGCGCCACGTGAAGTACGTGTACGACTGGTGGAACCCGATGCGCGCGAGCGTCGCCATCATCGCCGGCTTGGTGAACGCCTCGGACAGGAACAGCACCTCCGGGTGCCGGTCGTGCACCTTGGCCAGCAGCCACTCCCAGAAGTCGAGCGGCTTGGTGTGCGGGTTGTCGACGCGGAACAGCGTCACGCCGCGCTCGATCCACGTCTCGACGACCTCGAGGATCGCCTCGCGCAGCCCGACCGGATCGTCGTCGAAGTACAGCGGGTAGATGTCCTGGTACTTCTTCGGCGGGTTCTCGGCGTACGCGATGGTGCCGTCCGCCCGGGTGCGGAACCACTCGGGGTGCTCGGTGACCCACGGGTGGTCCGGAGAGCACTGCAGCGCCAGATCGAGGGCCACCTCGAGGTCGTGGTCGTGCGCCGTGGCCACGAACGCGCGGAAGTCCTCCTCGGTGCCCAGGTCCGGGTGGATCGCCTCGTGCCCGCCGTCGGACGAGCCGATGGCGTACGGGCTGCCCGGGTCGCCCGGCTTCGGGGCGAGCGTGTTGTTGCGGCCCTTGCGGAACGTCGTGCCGATCGGGTGCACCGGGGTGAGGTAGACGACGTCGAAGCCCATGGCCGCGATGGCGGGCAGGCGCTCGGCGGCGGTGGCGAACGTGCCGGAGCGCCACGTGCCGTCCTCGGCGCGGACCGCGCCCTCGGAGCGGGGGAACATCTCGTACCAGGAGGCGGCCAGCGCCTTGCGGCGCGAGACGCGCAGCGGGTAGGTGGCGCTCGCGGACACCAGGTCGCGCAACGGCGCGCGGGTCAGCGCCTCGCGCACCGCCGACGTCGTCGCCACGGCCAGCCGCGCCTCGGCGGGCCTCGTGGTGTCGGCCAGCTCGCGGGCGGCGTCGGCGAGCAGGTGCGCGTCGTGGGGCGTGCGCGCCGCCTGCGCCGCCGGCGTGATGATCCGCTCGAAGAGCCGCACGCCCTCGGCCAGCATGAGGTCGACGTCGATGCCGGCCTCGACCTTGATGGTCGCGTCGTGCGCCCAGGTGGCGTAGGGGTCGCTCCACGCCTCGACGCGGAACCGCCAGTCGCCCTCGGCGTCGGGCTGGACGAACCCACGGAAGCGGTCGAGGCCGGGCGCGACGTCCACCATCGGTGCCGTCGAGTGCACGGTGCCGTCGGGGCGCACCAGCACCGCGGTGGCGGAGACGGCGTCGTGACCCTCGCGGAACACGGTCGCCTCGACCGGCACGACCTCGCCGACCGCCGCCTTGGCGGGCCAGCGGCCGCCCTCGACCACGGGCGAGACCTCGAGCACCGGGATGCGGCCGATCGGCGCGTGCGGCGCCGGTTGGGGCGGCGCGGGTGCGGGGGTGGGGGCCGGTGCGGTGCAGGGCGCCGGCGGCACGGCGTCGTGCACCGCGCCCGACGCCGGCGCGGCGGCGGCCACCTTCTTCGACGCCCGCGCCGCCCGCGCGCGGGTCGCCCTGGGGGCGGCCGGCGCCGCCGCCGCGGCGGCGTCCGGGCCGCCGTCCTGCGCCGGGGACACGCCTTGCGGCGCGGCCGCCGCCTTCGCCGCGCGCGTGCGGGGCGCGGGGCGCGGGGTCGTGTCCGAGGGTGTGGAGGAGCGCTTTCGCGGGCTCGGCGTCGTCACGCAGGCCACGGTATCCAGGCAGGTGGGCGCCCGCGCGCGCACGGCCCCGGCAAGTCTCGGCGGGCCTGCCCGGCCCCGCGCCCGTCGTCAGCGCCGGTCACCCGATGGTCACCGGGCGGTCACCGGGCGCCCGCCGTCGCACCGGCGCGGAACGCCGCGCCCGCGTGGTCGGGCGCGAGGCGCGGGCCGCCTCCCATGACCCGCTCGCGCAGCGTCGCGCCGTCCGGCGCGTCGGGCAGCAGGCCCCGGCGGCGCAGCTCGGGGGAGACCAGGCGCGCGAACCGCTCGAGGTCGGCCGGCCGCACTGCGGCGCAGACGTTGAAGCCGTCGACGTCGGCCTCCTGCTGCCAGCGCTCGAGCTCGTCGACCACCGTGCCGGGCGAGCCGGCGATCACCGGCCCGCGCCCGCCGATCGCGACGAACTCGGCCAGGTCCCGCACCGTCCACGTGCGGTCGCCGAGGGTGGTGAACGACGCGAGCGCCGACTGGTTGGCGTCCGTGGCCACGTGCTCCAGCGGGGCGTCGGGGTCGGCCCCGGCGAGGTCGACGCCGGTCCACCCGCCGAACAGGGCCAGCGCCGCCTCGGTGTCCACGTACGCCCGGTACCCCTCGAGCCGTGCCTGCGCCTCGGCGTCGGTGTCCGCGACGACGACGGTGGCCAGGGCGAACGTCTTGATCGCGTCGCGCGGGCGGCCGCGCTCGGCCAGCCCGTCGCGGGTCGCGTCGACCCAGCGGCGCACCAGCTGCGGCGTGCCGCCGGAGAAGAACACCGCCTCGGCGTGGTCGGTCGCGAACTGCTGGCCGCGCCGCGAGGCGCCGGCCTGGAACAGCAGCGGCGTGCCCTGGGGCCCCGGCGGGGCGAGCGCGACGCCCGGCACGGAGAAGTACCGTCCCGCGAACCCTGCCGGGTGCAGCCGCGCGGGGTCGACCACCACGTTCGCGTCGGCGTCGAGCACCAGCGCCCCGTCGTCGAACGAGCCCTCGAGCAGCCGGTAGACGACCTCCATGTACTCGTCGGCGCGGTCGTAGCGCTCGTCATGCGGGATCTGGGTGCCCAGGCCGAGGTTGCGCGCCGCCGACTCCTGGTAGCTGGTGACGATGTTCCAGGCCACGCGCCCGCCGGTGAAGTGGTCGAGCGTGGCCAGCGTGCGGGCCAGCAGGTACGGCTGGAGGTACGTCACCGACGCGGTGACGCCGAAGCCGAGCGAGCGGGTCGCCGCGGCCATCGCGGGCACGGCCACGAGCGGGTCCAGCACCGGGTACTGCACGCCGCCGCGGGCGGCGGCCTGCGGCCCGCCGCCGTAGACGTCGTAGACGCCCGGGATGTCGGCGAGGAACAGCGAGGCGAACCCGCCGTCGTCCAGCGTGCGGGCCAGGTCGGTCCAGTACCGCAGGTCGGTGAACCGGGCGGCGCCCGACTCCGGGTGCCGCCACAGCCCGGGGGACTGGTGGACGGGCACCATCATGTCGAAGGCGTTGAGCAGGATCGGGCGGGTCACAGGGCTCCCTCGGGGGACAGGGCGGGCTCGCGGCGGGCGGCGCGCTCGGCGCGGGCCCGCACGCCGGCGGGGTCGGCGGCCGCGACGCAGGCGGCCAGGGACAGCAGGCTCAGCAGGGACAGGTAGGCGGCGACCAGCCAGGGCCGCCCGCCGCCGGCGGCGAGCAGCAGGGCGGCGATCATCGGCATGAAGCCGCCGGCCAGCACGGTGGCCACCTGGTAGGCGATGGTGACGCCGGAGAACCGCACCTGGACGGGGAACTGCTCGGCGAACCAGGCGGCCTGCGGGCCGTAGACGGCGTCGTGCGCGAGGTTCATGCCGAGGATCACCACGAGCGGCAGCAGGGCCAGCGGGCCGGCGTCGGCGAACGCGAACAGCACCCAGCCGAACGCACCGATCGCCACGACGCCGCCGATCGTCACCGGCTTGCGCCCGACGCGGTCGGACAGCCAGCCCCAGAACGGCCCGGTCACGAGCCCCACCGCCGAGCCGATCATCACCGCGGTGACGCCGGCCTCGGAGTCGCCGCGCTCGGACGTGAGGTAGCTCAGCAGGTAGACGGTGATGAGGTAGTACACGGCGTTCTGCGCCAGCCGCAGCCCGATGGTCACCACGAGCACGCGCCGGTGGTCGCGCAGCAGCACACGCAGGGGCGCGCGCTCGACCTCGCCGGCCTCCTTGATCGCGGTGAACTCGGGGGCGTCGTGCACGCCGAGGCGGATCCACAGCCCGACGGCGACGAGCACCGCGGAGGCGAGGAACGGCAGGCGCCAGCCGAACGCGGCGAACTGCTCGGCCGTCAGCAGGTGCTGCACGGCGAAGAACGACCCGGACGCCAGGAGCATGCCGGCCGCCGAGCCCACCTGGGTGAAGGAGCCGAAGAAGCCGCGGTGGCGGGCGGGGGCGTGCTCGACGCTCAGCAGCGCCGACCCGCCCCACTCGGCCCCGGCGGACAGCCCCTGCAGCACGCGCAGCGTCACCAGGCCGGCGACCGCCCACCAGCCGACCTGGGCGAAGGTGGGCAGCAGGCCGATGAGGGTGGAGGCGACGCCCATGAGCAGCAGCGACGCCACGAGCAGGGACTTGCGCCCGACCCGGTCGCCCAGGTGCCCGGCGACGACGCCGCCGAGCGGGCGCACGACGACGCCGACGGCGAGCGTGGCGAACGAGGCGATGGTCCCCGCCAGCGGCGAGGCGTCGGGGAAGAACTGGCCGTTGAACACCAGCGCGGCGGCGGTGCCGTAGAGGTAGTAGTCGTACCACTCGATGGTGGTGCCGACGAAGGCGCTGGCCAGCACGCGGCGCTTGCCGGCCCAGGGCCGGGCGCCCGTGGGGGCGCCCGCGGCGTCCGTGGCGACGGCGTGCCCGCCGGGCGGCGTGGCGGGGGTGGGGGGTGCGGCGGTCATCGCGCGGCCTCCTTCGGGGCGCGGGCGGGCGCGTCGCCGATGGCGTTGAGGCCCTCGGGCAGCGTCCCGTTGATCCAGTAGTCGCCGAGCGCGCGGGCGCGGAAGGCGATGGGGTTGTGGGTGGCGACGGTCTGGGCGTTGCGCCAGTGCCGGTCCAGGCCCTTGGCCGTGGACGTGGCCGACGCGCCGACCGTGAGGAACAGGTCCTGGGCGGCCCCGAGGGCGAGCTCGGGGACGGTGACCTGCGCGTGCTCGACGGCGATCTCGCCGTCGTGCAGCTCGGTGGGCACCGGCCCGTCGTGGCCGGGGCGGTCGGCCCCGACGCGGGCGGCGGCGGCGATGCCGTCGTCGAGCGCCCGGGCGGCGTGCAGCACCACCGCCTCGGCGGCGTAGGCCTTCGCGGCGATCCGCCCGGTCGCCTCCTGGATGAGGGGGTCCTCGGCGAACGGCAGGCCCAGCCCGGTGTTGAACGTGCGCCGCCGCGCGGCCACCGTGGCGGCGGCGTCGCGCCGCGCGGCGTGGGCGATCCCGGCCAGCACGGCGAGCAGCACGAGCTGGAAGAAGGCTGCTTCGTGCACGGCCTCCGGCGAGCCCGCCACCCGGTCGAACAGCGCGTCCTCGGGCACCGGGACGCCGTCGAACCGCGCGGTGCCCGTGCCGGTGAGCCGCTGGCCGAAGCCGTCCCAGTCGTCGAGCACCGTGACGCCCGGCGCGTCGGTGGCGACGACGGCGAAGCGCCGCCCGTCCTGCCCGTCGAGCGCGGCCGAGACGCGGGTGTAGTCGGCGAAGATCGTGCCCGTCGTGTAGTACTTCTCGCCGTCGAGCACCCAGCCGTCCGCGGTGCGGCGCAGCGTGGTGCTCAGCGTGCCGAGCCGGTTGCCGCCCTTCTCGGTGGAGGCGTTGCCGACGGTGCGCCCGGCCAGGACCCGCGGGTACCACACCGCCTGCAGGCGCTCGGGCGCGAAGCGCAGCGACTCCACGAACCCGAGGTGCGAGCGGTACAGGTGCGCCACGTTCGAGTCCGCGGCCGCGAGCTCGACGAGCAGCCGCGTGACGGTCTCCACGCTGGCGCCCGGCCCGCCGTGCTCGGCCGGCACGCGCAGCGTGCCGAAGCCGGCCTCGTCGAGCCGGCGGACCGGCTCGAACGGCAGCTCGCGGTCCTGGTCGCGGCGCAGGGCACCGGCGGCGATCTCCTCGAACAGCGGCCGGAACGTCCGACACAGCGCGTCGTGGTCGGCGGGCAGCCGCGGGGGCGTGGCGGCGGTGCGGGCGCGGACGGCGGACGTCGCTGCGGTCATCGGGCGGTCCCTTCTCCTCGTCCGAGGAGACCCGGGCCGCGCAGGCCGGACGGCAGCCGGGACCGCCGTCCGCGCAGGGGTGCGCGCGACCGACACGGATCCGGGATCTCCATCGGTCCTGGCGTTAGCACCTACTCGGGCGCTGCCCGAGGGTTGCTGCGGCGTCGACGAGCCAGGTCTCTCGGCCGCTCTGGATGGTGTGCGAGAAGGAACGTACCCGACGATCCCGTCCGGTGGAAGGAACCTTCTCACTCAGTGGGACGCGCATCCAGGAGGCGGGCCGGGAGGCGGGACAGAAGGCGGGGCAGAAGGCGAGCCGGAGGACGGCCGCGGCGGGCGGGTCAGAGCGCCGCCGCGAGCGCCCGCCCGGTGACGCGGCCGGTGTGCAGGCAGCCGCCGAGGAACGTGCCCTCCAGCGCGCGGTGCCCGTGCACGCCGCCGCCGCCGAACCCGGCGGCCTCGCCGACCGCCCACAGCCCCTCGAGCGCCGCGCCGTCGGGGCGCAGCACGCGCCCGGCGGGGTCGCACCACAGGCCGCCGAGCGTCTTGCGGGTGAGCACGGACAGCCGCACCGCGAGCAGCGGCCCGTCCTTCGGGTCGGTGAGCCGCCGCGGCGGCGCCACGCGCATGCGCCGGTCGACCAGGTAGCGGCGCGCGGCGGCGGTGGCCACGACCTGGGGGTCCTTGCCCAGCCCCGAGGCCACCTGGGCGTCGCGCAGGTCGACGGCGGCCGCGAGGTCGCCCGCGTCGACGTGGCCGGCCGAGCCCGGGGTCGCCTCGGTCAGGGCGTTCATCCGGGCGGCCAGCTCGGCGGGGGTGGCGGCCCAGAGGAACTCCGGGGACTCCTTCGCGAAGCGCGCCACGGGCCCCACGGCGCCCGGCAGCACGCGCTGGGCGAGCAGCCGCACGTCGCGGCCGGTGAGGTCCGGGTTCTGCTCCGAGCCCGACAGCGCGAACTCGGTGTCCATGATCGTGGCGTTGAGCACGAACCAGGAGTGGTCGTCCCCGCGGGCGGTGAGGTGCTGGAGCGCGCCGAGCGCGTCGAAGCCCGGGAACAGCGGCGCGGGCAGGCGGTGGCCGTCGGCGTCGAGCCACAGCGCCGACGGCCCGGCCAGGATGCGGATGCCGTGGCGCGACCACACGGGGGAGTGGTTCGCGATGCCCTCGGGGTAGTGCCACATGCGGTCCTCGTGCACCAGCGCGGCGCCGGCGGCGCCCGCGGTGGTGAGCATGAGGCCGTCGGTGGAGTCGGGCACGCCCGAGAGCATCCGGCGCGGCAGCCGGCCGTGGGTCAGGTCCCACCGGGCGCGGGCGAGGTCGTGGTTGGCCCCGATGCCGCCGGAGGCGACGACGACGGCCTGGGCGCCGAGCTCGACCTCGCCGACGACGTCGCGCGACGTCGGGCGCCCGCGACCGCCGAACGGGGCGCCGGCCGGGGCCGGGTCGTCGGCCAGGACCTGGGCCCGGACCCCGGTCACGCGGCCGTCGGTGACCACGAGGTCGGTGACCCGGTGGCGGAAGCGGATCTCCAGCAGCCCGGCGTCGCGGGCCTGCCGGGCCGCCGCGACGAACGGCGCGAGCACGGCCGGGCCGGTGCCCCACGTGACGTGGAACCGCGGCACGGAGTTGCCGTGCCCGCCGGCGGGGTACCCGCCGCGCTCGGCCCACTGCACGAGCGGGAACCAGCGCACCCCGCGCTCGTGCAGCCACGAGCGCATGCCGCCCGCGGCGAACTCGACGAACTGCTCCGCCCAGGCGTAGCCGTGCCGGTCGGGGCCCTCGCCGCGGTCCGCGCCGTCGGCGAACGCGGCCGACCCGAGCCAGTCGCTCCACGCGAGCTCGGCGGAGTCGCGCACGCCCAGGCGTCGCTGCTCCGGGGAGCCCACCAGGAACAGGCCGCCGAACGACCACCAGGCCTGCCCGCCGAGGCTCGCGGCCGGCTCCTGGTCGAGCACGACGACGCGGCGTCCCGCCGCGGTGAGCTCGGTGGCGGTGACGAGCCCGGCCAGGCCGGCCCCGATGACGACGACGTCGGCGTCCGTGGACATGCGCCGAGCGTAGCCCCGGGCGTGCGCCCGCGGGCCCCGTGGGCCCCGTGGGCCCCGTGGGCCCCGCAGGGGTCTCGCGGGGGTCTCGCGGGGGTCTCGCGGGGGTCAGCCGCGCGCCGCGAGGAGCACCTGCAGGCTGAGCGCCTCCAGCGTGGTGCGGTCGCCGGGCGCCGGGGCGAGGTCGTCGGCGGGCCGGTCGGGCGCCTCCCACGCCGAGCTCCACGCCAGGCGCCACGGCCCGGCTCCGGCCAGGACCGGCGGCAGCGTCACCACCGCGTCGTCGAGGCGGCCGTTGAGCACGAGCAGCACGTCGGCGTCCCGCTCGCCCGGGCCCGGGCGCAGCATCTGCACCACCCGGCGCCCCGGCTCCTCCCACGCGGCGCGGTCCATGGGCTCGCCGGTCTCGGCGAACCACAGCAGGTCCGGCCGCGTCTCGCCGGGACGCGGCGTCCCGAGGTAGAACGAGTCGGCCCGCAGCGCCGGGTGCTCACGGCGCAGCCGCAGCAGGGCGGACGTGGTGGCCAGCAGGTCCCGGTCGGCGTCGCCGAGGTCCCAGTCCACCCACGACGTCGCGTCGTCGAGCGCGTACGCGTTGTTGTTGCCGCGCTGGGTGCGGCCGAGCTCGTCGCCGGCGGTGAGCATCGGCGTCCCGGCGGCGAGCAGCAGGGTGGCGAGCAGGTTGCGCTGCGAGCGGCGCCGCAGCGGCACGACGGCGTGCCACGGCTCCGTGGCGACGTCGTCCTGGCCGGGGGCGGCATGGCCCTCGACCCCGTGGTTCCACGAGCGGTTGTCGTCGCTGCCGTCGCGGTTGTCCTCGCCGTTGGCCCAGTTGTGCTTGCGGTCGTAGGCCACCAGGTCGGCCAGCGTGAACCCGTCGTGCGCCGTCACGTAGTTGACGCTCGCCACCGGCCCGCGCACCAGCGGCGGGTCGGAGTGGCCGAACAGGTCCGCCGACCCGGCCAGCCGCGTGCCGAGCTCCCGGACGCCCACCATCGCCCCGCCGCGGGAGCCGGCGGCCGCCGAGGCGAGCCAGAAGTCGCGCGCCGCGTCGCGGAACCGGTCGTTCCACTCCGCCATCGGCGGCGGGAACTGGCCGGTGCGCCAGCCGCCGGGACCCACGTCCCACGGCTCGGCGATCAGCTTCAGGCCGCTGAGCACCGGGTCGGTCTGCAGCGCGACGAGGAACGGGTGGTCGGCGTCGAAGCCGTAGGTGCCGCGCCCGAGCGTCACGGCCAGGTCGAAGCGGAAGCCGTCGACGCCCACCACCTCGGCCCAGTAGCGCAGCGAGTCGAGCGCCATCTGCACCACCCGCACGCGGCGGAAGTCGAGCGAGTTGCCCGTGCCGGTGACGTCGGCCAGCGCGGCGGGGGAGGCGCCGTCGTGCAGGTAGTAGGCGGGGTTGTCCAGGCCGCGCCAGCTCACGTGGAGCTGGTCGTCGCCGCCCTCGCAGGTGTGGTTGTAGACGACGTCGAGGACCACCTCGATGCCCGCCTCGTGCAGCAGGTGCACCATGCCGCGCACCTCGTCGAGCACCGCGGCCGGCCCGGCGGCGCGCGCGGCCGCCGTGGCGTACCGCGCCTCGGGCGCGAAGAAGCCGAGCGTCGAGTAGCCCCAGTAGTTGCGCAGGCCGTGCGCCACCAGCCGCGGCTCCGAGGCCGACGCGTGGATCGGCAGCAGCTCCAGGGTGGTGACGCCCAGCTGCTTCAGGTGGGCGACCGTGGCCGGGTGCGCGAGCCCCGCGTACGTGCCCCGCAGCTCCGGCGGCAGGTCCGGGTGGTCGATGGTCAGGCCGCGCACGTGCGCCTCGTAGACCACCGTGTCCGCCCACGGCACCCGGGGGCGGGTCAGCGGCGGCGGGGACGGCATGGGCGGCAGCACCACCGCGTGCGGCACGAACGGCAGCGAGTCGGTCGGCTCCGGCTCCCCGTACCGCTCGGCGACCCACCACCGCCCGTCCGGCGTCGTGGGGTCGGCCGAGCGCGGCGCGCCCACCGCGCCGAGGGTCTCGGGCCCGTACGTCAGCTCGCCGACGAGGCCGCGGGCGTAGGGGTCCACGAGCAGCTTGGCGGGGTTGTGCCGCAGCCCGGCCCGCGGGTCCCACGGCCCGTGGGTCCGGAACCCGTAGCGCTGGCCCGGCCGCACGCCGGGCACGTGCGCGTGCCAGACGCCGTAGGTGGGCCCGAGCAGCGGCACGCGGCGCTCGCGGTAGCGCGCGGGGTCGTGCTCCGGCAGGTCGGGGTCGACGACGTCGACCAGGCACAGGTCGACGGCGGTGGCGTGCGACGCGACGACGGCGACGTCCACGCCGTCGCCCGTGGCGTGCACCCCCAGCGGCGGCACGTGCGAGCGCCGCGCCGTGGGCCGCGTCAGGGGGCGCACCACCGGGCGAGCCTCTGCCTGCCGGGTCGCCTGCGGGGTCGCCTGCTGGGCCGTGCCGTCCATGGCGCCCATCGTGGCGCACGCGACGTCCCCGCGGCGACCCGGCCGGCGTGGTGCCGAGTAGGCTCGTCACGCCCGCTTGAGCACGTCGGAAGGCCCCCAGTGCGCATCGCCGTCCTCGTCAAGTACGTCCCGGACATCTCGTCCGACCGCCGCTTCGCCGACGGGCGCGTGGTGCGCGACCCGGCCGAGGGCTCGCTCAACGAGCTGGACGAGAACGCGGTCGAGGCGGCGCTGCGCCTCGTCGAGCAGCTGCCCGAGGACCAGCGCGCCGCCAGCGAGGTCGTGGCGCTCACCGTGGCGCCGCCGCCGGGGGACCTGGCGCTGCGCAAGGCCTACCAGATGGGCGTGGACCGGGCGGTGCGCGTGACCGACGACGCGCTGGCCGGCTCGGACTACTTCGGCACGACGACGGCGCTCGCGGCAGCGGTGCGCCGCCTCGAGGCCGAGGCGCCCGTCGACCTCGTCGTCACCGGCATGGCCGCGCTGGACGGCCTCGGCTCCGTGGTGCCGGCCCTGCTGGCCGCCGAGCTCGGCCGCCCCGGCCTGACGTTCGCCAAGACCGTCAAGCTCGACGTCGCGGCCGGCGCGCTGACGATCACGCGCGAGGTCGACGACGCCGCCGAGACCCTGCGCGCCCCCCTGCCGGCGGTGCTGTCCGTCGCCGACACGGCCAACACCCCGCGCCTGCCGAACTTCAGGCTGATCATGGCCGCCCGCACCAAGCCGATCGAGGAGTGGACGGCCGCCGACCTCGGCGTCGACCCGGCCGCCGTCGGCGCGGCGGGCGCCCGCTCGCGCACGCTGCGCGCCGCCCCGCGCCCGCCGCGCGGCGAGGTCGAGCTCGTCGTCGACAAGGGCGAGGGCGGCAAGGCCCTGGCCGACTTCCTGATCCGCAACGACCTGGTCTGAGCCGGAGGACCCCCCATGAGCCGCCGCACCGCCCTCGTCCTGCTCGACCCGGCCGCCGAGGTCCGCCCCGCCGCGCTCGAGCTCATCACGCTCGGCCGCTCCCTCGGCCGCGTCGACGTCGTGACCCTCGAGGCGCCCAGCGTCGAGGCCCTGGCCCAGCTCGGCGCGCACGGCGTCGAGGTGGTCCACCAGGCCGAGCTCGTCGGCGCCGCGGGCGCCCCCGGGTCCCGCCACCTGGCCACCGTCGTCGCCGCCGTGCTCGCCGCCGCCGTGCGCCGCACCGACGCCGACGTCGTGCTCGTGCCCGCCGGCTTCGCCGCCAAGGAGGCCGCCGCCGTGGCGGCGCACGCCCTCGGCGCCGGTCTCGTCGTCGACGCCTCGCACGTCGCCTGGGCCGACGAGGGCCTCGTGGTCACCAAGCGCGTCTTCGCCGGCACGTGGGAGACCGCGTCGGTGGTGACCACCGATCCCGCGGTCGTGACCGTGCGGGCCAACGCCGTCGTCGCCGAGGCGGCGGCCGAGCCTAGCCACCCCGAGGTCGAGGCGCTGCCCGTCGAGCCGGAGGCCCCGGCCGTCACGGTCGTGCGGCGCGAGACCGCCGAGCGCGCCGCGGGGCGCCCGACGCTCGAGGAGGCGGCGGTCGTGGTCGCCGGCGGGCGCGGCACGGGCGGCGACTTCGGCCCGGTCAACGACCTCGCCGACGCGCTCGGCGCCGCGGTCGGCGCCAGCCGCGACGCGGTGTTCGAGGGCTGGCACGACCGGTACATCGGCCAGACCGGCGTCACGGTCGCCCCCCGCCTGTACGTGGGCGCGGGCATCTCCGGCGCGCCGCACCACCGCGGCGGCATGCAGGCCGCCCAGGTCATCGTGGCGGTGAACAGCGACCCCGAGGCGCCGATCTTCGAGATCAGCGACTTCGCCGTCGTCGGCGACCTGGCGGACGTGCTGCCGCAGGCCGCCGCGGCGATCCGGGCGCACAAGGCGGCCGCGGCCGAGGCGTGACCGGCTGAGCCCGCTCAGGCGCCGGCGGGCGGCCTGGTCCACTCCAGGGTGTAGCGGAAGAACAGCCGCCGGCGGAACCGCGCCCCGGGCAGCACCCGGCGCGCGGCCGCGGCGACCTCGCCGTAGGTCTCGGCGGGGTCGCGCACGGGCATCGCGGGACCCTCGGGGGAGCGAGCGGGCAGCGGCCGCGGGTGCTTGACCAGCCCGACCAGGGGGTTGAGCAGGGCGGAGGCGAGGTCGACAGCGGCGTCGAGCGGCGAGGCGACGCGCGCCAGGCCCACCACGAGCAGCCGGCCGCCAGGGGCGAGCAGCCGGCCGGCGTGCTCCAGGGCCGGCTCGAGCGGCAGGTGGTGCAGCACCGCCACCATGGTGACGACGTCGAAGCCGCCGTCCTCGCCCGTGACGTCCGCCAGCGCCGCGTGGCGCACCGTGACCGCCGGGTCACCGGCGCAGCGGGCGCGCGCGGCGGCCGCCATCGTCGCGTCGGGGTCGACGCCGACCACCTCGGTGACGTGGCGTCGCAGGCGCTCCACCAGCAGGCCGGTGCCGCAGCCGACGTCGAGCGCGCGCCGCCGGCGGCCCGGCAGCCGGCGCACCACCCAGCCGTGGAAGTGCTCGTTGTGGCTCCACGGGTGGCGGCGGTTGACCGCGGCGAGGGCGGCCACCGCCGCCCGCACCGGGGCGCGGCCGCCGCGCCGCACGTCGAGGGTCACGGCGCCGCGGCGCCGTCGGGCCGGAGCGCGGCGGCGTCCTGCCGGGCCAGCCAGTCCACGAGCGTGGGCAGCGCGTCCGGGTGCCGGGGCGTGCGGCCGTGCGTCGCGCCGTCGAGCAGGCGCACCGGCATGGCGGGCAGCAGCGACTGCATGCGCGCCGCGGCCCGCACCCGCGGCGGGTCCTCGGTGCCCGCGATCATGAGGATCGGCATCCGGTAGCCGCTCAGCGCCGACGCCGGCACCCCGGCGTCCTCCTCCTGGCGCCGCATGTAGGCCGCCAGCGCGGCGGCGTCGTTCTGCAGCAGCGCCGCCTGGGTGGCGGCGTCGAGCGGGTGGCCGAGGTGCTCGGCCCAGCGGTCGACGAACGCCTGCATGCCGCGCGCCACGATGGTGTCGATGCAGCCGGGGAAGAAGGTGCGGTCGAACGCGCCCTCGCCGGTGCGCGGCGAGCCGCCGAGCGTGACCAGCGAGGCCACCCGGTGCGGGTGGTGGGCGGCGAGCTCGAAGCCGACGCGCCCGCCGAGCGAGTAGCCCACGACGTGGGCGCGGGCCACCCCGAGCTCGTCCAGCACGCTGAGCACGTCGCCGACGAACAGCGCCTGGTCGTAGGCGTCCTCGTCGTGCGGCTTGTCGCTGGCGCCGTGGCCGCGCAGGTCGAGGGTGACCACCCGGTGGTCGGCCTGCAGCTCGCGCACCCAGCCGAACCCGCGCCAGATGGCCTGCGACAGGGCCGTGCCGTGCACGAGCACGACGGCGGGGGCGCCGGGCGCGCCCTCGCCGAACACGCGGTAGGCGATGCGGGTGTCGTCGAGCCGGTTCGTGACGTGGTCCACGGCGCCACCGTAGCGGCAGCCACCCGACGGTCACCGGCTGTTCACCGGGCGCTCAGGGACGCGCCCGCCGGGCGCCACCGGGGGTGCCTAGCGTCACCGGGGAGCACGCCCGGCGTGCCCCGTTTTGTCGCCCCGAGCAGCCCCCCAGGAGCGCACGATGACGATCGCCCCCGAGACCCCGCAGGCCGGCACCCGCCCGCTGCTGCGGCTCGAGCCCCAGCCCTCCCACGCCCGCGGCAAGCGCAGCCCCGTCACCTGCCGCCTCAAGTGCGCCGACCAGTGCGCGCACCCCGTCCCGAACCCCACCGACCACGAGACGTTCCGCGAGGTCGCCTCGCGCGCGCTGACCCGCCGGCGCGTGCTCGGCGGCCTGGCCGCCGCGGCCGCCGTCGTCGTCGGGGGCACGCAGCTCGCCGGCGCCCCCGGCGCCGCGGCGACGCCGGCGGCCAGCGGCGTCGCCGCGGGCCGCAAGGGCCTGTCCTTCGGCGCCATCGCGCCGCAGCCGGCGGCCACCGACGCGCTCGTGGTGCCCGACGGCTACGAGTGGTCCCCGATCATCCGCTGGGGCGACCCCATCCTGCCCGGCGGGCGCGCCTTCGACCCGGCCCGGCAGTCGCCGCGGCAGCAGGCGCTGCAGTTCGGCTACAACTGCGACTACCTCGACATCCTGCCCGCGGACCCGAAGGAGCTGGCCAAGCCGCCGGCCGCCCGCTCGCGCGGCACCCGCGGCCTCCTCGTGAGCAACCACGAGTACACCAACCCGGCCATCATGTTCGACGAGTCGTACGACGCCGCCACGCGCCGCGCGATCGAGCGGGCCGCGCACGGCATGTCGGTGGTCGAGGTGACCCGCCGCCGTGCCGGCACCCCGTGGGAGTACTCCCGCATCAGCCGGTACAACCGCCGCGTCCACGTGGGCACCGAGCTCGTCCTCGACGGCCCGGCCGCCGGCCACGACCTGCTGAAGACCGCCGCCGACCCGAGCGGCACCCGCGTGCTGGGCACGCTGAACAACTGCGCCGGCGGCACCACCCCGTGGGGCACCGTGGTCTCCGGCGAGGAGAACTTCCACGGCTACTTCCGGGTCTCGGGCGCCGACCCGCGCGACGCCCGATACGGCCTGCGCGACGCCGCGACGTCCTACGGCTGGGAGCTCGACGAGCCGCGCTTCGACGCCCGCAACGCCGGCTACGAGAACGAGAGCCACCGGTTCGGCTGGGTCGTGGAGATCGACCCCTACGACCCGTCCGCCCCGCCGGTCAAGCACACCGCGCTCGGCCGGCTCAAGCACGAGGGCGCCAACGTCGTCCTGTCGAAGGACGGCCACGCCGTGGCGTACATGGGCGACGACGAGCGGTTCGACTACGTCTACAAGTTCGTCTCGCGCGACACGTTCCGTCCCGGCTCCGGCGCGCGGGCCCGCGCCCACAACAAGCAGCTGCTCTCGGCCGGCGACCTGTACGTCGCGCGCTTCGAGGGCGACTCGCCGGCCGCGGAGATCGACGGCTCCGGCGCCGTGCCGTCCGACGGGGCGTTCGACGGCACCGGCCGCTGGGTCCCGCTGGTCAAGGGCGGCCGCTCCCGCGTGCCCGGCATGAGCGTCGCCGAGGTGCTCGTGTTCACGCGGCTCGCGGCCGACGCCGTGGGCGCCACGAAGATGGACCGGCCCGAGGACGTGGAGCCCAACCCGCTGACGGGCCGCGTCTACGTGGCGTGCACCAACAACTCCGACCGCGGCGCGGCGGGCAAGGAGGGCCCCACCGAGCCCAACCCGCGCACCGCCAACCGCGACGGCCACGTGGTGGAGATCGTCGAGGACCGCGGCGACCAGCTGTCCGAGACCTTCCGGTGGAACCTGCTGCTCGTGGCGGGCGACCCGGCGACCAACGCCGGCACCTACTTCTCCGGCTTCCCGGCCGACAAGGTCTCGCCGATCTCCTGCCCGGACAACCTCGCGTTCGACGCCGACGGCAACCTGTGGATCTCCACCGACGGCCAGCCGTCGTCGATCCAGCGGTGCGACGGGCTGTTCAAGGTGCCGCTGAGCGGCCGCGAGCGCGGGCACGTCCAGCAGTTCCTGTCCGTGCCGCGCGAGGCGGAGACCTGCGGCCCGGTCGTGGACAGCCGCGACGGGATGGTCTACGTCAACGTGCAGCACCCGGGGGAGGACGGCACGTTCGCCGACCAGCACTCGTACTTCCCGGACTACCTCGAGGAGGGCGACCGGGCGCCGGCCGGCGCCTGGCGCGGCCCGCGCCCGGCGACGGTGCAGGTCTACCGGGCCGGCACGGACGACCGCCCCGGGCACCAGGACGGTCGCGGCTGGGACGGCCCCGGGCCGTTCCCGTGGCCGCGCGGCGGCAAGGGCTGGGGCCCGGGCGGCCGCTCCCGCGGCCGCTGGGGGCGCTGAGCCGCGCCGCCCCCGCCGCTCCCGCCGGCCCTGCCGCCCCGCCCGGGGCGGCAGGGCCGGCGCGGTTCGTAGACTGGGCCGGTGACCACCCCCGTGCTGCCGGCCGGCTCGCCCGAGCCCGACGCCGGCGCCTACCTCGACCACGCGGCGACCACCCCGATGTCGCCCGCCGCCCTCGCGGCCTACGTGGCCGAGGCCGGGCGGGTGGGCAACGCCTCGAGCCTGCACGCCGCGGGCCGCGGTGCCCGGCGGGCGGTGGAGGAGGCGCGCGAGAGCGTCGCCGCCGCCCTGGGCGCGCGCCCGTCGGAGGTCGTCTTCACCGCCGGCGGGACCGAGGCGGACAACCTGGCGATCAAGGGCATCTTCTGGGGCCGCCGGCGCGGCGACACCCGCCGCACCCGGGTGCTCGTCTCCGCCGTCGAGCACCACGCGGTGCTCGACCCGGCCTTCTGGCTGGCCGGCCACGCCGGTGCGGAGATCGTGCTGCTGCCCGTCGACGCCGTCGGCCGCGTGGACCTCGAGGCGCTGCGGGCCGAGCTGGTCGCGCACGCCGAGGAGATCGCCCTGGTGTCGGTCATGTGGGCCAACAACGAGGTCGGCACGGTGCAGCCGGTGCGCGACGTCGTCCGGCTCGCCCACCAGCACGGCGTGCCCGTGCACACCGACGCCGTCCAGGCGGTCGGCCAGCTCGAGGTCGACTTCGCCGCCTCGGGCGTCGACGCCATGACGGTCTCGGGCCACAAGCTCGGCGGCCCGATCGGCGTGGGGGCGCTGCTCGCCCGCCGCGACCTGCCCCTGGAGGCGGTGCTGCACGGCGGCGGCCAGGAGCGCGGCGTGCGCTCCGGCACGCTGGACGCGCCGGCGATCCGCGCCTTCGCCGCCGCCGTCACCGACGCCGTCGCCCACCGCCCCGAGCGCGCCGCCCACCTGACCGCCCTGCGCGACCGGCTGGTCGCCGGCGTGCGCGCCGCGGCCCCCGACGCCGTGCTGCGCGGCCCGGACCCGGCGACCGACCCGGCCGGGCGGCTGCCGGCCAACGCCCACTTCACCTTCCCGGGCGCCGAGGGCGACTCGCTGCTGTACCTGCTCGACTCCGCGGGGGTGCAGGCCTCCACGGGGTCGGCCTGCCAGGCCGGCGTGCCGCAGCCCTCGCACGTGCTGCTGGCCATGGGCCTGCCCGAGGCGGAGGCGCGCGGCGCCCTGCGCTTCTCGCTGGGCGCCACGTCCACGGCCGCCGACGTCGAGCGGCTCGTCGCCGCCCTGCCCCAGGTGGTCGCCCGGGCCCAGGCGGCGGGGCTCGTCTCGGCCTCGCTGGCCGCCGCGCCGGCGCGCACGACGCCCGGGGGTGCGGCATGAGGGTGCTGGCGGCGATGTCCGGCGGCGTCGACTCGGCAGTGGCCGCGGCGCTCGCCGTCGAGGCGGGGCACGACGTCGTGGGCGTGCACATGGCGCTGAGCCGCAACCGCGACCAGTTCCGCACCGGGTCGCGCGGCTGCTGCTCGATCGAGGACGCGGGCGACGCGCGCCGCGCCGCCGACGTGCTGGGCATCCCGTACTACGTGTGGGACCTGTCCGAGCGCTTCGAGGACACCGTGGTGGCGGACTTCCTCGCCGAGTACGAGGCCGGCCGCACCCCGAACCCGTGCGTGCGCTGCAACGAGCACATCAAGTTCGAGGCGCTGCTCGACAAGGCCACCGCGCTCGGCTTCGACGCCGTCGCCACCGGCCACTACGCCCAGGTCGTCACGCGCGAGCTGCCCGACGGCACCACGGCCCGCGAGCTGCACCGCGCGACCGACGCGGAGAAGGACCAGTCGTACGTGCTGGCAGTGATGGGCCCGGAGCGGCTCGAGCGGGCGATGTTCCCGCTCGGCGGGTTCGCGTCCAAGGCCGAGGTGCGGGCGGAGGCGGCCCGGCGCGGGCTGTCGGTGAGCGCCAAGCCCGACTCCTACGACATCTGCTTCGTCGCGGACGGCGACACCCGCGGCTTCCTGCGCGACCGGCTCGGCTCGCGCCCGGGCGTCGTGGTCGACACGGACGGCGCCGTCGTCGGCGAGCACGACGGCGCCTACGCCTACACGGTGGGTCAGCGCCGCGGCCTCGGCCTCGGGCGGCCCGCCGCCGACGGCCGGCCCCGCTACGTCGTGGACGTGCGTGCCGACACCAACACCGTCGTCGTCGGGCCTGCCGAGCTGCTCACCGTCGACCGGATCGCGGGGGAGCGGACCGTGTGGTTCGCCGGCGCGCTGGCGGCCGACGGCGCCGGGGCCGGCGAGTGGTTCGACGCGCAGGTGCAGGTGCGCGCGCACGGCGCCGCCATCGGCGCGCGCGTGCGGGCGGTCCCCGGCGGCGCCGGGCTGGAGGTGGCGCTCACCGAGCGGCCGCTGCGGGGTGTCGCCGCGGGCCAGTCGGTCGTCGTCTACCGCGGCACGCAGGTGCTCGGCCAGGCGACGGTGTCCCGGGCCTGGCGCGCGGCGCCCGTCGCCGTCTGACCCGCCGGCAGCGCCGGCCCACCCCCGCCCCGCCCCCGCGAGCTGTCAGTACCAGCGGCGGCCATACCGTGCGCTGGTACTGACACGACCGGGAGGCGGGCACCCGAGCAGCACCCGAGCAGGACGACGAGGAGACCACGCATGGTGACGGTGAGCGGCCACGGCCCGTGGCCCGGCGGCGAGGACGACGTCCTCGAGGCGCAGCAGATCGTGCTGGGCGACCTGGCGGAGCTGCCCACCGGGGTGGGCGCCGTCCCGTTCCTGGTGCAGCTCGACGGGCGCGGCCCGGGCGCCGACGCGACCGGCCGCACCGCGGCGCTGCTCGCCGAGACGCCGGTGGAGCTCGGCCCGCACGGCTGGAAGCTCGCCGACCGGCCCGGCATGGACCTGCGCCGCGCCGAGGCGTTCCGGCGCGAGGACCTCGGTGCGCTCGCGATCGCCGGCTACGGCTACGCCGGCCCGTTCGCCGTCGAGGTGGTGGGCCCGTGGACGCTCGCCGCCCAGCTGTACGCGGCGCGCGGCGACCGCGTGCTGGCCGACCGGGGCGCCCGGCGCGACCTGGGCCTGGCGCTCGCCGAGGGCCTGCGCGAGCACGTCGCCGAGGTGCGCGCCCAGGTGCCGGGCGCCGAGGTGGTGGTGCAGCTCGCCGAGCCGCTGCTGGGCCAGGTGCACGCGGGCGTGCTGCCCACGTTCTCCGGCTACTCGCGGCTGCGGGCGGTCCCCGGCCCCGAGATCGTCGAGGGGCTGCAGCCGGTCGTCGAGGCCGTGCACGACGCCGGCGCGAGCGCCGTGGTGCACCTCGGCGCCACCTGGGTGGGCGTGCCGCCCGCCGTGCTCGCGGGCGCGGACGCCGTCGGCCTCGACCTCGGCGGCCTGGGCCCCGAGGGCTGGAACGAGCGGGCCTGGGAGCTGCTGGCCCGGGCGACCGAGAAGGGCGTCCGGCTGTGGGCGGGCCTGCCGCCGGCGAAGGTGTCGCAGTGCGCCGGGCCGCTGCTGGGCGAGCTGGTGCGCACCGTCGTCGAGCCGTGGCGCCGCGTCGGCCTGCCGGCGTCCGGGCTGGACGCCGTCACGCTGCTGTCCGCGCCGCGGTCGGCGCCGGCGAGCACCGACGACCACCGCGCCGGGCTGGCCAACCTGGGCCGCGTCGCCGAGGCCGTCGCGGAGCGCGCGGCGGCCTGACGCCGCCGGCGGGTCCGGCGTCGGACCCGCCGGCGGGGCCGCCGGGGCGGCTCAGGCCAGGTGCTGCCTCAGGAACGTCCACGCCAGCGCGCTCATGTACGCCGCCTGGGCGTTGTTGGCGGCGCCGCCGTGCCCGCCCTCGACGTTCTCGTAGTAGGTGACGTCCTTGCCGCAGGCCTGCAGCAGGGCCGCCATCTTCCGGGCGTGGCCGGGGTGCACGCGGTCGTCCTTGGTCGAGGTGGTCAGCAGCACCGGCGGGTAGGTGCGGCCGGCCTCGACCAGGTGGTACGGCGAGAACGTGCGCAGGAACTCCCACTGCTCCGGGTCGTCCGGGTCGCCGTACTCCGCCGTCCAGGAGGCGCCGGCGAGCAGGTGGGAGTAGCGCTTCATGTCCAGCAGCGGCACCTGCACCACGATCGCGCCGAACAGCTCGGGGTAGCGGACCAGCATGTTGCCCGTGAGCAGGCCGCCGTTGGAGCCGCCCTGCGCCCCCAGGTGCGCCGCGGTGGTGATCCGGCGGTGGACGAGGTCGCGCGCCACGGCGGCGAAGTCCTCGTACGCCCGGTGCCGGTGCTCCCGCAGCGCCGCCTGGTGCCAGGCCGGGCCGTACTCGCCGCCGCCGCGGATGTTCGCGACGGCGTAGACGCCGCCGTGGCGCAGCCAGGCCCGCCCCACGGTGCCGGAGTACCCCGGCGTGAGCGGGACCTCGAAGCCGCCGTAGCCGTACAGCAGCGTGGGCGCGGTGCCCTGGACGCCCTGGGGCGGGTGCAGCGCCTCGGCGGGCCCGACCAGGAAGTACGGCACGCGCGTGCCGTCGTCGGAGGTGGCGAAGTGCTGCTCGGCCACGAGCCCGTCGGCGTCGAAGAACGCGGGCGCCGCCTTGAGCGGCTCGGGGGCGGTGGTGCCGGTGGTGCCGTCGCCGTCAGGCCCGACGACGGTGGCCAGCGCGAGCGTCGACGGCGTGAGGTAGCCGGTGGTGATCACCCACACGTCGTCGCTGTCGACCGGGTCGACGGCGCGGGTGCCGACCGCCGCCAGCGGGTCGGTCGCGGGCATCTCGGTGCGGGTCCACGCGGCGTCCGACGGGCCGCCGTCGGGCGGGGTGAGCACGTGCAGGCGGTTGGTGACGTCGTCGAGCACGTTGACCACCAGGTGGTGGCGGGTCCACGTGGCCCCGGCGAGCGACGTCGTCGGGGTGGGCGCGAACAGCACCGCCAGGTCGCGCACGCCGGCGAGGAAGTCGTCGAGCCGGGCCGCCAGGAGCGACCCCGCGGCGTACGTGCGCTCGCCGTCGCGGCCGGGCACCGTCCAGTCGTCGCGCAGCTCGACCAGCAGCCACTCCCGGTGGAAGCCGACCTCCGCGGAGTCGGGCACGTCGATCTTCGTCAGCGTCTGCTCGGGCGTGCCGACGCTGTCGGCGAGGAACGTCTCGGACCGGTAGAAGGCGATGGTGCGGCTGACGACGTCGCGCTCGAACCCGGGCGTGCGCGAGCGCCGCGCCGAGATGTACATGTCGTCGGCCGTGCCCTCGTACACGGTGGCGGCCTCCGCGAGCGGCGTGCCCCGCCGCCACAGCTTGACGATCCGGGGGTAGCCCGACGGCGTCGTCGTGCCCTCGCCGAAGTCGGTGAACACGTAGACCGAGTCCTCGTCGGCCCAGGTCAGGCCGCCCTTGGCGCCGCCGGTCACCACCGCCCGCTCGAACCCGCCCTCGGCGGCCGGCACGAAGCGCTTGGCGACCAGGTCGAACTCCCGCGTGACGTCGGCGTCGGACCCGCCGGGGGACAGGTCGACCAGGGCGCGGCGCCACGGCTCGCCGGCGGCGAGCTGCTCCGGCGTCGGGCGCAGCATCGACGCGCCGTGCCACACCCAGCTGACCCCCTCGGCCTCGCCGAGCGCGTCGAGGTCCAGCACCGTCTCCCACTCGGGCGTCGCCGAGCGGTACGACTCCAGGGTCGTGCGCCGCCACACGCCGCGCTCGTGCTCGGCGTCGCGCCAGAAGTTGTAGTACCGGTCGCCGATCCTGGCGACCTCGGGGATGCGGGCGTCGGAGTCCAGCACCTCGCGCACGGCGGCCTCGGTCGCGGCGAAGGTCGGGTCCGCGCCGAGCGTGCGGCGCGCGTGCGCGTTGCGCTCGCGGACCCAGGCCAGCGCGGCCTGGCCCTCGACGTCCTCGAGCCAGCCGAACGGGTCGGCGGCGTCGGGGTCCAGCGGCGTGGTCGGGGTCGGGTCGGCGGGGACGGGGGTCGGGTCCGCGGCGGCGCTCATGCCTCGGGACCCTAGCCCCCGGGGCCCCGCCGGCGCGCGCCGCGGCGGCCGCGCGGGGCTCCGGGCGCGGCGTGTCCCCGGTTCGCGCGATGATGTGCCCGTGAGCGAGACGACGACGGACGCGACCGCCGGCGACGGCACCCCGGGCGGGTCGGCCCTCTCGGCCGCCCAGCTGGACGAGCAGGCGGCGCAGCGCCGCTGGGTCGAGCTGCGCGACCTGGTCGAGGCGGACCAGCGCGCGTACTACGAGCAGGACTCCCCGCTGGTGTCCGACGCCGAGTACGACGCGCGCATGCGCGAGCTCGAGGCGCTCGAGGCGGCGCACCCGGGGCTGCAGACGCCGGACTCGCCCACGCAGCGCGTGGGCGGCGCGGCCGCGGAGGGCTTCGCCACGGTCGAGCACGTCGAGCGCATGCTCAGCCTCGACAACGTCTTCTCCGTCGAGGAGCTGCGCGCCTGGGACGCCCGCGTGGCCCGCGACCTGGGCGCCGAGCGCGTCGGCTACCTGTCCGAGGTGAAGATCGACGGCCTCGCGATCGCGCTGCTGTACGAGAAGGGCCGCCTCGTGCGCGCGGCCACCCGCGGCGACGGCCGCACGGGCGAGGACGTCACGCAGAACGCGCTGCGGATCGCCGATATCCCCCAGCAGCTCGCCGGCGAGGGCCACCCCGACCTCGTCGAGGTGCGCGGCGAGGTCTTCATCCCGGTCGCGGCGTTCGAGCGGCTCAACGACCTGCAGGCGCAGCTGCGCGAGCGCGCCGTGGCCGAGGCCCGCGAGCGGCACGGCGGCCGGGCGACCTCGGCGCGCGAGTTCGACGAGGAGCGGGCGCGCCTGGCCGCGCTGCGCCGGTTCCCGCAGTTCGCCAACCCCCGCAACGCGGCGGCCGGCGGGCTGCGCCAGCTGCTCGACAAGAAGGAGGGCCTCGAGGCCGAGGCCGGGCTCGCCCGGGTCGAGTCCCTGCGCCTGTACGTGCACGGCGTGGGCGCCCTGCAGTGGACGGCGGGCGAGCACACCGAGCTGGCCCGGCAGTCCGAGGCCTACGACCTGTTCGCCCGGTGGGGGCTGCCCGTCTCCCCGCACAACCGCGTCGTCGAGGGCATCGACGGCGTGGTCGAGATGATCGAGCACTTCGGCGCCCACCGGCACGACATCGAGCACGAGCTCGACGGCATCGTCGTCAAGGTCGACGCGCTGGGCGACCAGCGCCGGCTCGGCGCCACCAGCCGCGCCCCCCGCTGGGCCATCGCCTACAAGTACCCGCCGGAGGAGGTCAACACCCGCCTGGTGGCGATCCAGGTCGCCGTCGGGCGCACCGGGCGGGCCACCCCGTTCGCGGTCATGGAGCCGGTCGAGGTCGCCGGGTCCACGGTGCGCCAGGCCACGCTGCACAACCAGGACGTCGTCAAGGCCAAGGGCGTGCGGATCGGTGACGTCGTCGTGCTGCGCAAGGCCGGCGACGTCATCCCGGAGATCGTCGGGCCCGTCTCGGCGCTCGCGGACGACGGGTATCCCCGCGAGGACTTCGTCATGCCCGCCGAGTGCCCCGAGTGCGGCACCCCGCTGCGGCCGATGAAGGAGGGCGACGTCGACCTGCGCTGCCCCAACGCCCGGTCCTGCCCGGCCCAGGTGCGCGGCCGGGTCGAGCACATCGGCTCGCGCGGCGCCCTGGACGTCGAGGCGCTCGGCGAGGTCACCGCGGCCGCGCTGACGCAGCCGGACGTGCCCGAGCAGCCGCCGCTGCGCACCGAGGCGGGGCTGTTCTCGCTCACCCTGGAGGAGCTGCTGCCCATCGAGGTCGTCGTGCGCGACGCCGAGACCGGGCTGCCCAAGGTGGACGACGACGGCGTCGCGCGCCGCCGCGCACCGTTCCGGCGCCGGCTGAGCCACACCAAGGCCCAGCGCCAGGCCGCCGCCGACGCGGGGGAGGAGCTGCCCGAGTGGGCGCCCTCCGCGCAGGCCACCACCCTGCTCGAGGAGCTCGAGCGGGCCAAGACCAAGGACCTGTGGCGCCAGCTCGTCGCCCTCAACATCCGGCACGTCGGGCCGGTCGCGGCCCGCGCGCTGGCGGACTGGTTCGGCTCGCTCGAGGCGATCCGCGCGGCGTCGCTCGAGGACCTGGCGAACGTCGAGGGCGTCGGCCCGGTGATCGCCGCCGAGCTCAAGGCGTGGTTCGAGGTCGACTGGCACGTCGAGATCGTCGAGACCTGGCAGGCCGCGGGCGTGCGCTTCGCGACGCCCGGTCACCCGGGCCCGCAGGCGATGGCCGAGAAGGCCGCCGAGGGGCCGACCGGCCCGCTCGCCGGGCTGACCGTCGTGGTCACCGGCTCGCTCGAGGGCTACAGCCGCGACGGCGCCAAGGAGGCCATCCTGGCCGCCGGCGGCAAGGCGGCCGGCTCGGTGTCCAGGAAGACCGACTACGTCGTCGTGGGCGAGAATGCCGGGTCCAAGGCCGCCAAGGCCGAGGAGCTCGGCCTGCCCATCCTCGACGAGGCGCAGTTCACCCGGCTGCTCGCCGAGGGCCCGGCCGCGCTCGGCGGCGCGCAGCCGGCCGCAGAGCCGGACGCAGAGCCGGCTGCGGACGGCGCCCCGGGCGAGGACGGCTGAGCGGCCGGCGGAAAATCCGTCGCCCGCTCGGCCCGGTGCCGCCTACGGTCGCGCCATGACGTTCATGGTGATGGTGCGCCGTGCCCGGGAACGGGTCGCGGCGCGCGTGGGGCTGGCACCCGCTCCGCGCTGACTTCGCCCGCGCGGTCGTCGCCGACGCCGGCGTGCTGCCCGGCGAGCTCGTGCTCGACCTCGGGGCCGGCACCGGCGCGCTGACCCACCACCTCGTGGCGGCGGGCGCCCGCGTCGTGGCGGTCGAGCTGCACCCCGGCCGCGCGCAGGCGCTGCGGGAGCGGTTCGCCGGCGCCGACGTCCGGGTGGTCGCGGTCGACCTGGCCGCCGTGCGCTGGCCGCGCCGGCCCTTCCGGGTGGTGGCCAGCCCGCCGTACGGGCACACGACGGCGCTGGTACGCGCGCTCCTGGACCGGCGGACGGCGCTCGTGCGCGCCGACCTCGTGCTCCAGCGGCAGGCGGCGCGGCGGCTCGCCGAGCGCTACGCGGGTGCGCCGCGCTGGCACGTCGAGGTGGCGCGGGCGCTGCCGCGGCGCGCGTTCTCCCCGCCGCCGCGCGTCGACTCCGCGGTGCTCGTGGTCCGCCGCCGGTGACGGCCGGCTCAGGCCTCCAGGGCGGCGTCGATCGCGGCGGCGGACAGCACGTGGTCCACGGCCATGACGCTCGCGCCCAGCACGCCGGCCTCGGCGCCGGTGCGGGCGGTGACGATCCGCAGGTGCTGGGTGGCCAGCGGGAGCGAGCGTCGGTAGACGACCTCGCGGATACCGGCGACGAGGTGCTCGCCGGCCTCGGCCAGGATCCCGCCGATGACGATCGCCGAGGGGTTGAGCAGGCTGACGCTCGCGGCGAGCACGGTGCCGATGTCCCGCCCGGCCTGCCGCACCGCCTGCGCGGCGGCGGTGTCGCCCGCGCGCACCAGCGCGACGACGTCGGCCCCGGTGCGCGCGGACGCGCCCTGGGCGCGCAGCGCGTCGGCCACCGCCTGCGCGCTCGCGACCGCCTCGAGGCAGCCGAGGTTGCCGCAGCGGCACTGCACCTGCTCGGCGCCGGGCAGCGCGACGTGCCCGAGGTCGCCGGCGGCGCCCTGCGCGCCGCGCAGCAGGTGCCGGTCGGTCACGATCCCGGCGCCGATGCCGGTGGCGACCTTGACGAACAGCAGGTCGTCGACGTCCGGCCAGGCCGCGCGGTGCTCGCCCAGCGCCATGATGTTGACGTCGTTGTCCACCAGCACCGGGACGCCGAACCGGGCGCCGAGGATGCCGGGCACGTCGGCGTCGTCCCACCCCGGCATGATCGGCGGGTTGTTCGGGTGGCCCGAGGCGTGCTCGACGGGCCCGGGCAGCCCCACGCCGACGGCGACGAGGTCGGCCGCGCTGCGCCCGGCCTCCTCGAGCAGCTTGGCGCCGGTCTCGGCGACCCACGCCAGCACCGCGTCGGGTCCGTCGGCGATGGCCAGCGGCGCGTCGTGGGCGGCGAGCACGGTGGGGGACAGGTCGGTGACCGCCAGGCGGGCGTGCGTCGCGCCGAGGTCGACGCCGAGCACCACCTTGACCCCCGGGTGGAAGGCGAAGGTCGTCGGCGGCCGCCCGCCGGTCGACGTCGCCTCGCCCGCCGGCGCCACGAGCCCCGCCGCGAGCAGCGCGTCGATGCGCGCGGCGACGGTCGACCGGGCCTGGCCCGTGATGCCCGCCAGCTCGGCCCGGGTGCGCGGCCGGCCGTCGCGCAGGAGCTGGAAGAGCTCGCCCGCTCCGGCGCCGCGCGGCGCTGCGGGACGGGGGTGCGTCATCACTTCCACCATGGGCACAGTCAATCACGATCGATGACCGTGGAACTTATGATTGACGACCGTCAAAAGTCCGACTACGTTCCGACGCATGGTCAGTGACGACCGTCACGGCGGCGAGGCCGCCCACGACGCGATGGAGCGCACGCAGGCGCCGACCGCCACGGCGGCCGGCCGTCCGCTGCTGGAGATGCGGGGCATCGTCAAGGTCTTCCCGGGCGCGCGGGCGCTCGACGGCGTGGACCTCGAGGTGCTGCCGGGCGAGGTGCACTGCCTGCTCGGCCAGAACGGCGCCGGCAAGTCGACCCTGATCAAGGTGCTCGCCGGCGCCCACCAGCCGACCGAGGGGCAGATCCTGATCGACGGCGAGCCGGTGACGATCCCCAGCCCGGTGGCCGGCCTCAAGCTCGGCGTGGCGACGATCTACCAGGAGCTCGACGTCGTCGACGGCCTCACGGTCGCCGAGAACGTCTTCCTGGGCCACGAGCTCGACTCGGCCGGGTTCTCCCGCCGGCGCGAGGCGGCGCGGCGCACCCGCGAGCTGCTGGCCCGGCTCGGGCACGGCAACATCTCGCCGCACCGCGAGGTCGGCACGCTGTCCGCCGCGGGCAAGCAGGTCGTCTCGATGGCCCGCGCGCTGTCCCACGACGCGCGCGTGATCGTCATGGACGAGCCGTCCGCCGTCCTGGACACCGGCGAGGTCGCCACGCTCTTCCGGATCGTGCGGGAGCTGAAGGCCCAGGGCGTCGCCGTGGTCTACATCTCCCACCGGATGGAGGAGATCCGCCAGATCGGCGACCGCATCACCGTGCTCAAGGACGGGCGCACCGTCGCCCAGAACCTGCCGGTGGCGAGCACGCCGACCCGCGAGCTCATCCGCCTCATGACCGGCCGCACGGTGGAGTTCGACTTCCCGCCGCGCCCCGGTGTGCCGGCCGACGCGCCGGTGGTGCTCGACGTCGAGAACCTCGGCCTGCGGGGCGTCTTCGAGGACGTGAGCCTCCAGGTGCGCGCCGGCGAGGTCGTCGGGCTCGCCGGGCTCGTCGGCGCCGGCCGGTCGGAGATCCTCGAGACCCTCTACGGCGCGCGCCGTGCCACGACCGGCAGCGTGCGCGTCGACGGCCAGCGGCTGCGCCCGGGCTCGGTGGGTGCCGCCGTCGGCGCCGGCATCGGGCTCGCGCCCGAGGAGCGCAAGAGCCAGGGCCTGCTGCTCGACGAGCCCGTCTACCGCAACATCACCCTGTCGACGTTCGGGCGCTTCGCCCGCGGCGGGCTGCTCGACGAGCGCGCCGAGCGCAAGGTGGCGCGCGAGCAGGTGGCGGCGCTGGACCTGCGTCCCGCCCAGGTGGAGCGCGCGGCGCGCACCCTGTCGGGCGGCAACCAGCAGAAGGCGATGCTGGCGCGCTGGCTCGTGCACGGCTGCCGCGTGCTGCTGCTGGACGAGCCGACCCGCGGCGTCGACGTCGGCGCCCGCGCGGAGATCTACGGCCTGGTCCGTCGCCTGGCGGACGCCGGGACCGCGGTGCTCGTCGTCTCCAGCGAGATCCCCGAGGTGCTGGGGCTCGCCGACCGCGTCCTCGTGGTGGCCGAGGGACGCGTGGTGCACCAGTCCGCCGCCACCGAGATCGACGAGCACCGCGTGCTCGACCTCGTCATGGAAGGGAGCGCAGCGTGAGCGAGCCGACCATCGGAGCCCGCACGACGGCAGGCGACGACATCGCCCACCGGCTGCCGGGACAGGACGCCGGGACCGCCGGCGGGCATCAGCAGGCGATCGACAGCGGCTCGCGCCGGTGGTCGAGCAGCGGCGCGGCCCGCAACGGCGGGCTCGTCGTCGCCCTGGCGCTGCTGTGCGTGGTGGGCTGGGCGACGGCGGGCAGCCGCTTCGCCAGCCTGCAGAACGTCGAGGTGATCCTCAGCCTGGCGGCCGTGACCGGCGTGCTGGCGATCGGCATGACCTTCGTCATCACCGCCGGCGGCATCGACCTGTCGGTCGGGTCGGTGCTGGGCCTGGCCTCCGTGTGGGCGTCGACCCTCGCGACCCAGGCCATGGCGCAGCAGTACGGCTGGGTCGTGATGGTCGGCTGCGCGCTGGCCGTCGGCCTCGGCGCCGGCCTGGTCAACGGGGTGCTCATCGCCTACGGCCGGGTCGTGGCGTTCATCGCCACGCTGGCGATGCTGGCCGCCGCCCGCGGGCTGGCCGAGATCATCGCCGGCCGGCGCACCCAGATCGTCACCGTGGACTCGTTCCTCGACATCTTCCGCGGCGACCTCCTCGGCCTGCCGGTCATCGTGTGGATCTTCCTCGTGGTCGCCGTCGCCGGGTGGTTCCTGCTCAACCGGACCACGTTCGGCCGCCGCACCGTCGCCGTCGGCGGCAACCCCGAGGCCGCCCGCCTGGCCGGCATCAACGTGCGCCGGCACACCCTGTACCTGTACGGGCTCACCGGCCTGGCCGCCGGCATCGGAGCGGTGATGATGCTGGCCCGCACCACGGCCGGCTCCTCCACCAACGGCACGCTCCTCGAGCTCGACACGATCGCCGCCGTCGTCGTCGGCGGCACGCTGCTGGCCGGCGGCCGCGGCACCATCGTCGGCACGGTGCTGGGCGTGCTGATCTTCTCCACCCTCACCAACGTCTTCATCCAGAACGACCTCAACAGCTCGGTCCAGGCGGTCGCCAAGGGCGCGATCATCGTCGGCGCCGTCCTGCTGCAGCAGTGGTTCGCCCGCCGCGACACCGCCACCACCTGACCGAGCCCCCGTCCTGCCCCACCCCTCCAGGATCCGGATCGAAGGAGATCTCATGTCCGCACGCACGCAGCGCCGGCGCCTCGTCGGTGCCACCATCGCGGCCTCGGCGGCCGTCCTGCTCGCCGCCGGCTGCACCAGCAACGAGCCGCCGCAGCAGGAGGACGAAGGCGGCGGCGGCAACGCCGCGGCCGCGGCCGGCACGGAGAACGACGAGCCGGGCGACGAGGTCGTCATCGGCTTCTCGGCGCCTGCCGCCGACCACGGCTGGATGGGCGCCATCACGTCGGCCGCGCGTGCGGAGGCGGAGAACTACGAGGACGTCACCCTGCGCGTCGCCGAGGGCACCAACGACGTCAACCTCCAGATCAGCCAGATCGAGGGCTTCATCAACGACAAGGTCGACGCGATCGTGCTGCTGCCCTTCGACGGCGCGGCGCTGACCGAGGTCGCCACCAAGGCGATGGACGCCGGCATCCCGGTGATCAACGTCGACCGCGAGTTCTCGAGCCCGTTCGCCGCCCGCGCCACGATCCTGGGCGACAACTACGGCATGGGCGTCTCCGCCGGCACGTACATCTGCGAGCAGCTCGGCGACAACCCGGACGCCGTCGTCGCGGAGATCGCCGGCATCGACTCGCTGCCGCTGACGCAGGACCGCAGCCAGGGCTTCAAGGACGCCCTGGCCGACTGCGGCCTGGACGTCGACGCCCGCGTCGCCGCGGACTTCACCGTCCAGGGCGGCGAGGCCGCGGCCACCAACCTGCTGCAGGCCAACCCGAAGATCGACGCCATCTGGAACCACGACGACGACCAGGGCGTCGGCGTGCTGGCGGCGATCGAGAACGCCGGGCGCGACGAGTTCTTCCTCGTCGGCGGCGCCGGCTCCGCCAACATGATGCGCGAGATCCAGTCCGGCGACAGCGTCGTCCAGGCCACCGTGGTCTACCCGTCCACGCAGGCCGCCGACGGCATCAAGCTGGCCCGGCTCGTGGCGCACAACAAGTCCATGAGCGACCTGGCGTCGGTGGGCGTGCCGCGCACCACGACCCTGTACGCCCCCGTGGTCACCGCCGACAACGTCGACGAGTTCATGTCCATCGGCTTCGAGTCCTGACGCGCCGGCCGCGGGCGGGGCGACCGCCCGCGGCCGACCGGGACGGCGCCCGCCGTCCGGCGGGCCGCGCGGCGGCCCGCCCCGGCGGGCGAGCACGAGACGGAGGGAGCCGAGATGGAGCAGCACGGGACGACGCCGGAGCTCGGCGTCGGCATGGTGGGGTACGCCTTCATGGGCCAGGCCCACTCGCAGGCGTGGCGCACGGCGCCACGGTTCTTCGACCTGCCGCTGACGCCGCGGATGCGCGTCGTCGCCGGCCGGGACGCCGCCGCGGTGGCCGAGGCCGCCGCCCGGCTCGGGTGGGAGGAGTCGGTGACGAGCTGGGAACAGCTCGTGGCCCGCGACGACGTCGACCTCGTCGACGTCTGCACGCCGGGCGACACCCACGCGCAGATCGCGATCGCCGCCCTCGAGGCGGGCAAGCACGTGCTGTGCGAGAAGCCGCTCGCCAACACGGTCGCCGAGGCGGAGGCCATGGCCGCCGCGGCGGCGACCGCCGCCCGGCGCGGCGTGCGGGCGACGGTGGGGTTCACCTACCGCCGGGTGCCGGCGGTCCGGCTCGCGCAGCAGCTCGTCGCCGAGGGGCGCATCGGCCAGGTGCGCCACGTGCGCGCGCAGTACCTGCAGGACTGGCTCGCCGACCCGCAGGCGCCGCTGTCGTGGCGGCTCGACAGGACGAAGGCCGGCTCCGGCGCCCTCGGGGACATCGGCGCGCACGTCGTCGACCTCGCGCAGTTCGTCACGGGCGAGCGGCTCACGGGCGTGGCGGGGCTCCTGGAGACGTTCGTCCACGAGCGGCCCCGGCCGGCGCAGTTCGCCGGCCTGCACGGCGCGGCGGGGGAGGGCACGGGCCCCGTCACCGTGGACGACGCCGCGGTGTTCGTCGCGCGCCTGTCCGGGGGCGGGCTGGCCAGCTTCGAGGCCACCCGCTTCGCCTGGGGCCGCAAGAACGCCATCCGGCTCGAGATCAACGGGTCGCTGGGGTCGTTGGCGTTCGACTTCGAGGACATGAACGTGCTGCACCTGTACGACGCGACCGAGGACCCGCGCACCGCGGGGTTCCGCCGCATCGTGGTCACCGAGCCGACCCACCCGTACGTCGACCACTGGTGGCCGGCCGGGCACGGCCTGGGCTACGAGCACGCGTTCACCCACCAGGTCGTCGACCTGGTCGGGGACCTCGCCGCCGGGCGCCAGCCCACGCCGTCGTTCGCCGACGGCCTGGTGGTGCAGCGCGTGCTCGACGCCGTCGAGCGCAGCGCCGCGGCGGGGGGTGGCTGGGTGGACCTGCCCGACGTCGACGCCGTCCCCGCCGCGCAGGGCGCGGCCGCCGGGGTCGGCGCCGCCGACCCCGACTGAGCAGTCACGCAACCCGGACGAGAGCAAGGGAGCTCACCGTGGCACGACCGATCACGCTGTTCACCGGCCAGTGGGCCGACCTGCCCCTGGAGGAGGTGGCCAAGCTCGCGTCCTCGTGGGGGTACGACGGGCTGGAGCTGGCCTGCTGGGGCGACCACCTGGACCCGTGGCGCTGGGACGACGACGAGTACGTCCAGGGCCGCCTGGACCTGCTCGAGCGCCACGGCCTGAAGGTGTGGGCGATCTCCAACCACCTCAAGGGCCAGGCCGTCTGCGACGACCCGATCGACCAGCGCCACCGCGACATCCTGTCCGACCGGGTGTGGGGCGACGGCGACCCCGAGGGCGTGCGGCAGCGCGCGGCCGAGGAGATGAAGAACACCGCCCGGCTGGCGGCACGGCTCGGGGTGAAGACCGTCGTGGGCTTCACCGGCTCGTCGATCTGGAAGTACGTGGCGATGTTCCCGCCGGCCTCCGAGGCGATGGTCGAGGCGGGCTACCAGGACTTCGCCGACCGGTGGAACCCGATCCTGGACGTGTTCGACGAGGTGGGCGTGCGGTTCGCGCACGAGGTGCACCCCAGCGAGATCGCCTACGACTACTGGACCACCGTGCGCACGCTCGAGGCGATCGGGCACCGCGAGGCCTTCGGGCTCAACTGGGATCCGAGCCACATGGTGTGGCAGGACCTGGACCCGGTCAGCTTCCTGTGGGACTTCCGCGACCGGATCTACCACGTGGACTGCAAGGACACGAAGAAGCGGATGACCAACGGCCGCAACGGCCGGCTGTCGTCCCACCTGCCGTGGGCCGACCCGCGCCGCGGCTGGGACTTCATCTCCACCGGCCACGGCGACGTGCCGTGGGAGGACGCGTTCCGGATGCTCAACACCATCGGCTACACCGGGCCGATCTCGGTGGAGTGGGAGGACGCCGGGATGGACCGGCTCGTGGGCGCCCCCGAGGCGCTCGAGCTGGTGCGCCGCCTGGCGTTCGACGCGCCCGACGCCGCGTTCGACGCGGCCTTCTCGAGCCGGTAGCCCCCCCGACCGGCAGGCGGCCCGCGCCCGCGGGCCGCCTGCCGGCTCGCGTCCGCGGCCGGTGCGCCGCGGGACGGCGGCGCCGCGGGACGCGGGCGGCGTCCAACTGCCCCGGCGGCGATCGTCGCCGCCGGTTCGATCAAGGGAGATCGAGCATGACACCACGCAGTGAGGTCAACCGCAGGTCGTTCCTCCGGCTCGCGGGCACGACGGTGGCCGTGGGCGCCGCCACGCTGTCCACGGCCACCGTCGCCGCGGCGGCGCCGGGCGCCGGCACCGGTGCCGCGGCCGGCGGCGGGGGAGCACGGCTCGTGCCCCCGGGCAAGCTCGGCATCCAGCTGTACTCGATCCGCGACAAGGTGCAGAGCCTGGGGTTCCGCACGGTCTTCGAGCGGCTGGCGGAGATCGGCTACTCCGAGGTGGAGTTCGCCGGCTACACCCAGGGCACCGGCCCGATCACCATCGCGGAGATCCGCCGGCTGCTGGACGACAACGGCCTGCGCGCGGTCGGCTCCCACCGCGGCATCGGCGACTTCGCGGCGAACCTCGAGCGCGAGCTCGACATCGCCGAGGAGCTCGGCATGCCGCACGTCGGCACCGCCAACGCGCCGTCGAGCACCCGCACCGTCGCGGCGTACCAGGCGGCGGCCGAGCAGTTCAACCGGTTCGGCGAGGCGGCCCGGGCGCGCGGGTTGAAGTTCTACCAGCACAACCACGACGGCGAGTTCGCGTTCGCCACGGACCAGCCGTCGGTGCGCCTGTACGACGTGCTGCTGCAGAACACCGACCCGGAGTCGGTGTTCCTCGAGATGGACGTCTACTGGGCCTTCGTCGGCAAGCACCGCTACCCGGGGTTCGAGCCGATCGACTACGTGCTGGCCGACCGCAAGCGCTACCCGCTGTTCCACCTCAAGGACGGCAGGGCGAACGAGACGGCGGCGGGGTACTCGATCGTCGAGTTCGGCGTCGGGGACATCGACTACCGGGGCTTCCTCGGGGCGCTCCAGGGAGTCGGGCGCCAGCACGGCATCTGGGAGCAGGACAACGCCGCGACGGTCGCCGAGCCGCCGCACCCGGCGGACTCGTTCGGCAACGCCGAGCGCAGCCACGACCGGATCGCGGCGCTGCGGGCGCGCAAGGGCTGAGCGAGCGGTCCCGGGGCCGGGCACCCGTGGCGGTGCCCGGCCCCGGGCGCGCCGGGCGGGGTCAGCCGCGGTGGAGCATCACGACGTCGTCGTGCAGCTGGCCGCCGACGTCGTAGGTGCGCGTGCCGACGACCTCGAAGCCGTGCTTGCGGTAGAAGGCCTGGGCGCGGCGGTTCTCGCCGTTGGTGCCGAGCCACAGCGGCAGCGCGGCGTGCCCGTGCGCGGCGGCGAGCTCGGCGGCCGCGGCGAGCGCGCCGCGCATGAGCGCCGACGACGACCCGGTGCCCTGGGCCTCCGGGTGCGCATAGATCTTCGACAGCTCGGCGTACGGGCCGGGGCCCCCCGTCGCTTCCCGCAGCACGGCAGCCTCCTGGTCGCCGTCCGGCGTGCCGACCTGGACGAGGGCGTAGCCCAGCAGGCGCTCGGCGGTGGTGTCGTCCGCCGCGTGGGCGACGAGCAGTGCGTGGTCGGCGCTCGCGGCCCACGCGCGGAACTGCGCCGGCGTGAGCCTGCGCGCGACGTGCAGGGCCATCTCCGTCCGCTCCGTGCCGGGCGGGCAGGCCAGCGGGAACGTGGCGGCGGCGAGCCAGGCGACGTCGGCGGCCTCCGCGAGGGCGGCGCGGCGCACGACGACGGCGGGCCCCACCGGGGGCGCAGCGGCGGAGGAGGCGGGCGAGAAGGAGGGCACGGTGCTCACGTCCCGAATGTAGGGCGGGCCGCGCGGCGCGGGCGCGTGCGGCCGACCAGCGAGCCGCCCGCGGCACCGAGGCCGCGACCGCGCTGTTCGGGTGGCGGGGTCCGGAGTACCGCGCGACACTGGAGGTGCTGCACCGGCACCGCCGCCGAGACCGGCGACGGACCGGGGACGACGCACCGCGTGGCGTGTGGTCGCGATCACGCGTCGGCGGGTTGGCGCCCCGCCGCGGGGCGTGTAATGTTCTACGACGTCAGCCCGACGGGCCGGCGGACACGACGAGATCGACGAGGCGGAGACGCCGAGGCGATCGGGTGGCCGCGCCGGGGCTGGAACTCACACCGATCGAAGTGCGGGTGCTTTGTGCGCCCACAACGAGAAGCGGTGCGGGGGCTTGCCGGGATTCATTTCCGCCGGCCTCGCGGTGATCTTCGGGTCGCCCAGCGGGTTGGAATAACGGAAAGGGATCTGGTAAGTTAGACGAAGTCGCCCCGGGCGGTGAGAGAGAAAGACTCGAGCCGGATGGTGTGCGTCGGTTGTTTGAGAACTCAACAGTGTGCTTGACAGTCAATGCCAAGTTTGTATCCCTCGGGGGACTGCCGTCTGGTGGTTCTTGGAGGATTCCTTTGGACAATGAACTGAACTGTCAGTTTGGTTCCTTGCCAGTTGATTAGATGCCCCTTTTTGGGGGTGCTTCGTATGGTCGTTACCGGGCCTGGCCTGGTGGCATCAGACATTTACGGAGAGTTTGATCCTGGCTCAGGACGAACGCTGGCGGCGTGCTTAACACATGCAAGTCGAACGGTGAAGCCCAGCTTGCTGGGTGGATCAGTGGCGAACGGGTG
>NZ_WUWN01000014.1 GCF_009846865.1 Puerhibacterium puerhi
GGCGGGGGCGGGCGGCCGCCAGCCCGGCGGCCGGCGTCCGGGCCCGCAGCCGCGCCTCGCGCCGGCCGCGCACCGCGCCGACGCCGGCCACGAGGGGCGCCAGCAGCACCACCCGCGCCAGCTTGGCCACGGTGGCGGTGGCGAGCGCCGTCGTCGACACCGCGCCCGCCGCGGCCACGACCTGGGCGACCTCCTGGACGCTGGCGCCGACCCACAGCCCGGCGCGCTCGTCGCCGAGCCCCAGCAGCCGGGCCAGCGGCGGGAGCACCACGATCGCCAGCGTGCCGTACGCGGTGACCAGCGCGAGGGCGGCGGCGACGGCGTCGCGCAGCCCGCGCTCCCGCTCGGCCCGCTCCTGCGGCGTCTCGCCGGGCCGGGCCCGCTCCAGCACGCCCGTCATGGCGGACACGGCCGCCGCGCCGCAGACGGCGAAGCCCGTGGCGACGAGCAGGGACTCCTCGCGGGTGGTGCCCACGCGGCGGCCGAGCAGCAGCGTGCCGGCGAAGGTCACCGCCAGCGTCCCGGCGACGACCGCCAGCCCGCGCCAGCCCAGCGCCAGCACGTCCGGCAGGGACAGGCGCAGGCCCAGCAGCACGACGCCCACGCGCAGCACCCGCCTGGCCACGACGGCGGTGCCGGGCGCCGTTGCCGCCCAGCGGCGCCCGGCGGCGGGGGAGCGGCGGGCGGCCGCGCCGGCGACCGTGCCGACCAGTGCGCCGAGCACCAGGGCGAGCACGAGCGGCGAGACGGTGGGCGTCAGCGGGGCGAGCGCGAGCAGCGCCGCGGTGGCGGCGGCGCACAGGAGCAGTCCGGGCAGGAGGGGCACGCCCCCACCCTGCCTCCCGCACCGCCGGCCCAGAACCCCGCCTCGCCGATGGGCCCATAGCATCGGGCTATGGCGACCGAACGGCAGCGCGGGGAGCGCGCGTCCCTGGCGCTGCTGGAGCTGCTGGTGGCGACCCAGGCGCACGGGTCGATCAGCGCCGCCGCGCGGGCGCTCGGCATCAGCCAGCCCACCGCCTCGAACGGCCTGCGCGCGCTGGAGCGCCGCCTCGGGCTGGCCCTGCTGGCGCGCACGCCGCGCGGCGCCCGGCTCACGGCGGCGGGTGCCGCGGTCGCCGCGTGGGCCGGCGAGGTGGTCGCCGCGTCCGACCGCTTCGAGGACGCCGTCACCGCCCTGGGGTCCGGCGCGCGCGAGCGGCTGCGCGTCGCGGCGAGCCTGACCGTGGCGGAGTACCTCGCCCCGCGCTGGCTCGCCGCGCTGGCCGACGACCCCGGCCGCGGCGTGGCCGCCGACGTCGAGCTCGCCGTGCGCAACTCCCGCGACGTCATGGCGGCGCTGCTGCGCGAGGACGCCGACCTCGGCTTCGTCGAGGGCCCGGGCGTGCGGCGCGGCCTGCGCAGCCGCGTGCTCGCCGACGACGAGCTCGTCGTCGTGGTGGCGCCGACGCACCCCTGGGCGCGCCGCCGGTCCGTCGGGGCGGCGGCGCTCGTCGACGGCGGGCTGGTGGTGCGCGAGGAGGGGTCCGGCACGCGCGACGTGCTGGCGCGGGCGCTCGCCGCGGCCGGCGTCGCGCTCCCGGAGCACCTGCCGACGCTCGGCTCGACGGCCGCCGTCAAGGCGGCGGTCGCGCACGGCGGCGCGGTGGCGGTGGTCTCCGCGCTGGCGGTGGCCGACGACGTCGCGCGGGGCGCGCTGGTGCGGGTGCCGGTGGTGGGGCTGGACCTGCGGCGGCGGCTGCGGATGGTGTGGCGGGACGGCGCCGCGCTGTCGCCCGCCGCGCGCCGGCTGGCCGACATCGCCACGGGCGGGCGCGCGGGCCTCAGCGCCTCGTGAAGCGCCAGCAGTCCGTGGCGTAGGGCAGCGGCACCTCGGTGCGGCCGGCCAGGTCCGGGTGCGTGCGGGCGAGGGCGTCGACGCGGTCCAGCAGGGCCGCCCGGTCCGCCTCGGGCAGCGTGAGCACGTGGCTGCGCGACGCCGCCAGCGCGCGCAGGCCGGCGGGCGTCACGGTGTCGTCCCAGCGGGTGGTGGTCAGCTCCGGCGGGCCGAAGGCGGGCCCCGGCCGCGGCGTGTGCTTGGTGCCGCCCAGCACGTCGCCGTGGCGGACGATCGCCGCGAACCGCGCGACCCAGTCCACGGACTCGTCCCAGAGGTTCCACACGACACCGAGGACGCCGCCGGGCCGCAGCACGCGCGCGATCTCGGCGCCCGCGGCGGGCTCGTCGAACCAGTGCCACGCCTGGGCGACCACGACGGCGTCCACCGACGCCTCGGGCAGCGGCAGCGCCTCGGCGGGCGCCACGTGCGCCTCGACGCCCGGCAGCGCCGCCGTGAGCCGGTCGAGCATGCCGGGGGAGTGGTCGACGGCCACCACGTCGTGGCCGTGCGCCACCAGCAGCGCGGTCATCTTCCCGGTCCCGGCGGCGAGGTCGAGCACCCGGCGGGGGGCCGGCAGCAGGGCGGCGACCACCGCGTCCGGGTACGACGGGCGCGCGGCGGCGTAGAGCTCCGCCTCCTGCCCGAAGGAGGCGGCGCGGTCGGCGTGGGAGGCCGGGTCGGGACGCATGCGTCGATCATGGCAGCGTCCGCGCAGAGGACGTGTCGAAGGCCACGCTGCGCTCACCTGCGCGGCTTTGGAACCACGGCCCATCGTCGGGTAATGTTCTCTGCCGTTGGCCCGTTCGGGACGGCGCCCTGAAAGCGTCGGATTTGTCCCGAAAGGTCCACCACCATGGGGTATGGTGTAATTGGCAGCACGAGTGATTCTGGTTCACTTAGTCTAGGTTCGAGTCCTGGTACCCCAGCGCTGAGCACCGGCCGGCATCGGCTAGAGTTCTCACGGCACGGTCCGGCGACGGACCGACGTCACGCCCCTATCGTCTAGTGGCCTAGGACGCCGCCCTCTCACGGCGGTAACGCGGGTTCAAATCCCGCTGGGGGTACGCAGCAGCCGCACCGGCGACGGGCGGCGACGCACCGGCTCTTCGGAGCCACAGTTCTAGCCCCTATCGTCTAGCGGCCTAGGACGCCGCCCTCTCACGGCGGTAACGCGGGTTCAAATCCCGCTGGGGGTACAGGCAGGAGGCCCGGTCCGAACGGACCGGGCCTTCGTCGTTCTCCGGGATGGGTCGGGGCGGCGCGAGGGTGCGCCGAGGGGCCGGCCGGCCCGCCGGTCAGCCGAACAGGCCCCCGACGAGGTCCACCAGGCGCCCGAACGCGGTGGTGATCACGTCCCACGCCGCCTCGAGGATGTCCGCCGCGCGGTCCGGGCTCGTCACCACGGCGTAGATCAGGAAGATCACGACGAGCCAGACGACGACGGTCCTGAGCCTGCGCATCGGGTCCTCTCGAGATCGGCGAGCGGGGTGGTCGAGCCGGGCGCACGGCTGCGGTGCGCCCGACCCGCACTGTAGTGAGCGACGGGGCGGCGGCCGGGGTCATTCCCCGGCGCGGCGCAGGACCTCGGTGAGGCGGTTGGCGGCCGCGACGACGGCCGCGGAGTGCAGGCGGCCCGGCTGGCGCGTGAGGCGCTCCACCGGCCCGGACACCGACACCGCGGCGACGACCTTGCCCGACGGCCCGCGCACCGGGGCCGACACGCTGGCGACGCCGAGCTCGCGCTCGGACACCGACTGCGCCCAGCCGCGGCGTCGGACGCCGGACAGGATCGTGGCGGTGAAGACGGCCTCGCGCAGGCCGCGGTGCAGGCGGTCCGGCTCCTCCCAGGCGAGCAGCACCTGGGCGGCCGAGCCGGCGTGCATGGTGAGCGTCGCGCCCACCGGGATCGAGTCGCGCAGGCCGACCGGCCGCTCGGCGGCCGCGACGCAGACGCGGTGGTCGCCCTGGCGGCGGTAGAGCTGAGCGCTCTCGCCGGTGTGGTCGCGCAGCGCGATCAGCACCGGGTTGGCCGCCGCGAGCAGGCGGTCCTCGCCCGCCGCCGTGGCGAGCTCGTTGAGGCGCGGTCCGAGGATGAACCGGCCCTGCATGTCGCGCGCGACCAGGCGGTGGTGCTCGAGCGCCACGGCGAGGCGGTGCGCGGTCGGTCGAGCAAGGCCCGTCGAGGCCACGAGCTGCGCCAGCGTGGCGGGCCCGGCCTCGAGCGCGCCCAGCACGGACGCGGCCTTGTCCAGCACGCCGACTCCGCTAGTATCGTCCATAAGTCGATATTGCCGTCTCAGGTGCTGAGATTGCAAGTCGGCGGCATCGAACCCCGAGAAGGAGACGAGCACATGGCCGGCACGCTGGCGGAGAAGGTCTGGCAGGCGCACCTGGTGCGCCGTGGTTCCAACGGCGAACCGGACCTCCTCTACATCGATCTCCACCTGCTGCACGAGGTCACGAGCCCGCAGGCCTTCGAGGGCCTGCGGCTGGCCGGGCGGCCGGTGCGCCGCCCCGACCTCACGATCGCGACCGAGGACCACAACACCCCGACGCTCGACATCGACCTGCCGATCGCGGACCTCACGAGCCGTACGCAGATCGACACGCTGCGCGCCAACGCCAAGGAGTTCGGCATCCGCCTGCACTCCCTGGGCGACTCCGACCAGGGGATCGTCCACCAGGTGGGACCGCAGCTGGGCCTGACGATGCCCGGTCTCACCGTCGTCTGCGGCGACTCGCACACCTCGACCCACGGTGCCTTCGGCGCCCTGGCGTTCGGCATCGGCACCTCCGAGGTGGAGCACGTGCTGGCCACCCAGACGCTGCCGCTCGCGCCGTTCAAGACGATGGCGATCACCGTCAACGGGCAGCTGCCGCCCGGCACGACGAGCAAGGACATCATCCTGGCGATCATCGCCAAGATCGGCACCGGCGGCGGGCAGGGCTACGTGCTCGAGTACCGCGGCGAGGCCATCCGCTCCCTGTCGATGGAGGCGCGGATGACGATCTGCAACATGTCGATCGAGGCCGGCGCGCGCGCCGGCATGATCGCGCCGGACGAGACCACGTTCGAGTACCTCAAGGGCCGCCCGCACGCGCCCGAGGGCGCCGACTGGGACGCCGCGGTGGAGTACTGGAAGACGCTGCGCAGCGACGACGACGCCGTGTTCGACGCCGAGGTCGTGCTCGAGGCGGCCGACCTGGAGCCGTTCGTCACGTGGGGCACCAACCCGGGCCAGGGCCTGCCGCTGTCCGCGAGCGTGCCCGTGCCGGAGCAGATCGCCGACGAGAACGAGCGCACCGCCGCCGAGCGCGCCATCGAGTACATGGGCCTGGAGCCGGGCACGCCGTTGCGCGAGATCGCGGTGGACACCGTGTTCATCGGCTCGTGCACCAACGGGCGCATCGAGGACCTGCGCTCGGTGGCCAAGGTGCTGCAGGGCCGCAGGAAGGCCGAGAACGTCCGCGTGCTCGTCGTGCCGTCGTCGGCCCGCGTGCGCCTGCAGGCCGAGGCCGAGGGCCTGGACGTGATCTTCAAGGAGTTCGGCGCCGAGTGGCGCAACGCCGGGTGCTCGATGTGCCTGGGCATGAACCCCGACCAGCTCGCGCCGGGAGAGCGGTCGGCCTCGACGTCGAACCGCAACTTCGAGGGCCGCCAGGGCAAGGGCGGGCGCACCCACCTGGTCTCGCCGCTGGTCGCCGCGGCCACGGCAGTGCGCGGCACGCTGTCCTCGGTCGCCGACCTGGACCTGCCCGCCGACGTCGACCTCACGACGTTCGACGGCTCGCCGCTGTCGCCGCTGGCCGCCCCGTCGCTCGTCTGACCGCCCCCGCCCGAGGAGTCATCGCCATGGAGAAGTTCATCAGCCACACGGGCGTCGGGGTGCCGCTGCGCCGCAGCAACGTCGACACCGACCAGATCATCCCCGCCGTCTACCTCAAGCGGATCACCCGCACCGGGTTCGAGGACGCGCTGTTCGCCGCCTGGCGCGGCGACCCGTCGTTCGTGCTCAACCAGGACGCCTACCGCGCCGGGTCCGTGCTCGTCGCCGGCCCCGACTTCGGCACCGGCTCGTCGCGCGAGCACGCCGTGTGGGCGCTCAAGGACTACGGGTTCAAGGTCGTGCTCGCCTCCCGGTTCGCGGACATCTTCCGCGGCAACTCGGGCAAGCAGGGCCTCGTGGCCGGCGTCGTCGCCCAGGAGGACATCGAGCTGCTCTGGAAGATCCTCGAGACCAAGCCGGGCACCGAGGTGACCGTCGACCTCGAGGCGCGCACCGTCCACGCCGACGACGTCACGGTGCCCTTCCAGATCGACGACTACACCCGCTGGCGCCTCATGGAGGGCCTGGACGACATCGGCCTCACGCTGCAGCGCGAGGACGAGATCTCCGCCTTCGAGGCGCAGCGCGAGGCGTGGCGGCCCAGGACGCTGCCCGCCAAGCACCTGCCGTCCGTGCCCGTCGAGCCGGCCCGCCCGGTGGAGCGCACGGCCTGAGACGTCCCACCGCTGCGAGTGTCGGGCCCCGGCGCGTCCGGGCTCACAGGCGCGGCGGCCCCTGGCGCACCTTCTCCAGCAGCACCTCGGGCGTCACCGTCGTCGGGTCCCACCACGACTCGAGCCACCACGTGGCCCCGGCGTCGGCGAGCTCGCGCGCCTGCGCCGCGGCCTTCTGCGGGTCCTCGTCCAGGCGGCCCTGGAACGCGATCTCGAACGGCCCGGCGTCGGGGCCGCGGCGCTCGGCGATCCATGCGGCGAGGTCGCGGATCGCGAGCGCGTCGGCCTCGGCGTCCTCGGGCGACTCGCCGCGCACCTGCGGGACGATGCCGTCCCAGCGCAGGGCGCGCTCCAGGCTGCGCAGCGGCGGGCGCTCGGCGTCCCACACCCCCACGGGCCACACCGGGACGCGCCCGCGCACCGGCGGCACCGGGAACCGGAACGGGCCCGTGGTGACCAGCTCGCCGTCGTAGTCGAACTCCTCGCCCGACCAGGACCGCTCCAGCCAGCCCAGCACCTCGTCCAGCAGCCGCGCGCGCTCGCGCAGCGCGACCGGCTGGCCGGGCACCGAGGTGAACGCCCGGTCGGTCGGCACGCCCACCCCGACGGGCAGCACGAGCCGGCCGCCGGACAGGTGGTCGACGGTCAGGACCTGCTGGGCCAGCTCCCACGGTCGGCGCCGCGGGACCGCGAACACCACCGCGCCCAGGGTGATCCGCTCGGTCACCGCCGCCGCCGCGGCCAGCAGCGCGAACGGGTCCCACGTCGGGTGGGCGTCGAAGCCCCCCTCGTCGAGGCTCACGCCGTCCCAGCTGAAGAAGCCGTCCCAGCCGTGCTCCTCCGCCTCGCGCGCCAGCCGCACCTGCTGCTCCGGGGTGCCGTAGCTCCCCACGAATCCGAACCGCATCGTCCGTCCCTTCGTCGTCGGGCCCCACCGACGATACGAGCCGCCGCCGACACGAGTTCCCCCGCTCGTGCCCGAGGGGTTCCGCGGGCACGTGACGTGCGGCGATACTGGCGCCCATGGAGGCCACCGCCGTCGTCCTGCTCGCCGTCACCGCCCTCGGCGCAGGGGTCGTGAGCGGGGTCTTCTTCGCGTTCTCGGGCTTCGTGATGCAGGGGCTCGACCTGCTGCCGGCGCCGGAGGCCGCCCGGGCGATGCGGTCGATCAACGTCACCGCGCTGCGGCCGCCGCTGATGGTCGTGCTGTTCGGGACCGCGGTGCTCGCCGTCGTCGTCGCGGTGGTGACCGTCGTCGACGGCGCGGGCGGCGCGTGGTGGGCGGTGGCCGGCGCGGCCGTCTACCTGGCGAGCGTCGTCGGCGTGACCTCCGCGGCGAACGTGCCGCGCAACAACGCCCTGGACGCCGCGCCCCGCCAGGACGAGGCGCTCGCGCGGGCGTGGTGGGCGTACCGGCCGGGGTGGACGGCGTGGAACCACGTGCGCACGGCCGGCGGCGCCGTCTCGGCCGCGCTGTTCGTCGTCGCGCTCGTCGCCACCGTCGGGGGCTGAGGGGGAGACGTGACGCGCTACGTCGGCCTGCTGCGCGGCATCGCGCCGTCGAACCCCGCCATGCGCAACGCCAACCTGCGGCGCGTCGCCGAGGGCGTGGGGCTGCGGGACGTGCGGACGGTGATCTCCAGCGGCAACCTCGTGTTCGACGCCGACGCCGAGGCCGCCGACATCGAGGAGCGGCTCGAGGCAGCGTGGCCCGAGCAGCTGGGCTTCGCCAGCACGTCGATCGTGCGCAGCCGCGCGGAGGTCGAGCGGCTCGTCGCGGCGGACCCGTTCGCCGGCCTGGAGCACGGGCCGGCGTCGTACCTGCTGGTGACGTTCCTCAAGGACCCGTCGCGGGCGGCCGAGCCGCCGGCGGCGGCGCCCGACGGAGCGGCCTTCCGCCTCCTCGGCGCGGCGCACGGCGCGGTCTTCAGCGTCACCGACACCACGGGCCGGGCGGTCGACGTGATGTCGTGGCTGGAGAAGGTCTACGGGACGGGCATCTCGTCGCGCACCTGGCGCACGGTGCTGCGCCTGCGCGACGCGCTGCGCTGACCTGCTGCGCTGACCTGCTGCGCTGACCTGCTGCGCTGGCGCGCTGTGCTGACGGGCTGACCGCGAGAGACGCACCTCACGCCACGGCGACCTTGCGATCCGAATAGGCTGGGCGCCATGGCTTCCCACTATGACGTCGTCCTCCTCGGAGCCGGCCCCGGCGGCTACGTCGCCGCCATCCGAGCTGCGCAGCTCGGCAAGTCCGTCGCCATCATCGAGGAGAAGTACTGGGGTGGTGTCTGCCTCAACGTGGGCTGCATCCCCTCCAAGGCCCTGCTGCGCAACGCGGAGCTGGCGCAGATCTTCACCCAGCAGGCCGACCTGTTCGGCATGTCGGGTGACGTGACGTTCGACTTCGGCAAGGCGTGGGACCGCTCGCGCGAGGTCGCGGACGGCCGCACCAAGGGCGTCCACTTCCTCATGAAGAAGAACAAGATCACCGAGTACGACGGTCGCGGCACCTTCAAGGACGCCAAGACCATCGAGGTGAAGCTCAACTCGGGCGAGACCGAGACGGTCACGTTCGACAACGTCATCATCGCCACGGGCTCGAAGGTGCGCCTGCTGCCGGGTGTCGAGCTGAGCGACAACGTCGTGACCTACGAGAAGCAGATCATGACGCGCGACCTGCCGAAGTCGATCGCCATCGTGGGCGCCGGCGCCATCGGCATGGAGTTCGGCTACGTCATGAAGAACTACGGCGTGGACGTCACCATCATCGAGTTCCTCGACCGGGCGCTGCCGAACGAGGACGCCGACGTCTCCAAGGAGATCGCCAAGCAGTACAAGAAGCTCGGCATCAAGCTCCTCACCTCCACGGCCGTCCAGACCGTCAAGGACGACGGCACCTCGGTGACCGTCTCCTACAAGGGCGTCAAGGACGACAAGCCGGGCGAGCTCACCGTCGACAAGGTGCTCATGGCCGTCGGGTTCGCCCCGAACGTCGAGGACTACGGCCTCGAGAACACCGGCGTGCAGCTCACCGAGCGCGGCGCGATCGCGATCGACGACCACATGCGCACCAACGTGCCGGGCATCTACGCCATCGGCGACGTGACCGCCAAGCTCATGCTGGCCCACGTGGCCGAGGCGCAGGGCGTCGTCGCCGCCGAGACCATCGCCGGCGCCGAGACCATGACGCTCGGCGACTACCGCATGATGCCGCGCGCCACGTTCTGCCTCCCGCAGGTCGCGTCGTTCGGCCTCACCGAGCAGCAGGCCAAGGACGAGGGCTACGACGTCAAGGTCGCCTCGTTCCCGTTCATGGCCAACGGCAAGGCGCACGGCCTGGGCGAGCCGGTCGGCTTCGTCAAGATCGTCGCGGACGCCAAGTACAACGAGCTGCTCGGCGCCCACATGATCGGCCCGGACGTCTCGGAGATGCTGCCCGAGCTGACGCTCGCCGCGAAGTGGGACCTCACGGCCGACGAGGTCGCCCGCAACGTGCACACCCACCCGACGCTGTCGGAGGCCATCCAGGAGGCCATCCACGGCATCGCGGGGCACATGATCAACTTCTGAGTTGATGGCTCTGCCGGCACTCGCCGGCAGACCTGGTCAGAGGCCCGGATCGGCGGAAAACCGCAGGTCCGGGCCTCTTTCTGTCTCGGGGTGCTGAGGACACCTAGGGGCAGGAGGGGCCCGGAGAACCCATCCGCTATGGCACGCGGGTGGCACGACGGGCACGACCAGAGGTAGAGACATGGCTACCGAAAGGGTCTCCACCTGCTGCCAAGATGCTGCCGTGGATGACCCCCGAATCTGGATCACTTTCCTTGCAGTTCTCGGCTTCGTTATGCCGGCAGGGGGATTGCTCAGCGCCTTCCGACATGCCCGGACGAGCGCTCGCGAGGTGAATACCCAGCTGTCCCGAGGCCTTCAACTCATGCGTCAGGAGGAGATGGAGCGCAGTGTTGTGCCTTACAGCGATCAACAGAGCCGGGCAGAGATCCGCCAGCGCTACGCGCGAATGCGTGCCGACGAGGGGATCCAGATGGATACGTACGGCTCCGTGGCGTTCGCGACCCTCACGGCCAAAGACCAGATCTGGAGCACAGCGCTCTCTGGGATCAAGGGCGACCTCGTGTGGGTAGGTGTGGGACTTGTCGCTGGCGGCGTGGCCAGCGTCTGGTCCACCTGGATCTGACGCCGGACGTCCCGCGCCGGTCAAGCTGCGGGCGCTCCGGCACACGTCTCCGCGTGGAGGGCGACAGGCCAGCAGACGCGGGGATGCAAGAGACGCCAGCGGCCGCACTTCTCGACCCTCGCACCCAGATACCGCCCTGCGCGTGCAGCACGACGCGGTCGGCATGGCCGCTGGTGGTCGCCTGGAGACGCCAACGTCACGTTACCTCCGTTGGCGTTGTACCCCACTTGATCTCGTCGACGGGGCCGCAGGCGAGAGCCGTCTGCCGTGGGCAACTTGGCCATCGACTCGGCGTTCCGGGGTCGCGAGCAGAGACGCGGCTGCTGAGGTCGTCGATCTGCGCTGGTCCTCTCCGGCAGGTTCGTCACTTGGGGCAGCCGTACTGCGCCGCGGACGCCAGCGGGGCGAGGTGCCCACGCTCGAGCAGCCGTCGGTCTGTGTGGCCCCTCCGATAAGGCGACGTGGTCCCGGTACCAGGACCTAGGCCGTCACGAGACGGCCGCGCGGTCGCCCTGCGAGCAAGACCGCACGCGCTCGTTTTCGACTGCCGTGCGAGGCTCAGCGGGACGGCACAGGCTCGCTTCATGGGTGATGACGTGAAGTTCAGCAAGGGCGACGAGGTCACGTGGTCCAGCCACGGGCAGACGGTGCACGGCGAGGTGGTCGAAGAGATCACCGAGGACACCGAGGCAGCGGGCCGGACGGTCCGGGCGTCGAAGGACGATCCGCAGTACCGCGTGCGCAGCGACAAGAGCGGCAAGGACGCGGTGCACAAGCCGTCCGCGCTGAAGGACGAGAAGTGAGCGACGAATTCGACGAGGCCGTCAACATGACGGCGAGCGAGCTGGAGCGGTGGCTGGACGCCGACGAGTCGAAGTCGGTGGGCCAGTCCGACGGCGGCGAGTCGGTCGGCCACGAGTCCGGCCGGCGGATCGTGGAGCTGCTGCGCAAGAAGAAGGGCGACCTGACCGACGACGACGAAGCGCACATGCGCAAGGTGGTGGGGTACGTCCACCGGCACCTCGCCCAGCGCCCGGACGGCGACGTTAAGGACACGAGGTGGCGCTACTCCCTGATGAACTGGGGACACGACCCGCTGAAGGACTGAGCCGCAAGGCGCTTGGTTCTTAGCCGCGGTGTGGGGACTGCGTCTGTATCTGCATGCTCTTTACCGTTGGGGTGCGCAGTCTCTGAACTTGGGCTGGGTAGCCCCTAACGTGAGAGTCGTGTGGCCGCCATTTCAGAAATGATATTTGTGCTGGTCCTCCGCTAGGGGGAACAAGCCTAGAGCGATTGCGCTGGCCTCATCGAACGAGTCATGGTCGATCCATGGCTTCTGCTTGACATGGGTTTCCATCCAACGCCGGTCGGTCCTATCGTGCCTGATCGTGTAGGCGTGTGAAGGCGCAACGAGGTATGTCGACGTTATGGCCCATTGCGTAGGAATGTACTCCACAGTGGGCCGGGCTAGGGGATGCTTGAGAGCGAAGAGCAGGGTTTCAGACAGGCGTGTGAGTGCATACGCGGGGTCAGGTTTACCCCATACGTTGAGCGGCTCAAGGCACCGTGCGGCGTCTGTGAAGAGCGCGACTAAATCCATACTCTCGTGGGCCCATGACTTGATCGGTTTGCCGTCCGCCGATTCGAGTGTGACCACCAGCTTCGTGTTCCACTCGAATCTGAATCTCTCCGAAATTTCGGGTCCCGCTGTTACGCGTACGCCCGCGGCGTCGATTAAGTTTGAACGTAGGGCCGCTTCGATCGCCGCACTGAGCGTCTCCATGGTCGGTGCGTCAGTTGCGATTGATTCGAACAGTTCCTTCTTGTCGGCGCGCTCAGAAGCCAGTCTTTCGTCTACCCGGTCGCTCAGATCGCTAAGATCCTTCAAGCCCTCGACCCGTGTATCGAGATCCTCGAATGTGGTGCGCAATGCCCCAGTGGTGGCCTCCTCCACATCGTCGACCCGTTGCTGCAGCCGGGACGCGACGAATTCGATCGGCGCGACCAGCAGGATCGTCGTGCCGAGCCCCAGAAGCGCAGATTCGATCCACTCCCCAAGCCACACGGGTGCGGTTCCCGGATGAGACGCGATCCAGGGGGTCAGGAACGAGGCGCCGATGCAAACGAGGCCCACAACGCATGTGGCGGCAATCGCCTGCTTGCTCGTCACTCGGTCGAGCCACCGGGATCCGCGAACGTTCGAAGTCACCGTCGAATGGTGGCAGACCTTCCACCGTGCCTCTGGCGCCGGCGAGCCCTCGGCGCAGTGGGGGCGCTCCCGTAATCGACTCGGCCGCTAGGACCGCCCCGTCGTGTTGGGCTGTGCCTGCCGCCGCGGGAGCGGGCATGGCTTGGTAGTTGCGTATCCCGTACGAGCGGACCTCTGTGATCCCGCCGCGTAGGGCAGGGGCACTGGTGATGCGGGTCGGTTGAGGCGCTCAGTAGTGAGCTCGGGAAGCCGGCTCAGGTACACCGTGGCCGTCGAGTAGCAGGTTGGCGCTGGTCATCGTCATCGCCGGGCCCGCCGCCGCGGCTCCGGCCCCGCCTACCTCTACGGCACGCCGGAGACCCCCGCCGACGAGGAGAAGTGCGCCCTCCTCTACTGGCTCGCTGACCAGTTCAAGCGCTATCAGTTGCACGGCCACGGCCTGAGCGAGGACGCGGCCGGCACCCCCGCGCCACGAAGGGCACGGAGTGTCCGACACCGAGCACGACCGACCGAGGGTGAGTAGCCTCACTCGGCGGGGGGAGCGGCGGCGATGGCCCTCGACGAGCCCCCGGATGCGGCCCTCCGAGTACCGCGACTGGGATGCCACAGAGCCGTGAATGACCTGTGCGAGGGCGCGCGCGCGTGTGCGTCGGGCGGGGCCCGACGTGTTGTTGCGGGCGGTGGGTTAGGCGGCGGGTTCGAGGTGGACGGTGTGGCCGAGGTGTTCGAGCTGGGCGACCAGTCGGCGGGTGTGGGCCTCGGTGTTGCGGCGGGTGTGCCAGTCCGGGCCGAGGTCTTGGTAGGGCTCGTCGCGGGCGAGCATGTAGTAGGCGCTGACCAGGATGGAGTGGGCCACGGCGATCTGGGCGCGGCCGGCCCCGCGGCGGCGGGCGAGGCGGTCGTGCTGGGCGGCGAGGTGGTTGCGCCCGTGCATGCGGCCGGTGGCGGCGGCGGCCTCGACCAGGGCGGAGGTGAGCCACTTGTTGCCGTGGCGTTTGCCGGTCGGGGCGCGCCGGCCGGCGGACTCGGAGATCCCCGGGGCCAGGCCGGCCCAGGCGGCCAAGTGGGCGGCCGAGGGGAAGCGGGACATGTCCGCGCCGGTCTCGGCGATGATCACCTGGGCGGCCTTGGCGCCCACTCCGGGGATGGTCTGCAGCAACTGAAGCTGGTGGGCCCATGGGGCGCAGGCGGTGGCGATGGCCTGGTCGAGGTCGGCCAGGGCGTGTTCGACCAGCTCCAGGCGGTCCAGGATCGCGGCGGCCAGGACGGCGTGGTGGGCCTCGAAGTGGCCGTCCAGCGCCTGGGCGAGCTCGGGGATCTTGGTGCGCATGCGGGTCTTGGCCATCTCGGCCAGCACGAGCGGATCGCGTTGCCCGGCGATCATCGCCCGCAGCATGGCCCGGGCGGAGACGGTGGTCAGGGACGAGGCGACCGAGGACAGCTTGATCGAGGCATCCTCGAGCATCAGCTCCAGGCGGGTGGCCTCGCGGGTGCGGTCGCCCATCAGCTGCATCCGTAGCGGGTCAGCATCCGCAGCTGCCGGATCGGTGGGGGCGGGACGAACGAGGCGGTCAGCAGCCCGTGCTCGCGCAGCTGGGCGATCCACTCCGCGTCGCGCACGTCGCTCTTGCGCCCCGGCACCGCCTTCATGTGGGCGGAGTTGAGCAGCCAGACCTCCATGACCTCCTCGAGGCAGTAGAACGGCGGCTTCCAGTAGGTCGAGGTCGACTCCATCGCCGCGATCGTGACCCCGGCCTCGACCAGCCATGCGCGCATGACCCGCAGCGCCCCGGCCGTGGTGCGGAAGGTGCGCGTCTCGCTGGCCCGCCGGCCTCCGGGGGGCGGGGGTGCGCACGCAGACCGTGACCGTCGCCTTGCCCACGTCCAGCCCGGCGACGCGTTCGAACAGCACTTCCATGACCGGCCTCCCTTCGGCCGGCCGGCCGCGACCACCGCGGCCGGCGCCGCCCGGAAGGCCCTCTGCCAGGACACAGACCCGCGTGCTCGTAGCGACAATCCACCGGCACCCGAGGACCTCGCGCCATACACCGTCTACGGGCTCGCCCGCACCAGTGTGGTCCGGCGTCGCCGGGCGCACCCCGATTCTCAGCGACCACCGCGGCGACCGCCAGGCCGCCATCCGTTACACCTCTGGCAAGTCGCGGCAGGTGGGTTTCGTCCGCACGTAACCGCAGGGTCGGAGGTTCGCGTCGGTTGCATGCACTAGAGTCGGCAGTCGTAGGAGGAGGGTGTCGATGTCACTAGTGGTGCAGATTGAGACATCCTCACCACGCCCTGGACGTCGGTTCGAGCCGGTTCAAGAGCGCGCACTACACGCAGCAGCCACGGCTGCGTGCCACAGCCTTCCAGGTGCAGCGCGGGGGCTTGTTGTAATCCCGGAGTTCTCGGGTCCGATAGGTATACCTGACTTCACAGCGTTCATAGGCGACGCAGGGGATCTCATTCGGCGCCAGCGGCTTAGCGTACCCGCGACGACCAATGAAATCGATGCAGGAATTCTCTCTGTCGCCCACGTGCAGAGGCCGCGAACGGCCGCGAGCATGGCTCAATCCTTGAACTGGCCGCTGAGCACCATCGCAGGCCGGCTTCGCGGCCTGGTTCTCCGGGGTTCTCTATTGGAGCCGACTCCTGGACGCTTTGTGCGACCAGCCGAACTCTCAGCCCGCGGAAGGCTATACGCTGTCGAAGCGAAGGTGGACGACTGGCGGTCCGGGCTCCGACAGGTGCGAACGTATCGCGTATGGGCAGATGCGTACGTCCTTGTCATGGCTAAGGTCGCGGAGCGCGCACTTGGCCAATTGACGGACGAAGTGACGCGCGACCGCGGTGGTCTCGTCGTTGATGGCGAATGGATCCTTCGCCCGCGTATCGGCCGTTTAAGTGCTCACCGGAAGCTTCAGGCCTGGGAGATGTTCGCCAACGCGTCGCGTTGTGGGTTAGAAGCGCCAGCCCTCGCTCCGGGCGTACATGCGTAGCCCTTCTTGCAGAGGATCGATCCATTCCGCGGACCGATCGCGAATGCCGCTTGATGAAGACACGGCCGCCCACCCCGCGCGGGCATTAGAGTACATCCCATCGAGAATTCGAAATCGATCCTCGTAGCTTCGGCCCGACGCAACAGCAAGCACTGCGCCACTTACGGCACTGATGTGGTGGAGGAACGAGGCCCTTGGGCCGGGCGCTGCGGGAAGCCCGCCGAGACGGGCAGCAAGTGCCGGGTCTTGCTGGCCCAAGAGTTGACCGTCGCGCTTGCTGAGTGTACCGAGTAGGCCAGCGACCGTGGGTCGCTCGTACCAACTAGCAATGCCGTTTCCGGTGGTCCGAGCGGCGTAGTCGGCGTAGGCCATCACCCGCTGCCGCTTGTCCCAGCCGCTCCCTACGGATGTCGCTCCCGCAGCAACTGCCGGCAACGCAGCGAAATCTCCGTGTGATATGTGAACTGGGCTGTATTCGCTCAGTGCGCGCACTGTGCGACAGCGCCCAAATACCTCGTTTGGTGTGACACTTGGCGGCGGGTCGTTGTCGGGCTGGACAAACGAAATGAGCCAGCCACCCGGAGTCAGCGCGGCGAGCGCTCCGACATGAGCGTCGAGGTCGGTGCCGTCGCTCCAGAAACTGCCGGTTCCGGCGATGGTCAAAGTGGCCGCGGGGTCGCGTTCCACGGCGAATCGCGCGGTGTCGAGTGCAATTGCGCTCAGGTTGTTGAGGCCTGACGGAAGCAGCGGGGTAGGCGCTAGGTGGGGTGCACCAATTTCATCTTGGAGCCTATAGACGCGGCGCACATGCTCGTCACGATAGGCCGCTTGCGAGAGGTCCCCGACCGGTCCGCCCCAGAGTGGGTACTCGGAGTAGTAGCGAAGGTCTCCGACCCCTGTCATTTGAAGGACATGGGTAGCGGGGTCGAACCAGTAGGGGATGCCAGCAGACCGGAACTCTTGCGATCGCGGTCCCAGTCCCGGCTTGTTGCCGGAACCGCCGCGATGCCTGTAGGGCGAGGCCCAGGGAGAGATAACCGCCCCAGCGGCGTAACCCGCCGCGGCGGCATCAGTGATCCAGCCGACCTGGAATGGTCTTGGGCTGTCTTCGACGTACGCGGTCATGGCGTGGCAAGAAGTGCGTCGCGAAGAGCGGCACCGTTGAGGTACCTGCGCGCTGGCTGGGGGTGGAGCGTGCGCATCACCAGGGAAGCTTGCTCCTGGGTGAGGTCGGGACGGAGCGTTGCGAGCGGTTGGAGGGAGCCGCTTCGAAGGCGATCGAAGTACTCAAGATCATTTCCGTGGTAGGGATACGGCGAGGTGCCGGTCAGGGCGGTATACATAAGGATTCCGACCTGGAAGATGTCCGACATGGGCATCGGACCGCCGCTGTAACTATTGAGGTGCTCGGGAGTCAGATAACCCGGCGTGCCGGGTTGTCCGGCGACTGTGAGGCCAGACCTGAGGGTATGCCGCGCGAATCCGAAATCAAGCACCTTGTACGTGCCGTTTGTGAGCCTCCGTACGTTGTTGGCGCTCAAGTCCCGATGGATCACTGCCTTTTCGTGACCCGCGGCCAACCCCACGGCGACCTGGCGCGCCATCTCTCGCACATCCGTCCAGGCCCAAGGAACTCGCCTAGCGAGGATCGCTCCGAGATCTTCGCCGTCGAGGTACTCCTCAAGCCATGCCGCGCCGTGTACAGGGTCGCCGAGCTCGATCAAGGTCGACTCGACGTGCACGACGTTGGGGCATTCGAGGCTTGCGAGGAGATCCACTTCGCGCTCGGCCCTCTTGAGAGTCTCGTCCGTAGCGAAGTCGACAGCGACTACCTTGAGGACGCACTCAGTTCCGTCCCGCTCGACCAGGCGCACAGCTTTCTGGCCGCCGACGGCGCCAATGGACCCCTTGTCGACGAGGTTGAGAGCAACTAGTGCTTCCTTGACGAGAGCGTCGTCGGCCACTGCCATGCGGGGAGGCTATCGCCACGGACGGTGACTTCGGCGGAAGGACACGTCTTGCGGGTGAATTCACCCTGCATCGGTCTCGTTCGACGCTGAGACTGCAGCGCAGTAGTGCGGAACGAATTCCCACGGCGTGGGCTCGGTGGCAGCGGGAGTTGCGGGGAAGTGTCCAGTCTCGTCGGCTGGCGCCGGGCGCTTCCGCGCTGCATCGCAACAGCTACTCGCTAGCCTGTGGAGTGCGGCCCTGGCGAGGCGTTCTGGCGTCCAGAGCGGCACGCAGGTGGCACGAGGTGAAGCCGAGAGCAGCAGAATCGGCGGAATTCCAACGGTCTTCGGCAACTGGCCTACTTGATCAACTTCTAGTCGATGGCGTCCGCCGGCACCTGGCGGCAGGCCTGGTCAGAGGCCCGGCTCTGCGGAAGACCGCCGGTCCGGGCCCCTCTCTGTCGCGGGCCGTCGAGGACTCCTGGGGCGAGTCTGCAAGGAGCGCGAGTCGGGTCGAACGGAACCGCAACCCCCGTCGACGGTCGGCGGGTCCGCTCCTAGCGTTGCCCCATGGCTGGCTCGCGGCGGGTTCTGATTGTTGCGACGAACGCTCATCGGTTCGAGAGGGTGGGTTTCCGGACGGGGTTGTGGCTCAGTGAGCTCACCCACTTCTGGGATGTCGTCGAGGATGCGGGGTTCGCGATGGACATCGCCAGCCCGTCCGGCGGCAAGGTCCCGCTGGACCCGGAGAGTCTGCTGCTCACGGAGATGGGCAGTGCCGTGGGAGTGAAGGGCCAGTTGGCCAAGCGATACGAAGACCCGGACTTCATGCGCCTCCTCGACGCGACCACCGCCGTCGCGGATGTGGACGCCGCTCAGTACGACGCCATCTATCTGACTGGCGGTCACGGCGTCATGTTCGACTTCCGCGATTCGCCGCTCGCGGAGCTGGTGGCACGGTTCTACGACGCGGGCAGGGTCGTCTCCGCGGTGTGTCACGGACCCTGTGGCTTGCTTGACGTGCAGCTGGGCAGCGGCGGGGCGCTCGTGGACGGCAAGCAGGTGACGGGGTACTCCTGGACCGAGGAGGTCGCCGCCAGGCGCAATGACGCCGTGCCGTTCAGCCTCGAGGAGGAGCTTCAGAGGCGCGGCGGGAGATACAGCAAGTCCAAGGTGCCGTTCAGGTCGCACGTCGTCGAGGACGGGCGGTTGATCACGGGACAGAATCCGAGGAGCGCGCCTGACGTTGCGGAAGCAGTCGTCAAGATGCTGAACGCGACCACCGATCAGTCCCCGTCCCGTTCGACCACCCTCGGGGAGTAGTTGCAGGGCCTCCCGCCGACCGACCGTCGTGCCGGGCGCCGCCTCGCTCGCCGCGCCCGGCGGCAACCCGATGGACCTGTCGACGCGCACGACGGCGAACCGCGGACGCTAGGGCGCCGCAGGCACGTAGCACCCCTCGCGCTCCGCGCGGACCGCGGCCAACGTCCTCGACGGCGCCTGGAGCTTGTGCAGGATGTGTTCCACGTGCGTGGCCACCGTGCGGCCCGAGACCCCGAGCCGCCTGGCGATCTGCTGGTTGGAGCGGCCGTCGATCACCAGCCCCAGCACCTGGAGCTCGCGCGGGGTGAGCCCTCGGTGCTCGGCGGCGGGCGCCACCACGACCAGGCCGAGGACGCAGTCCGGGAGGTCGGCCGCCGCCAGGACGGTCAGGCGGACGTGCTCCGCCGTCGCGTGGCCGTCGTGCGCCGGCCACAGGAAGGACCGGTAGACCTGGCCGTCACGGAGCGTCGCGCGAGCGATCCGCACGACGGGCGAGTCCCCGGCCAGGAGCGCGTCGCCCGCGAGACCCGGGAGCGGACCGACGGTCTCGTCGTCCAGCAGGACGGCCCCGGCGGTGGCGCCCCGCACGATCCGTGCGCTGGCGGCCAGCGCACGCATGGGTGACAACGCCCGGGCGATCAGCGACGAGAGCCTTCCCAGGCGGTCCCGCAGCCACGCGGGCGGCGGGTCGCCCGCTGTCGACAGCAGGCCCAGGAACCCCACGTACCGGCCTCCGGTGTCGAAGAGGGCCGTGCCCAAGCCTCCCCTGAGGCCGGCGGGAAGCAGGCACTCCGCCCCGGAGGGCAGCTCCTCCAGCGCGAGCGGGAAGTCCGCGACGCTCATCGGGGTCGCGCTGCGGTCGAGCCCCACGAGCTCGATCTCCCGGGCGACGGACGGACCGTCCAGGTAGTCGACGACGGATCGATCCAGCCCCGTGCTGGCGACGTAGGCGATACGGCTCGTCCCGGGCACGGTGACGGCGACCCACAGGGTGTCGAAGGTCGGCGCCCAGCGGTGCAGCGTCTCCACGACGGCCTGCGCTCGTTCGGCCAGGGGCGCGCTGGATGCGGCGATCGCAGCCATCTCGGCCATGGGGCGAACCGGGCGCATCTCGGCACCTTAGGGCGACACCCGACCAGTCGCGTCCGGGCGACCCGAACGGCCTCACGGGGCCGACCAGCCGCGCCCGCACGCCGACCGGATAACCCGTCAACCGTACCGCCGGAGCCCCGGCCAGGCCCGCTCGGTGGGGCGCGCGCCGGGGCGCGCGATTCCCGAGGTGCGGAGGAGAGGCACACCGGGGAAATCGGCAGGTCTGCCGATACCGCCCCTGGCGCCGCCCTACGTGTAATGAGGTGCCCGCCCGGGACCGGACGGGGGATACCCACTCGCGACCCGGAGGCAGCGATGAAGGCAGTGGTGTACGAGGGCCCGCGGCAGGTCAGCGTCAAGGACGTGCCGGACGCCCGGATCGAGCGGCCGACCGACGTCCTGGTCCGGGTGACCTCGGCGAACATCTGCGGCTCGGACCTGCACATGTACGAGGGCCGCACCGACTTCGAGACGGGCCGCTGGTTCGGGCACGAGAACCTGGGTGAGGTGGTGGAGGTCGGCGACGGCGTCGACAAGGTCAAGGTGGGCGACTGGGTCGTCCTGCCGTTCAACATCGCCTGCGGGCACTGCAAGAACTGCGAGCGGCAGCTGACGAACTACTGTCTGACCGCCCAGCCGGAGCCGCAGATGGCCGGCGCCGCGTTCGGCTTCGCCGACATGGGCCCTGGCCCGGCGGGCAGGCAGAGCTGCTGCGGGTGCCGTGGGGCGACTTCAACTGCCTGCGGCTGGGCGAGGACGCGGAAGAGAAGCAGACCGACTACGTGATGCTCGCCGACATCTTCCCCACCGGCTACCACGCCACCGAGATGGCCGGCGTGAAGCCCGGGGACCAGACCGTGATCTACGGCGCCGGTCCGGTCGGACTGATGGCCGCCCTGTCGGCCACCATCCGCGGGGCCGGCAAGGTGATGGTCGTCGACCGGCAGCCCGACCGGCTGCGCCTGGCCGAGTCGATCGGCGCGATCGCCATCGACGACTCGAAGGTGGACCCGGTGCAGGTAGTCCTCGACGAGACGATGGGGCTGGGCGCGGACAACGGGTGCGAGTGCGTCGGCTACCAGGCGCACGAGCCTGACGGCCAGGAGCAGGCGAGCCTGACGATGAACCGGTTGGTCGCCTCGGTCCGCTTCACCGGGAGCATCGGCGCCGTCGGCGTCTACGTGCCGCAGGACCCGGGCGGCAGCGACGACCTCGCGAAGCAGGGCAAGATCGCCCTCGACTTCGGCATGCTCTGGTTCAAGGGCCTGCACCTCGGCACCGGCCAGGCGCCGGTCAAGAAGTACAACCGGCAGCTGCGCGACCTGATCGCCGGCGGCAAGGCCGAGCCGTCGTTCATCGTCAGCCACGAGCTGCCGCTGGAGCAGGCTCCGGAGGCCTACGACCACTTCGACAAGCGCGACGACGGCTGGACGAAGGTCGTGCTGCACCCGGCGATGGCCGGAGCGGGGGCCTGACGTGGCAGCGCTGGACGGACGACGGGTCGCCATCCTGGCGGCCGACGGCGTGGAGCGGGTGGAGCTGGAGCAGCCGCGCCAGGCCCTGGACGGCGCGGGCGCCCGCACCGAGGTCGTGTCGATCAAGGACGGCGAGATCCTGGCGCGCGACCACGACCTGGAGGACGCCGGCACGTTCGCCGTCGACCGCCTGGTCGGCGACGCGTCGGTCGACGACTACGACGCCCTGCTGCTGCCCGGCGGCACGGTGAACCCGGACAAGCTGCGCATGGAGCCGGCCGCGGTCGCGTTCGTCCGCGACTTCGTCCAGTCGGGCAAGCCGGTCGCCTCGATCTGCCACGGCCCGTGGAACTTCGTCGAGGCCGACGTCGCGCGCGGGCGCCGGCTGACCTCGTTCCCGAGCGTGCGCACCGACCTGCGCAACGCCGGGGCGGAGGTGGTCGACGAGGAGGTGGTCACCGACGGCAACATCACGACGAGCCGGTCGCCCGACGACCTGCCCGCGTTCTGCGAGCGGATCGTGCAGGAGTTCGCGGGTGCCTCGGCCGCCGCCGCGGGGGGTGGGACATGACCTTGTCGGTCGGAGGAGTGGTCTCGTTCGCCGCCGGCGCCGTCGGGAGCGTCGTCCGCCTCGTGCGCCGGCTCGTCAACCCGTCCGCCGCCCGGCCGGCCGGCCGGGGGTCGCCTGCGTCGGGATGGCTCGCGGTCACCGTGCTGCGCGAGCCGTCCGAGGTGGACATCGCGGCGCTGCCCGCGCCCCTGGCCGAGCTCGGCGGCCGGGTCGAGGCCCGGACCCGCCCGGCTCCAGGCGGCAAGGGCACCGAGCTGGCGGCGCGCCTGCGCGACCGACCGCCCGGGGGATCCCCCGCCGCCCGCCTGACCGGGCGCGATCCGCAGGCGGACCTCCGGTCCGCGCTGCGCCAGGCGAAGCAGGTCCTCGAGGCGGGCGAGGTGCTCGCGGTGGACCCCGCGCCGCACGGCAAGCGGCCGCCCACCCCCGGCGGCCTGCTCCTGGAGGCGTGGACCAAGGTGGCTCCCAAGGCAGGTGTGCGATGAAGGCGGTGACCTGGCGCGGGGTCAACAAGATCGGCGTCGAGGACGTCCCCGAGCCGACGATCCTCAACGACCACGACATCATCCTCGAGGTCGGCCTGAGCACCACCTGCGGCTCGGACCTGCACCTGCTCGGCGGCTATATCCCGGCCATGCGCGCGGGGGACGTGCTCGGGCACGAGTTCATGGGCACCGTCGTCGAGGTGGGCCACGGCGTGACGAAGCACCACGTGGGTGACCGCGTGGTGGTGGTCTCCTTCATCGGCTGCGGCCAGTGCTGGTACTGCCGGCAGGGGCTCTGGTCGCTGTGCGACAACGGCAACCCCAACCCGGGGATCACCGAGGCGCTGTGGGGCCAGTCCATCGGCGGCTGCTTCGGGTACTCCCACGCGATGGGCGGCTGGGCGGGCAGCCACGCCCCCTACATCCGCGTGCCCTACGCCGACCAGGGGGCCTTCGCGATCCCCGACGGCGTCTCCGACGAGCGGGCGCTGTTCGCCTCCGACGCCGCACCCACCGGCTGGACGGGGGCGCACCAGGCCGGGGTGGAGGCCGCCGACGTCGTCGCGGTCTGGGGTGCCGGCGGCGTGGGCCAGATGGCCGCCCGCGCGGCCATGCTCATGGGCGCCGAGCGCGTCGTGGTCATCGACCGGTACGACAACCGGCTCGAGCAGGTCCGCACGCACATCGGGGCGGAGACCCTCGACTACGAGCAGGTCGACGTCCCGGGGGAGCTGCGGGAGATGACCGGGGGCCGTGGCCCCGACGTCTGCATCGAGGCGGTGGGGATGGAGGCGCACAGCCCGGGGCCGCAGTACCTCTACGACCAGGTGAAGCAGCAGCTGCGGCTGCAGACCGACCGGCCCACCGCGGTCCGCGAGGCGATCTACGCCTGCCGCAAGGGCGGGACGGTGTTCACCCTCGGCGTCTTCGCCGGTCTGGTGGACAAGTTTCCCCTGGGCGCGGTGATGAACAAGGCGCTGACCCTGCGCGGTGCCCAGCAGCACGGGCAGCGCTACGTCCCGCAGATCCTCGAGCACATGAGCCGCGACGAGCTGCGGACCGAGCACCTCGCCACCCACGTGATGTCGCTCGACGACGGGCCCAAGGGCTACGAGATGTTCAAGAACAAGGAGGACGGCTGCGTGCGTGCGGTGTTCCGCCCCGGCGCATGAGGCGTGCTCAGGCCCGGGCCTGCGCGAGGCGGGTGCGGCGGTCCTCCTCCCGCTTCGAGTACGCGGCCGCGCGGATCGCCTCGTCCGACTCCAGGCCGCTGCCGAGCCCGCCGCCGACGGTGGCCGCGGACGCGACGAACCAGGCCAGCAGGAACAGGTCCTTGTAGCCGAGCGACTGCTGGACGGAGCTGCTCATCACGCCGGGGTCGAGGATGAACAGCGCCCAGGCCAGGTTCACCAGGTACAGCGCGACGTAGCAGATGGTGACCCCTGCGAGCAGGGTCAGCAGCGTCGACGCGTTGTACAGGCGCGACCTGTCCCGCGCCGCGGCCGAGGTCCGGTCGGGGCGCTCCCACAGGTTGCCGTCGATCGTCAGCCAGGCGACGACCAGCGTGATGGACACGACCGTCGCGAGCGCGAGGCGCCACCCCGCCAAGGAGCTGGCCAGCAGCCAGACGGTGGAGTTGATGGTGGCGATGGCGCCCGTGGTCAGCGCCGCGACCAGCGCCGACTTGAGCCCCGGGACGAGCAGCCAGGGGCGGTTGGCCAGCACCATGCCCCGGAGCAGGCGCCACCGCCCGCTGCGCCGGGGAAGGTGCACGCGGTGCTCGCCCTGCGAGGTTTCCGGGTCGGCCATGCCGGCGACCAGCGTGCGCACCGCCTGCCGGGTGCGCGCGTGCATCCGCAAGCCCCCGAGGGCGGGCAGGGACACCACCGCGGTCCGTCGCCGCGGGTCGGTCTCGACCAGCATGTACCGGCCGTCGTCGTCGCGGACCGGAAGCTCGGTGATGCCGACGACCACGTCCCAGTCGTGCTCGCGGGCATGGTCGGTGAGCCGCCCCAGCGCCGTGGCCACGTCCTCGGACTCGACGGTGAACGGCTCGCTCAGGACCTCGACGTCCCAGGCGCCGGCTCCCCGGGGCCCGTCCGGGCCGAGGCGACCCAGCCGGCGCGCGATCTCGGAGGGCTTGGCCGGGTCGGCCACCAGGCCGATGCGCAGCGGCCTCATACCAGCAGGCTAGGGCGCAGCCGGCACGGACGCGCGGCACGGGCGGCGTGAGCCGGCCGTGCGGCGGCAGGGGTCGAGCGCGGCTCCCGGGAGCAGCTTCTTGACGGGGCCGAACGCGTCGCCTACGGTTGCCGCAACCGGTTGCGCAACGATGACTAGCGAAGGAGCTAGAAGCGATGACCATGACCCGACGCGCGGCCAGGCCCCTGGCCCTGGCGACCGCCCTCTCCGCCGTCCTGCTCGGGGCGGCCTGCGCCCCTTCGCCCACGTCGTCCGACGACTCCTCCGCCGGCTCGGGGAAGGGCACCACCATCACCGTCGGCATGGAGGCCGGCTCGCCGCACGAGGCGTTCTACAAGAAGGCAGCCGCGGACTTCACCGAGGAGACCGGCATCAAGGTCCAGATCCTCGGCGTCCCGCACGACAACATGCACCAGCAGTTCCTGTCCGACGCGATCGCCGGCGGTACCGCCTACGACGTGCTCATGGTCGACCAGCCGTGGGTGTCCGAGTTCGCGGCGAACGGCTACCTCGAGCCGCTGGACGACCGGCTGAGCGACGAGGACCGGTCCGACTTCGTCGCCGGCACGCTCGACACCGAGAGTTACGACGGCAAGCTCTACGGCCTGCCCTTCCTCGTGCACAACCTGGTCACCTACTACCGGCCGAGCATGCTCGAGGCCGCGGGCATCGACGCCCCGCCCACCACCTGGGAGCAGTACCGCGAGGCGGCCCGTCTCACCACGGACCCGGGCACGGGGACCTACGGCACGATGATCCCGGGCAACCGCGACGGCGAGGTGGCCACCCGCTTCGAGAGCTACGTCCAGCAGGCCGGCGGCGACATCGTCGACGCCCAGGGCAAGCCCGACATCGACACCCCGCAGGCCCGCGCCGCCCTGCAGATGATGACCGAGATCCAGTTCGACGACGGCTCCAGCCCGGCGGGGCTGCACGACTTGTCGGCAATCCAGGGTCAGTTCCTGGAGGGCAAGATCGCGATGGTCTCGGTCTGGCCGTACCTGTGGGCGATGGCCACCGACCCGGAGCAGTCCAAGATCGCCGACGACGTCGCGGTGGCGCTCAACCCGGGCAACCCCGACCAGGTCGCCACCACGTTCTCCTGGGGCCTGGGCGTCTCGGCCGGCTCCGACGCCAAGGACGCCGCGTGGACGTTCGTCTCCTGGGCCACCAGCACGGACGTCCTGACCCGCAAGGGGATCGAGCAGCTCTCGCCGGTGCCGCGCACGTCCGCGATGGACGCCATCGCGCAGTCCGACGAGCTGTCCGAGGCTGACCGCAAGGCCCTCGCAGTCTTCTCCGACTCGGTGGCGCGCAGCACCACGATGCCGATGACGCCGGCCTACTCCGCCTACCAGTCGGCGATGTCGGAGGCGGTGTCGTCGGTCATGTCGCGCCAGGCCACGCCTGACCAGGCGCTGGCCACCGCGCAGAAGCAGATGGAGCAGGCCGATGAGGGCTGACCACCCCGCCGGAGCGGTCGCCGCCGCCGGCCCGGCGCCCGTCCGTGGACAGCGAGCACCCACGGTGGCCGGTGACCGCCCGCACGGCCGGACGCGGGGCCGCACCATCGCCGGCCGGCGCCGGCTGACCGGCATCATGATGACGGCGCCGGCCCTGGTAGCCCTGGCGGCGACCGCGCTCTTCCCCCTGCTGTGGACCGTGAGCCTGAGCCTGCAGAGCTTCAGCGTCGCGGTCGGCGGTCCGGAGCCGGGCTTCGTCGGTCTCGCCAACTACGGTCGGGTCCTCGCCAACCCGGCGTTCTGGACCGCGCTGGGGCAGACCCTCGCCTACGTCGTCGTCACGCTCGTCGTCGAGCTCGCCGTCGGCCTGGCCGTCGCGCTGGCCCTCGCCAAGGAGACCGCGGGGCGCAAGGCGCTCCGGGTCGTCGTGGCGCTGCCGCTCATGATCGCCCCGGTCGTGGCGGCGATGGCGTGGAAGTTCCTGTTCTCCCCGGGCTACGGGCTCGTCAACGAGGGGCTCGCGCGGCTCGGGATCGAGGGGCCGGCCTGGCTCGCCGACCCGTGGCTCGCCCGCGCGACGATCCTGGTCACCAACGCGTGGATCGCGCTGCCGTTCGTCATCCTGGTGCTGCTCGCCGGTCTGGCCAACATCCCCGGAGAGCTCAACGAGGCCGCGCGGGTGGACGGCGCCGGCCACTGGCGGCGCCTCTGGCACATCACGCTGCCCCTGCTGCGCCCGGCCATCCTCATCATCCTGGTGATCCGTCTCGCCGACGCCTTCCGGGTCTTCGACGCCGTCTACGTCATCACCGGGGGCGGCCCCGGCGACGCCACCGAGGTGCTGTCGACCTTCCTGTACCGACAGATGTTCACGAGCGCCGACTTCGCCGGCGGGGCCGCGACCTCGGTGCTCTTCGTCGTCGTCATCGCCCTGACCGCCGGTGCGGTCTTCGCGGTGCTGCGCCAGCGGGAGGACCGCCGATGAACCGCACCCAGTCGCGCCACCCGGTGCGCACCCTGTCCCGCGCGACCGCGTTCGGCGTGCTCGCCGTCGTCGCGGCCTTCCTGTTCGTGGTGCCCGTCGTGTGGGTCGTCGCGACGTCGCTCAAGCCGGACGGCGAGATCTTCGCCATCCCGCCCACCCTGCTGCCGAAGGAACCCACGCTCGCCCACTTCGTGTCCGTCCTGGGTGACGAGTCGATCCTGCGGTTCTTCCGCAACAGCCTCGTGGCCGCGGGCCTGGCCACCGGCGTCAGCCTGCTGCTCGGGGTGCCCGCCGCCTTCGGCTTCGCGCGGTTCCGCTACCGGGCCTCCGGGCTGCTGCTGGGTGCGGTGCTGGTCACGCGCATGTTCCCGCCGGTCGCGCTGGCGCTGCCCTTCTTCCTGCAGTTCCGCCAGCTGGGCCTCCTGGACTCGCCGGTCGGTCTGGCCGTGGCCTACCTCCCGGTCGTGCTGCCCCTCGTGATCTGGATGCTGGAGGGCTTCTTCCGCGAGCTGCCGGAGGAGGTGCTGGAGGCGGCGCGCCTCGACGGCATGGGCTCGCTCGGCTCGCTGCTGCGCATCGTCGTGCCGATCTCCCGGCCGTCGATCGCCGTCGCCACGATGTTCGGGTTCCTCGCCGCGTGGAACGAGTTCGTCATCGCGCTGTCGCTGACGCGCACCCCCGCCGGGCAGACGATGCCCGTCGGCATCGGCGGCTACATCACCCAGTTCCAGACGCTCTGGGGCGACATGACGGCGGCGTCGGTGCTCTACCTGGCGCCGGTGCTCGTGATCACCGCCCTCGCGCAGCGCGGGATCATCTCCGGCCTCACCGCCGGCGCCACCAAGGGCTGAGACGCCCCCGGGCGCCCCGCGCCCCACCACCTGCTTCCTACTTCAGCTTCAGGAGAGATCACGTGATGCAGATCCACACCACCGGCGGCCCCGACCGGCACGGCATCGAGCTGCGGCTCGACCGCGAGCCCGTGGCCGCGGCCGAGCACCCGGTGCTGGTCGAGGCGTTCGACGGAACGCCCGGCGGCTGGCAGGGTCGGCCGGTGGCGTCCGGCTATGCCGAGGTGCGTCAGGACGGCGGCATGGTCGTCGGGATCGCGCGCGTCGAGGTCGCGCAGGCCCGGCTCGAGGTCACCGACACCTGGCGCGTGGCCGAGGGCGGGGGTGTGCGGCTCGAGCGGCGGATGCGGTGCCTGGCCGCCGAGCCGGGCGCGGCCGTGCGCCTCGTGCTGGGCCTCGACGTCGTGGCGGAGGGCTTCGACGCGGGCTCGCAGGTCTTCGCGCCGCCCGCCCTGTACGACCTCAATGACGTCGACGGCGACGGCGTGGAGGACTACCTCGACACCCGCGAGCTCGTCTTCCGGGACGACCGGCTCACCGGCCTCGCCGTGCTGGCCTACGAGCCGCGACGCGGCCTCGGGCTGGCGCTGACCCGCGACGACCTGCCGGAGCACGACGACGTCCCCGACCGGGCGCGAGGCCAGCAGGCGGTCGTGCAGCGCACCGACGTCGGCAGCCTCGGGCTGGTGCCCACCGGCGCGGGCTGGCTGCTCACCGCGGCGTACCCCTTCGTCGAGCGTGGGCGCAGCCACGCCCTCACGGCGCAGGGGCGCGAGCCCTGGGGCGCCTTCCTGCCGGTCACCGCCGGGCTGGAGGTCACCGTCGACTACGGCGTGCGCGCGGTCGGGGGCGCCTCGGCCCCCGAGGCGCTGTGGCGGCTGTGGACGCAGCGCATGGCGACCCTCGCACCGCGCCGGGTGGAGCTCGCCGAGCCGCTCGAGGAGCTCACGCGCCTGCGCCTCGACGCCCTCATGCCGTACTACCGCGAGGACGCGACGACCGCCGGCTTCGTGACCAACTGCCACCCGCAGGACGGCGTACAGCTCGGCGACGTGCTCCAGTACGGGTTCACCGGGCAGACCGTGCTCAACGCGCTGCACGTGCTGCGGCACGCCGACGAGATGCCCGACCCCGAGGCCCGCGCCAAGGGCCTGCGGGTCGTCGACAGCTTCGTACGTCGTGCCGAGCGCTCCCCGCTGGGGCTGGTCCACACGCTGTACGACTTCGCCACCCAGCGCGACGCGAGCTGGTGGAGCGGCCTGCTCCTGCCGCTCGCCTACGCCGACGAGGACAGCGGCATCGAGCAGCTGATGGGCCCCGTGCGCGAGCACATGGCCTACGCCATCGACGCGCTGTCGGGCGCGCCCGACGGCACCTACCTGCGGTGCGTCGCCGAGGAGCACCACGCCCTGCTGCGCGCCTACCGCAGCGAGCTCGAGGCCGGCGTCGAGCACGACGACTGGCTGGCCGTGGCCCGTTCGTTCGGCGAGTTCCTCCTGGGCGCGCAGGAGGACGACGGGTCGTGGCGCCGGGCGTACGCCTTCGACGGCACACCGCTCGTGGAGCCGCGGGCCTGGTTCGGACGCGCCGAGCTCAACCAGAAGTCGTCCACGGCGACCGCGGTGCCGTTCCTGCACGAGCTGTACCGCGTGACCGGGGAGGCGCGCTGGCGCGACGCGGCGGTCGCTGCGGCCCAGTTCGTCGCCGAGCACTTCGTGCGCCGGATGAAGTTCAACGGCGGCATCCACGACTCCATCTACGCCCGGGCGCAGCTCGTGGACTCCGAGAGCATCCTGTTCTCCCTGCGCGCCTGCCTGGCGGCGAGCGAGATGATCGACGACGCGGACTTGCGCGCGGCGGCGGTCGACGCCGCACGGGTCCTCGCCACCTGGGTCTACCTGTGGGACGTGCCGTTGCCGCCGTCGAGCACGATGGCGCGGTTCGGCTTCCGCAGCACCGGCTGGAGCGCGTGCGACACGGCGGGTGCCGGCTACATCCACCCGTACGAGCTGCACGCCGTGCCCGACCTGCTCGAGGCTGCCGTGCTCGGCGGCGACGAGCACCTCGCCGTCGTGGCCGACCTCGTGCTGCACGGGTCCAACGAGACGGTCGCGACCGTGGGGCGCGACTGGGGCTACGCACGTCCCGGCCTGCAGGAGGAGGGGCTCCTCGTGAGCTGGTGGCTGGTCGACGACCCGATGTTCGTCGACACCGGCTTCGGGGGCCGCGGCAAGGGCGAGGGCAACAAGACGTGCCTGCCCTGGATCTCGGCCGTCGGCATCGACGCGACCGACGAGGTGCTGCTGCGGCACGGGACCACCGAGCTGCGCGCCGCGTGGCGCCGTGCCGTCGCCCCGGTCGCCGCGGACACTATGGTCGAGGCGTGACGGCGGCAGGGGCAGGAGGGGCGCGTGGGTAGCGTCGACAGCCGCGACGCGGTGCGGGCGAGGCCACGCCGGACGACCCTCGCCGACGTGGCGCGCCTCGCCGGTGTGTCCAAGGCGACCGCTTCGCGCGCCCTCAACGGCCGCGGGGAGATGAGCGCGGAGACGCGCGACCGGGTGGTGGCCGCGGCCGCCGAGCTGGCGTTCACTCCGTCGGCCATGGCGCGGAACCTGGCGAACGGGCGCACCGGGACCGTGGGGATCCTGACGAACGACCTCGAGGGCCGCTTCGTGATCCCGATCCTCATGGGGGCCGAGGACGCGCTCGGCGCCGGGCGGACGTCCGTGATCCTCACCGACGCGCGAGGCGACGCCGTGCGCGAGCGTCAGCAGCTGCGGACGCTGCTGGAGCGGCAGATCGACGGGCTGATCGTCGTGGGCGGCCCGCGCACCGACCCGCGCCCGTCGCTCGGCCGGGACCTCCCGGTGCCCGTCGTCTACGCCTACGCGCCGTCGGAGGACCCGGACGACCTGTCGCTGGTGGTGGACAACGTCCGGGCGGGGAGGATCGCTGCCGAGCACCTGTGGGAGCTCGGCCGGCGCCGCGTCGGCTTCGTGGGGGGCGACCCGACGTACTGCGCGTCCCGCGAGCGCGAGGCCGGCGCAGCCGCGGCGCTCGCGGAGCACGGAGCCGAGCTCCTGGGTACGGGCCTGCGGTCCGGCGACTGGACCGAGCGCTGGGGGAGGGCCGCGGCCGGCCGGCTGCTCGAGCTGCACCCCGACCTCGACGCGGTGATCGCGGCCTCGGACCAGCTCGCGCGTGCCGCGATCGAGGTCCTGCGCGAGACGGGGCGGGCGGTGCCGGAGGATGTCGCAGTCGTCGGCCACGACAACTGGTCGGTCGTCGTCGCGAACACCCGGCCGGAGCTCACGAGCGTCGACGGACGGCTCGAGACGATGGGGCGGACGGCCGCCGGCCGGATCTTCGACGCGCTCGCCGGGCAGGAGCTGGGCCACGGCGTCGAGCTGACCGGGGTGGACCTGGTGATCCGCGGTTCCACCGTGCCGGACGAGTAGGCGACCCCGGCACGGAGGCTCGGCGGTCCCGGCTGCGGGAGCTCAGCCTGCGACCGCCCGCGCCGCGCGGTGCCCCAGGCCTGCCGAGATCCTCCGCGCCGCCTCCAGCACCACGGGCTCGAGCGCCTCGAGCCGCTCGGGCGGCATGTACGGGCGGGTCGCCGAGACGCTGACGGCCGCGACGATCGCGCCGGAGATGTCGCGCACCGGCGCGGCGACGCACAGGATGCCGGGCTCGTTCTCCTCGAGGTCGAAGGTGGTGCCGCGCGCCACCGACGCCTCCATGACGCGCACGAACGCGTCGGCAGTCAGGACGTCGCGCTCGAGCCCCTGCCCGGCGCCCGCCGGCCGGTCGGCGAGGAACTGCTCGCGCCAGCGGTCGGGGGAGTCCAGCAGCAGCGACTTGCCGATCCCGGTGCGGGTCAGCGGCATGCGGTGCCCGATCCGCGACCGCATCTCCGCGCCGCGGGTCCCGGGGATCTTGTCCAGGTAGAGCACCTGGCCGCGGTCCTCGATCGCCAGGTGGACGGTGTCGCGCACCTGGCCGGCCAGCGCGCGCAGCACCGGCCCCGCCACGGTGGTGACCGGGTTCTCCTGCAGCGCCTGGTAGCCGAGCTCGATGAGCGCGGGCCCGAGCGCGTAGTCGCCGCCGTCGAGCTGGCGCAGGTACCCGGTGGCCAGCAGCAGCTGCAGCAGCCGGTGCGTGGTGCTGCGCCCGACGCCGGTCTCCTGCGAGATGTCCCGCAGCCGCGCGTGCCCGCGCGCGACGGCGTTCACGATCGCGATGCCGCGAGCGAGCGTCTGGGTTCCCGGGGGAGCGGCGGGCTGCTCGGGCGTCGTGGGGGCGGTCATGTCGACATCGTATCCCGATAATAGGGAAGCCGTTGAGATTATCGGGACGGCGGTCCTAGCGTGCGCCGCATGGTCGACGACGCATCGAGGCGCACGGCGGGGCTCATCGCCCTGGACTGGGGGACGACGTCGTTCCGGGGCTGGCTCCTGGACGACGCCGGAACCGTGGTCGACCGCGTCCGCTCCGCCGACGGGACCCTGCAGGTCTCCGAGCGGGCCGACTCCTCGGGTGAACGCGCCGCCGCCTTCGACGCCGCTTTCGCCCGGCTGTGCGGCCACTGGCTCCAGCAGCGTGCCGACCTCCCGGTGATCGCCGCGGGGATGGTCGGCTCCAACCACGGGTGGGCCGAGGCCGGCTACCTCGACGTGCCGGCCGACCTGGCCGACCTCGCCGACCACCTGACCCGCGTCCCGGGCACGCGCGTGCACATCGTGCCGGGGCTGCGCGTCCCGGGCCCCGACCCGGACGTCATGCGCGGCGAGGAGGTGCAGCTCGTGGGCGCGCTCGCCGAGACCGAGCGGCCCTCGACCGTCGTCCTGCCCGGCACCCACTCCAAGTGGGTAGACCTCGCCGGCGCCCGCGTCACCACCTTCACCACCGCCATGACCGGCGAGCTGTACGGGCTGCTGCTGCGCGACAGCATCCTCGCCCGGCTCGCCACCGAGCCCGCCGGGCCCGCCGGGCCCGCCGGGGACGAGGTCTCCGCCGCCTTCTCGCGCGGCCTGGACGTCGAGGCCGCGCGCGGCGACGAGCGAGGCCTGGCCGCCCTGCTCTTCACCGCCCGGACCTTCGTCATGGCCGGCCGGCTCGACGGGGCCGACGTCGCGGACTACGTCTCCGGGCTGCTCGTCGGCGACGAGGTGCGCCACGCCGTGCGCGGCATCCCCGCCGACGTCGTCGCCGTCTGCGGCTCGCGCCCGGTCGCGTCCCGCTACCGCATCGCGCTCGAGCGCCACGGCGCCACCGTGCGCCTCGTCGACGAGGACGCCGCCGCCCGCGGGCTGTGGCAGGTCGCGCTCGACGCCGCGCTCGTCCCCGCCCCCGCCACCCGCACCACCGAGGAGCTGCTGCCATGACCGCCACCGTCGGGCTCGTCGCCATCCTGCGCGGCGTCACCCCCGCCGAGTCCGTCGACGTCGCCTCCGCCGTCCTGACGGCAGGCTTCGACGCCGTCGAGATCCCCCTCAACTCGCCCGAGCCGCTGGAGTCGGTGGCCCACGTGCGCGCGGCCTTCCCCGACCGGCGCGTCGGCGCGGGCACCGTGCTCACGCCCGACGACGTGCGCCGCGCCGCGGAGGCCGGCGCCTCGCTGATCGTGTCGCCCAACACCCGCGCGGACGTCGTCGCGGAGACCGTCCGCCTGGGGCTGGAGAGCTGTCCCGGCGCCGCGACGCCGTCGGAGGCGTTCGTCGCCGTCGAGGCCGGCGCCCGCGCCGTCAAGCTCTTCCCGAGCCCCAGCATCGGCATCGGCGGCATGCGCGCCTGGGCGAGCGTCCTGCCGGCCGGCGTCGGCCTGGTGCCGGTCGGTGGCGTCGACGCCACCAACCTCGGCGACTGGGCCGCCGCGGGCGCGGCGGGGGCCGGCATCGGCACCTCGCTGTACCGACCGGGGGACGGCGCCGACGTCGTCGGCGAGCGCGCCGCCGAGCTCGTCGGGATCTGGGCGCGGCACGCCGCCTGAGCCGCCCCCCGGACACCACTCGCACCACCCGCACGACCGCACCACCACCGACCGCACCACCACCGACCGCACCACCACCGACCGCAATGACGCACAGAGCACAGAAGCCGGAAGGGTTGCCGTGAAGATCACGTCGATGACGACATTCGTCGTCCCGCCACGCTGGGTGTTCCTCAAGATCGAGACCGACGAGGGGATCGTCGGCTGGGGCGAACCTGTGCTCGAAGGGCGGGCGGCCAGCGTCGTCGCCGCCGTCGAGGAGCTGTCCGAGTACCTGATCGGGCAGGACCCGCGGCGCATCGAGGAGCACTGGACGGTGCTGTACCGCTCCGGGTTCTACCGCGGCGGCGGGATCCACATGAGCGCGCTGGCCGGGATCGACCAGGCGCTGTGGGACATCAAGGGCAAGGCGCTCGGCGTGCCCGTGCACGACCTGCTCGGCGGGCGGCTGCGCGACAGCATTAAGGTCTACTCGTGGATCGGCGGCGACCGGCCGTCCGACACCGCCGCCGCGGCCAAGGACGCCGTCGACCGCGGCTTCACCGCCGTGAAGATGAACGGCCCGGAGGAGCTGCAGTACATCGACACGCGGGCCAAGGTCGAGAAGGTCGTCGACAACGTGCAGGCGGTGCGCGACGCCGTCGGGCCGAACATCGGCATCGGCGTCGACTTCCACGGCCGGGTGCACCGCCCGATGGCGCGCGTGCTGCTCGACGCGCTCGCGCCCTACCACCTGATGTTCGTCGAGGAGCCCGTGCTCTCGGAGCACGTCGACGGCATCGCCGAGGTGCTGCGCACCTCCGCGGTACCGATCGCCCTCGGCGAGCGCCTGTTCTCGCGCTGGGACTTCAAGAACGTCATCACGCAGGGCCTGGTGGACATCATCCAGCCCGACCTGTCGCACGCCGGCGGCATCACCGAGGTCCGCAAGATCGCCGCGATGGCCGAGGCCTACGACATCGCCGTCGCCCCGCACTGCCCGCTGGGGCCGATCGCGCTCGCGGCCTGCCTGCAGCTCGACGCCGTGGCGTACAACGCGGTCATCCAGGAGCAGAGCCTCGGCATCCACTACAACACGAGCAACGACCTGCTCGACTACCTCGTCGACCCGTCGGTGTTCGCCTACTCCGACGGGTCCGTGGCCATCCCGCGCGGCCCGGGTCTCGGCATCGAGGTGAACGAGGAGTACGTGCGCGAGCGCGCGGTCGAGGGGCACCGGTGGCGCAACCCCGTGTGGCGCCACAGCGACGGCTCGTTCGCGGAGTGGTGAGCGCCATGACCCCGACCTCCGCTGCGTCCTCTGCGCCGTCCGCTGCGACGTCCGCCACCGGTGCCGCCACCGGTGCCGCCCACGGCGCGGACCCCCGCGCCGGCCTGCGCCGCCAGGCGTCCCGTGCCCGCCTGCTCATCGCGGTGCTGCTCTTCGTCACCGTGGTGATCAACTACCTCGACCGCGCCAACCTGTCCGTCGCCATGCCGGCCATCGCGTCCGAGCTCGAGCTGTCCACGGGCCAGCAGGGCATCCTGCTCAGCGCGTTCGGATGGACCTACGCCGCCCTGCAGATCCCGGGTGGCTGGCTCATCGACCGCGTCTCGCCGCGCATCCTGTACCCCGCGTGCCTGGTGCTGTGGTCGCTGGCCACCGCGTTCATGGGGCTCGCGGGCGGGTTCGTCGCGCTGATCTGCCTGCGCCTGCTGGTGGGCATGCTCGAGGCACCGGCCTACCCGATCAACAACCGCGTGGCCACCACCTGGTTCCCGGACAAGGAGCGCGCCACCGTCATCGGGTTCTACACCTCCGGCCAGTTCATCGGCCTGGCGCTCCTGACCCCCGTGCTCACCTGGCTGCAGGCCGCGTTCAGCTGGCACTGGATCTTCATCGTCACCGGCGGTGTCGGCGTGCTCTGGGGCGTGGTCTGGTACCTGGTGTACCGGGAGCCGCGGGCCTCCAGGGCCGACGAGCTCGAGATCGAGCACATCCGCTCGGGCGGCGGGCTCGTCGACCTGGACACCGAGATCCGCGCGGCCGAGCGCAAGAAGAAGCTCGACGCCCGCGACTTCGCGCACGTGCTGCGGTCGCGCAAGCTGTGGGGCATCTACATCGGCCAGTTCTGCCTGACCTCGACCCTGTGGTTCTTCCTCACCTGGTTCCCGACCTACCTGGTCGACTACCGCGGGATGGACTACATCAAGTCCGGCTTCCTGGTCTCCCTGCCGTACGTCGCCGCGCTGATCGGCGTGCTGCTGTCCGGCGTCGTGTCCGACGGGCTGCTGCGGCGGGGGCGGTCGCTGGGCCTGGCCCGCAAGGGTCCGATCATCACCGGGCTGCTGCTGTCGACCGCCGTCCTCGGCGCCAACTTCACCGACGACACCACGTGGGTCATCGTGTTCCTGTCCGTGGCGTTCTTCGGCAACGGCCTCGCGTCGATCACCTGGTCGCTGGTCTCGGCCCTGGCCCCGGAGCGGCTGCTCGGGACCACCGGCGGCATGTTCAACTTCATCGGGAACCTCTCGTCGATCGCGACCCCGATCGTCATCGGGTTCCTGGTCAGCTCGACGAGCTTCGCGCCCGGCTTCGTGTACATCACCGCGGTCACGCTGCTGGGCATCGCGTCGTACGTCTTCCTGGTGGGCAAGGTCGAGCGGGTCGCGGACCGGCCCGGCACGGCGGCAGCCACCGCGTAGGGGCGGGCGCGCCCGCGGTCCTGCCCGTGCGGCAGGCCCGCGGGCGCGGCGTGTCAGCTGAGGCGCTCGGCCGCGAGCTCGGGACGCCAGCCGAGCTGGACCATGTCGCCGAGCGGCAGGCTCACGCTGGTCATCGTCACCGCCGGCGCGGCGGCCGCGGCTCGGGCGAGCAGGCGTACTCCCGCCACGTTCATGAAGGACACCCGGGAGGTGTCGATCTGGAGCGGGCCGTCGAGCGCGTCGAGGTGGGCGGAGGCCTCCGCCTCGACGCGGTCGAACACGGACTGGTCGATCTCGCCCCACATGGACCAGGCGCCGTCGCCGAAGTCGACGCCTCCTGCGGGATCGGAACCACGGGCTCGGTCAGAAGTCACGACGGATCAGCCTCGTCGGGCGCACCACGATGATCACCGACGCGGCGCGCGCCCACGGGCCTGGGTCGGCTCGGCCACCGAGAGGCGCTGGCGGCCCCTCGGCGAGAGTCCTCCGTCACCCTTTTCGGGGGACCTTGGTCACGCTACGCCGAACGGTGGTGCGACGACACCCGCGGGGCTAGCCCGGTCCCGGGGAGGGACGCGTGGGGAGCGAGGTGGAGCGGGCGGCGCCTGTCGTGCTGGCAGGATGACCACGTGCCCGCGACCCGACCCGATCCCGCCGCCCCGCTCGACGGGGCACTCGTGCGCCTGCGCGCCCTGACCGAGGCCGACCTGCCGGCGCTGTTCGACGCCGTCGGGCACCCCGAGGTGTTCGCCGGCGGCTGGGGCGGCGGCGCGGCTGCCTACCGCGAGGACTACGCCGCCTGGGCCGACTTCGCGCGCGGGTACCTGCCGTGGGCCACGGGCAACGTCTACGCCGTCTCCGTGCGCGAGGCGGCCGACGCCGTCGTGGGCACGACGACGCTCGGCGACTTCGACCTGCGCAACGAGGCCACGCACATCGGCTGGACCGCGTACGCGCCGCGGGTGTGGGGCACCGGCGTCAACGCCGACGCCAAGCTCCTGCTGCTGTCGACGGCGTTCGCGCACGGGTTCGAGCGCGTGCGGCTGCAGGCCGACGTGCTCAACACTCGCTCGCGCGCCGCGATCGAGCGCCTCGGCGCCCACCCCGAGGGGGTGCTGCGGCACGTGCAGCGGCGCGCCGACGGGTCGTGGCGCGACACCGCGGTGTACTCGGTGCTGCGCGAGGAGTGGCCGCGGGTCGAGGCCGGGCTGCGGGCGCGGCTCGACGCCGCCCGGGCGACGCCAGTGCGCTGACCGACGCCGCGCCCGTCAGGCGGCGCGCGCGAACCAGTCGAGCGCGAGGTCGGCGACGGCGGCGGGGGCGTCGTCGGTGACGAAGTGCGCCGCGTCGTCGACGTAGGCGAGCTCGAGCCTGTCGGCGTACCGCTCCGGGTCGGGGCAGATGCGCCCCATGAGCTCCTCGGTGGTGGGGTGGTCGCGGCGGCCGAACACGACGAGGGTCGGCACGACGAGCCGCCGGCGGCGGTAGACCCCGCGCATCATGCGCGCGGCCTCGGCCAGGACCATGCGACGCACGAGCGGCCGCACCGCGGCGTCCACCTCGGCCCGGCGCATCGGCGCGAGGTGGGCGTCGACGGTCGCCGCCGACATCGGGCGGGCGGCGTACCGCGGGGAGAAGGTGCCGCGCAGCGAGGCGCCCGGGCGGTGCCAGATCAGCGGCGGCAGGTGCTGGAAGGCCGGGAAGAGCCTCGGGCTGAACGTGAAGAAGGCCGGCCACACGGACAGCTGCACGGCCGTGCGGACCCGCTCGGGGTGGTCGTAGCTCAGCTGGACCGCGGTGATGACACCCATGTCGTGGGAGACGAGGTGGGCGCGCTCGATCCCGAGGGCGTCGAGGAGCGCGAGCACGTCGTGCAGCCGCGTCTCGCGCCCGATGCGGGGGTCGTCGGCCACGGTCCAGCCGGCGCCGCGCAGGTCGGGGCACAGGGCGCGGTAACCCGCCGCCGCGACGGTGGGCGCGATGTCGTGCCACTGCCACCAGTGCTCGGGGAACCCGTGCAGCAGCACCACCGGCTCGCCGTCGCCCACGGCGGCGACGTGCGTGCGCAGGCCGGGCGTCTCGACGACGAGGTGCTCGAAGCCTGGTGCCTCGGGGAGGGGTGGCGTCCACTCCAGCACCTCGTGGGGGCCGGTGAGCCGGGGCTGTGACGCGTCCATGGCGAACCCCCTCGTGGCGTGGCCTACTACGTTCATAGTAGAACCATGGGGGAGCGAGGTCCATGCCCGACGGCGACCGGGAACGGGAGTGCGGGCGGGAGAAATGGCGGGTGCACCTGGTGGACCCGGTGCTAGCGTCGTGGCGATCGTGACCCGTCGGCCGGGGGAGGTGAGTCCCATCAACGCAGTCATCGAGGTGGGCGCTCCCCAGGAGCCCACGGTCGCGCGGCTGAGGTAGCCGCTGCGGGGAGCGCTCGCGGCACTTCGCGAGAGGCGACTCCCATGAACGCACCATTCCCCTCCGCCGCGCCCTCGGCCGCCGAGGCGGCGCGGCCCCACCAGGACCAGTCGCAGGTCGACGCCGCGAGAGGAACGGACGCCGCGCGCGAGCGAGCGCTGGTCCTCGGCGGCGGCGGGTCGGCCGGCAACGCCTGGCTGATCGGCGTGCTCGCCGGCCTGTCCGACGGCGGTCTGGACGTCACCCAGGCCGACCTGGTCGTCGGGACGTCGGCCGGAGCGACAGCGGCGGCCCAGATCGCCGGCGCCGCCCCGAGCGAGCTGCTCGCCGCCATCCTGTCCGAGCCCCGGCAGCAGCCACGTCCGGCTGCAGCCCAGCAGCCACGTCCGGCTGCAGCCACCGGCGGACGGGGGCCGGCGTCGGCGAACCACATGGAGCGGACCGGCCGGATCATCGCCGCGGCAGGCGACGTGGCCGACATGCGCCGTCGGCTCGGCGCGTCGGCGCTCGAGCTCGACGCGGACGACTCCTGGTCGCAGCGCTGGCGCGCCACCGTCGCCGCCCGCCTGCCCGGCCCCGACTGGCCGCAGCGACCGCTGCTCATCACGGCGGTCGACGCCCGCACCGGTGAACCGGTCGTCTTCGACCGCCACAGCGGCGTCGACCTCGTCGACGCCGTCGCCGCCAGTACCTCCAGCGGCCTGCCCTACGCGGTCGGCGACGACCGGTACCTCGACGGGGCGTACCGGCGCAACGAGAACGCCGACCTGGCTGCCGGGTACGAGCGGGTGCTGGTGCTGTCGCCGCTCGGCGGCCGGACACGCATGCCGCTGGACTGGGGCATGCAGCTGGCGGTGCAGGCCGACGAGCTCCGCGCGTCCGGCAGCCAGGTCGAGACCGTCCTGCCGGACAGCGCCTCGCTCAGCGCGTTCGGCAGCAACCTGATGGACCTGTCGACGCGACCGTCGTCTGCTCGGGCCGGTTACGACCAAGGTCAGGAGCTGGCCGAGCAGCTCGCCGGACTCTGGCGCTGACACCGACACGCGAGCGCTCCGGAGGCGGAGCGGAAGGCGGTTAGCCTGCGTGCAGGAGTGGCGCGGACCCACGCGGTCCGCGCTCCTCCTGCACGTTGCGCGCCTGGAGACGTTGGAGGCGAACATGTCGCACTGGACCGAGGTGGCGCGCTGATGCGGCACACGCCCCGCTACCTGATGACCGACCCGGACGAGGTCAAGCGCCTCATCCGTGCCAACCCCTGGGCCACGTTCGTCTCGTCGGTCGACGGCGAGCTGGTCGCCTCCCACTACCCGGTGCTCCTCGACGAGGACGCGGGGCCGGGCATCGTCATCCTCAGCCACTTCGGCCGGCCCGACGACCAGCTGCACCAGCTGGGGCAGCATCGGGTGCTGGTGATCATCCAGGGGCCGCACGACTACGTCTCGCCGAGCTGGTACGCCCCCGGCGACGTCATCCCGACCTGGAACCACGTCACCGCGCACCTGTACGGCACGCCGGAGATCCTCACGGAGGAGGAGAACTACGCGGTGCTGTCACGGCTCACCGACCACTTCGAGAGCCACCAGCCGCACGGCCGCAGCCTGAGCGAGGACGAGGCCGGAACCCGCCGTGCCGCGAAGGGCACCGTGGGCCTACGGATGCGCGTCGACCGGTTCGACGCCCGCGCCAAGCTCAGCCAGAACAAGGCGCCCGAGGTCGTCCAGAACATCACCGCGCACCTCGCGGTCGGTAACCCCGCCCTGGCCGAGGAGATGCGCCGCACGCACCGAGAGGCGGGACCGGGCGCCGGCGAGTGACCGGAGCGGCTCGGCAGAGCGGTGACAGGGACCTTCCTTGCACCACTCGACGGCGGCTGCTCCGCGCCCGGCGACGGCGATGCCACACCTCTGGCTACCCGCGCCGAGCAGTCCGTCCGTAAGACGACCGTCGGGCTGTCGCGAGGTGCTCCGCTGGAGGTGCTCCGCGGCCCTGGGAGTACCGCGGATGGCGTATGGCGGCCACGGCGGAAGGCGGATGCGGCAGCAGTGCGTCCTCCGCGATCCTCACATCTCGAAAAGACCTCGCCACGTGACAGGAGGGAGACCGTGAGCTTTGGGCGGCCACAAGGCAAGCGAGCGGCGAACCGAGACTGCGGATCTGCGGCCGGGAGGCGCGATGCGCCCCGGGTCGGCCGACAGGGGCTCACGAGGAGCTGGCCGGCGGTTCCTGCTGACCGGTGTGGCCTCGAGCGGCGTCTACGGGGCTGTGGCCACAGCCCTCGGGGCCGCCGCCGGCATATCCCTCCAGGCGGCGCACCTGATCGCGACCGCAATCTCGACTGCAGTCGCCAGCGCCCTGCATCGCGGATTCACCTTCCACGCAGCGCGGTCCGCCACCTGGCAACGGAGCCAGGTGGCGGGCGCCGGCGCGGCGCTCGTCGGCTTCGCCGCAACCTCGGGCGCTCTGGCGGTGTGGCAGGACTTGGCCCCGCACGCCGGCAGGACCTCGAGCGTGCTGCTGGTCTATGCGGTTCAAGGGCTCGTCGGTGTGCTGAACTTCCTCGTGATGCGTCGCGCGCTGCGCGCACAACCCCAGACCCCGGCAGGTGGGGTTGCAGGAATGAGGCCCGACGGGCTCGGGGGATGACCCGGAACGCGGTTGGAGGCGGCAGATCGTCCGGCGTAGGTACGGACGGGGAGGTGTGATGACGAACGGCAGTACCGTGCGGCTCGGCGCCCGCGTCGACGCGTTGACCCGCGTGGGGCGCGTCGGCCGTCCTGCACCGGCTGCCTGGTTCCTGACTTTCGGGGCCCTGCTGGTGATGCTGGTGACGACCTCGGTCCGCACCGGTGCGTACGTGCCCGACGTCTCGCGGCTCGTGGCCGTCGTCGTGCTGTGGTTGCCCCTGCTGTTGCGCACCTGGCGACCGCTGCTCGCGCTGGCGGGCACGGTCATGGCCGAGTCGGCCTACCTGGCGCTGTACACGGACATCCACGCCACGGCTACAGGCGCCGACTTCGGAGCATTCCAGCCGGTGCCGCTCGCGACCATGGTCGCTGCCTGGACGGTGGCCTCGCGCGCCCGGCGCCTCATCGGGTGGAGCGCCGGCCTCGTCGCGGGCGCGGTGCTGTTCTTCGTCAGCATGGCCACCCACGAGTCCGGCCTCCTGCTTCCCGACCTGGTGATGTTCAACCTGGTCGCGCTCGCCACGGGCATCGGAGCGGTCGTGGCCGCCCGGCGCGAGGCCATCGAGGCCGCGGCCCGTGCCCGTGAGGAGGACACGCGGCAGGCCGTCCTGGACGAGCGGCTGCGGATCGCGCGCGAGCTGCACGACGTGCTCGCGCACAACCTGACGCTGGTCAACGCCCAGGCCGCCGTCGCGGACTTCCTCATACGCACCGACCCGGACGCCGCCTCGGGCGCCTTGAAGGACATCACCCGGCACACGAGCCGCGCGATCGACGAGCTGCGCGCCACGGTAGGCCTGCTGCGCCATGGTGACGACGGCACCGCCGACGACCGCGGTGCAGAGACCGGACTGCGTCCCGTGCCGGGGCTGAACGACCTGGACCGCCTGATCGAAGAGTTCCGAGCCACCGGTCACCGTGTCGACCTGGCCGTCACCGGCGAGCCGGCGTGGCTCGGCCAGCAAGGTGATCTGGCGGCCTACCGCCTCCTGCAGGAAGCCCTGACCAATGCCGCCAAGCACGGACCGGACGAACCCGTCACCGTCCGGCTGCAGTGGTCCCACGAGTCACTGAGCCTGTGGGTGTCCAACCGTGTCCCTGCGATGCCGGACCGCACGGACCGGGCGCCCGGCACCGGACACGGGATCATCGGCATGGCCGAGCGGGCTGCGAGTGCGGGCGGCAGCCTGACGGCTGGACCGACCCCGGACGGCCGCTTCGAGGTCACCGCGACCCTGCCCCTCCCGCCCGCTCATGCGTCCGACAGCCCGACCCCGGCCACCGCGGTCGATACCCAGGAGGAAACGCCCCGATGACCGTGCGCGTCCTGCTCGCCGATGACCAAGCCCTGCTGCGCTCCACCTTCCGGCTCCTGCTCGACTCGGTCGCGGACATGGAGGTGGTCGGGGAGGCCGCCACCGGCGCCGAGGCGGTGCGCAAGGCCCGGACCAACCCGCCCGACGTCGTGCTCATGGACATCCGGATGCCTGACATGGACGGCATCGAGGCGACCCGCCGCATCAGCGCCGACCCCGTCCTGGCCGACGCCAAGGTGCTCATCCTGACGACGTTCGAGACCGACGACCTCGTCGTCGGCGCGCTGCGCGCCGGCGCATCCGGCTTCCTCGGCAAGGGCGTGGCGCCCGAGGCCCTGCTGGACGCGATCCGCACGGTCGCATCCGGCGAGCGACTGCTGTCGCCGACGGCCACGCGCGCGCTGATCGAACGGGTCCTGACTCAGCCCCTCGCACGCACGGTGCCCGGGATGGACGAGCTGACGGAGCGGGAACGCGAGATCACCTTGCTCGTGGCGGCCGGGCTGTCGAACACCGAGATCGCCGAGCGCCTGGTCATCAGCCCTGCCACCGCCAAGACGCACGTCAACCGCGCGATGATGAAGACCGGCGCCCGCGACCGGGCCCAGCTGGTCGTGTTCGCCTACGAGTCGGGGCTCGTCGCCGCCGGCTCCTGACACGCATCCGCGAGCCACTGCAGGGTGCCCGGAGGTACCGCGGCCGCGGTAGGCCGGACGCACCGGTGAGGCGACGACGCTGCCGAGCACGGCGGCGAGCCTGGATGGCATGACGACGTCGACGACCCCGCCATGGTTGGAGCTGGACTCACGCGCCGAAGACGGCTCCGTGGCGGTCCGCCGCCGGGACAAGAGGCAGCCCGACGTGACGTGGCGGTTGCTGGCCTGCCGGACACGGCAGCTCGCGGGCGTCCTGCACCACGCGGGAGTTCGACGCGGGCACCGCGTCGCAGTCATGACCGGGCCCGGACCGATGCGTACCGCCACGCTCTACGCCGTGTGGCGGCTGGGCGGGATCGTCGTCGCCGCGAGCGACACGCTGAGCCGTCGCGAGCGTCTGACCGCGATTGCCTCCGCGCGACCCGTCGCCGTCATCGGTGACCGTCGCTCCCTGGCCGGCACGCGACAGCTGGCGTCGGTCCACCTGCGCCTGGCCACCGAGCCGCTGAGCCCGCTGGACATGCTCACGACCGGTACGCGCCTGCACGTGGCCGCCCTCGTCGCGCGGCGCCCGCACGTGATCTTGCCGTCCCCGCCCGCGCCGGACGACGACGCGGCGCTGTTGTTCCCTCGTCCTGGTGGTGCCGCCGATCCCGTCGGCGTCTTCTACACGCAGGCCGAGCTCGCCGACGTCTACGCCCGCATCCACCCCGACGCGAGCCCGCGGCCCCGCACCGGCGCGCCTGGTGCACCCGGGCTGGTGGCGCGCTCGTCCCGGGCCGGGGCCGCCGGGCTGGCCGCCGCCCTCGTCACGCCGGGGTTCCCCGCCGCCGAGCTTCATCTGCCCGCCCACCTGCTCGTCGCGGACGAAGCACCTGCCTGCCGCTCGTGTGCGTCGCCAGGCGTGCGGCGCGTACCGCAGACGGCGTAGGCCACAGCCTGCAGCGGGCCGACGACCGAGGCCGCCCTCCGCCGGAAGCCTTGGGGATGTTCAGCCTCGACCTCGAAAGGCACTCTCGTGAGCGCACTCGCCCAGTTCTGCTACCGACGGCGCAGGCTCGTCCTGATCGCCTGGCTCGTGGCCGTGATCGGCCTCGCCACCGCCGCGCTGAGCGCCGGCACCGCTTTCAACACCGCGACCGACCTGCCCGACCGCGAGTCCTCCCGCGCGTACGCCCTGCTCGCCCAGGCGGGCCCAGGGAGCGACACCTCCGACGGCACCGTGGTCTGGAAGACCGACGGCGCGCCGATCGACGACCCGGCAGTCCGGGCCGAGATCGACGCCCTGCTCGACGACCTCTCCGCCGTGCCCGGCGTCGAGGGCGTCGTCAGCCCGTACACGCCCGAGGGTGCGGCCCAGGTCAACGCCGCCGAGCACACCGCGTTCGCCACCGTCGCCGCCACCGACGACGTCGTCGTGGACGACGTGCGGGCGGTGGCCGAGGCGCACACCGGTCACGGGCTGGAGATCGGCGTCGGCGGACAGGCGTTCGCCGAGAACCCGGCCCCGTCCCACGGCACCGAGGCCATCGGCATCCTCGCCGCCCTGGTCATCCTGCTGCTGGTCTTCCGCTCCGGCTGGGCCGCCGCGCTGCCCATCCTCACCGGCGTCACCGGCGTCGCCACCTCGCTGCTGACGGTCATGCTGCTGGCCCACCTGATCGACCTGGACGCCACGTCCCTGACGATGGGCGCCCTGATCGGCCTGGGCGTCGGCATCGACTACGCCCTGTTCATCGTCAACCGCTACCGCAAGGCGCTGAGCGCCGGCGCGAGCGTGCCGCAGGCGATCAGCCAGGCCGTGACCACCTCCGGGCGCGCCGTCGTGTTCGCCGGCCTGACCGTCGTCGTCGCCCTGCTGGGGATGTTCGTCGTCGGCATGGGCGTGCTGACCGGCATGGGCCAGGGCGGCCGCGGTCACCGTCGTGTTCACCGTCCTGGCCGCGATCACGCTGCTGCCTGCCCTGCTCGGCATGCTCGGCGACAAGGTGCTGTCCAAGAAGCAGCGCCGCCAGCGGGCCATGGGCCTGATCCTGCCGGAAACCACCGCCGGATCCCTGTGGGCCCGCTGGGCGCAGCTGCCGCTCAAGGCACCACGCACCACCGCCGTGGTGGCGCTGGCCCTGCTGGCCGCCCTCGCGGCGCCCGCGCTGAGCATGCGGGTCGGCAACTCCGACGCCAGCTCCGACCCCGCCGGGTCCCCGACCCGCGAGTACTACGACCTGATGGCACCCGCGTTCGGTGAGGGCGTCGACGCCGGTCTGGTCCTGGTGGCCGAGGTGCCCGACGCCGCGGCCGCCACGGCGTTCAACCACCTGGCCGCGCAGCTGCCCGACGTCGCCGGCGTCGCGTCGGTGCAGGCGGCGCCGGCCGAGGCCGGCCAGCCCGTGGCGATCGCCGCGGTCGTCCCCACCACCAGCGCGCAGACCGCCGAGACGCAGGACCTGGTGGACGCCCTGCGCACCGACGTCATCCCGGCCGCGGAGTCCGGGACCGGACTGCAGGTCTACGTCGGCGGCGAGACCGCCACCAACGTCGACATCGCCGAGGCGCTGATGGGCAAGCTGCCGCTCTACCTCGGGCTGGTGGCGCTGCTGGGGTTCGTCCTGCTGGTCGTCGCGTTCCGCAGCATCCTGGTCCCGCTGGTCGGGGCGCTGACCAACCTGCTGACCCTGGCCGTCGGGCTGGGCGCGATCACCGCGATCTTCCAGCTCGGGTGGGGCAGCGGGCTGCTGGGCGTCGGGTCCGGCGCGCCGATCATGTACATCGTCCCCGTGATCATCGTCGGCGTGATGTTCGGCCTGTCGATGGACTACCAGGTCTTCCTGGTCAGCCGCATGCACGAGGAATGGGTCCACACCCGCGACAACGCCCGTGCCGTGCGCGTCGGGGTCGCCGAGACCGGCCGCGTCATCGCCACCGCCGCGACCATCATGCTCGCGGTGTTCGCCTCCTTCGGCTTCAGCGGCGAGCGGATCGTCTCGGCCATCGGCATCGGCCTGGCGATCGCCGTCCTGGTCGACGCGTTCCTGGTGCGCCTGACCCTGGTCCCCGCCCTCATGCGCCTGCTCGGCAAGCGCAACTGGAGCTATCCCCGCTGGGCCGACCGCATCACCCCGCACCTGTCCGTCGAGGGGGCCATGGAGACGACCGCAGGCACCGCTGGTGCGGACGAGCACGCGCGGCTCGTGGGAGCCGGCGCCGGACCCGGTGACCGGTACCTGGACTGACCTCACGGGGAGGGCCGCGGGCCCAACGCATCGGCCCGGGCGGCACCCAGTGCCGCCCGGGCCGATGCGTCCCGCCGAGCCCACCGCGATGCCGGTGCCGTGCGATGGCTTCGGGTGCGTCCCCTAGCATGTGCGCGGCGTGGTGATCCGCCGGACCGAGGCGACGTGCCCGTGTGGGCCGGCTCCGTGACCTCGGTCCGCGCCGGGAGCCGCGCCCTTCTGCGCACACCAGGGGGCTGCAACGTGATCAGGATCGGCATCGTCGAGGACGACGCTGCGAGCGCTGCGCTGCTCACCGGGTACCTGCGCCGCTTCGAGGAGGAGAGCGGCGAGGAGCTCGTCGTCACCCGGTACACCGACGGCAGCGCGTTGGTCGCCGGCTACCGCCCCGACTTCGACATCCTGCTGCTGGACATCGAGATGCCCGGGCTCGACGGGTTCGCCGCGGCCGAGCAGATCCGGCAGGTCGACCGCGACGTGGTGATCGTCTTCGTCACCAACACGCCGCAGTACGCCGTGCGCGGCTACGAGGTGGACGCGCTGAGCTACGTCCTCAAGCCCGTGTCCTACTTCGCGCTGGTGCGAGAGCTCAAGCGCTCGATCGCCCGGCTGCGGCAGCGGCCCGCGCACTACCTCGTGCTCACCGTCGACGGCGGCCTGGTGCGGGTGAACACCGACGACGTCGTGTACCTCGAGAGCGCCAAGCACCGCACGATGGTGCACACCGTCGACGGGAAGCACTCGGTGGTCGGCCCGCTCAAGGGCCTGGAGGCGCAGGTCGACGGCATGGGCTTCTGCCGGATCAACAGCGGGTACGTGGTGAACCTGCGCCACGTCGTGGCGGTCCAGCAGAGCAGCTGCCTCGTCGTCGGCGGCCAGACCCTGCCGATCAGCCGGCCGCGCAAGAAGCCCTTCCTCGCGACCCTGACCGACTACCTCGGGGCGTCGCGCGCATGATCCTGGACGCCCTGCCGGACATCCCGCGCAGCCTCACCGGCCTGGCGGAGTGGGCGGCCTGCCTCATCTACGTGCTGCTGCGCCCCCACCGGGTGCGGCCGCTGCGGCTCGGGCTGCTCGCGGCGGGCGCGCTGGGCGTGCTGGTGGGCGTCCAGCTGCTGGCGGGCACGCTGCCGCACCTGCTGTGGCCGGCCGGGATGCTCGCCGCGGCGGCGGGCATGTTCGGGTTCATCGTCGCGGCGGTGAAGGCGCCGCTGCGCGACGCCGGCTACCTGTGCGCACGCGCCCTCGTGCTGGCGGAGCTGGTCGCGGCGCTGCACTGGCAGGTGCACTCCTTCTTCTTCCTCGAGGCGGGCCGCCTCGACCCCGGGTGGCGGGTCCCGTTCTTCTTCGTCGTCTATCCGCTCGCCCTGGTCGCCGCCTACCTGATCGAGGCGCGGCACTTCCGGCGGGCCGAGGCGCTCGCCGTCACGCCGCGCGAGCTGGCCTCCGCGCTCGCCATCGCGATGGTGACGTTCTGCATGAGCAACCTCAGCTTCCTCAACGCCAACACACCGTTCAGCGGGCGCCTCGGGCTGGAGATCTTCTACATCCGCACGCTCGTGGACCTGTGCGGGTTCGTGGCGCTGTGGGCGCAGCAGGGCCAGCGGCTGCAGCAGCGGGCCAAGGCCGAGGTCCGGGCGATCGACGGCATCCTGCGCAGCCAGCACGAGCAGTACCTGCAGTCCAAGCAGAGCATCGACGCCGTCAACCGCCGGTACCACGACCTCAAGCACCAGATCGACGTCATCCGGGCGGAGCGGGACCCGGACCGCAAGGCGTCGTACCTGGACGACCTCGAGGCGAGCATCAGCGACTACGCGGCGCGGGCGGACACGGGCAGCGGCGTGCTGGACGTCATCCTGACGGCCAAGAGCCAGCAGTGCGCCGCGCGGGGCATCAAGCTCACCCACGTGGTGGACGGGGCGCTGCTGGACTTCCTGCCCGCGATGGACATCGCCGCGGTGTTCGGCAACGCCCTCGACAACGCGATCGAGGGGGCCGCGCGGGTGCCGGACCCCGAGCAGCGGCTGATCACCATGGCGGTGTTCGCCAAGGACCGCCTGGCCATGGTGACGATCGAGAACTCCTTCACCGGCGAGCTGCGGATGGAGAACGGGCAGATCGTCACGCGGCGGGCCGACCGGGAGCGCCACGGGTTCGGCCTCAAGAGCATCCGGTACACCGCCGAGAAGTACGGCGGGTCGGTCACGGTCAACGCCGAGGACCAGTGGTTCGTGCTGCGGATCCTGCTGCCGATGCCGCGGGCCGCGGCCGCCCGCGCCGGGAGCGCGGAAGCCCGCCGCTGACCGCACCCGCTGACCGCGCCGCCTGACCCACCCGCGGCCGTGCGGTGGCGCAAGACGACAGTTTGTGCTCCGCAACGCGCAATTCATGCATGCGCCGTTCTGCGGCCTCCCGCGGTCTGCTTCGATCACCGCGTCCGGGTCGGTGCGCGACCCGGGCCTGGATGTCGACGACGACCAGCCGCTGACGCGCCCGTCCACCCCCGGTCGCACCGCAGCCCGAGGCCGCGAGCGCGCACCAGCACTGCACGGACCGCACGTCGTCGCGCGGCCCGCCACCCCTCACCGAGAGAGGCTCAGCATGTCCCAGCGAAAGAAGAACCGGCGGCTGTCGATGCCGATCGCCGTCGGTACCTACGCCCTGTGCGCGGCACTGGGCGTGGGGCTCGTGGTCGGCAACGTGTACGCCGGCAAGTACTCCGACCTCGTGTCGGTCTACCTCGACCAGCCGACGCAGAAGGTCGTCTCCGCCGACGGCGAGAAGGCCGAGTACTTCACGAGCGACTTCACCAGCGACGAGGAGCGCCAGGAGCACCTCGCGTCCGTCGGGACGCGGATCTCCCAGGAGGGCATCACCCTCGTGCAGAACGACGGCGGGCTGCCGCTCGCCGCGGGCGCCAAGATCAGCGTGTTCGGGCAGGACGCCGTCGACCCGGTCTACGGCGGCGGGGGCGCCGGGTCGGTCGACCCGGCCAAGGCGGTCAGCCTCGAGTCGTCCTTCGCCGACGCGGGCCTCGAGGTCAACCCGACGCTGTGGGACTTCTACGCGTCCGGCCCGGGCAAGGACTACCGCAAGACCACCCCCGACGTGTACGGCGAGGGCGAGTTCAACGTCAACGAGGTGCCGCAGAGCGCCTACACCGACGAGGTGAAGGCGAGCTACGGCGAGTACGGCGACGGGGCCGTCGTGGTCCTCGGCCGCTCCGGCGGCGAGAGCGGCGACCTGGCCCACACCCCGGACGCGGCGGGCAGCACCTACCTGCAGCTCACCGGCGACGAGCGCGACCTGCTGCAGTCCGTCACGGACAGCTTCTCGACCGTCGTGGTCCTGCTCAACACGCAGAACCCGCTCGAGCTGGGCTTCCTCGAGGAGTACGACGTCGACGCCACCCTGTGGATCGGCGCCCTCGGCCAGACCGGCGCCGCCGCCGTCGGCCAGGTGCTCACCGGCGAGGTCAACCCGTCGGGCGCGCTGGTGGACACCTACGCCTACGACTCCCTGAGCGCCCCGAGCATCGCGAACCTGGGCAGCTACTCCATCACCAACAGCTCGATCGACCGCGGCAACCAGTACATGGTCTACGCCGAGGGCATCTACGTCGGCTACCGCTACTACGAGACCCGCTACGAGGACGTCGTCCTCGGCAACGAGCAGGCGTCCGCGTTCGACTACGCCACGCAGGTCCAGTACCCGTTCGGGCACGGCGAGTCGTACACGACGTTCGAGTGGTCGGACTACGGGGTGACCGAGAGCGACGACGAGTTCGCGGTGCAGGTCACCGTGACCAACACCGGCGACGTCGCCGGCAAGGACGTCGTCCAGGTCTACCTGCAGTCGCCGTACACCGACTACGACCGCGAGCACGGCATCGAGAAGTCCGCGGTCGAGCTGGCCGGCTACGCCAAGACCTCCGCGCTGGACGCCGGCGCCTCGGAGACGGTCACCGTGACCGTCCCCAAGGAGCTGATGAAGGCGTACGACGCCGACGGCGCGGGCACCTACGTCGTCGACGCCGGCGACTACTACCTGGCCGCCGGGACGGACGCGCACACCGCGCTGAACAACATCCTCGCCGCCAAGGGCAAGACCACGGCGGACGGCATGGACGCCGACGGCGACGCCGGCTTCGCCCACCAGGTCACCGTCGGCGACCTGGACGCCACGACCTACGCCGTCTCCCAGGCCACCGGCGAGCCGATCACCAACCAGTTCGCCGACGTCGACCTGCGCCACTACGACGAGGGCTTCACCTACCTCAGCCGCTCCGACTGGGCCGGCACGTGGCCTGCGACCTACCAGGACGGCGAGTGGACGGCGCCCGAGCAGCTGCTCGCCGACCTGGAGATCCCGTCGGTCGAGGACCCGGAGGCCACCAGCCCCGCGTTCGACACGGTCAGCGACGAGTACGGCGAGCTGAACACCGCCACCCTCGTCGGCGAGGACTACGACGCCCCGTCCTGGGACGCGCTGCTCGACCAGATGACCGTCGAGGAGACGGACGAGCTCGTGCGCGTGGGCGGCTACGCCACCAAGCGCGTCGACTCGATCGGCCTGCCCGGCACCACCGACAAGGACGGCCCCGCCGGCATCTCCGACACCCTCGTGGGCGGCAAGAGCGGCATGGGCTACCCGCCGGCCATCGTGCTCGCCTCGACGTGGAACGACGCGCTCGCCGAGGAGTTCGGCGCCGCCATCGGCGAGGACAGCCTCGCCCTCGGCGTCGCCGGCTGGTACGGCCCGGCGATGAACATCCACCGCTCCCCGTACAGCGGCCGCAACTTCGAGTACTACGCCGAGGACTCGGTGCTGTCCGGGAAGATGGGCGCCGCCGTCGTCGACGGGGCGCAGTCCAAGGGCGTCCTGGTGTTCATGAAGCACTTCGCGCTCAACGACCAGGAGACCAACCGCATCGGCCTGGCGACGTTCGCCGACGAGCAGGCCGTCCGCGAGCTGTACCTGACGCCGTTCGAGCTCACGGTGCGCGAGGGCGGCGCCCGCGGCGCGATGGCGTCGATGAACCGCCTCGGCGCCCGGTGGTCCGGCGCCCACGCGGGGCTGATGACCGCGACCCTGCGCGACGAGTGGGGCTTCCGGGGCGTGGTCGTCACCGACCAGGCGTCCTTCGACGTGTTCGCCTACGAGGACCTGCGCGCCGGCCTCGCCGCCGGGACGGACCTGTGGCTCAACACCGACGCGAGCCTGTGGAAGCTGTCCGACGAGCAGATGACGCCGACCGTGCTGGCGAACATGCGCCAGGCCGCGCACAACGTCGCCTACGCCGTGGCGCAGAGCAACGCGATGAACGGCCTGTCCTCCGACAGCCGCATCGTGCCGGTCACCCCGCTGTGGCAGAAGGCGCTGATCGGGGCGGACGTCGTCATCGGCCTGCTGCTGGCGGGGACCGTCTTCCTCGTCACGCGGAAGCTGGTGCGCCAGCGGCGCGTCGAGGCGCGCCCCGGCGCGGGCGCCGGCGCCTGACGGCGGCGCCCGGTGGCCCGGTGACGGCACCGGGCCGACGGGCGCGGCCGGGCCGCCTCCTCCCGATGCGGAGCGAGCGCGGCCCGGCCCGCCCGGGCGCGAGCGGACGCGCCAGACCCAGCAACAGCGTGCGAAGGGAAGGCTCCGCGTGAGCGAAGCGACGAGGGCGGCCGGGCAGGTCGAGAACCTGACCCTGCTGGAGAAGGCCGCCCTGCTGACCGGCAAGACCGTCTGGGAGACCCACGACCTGCCGCGGCACGGCGTGCGGTCGCTGTGGCTGGCCGACGGCCCGCACGGCGTGCGCAAGCAGACCGGGGCGGCCGACCACCTGGGCATCGCGGAGTCGCAGCCGGCGACCTGCTTCCCGACGGCGGCCGCCGTGGCCAACACCTGGGACCCGGAGCTGGCCGAGGAGGTCGGGCGGGCGCTCGGCGCCGAGGCCGCGGCGCAAGACGTCGACGTGCTGCTGGGCCCGGGCCTGAACATCAAGCGCTCGCCGCTGGGCGGGCGCAACTTCGAGTACTTCTCCGAGGACCCGCTGCTGGCCGGGAGGCTGGCCGCCGGGTACGTGCGGGGCATCCAGTCGGCGGGCGTCGCTGCCTGCCCCAAGCACTTCGCCGCCAACTCCCAGGAGCTGCGCCGGATGGCGTCCGACTCCGTCGTCGACGAGCGGACGCTGCGCGAGGTGTACCTCTCGGCGTTCGGGACCGTCGTCACCGAGGCCCGGCCGCGCACGATCATGTCGGCCTACAACCGGGTCAACGGCACCTACGCCCACGAGAACCCGTTCCTGCTGCGGCAGGTGCTGCGCGAGGAGTGGGGCTTCGACGGGGCGGTGGTGTCCGACTGGGGCGGCTCCAACGACGTCGTGGCCGCGGCCGCCGCCGGCGGCACGCTCGAGATGCCCGCCGCGGGCCTGGACTCCGCACGCCAGCTCGTGGCGGCCGTCCACGACCGCCGGCTCGCCGAGGCCGACCTGGACGCCCGGGCCGCCGAGGTGCTGCGGCTCGTGGCGGACGCCCGCGAGCCCGGCACGGCGCCCGCCGTCGACGCCGCCGCGCACCACGCGCTCGCCCGCCGCGTCGCCGCCCGCTCCGCCGTCCTGCTCAAGAACGACGACGCCGTCCTGCCGCTCGCAGCCGGTACCCGCGTGGCCGTGATCGGCGACTTCGCGCGCACGCCGCGCTACCAGGGCGCCGGCTCCTCGGCCGTGAACCCGACCCGCCTGGACTCCGTCCTCGACCTGATCGGCTCGTCCGGCCTGACGATGACCGCGTTCGCCGCCGGCTTCCGGCGCGACGGCACGCCCGACGCCGCGCTGCACGCCGAGGCGGTCGAGGCGGCCCGCGGCGCCGACGTCGCGCTGCTGTTCCTCGGCCTGGACGAGATCGCCGAGTCCGAGGGCCTGGACCGCTCCACGCTGGAGCTGCACGCGGCCCAGACCGAGCTGCTCGCGGCCGTCGCCGCCGTCAACCCGAACACCGTCGTGGTGCTGTCCGCCGGCGGGGTCGTCGAGATGCCGTGGCTCGCCTCCGCCAAGGCCCTGGTGCACGGCTACCTGGCCGGCCAGGCCGGCGCCGGCGGGCTGCTCGACGTCCTGACCGGTGCGGTCAACCCCGCCGGCCGCCTGGCCGAGACGGTCCCGGTGCGGCTGGCCGACACCCCGACCGCCACCACGTTCCCGGGCCGGCAGCGCACCGCCGAGTACCGCGAGGGCCTGTACGTCGGCTACCGGTACTACACGACGGCGGGCGTCGCGGTGACGTTCCCGTTCGGCTTCGGCCTGTCGTACACGACGTTCGCCTACTCCGACCTGAGCGCCACGGCCGACGCCGCGACCGTGACCGTGACCAACACCGGCGCCGTCGCGGGCGCCGACGTCGTGCAGGTGTACGTGTCCCGCACGACGCCCGGCGTGCACCGGCCGGTGCGCACGCTCGCCGGGTTCGCCCGCGTCGAGCTCGGGCCGGGGGAGTCCCGCGCCGTGACGGTCCCGCTCGGCGACGCCGCGTTCCGCCACTGGGACGCCGCGACCGGGGCGTGGCAGGTCGAGCAGGGCGCCTGGCGCGTGCTGGCGGGCGCGCACGTCGACGACCTGCCGCTCGCGGTCGACGTCGAGCTCGTCGGCACCGTCCCCGCCCGCACGGAGGACGTGCCGAAGCGGTACATGACCGGCGACGTGCAGCACGTGCCGGACGAGGACTTCGCCGCGCTGCTCGGCCGACCCGTGCCCGACGCGGCGTGGACGGGGCCGCTCGGCGCGAACGATGCGCTGGGCCGGATGCAGACCGCGCCGAGCCCCCTGGCGCGGCTCGCGTACCGCATCCTCGCGGCCCTGCGCGACCGCGCCGAGCGCCGGGGCAAGCCCGACCTCAACATCCTGTTCCTGCTCAACATGCCGTTCCGCGCCATCGCGAAGATGACGAACGGCATGGTCAGCGCCGAGATGGTCGACGGCATCGTCCGCATCGTCAACGGCCACTTCTTCAGCGGCGCGGGCGCCACGGTCCGCGGGTTCGTCCGCACCCGCCGCGCCGACCGTGCCACCGCCCGCCGGCTGCGCGGCGACGCCTGACCTCCGAAAGAGAGCTCTCTCGCATGTTCACCCGACTCAAGGACGCCTGGCGGCGGTTCGCCGAGCAGCGTCCCGGGATCGCCCAGTTCGTCGTGTTCCTCGTGCTGAGCAACGGCATCACCGTGCTGCAGCTCGCGCTGATGCCGCTCATCAAGTGGCTGTTCGGGATGACGTCCCTGGTCGACACGGCGTTCCAGGTGTGGCCGATCGGGTCCAACCCCGACGGGTCGCAGTACTTCGTCTTCGACTACGCCGCCGGGCCGCTGCCGGGCGGCGGGGGCGGTTTGGCATACTTCCTGGCCGTGCAGATCACCCTGCTGATCGCGCAGGTGATCAACTTCTTCGCCCAGCGCAACATCACGTTCAAGTCGAGCTCGTCCGTCGCCAAGGCCGCCACCTGGTACGCCGTGGCGTACGTCGTCATCACGCTCGTCGCCGCCGCGCTGCAGGGGCTGTACAAGACGCCGATCTACGACCTGTTCATCGACACGTGGGGCCTCGGCGGCACGGGGGAGACGCTCGCCGACGTCGTCACGATGATCATCAACGCGGCGATCTCGTTCTGGGTCTTCTTCCCGATCTTCAAGGTCATCTTCCGCAGCGGGCCGAGCGCCGACCCGGCGCCCGCCGCGGCGGTGCCCGCCGAGAGGCCGGCGGCGTGAGCGCCGTGCTCGAGGCGCCGGCCGGCGCCCGCCGCCCCGCCGCGACGACGCAGGCGCCGGTCGCCGAGCCGGTCCTGTCGGTCATCGTGCCCGCCTACAACGCCGAGGCGTACCTCGAGCGCTGCCTCGACTCGCTCGTCGGGGCGGGCCCGGACGTCGAGGTGCTGGTCGTCGACGACGGGTCCACGGACGGCACCGCCGCGCTCGCCGAGCGCTACGCCGAGGCGCACCCCGGCGCTGTCGAGGTCGTCCGCAAGGCCAACGGCGGGCACGGCTCGGCCATCAACGCGGGGCTGGCCCGGGCCCGCGGCCGGTACGTCAAGGTCGTCGACAGCGACGACTGGCTCGACCGGGACGCCTTCGCCCGGGTGCTGGAGACCCTGCGCGGCTTCGTCACCGGCGGCGACGTCGACCTGCTGGTCAGCAACTACGTGTACGAGAAGGCCGGCAAGCGCCGCAAGACCGCCGTGCGGTACCGCAACGCGCTGCCGCGCGAGCGGGTGTTCACCTGGAGCGACACCCGCCGCTTCCGCAAGCGCCAGTACCTGCTGATGCACTCGATGATCTACCGCACCGAGCTGCTGCGGGAGTGCGGACTGCGGCTGCCTGAGCACACGTTCTACGTCGACAACCTGTACGCCTTCGAGCCGCTGGCGCGCGTCCGCACCGCCTACTACCTCGACGTCGACCTGTACCGGTACTTCATCGGCCGCGAGGACCAGTCGGTGCACGAGGCGGTGATGCTGCGCCGGCTCGACCAGCAGCTGCGGGTCAACTGGCTCATGCTGCGCCACCTGCAGACCACGCCGGTCACTGACCGGCGGCTGCACGCCTACCGGCTGCACTACGCCCGGATCATCTGCGCCGTCTCCTCGATCCTGCTGATCCGGTCCGGGACCCGCGCGGCGCTGGCGGAGAAGGACCAGCTCTGGCGCGAGCTGCGGCGCGAGGACCCCACCCTGTACCGCCGGCTGCGCTGGAGCACGCTCGGGCACCTGAGCAACCTGCCCGGCGCCGCGGGGCGCCGGGTCTCGGTGCTGGCCTACCGCGTCGCCCAGCGCGTGGTCGGGTTCAGCTGACGCACGCCCTCCCCACCCACCCCTACGAGCGAAGGACCGCCATGGCAACCGCCCTCGGGCTCGACGTCGGAGGCACGAAGATCGCGGCCGGTGTCGTGGACGACGCCGGCCGCGTCCTGGCCTCGGTCCGCCGCCCCAGCCCGACGCACGACTTCGCGGCGGCCCTGGCGGTGATCGACGAGATCGTCGAGTCCCTGGGACGCGAGCACGAGGTGAGCGCGATCGGGATCGGCGCGCCCGGGTTCGTCGACAACGACATGTCGACCATCTCGCTGGCGCCCAACCTGGGGTGGCGCAACGTCAACCTCGGCGCCGCCGTCGCCGACCGCACGGGCCTGCCGACGGTCGTGGAGAACGACGCCAACGCCGCGGCCTGGGCCGAGTACCGCTTCGGCGCCGCGCAGGGGCTGGGCTCGGCGGTCATCCTGACCATCGGCACCGGCATCGGCGGCGGCATCCTCGAGGGCGGCCGCCTGGTGCGGGGCCGCTACGGCTTCGCCGCCGAGGTGGGGCACATCGAGATCAAGGCCGACGGGCGGCGCTGCAGCTGCGGGCTGCGCGGGTGCTGGGAGCGGTACGGCTCGGGCACCGCGCTGGTGCACGAGGCGCGCGAGCTGGCGACCGTCGCCCCGGCCAACGCCCGGCGCCTGCTGGAGCTGGCCGGCGGTGACGTCCAGCGCATCGACGGGCCCGTCGTCACCGAGGCGGCGCTGCAGCTGGACCCCACGGCGCTGGAGATCTTCGCGATCGTCGGCACGTGGATCGGCCGCGGCATGGCCCAGCTGGCCGCCGTCCTCGACCCTGCCGCGTTCGTCCTCGCCGGCGGCGTCGCCGAGGCGGGCGAGATCCTGCGCGCCCCCGCGGTCGCGGCCCTCGAGCAGCGCCTGACCGCCCGGTCGTTCCGCACGGCCCCGCAGGTGCTGCTCACCGGCCTGTCCGGGCAGGCGGGCATCGTCGGGGCCGCCGACCTGGCCCGGGCCGGGAGCGCCGCACCCGCGGGGGTCTGAGGGTCGCCGCCGGCGACGGGCCGCCGTGCCGCAATCTTGCGCAAGGGTTGACAGGCTTGCGCAAAAGACGGCAAGGTGTGTCGGTCGTCACTGGAGACCGGAGGACACCGTGGTTCCCACCCTCACCGAGGTCGCTCAGCGCGCGGGCGTCTCGCTCTCGACCGCGTCGCGCGCCTTCAGCGAACCGGACCGCATCTCGCGCGAGGCGCTCGACCGCGTCGTGCAGGCCGCTGACGAGCTCGGCTACGTCGCCTCCAGCCCGCGCCGCGGGCGCGGGGGCAACCGGCCCACCCGCTCGACGACCGTCGCGATGGTGGTGCCCGACCTCGCCAACCCCGTGATCGCCCAGTTCGTCAAGGCGGCGCAGGCCCACGGGTGGTACCGGCGCCAGACGCTGGTGCTCGCCGACACCGACGGCAGCCCGGACCGGGAGCGCGAGGTGATCGGCGAGCTGCAGGGCCGCGTGGACGGGTTCATCGCCTGCGCCCCGCGCCTGCCGGCGCACGACATCCGCGAGCTGTGCGGCGCGGTCCCCCTGGTGCTGTTCAACCGGGACTCCGACGAGGTCCCCAGCGTGCTGACCGACGCCGAGCACGGGCTGCGGCAGGCGCTGGAGTACCTGCGGGTCCTCGGCCACGAGCACGTGGCCTACGTGCAGGGCAGCCAGTACTCGTGGTCGAACACCCAGCGCGTGGCCGCGATGCGGCGGCTGTGCGAGGAGAACGACCTCGCGCTCACGCTCGTGCCGTGGCAGGCGGAGTCGATCGCGGGCGGCAACGCCGCCGCCGCGAGCGTCGTGGCCAGCGGCGCCACGGCGGTCATCGGGCACAACGACCTCGTCGCGGTGGGCCTCGTCCAGGGGGCCGCGCAGCTCGGCCTCGCCGTGCCGGACGACCTGAGCGTCGTGGGCATCGACGACACGTCGATGGCCCAGGTCGCCACGCCCGCGCTGACCAGCATCCAGGTCCCGGCGTCTCGCGCCGGCGTGCTGAGCATCGACATGCTGCACCGCGCCATGTCCGGCGAGGAGCCGGACGAGACGGCCCCCGCCACCGTCCACCTGCCCACCCAGCTGGTGGTCCGCCGGTCGACCGGGCCGGTCTCGGGCTGGACGCCCGGAGGCGGGCGATGAGCGCGCTCACGGTCGTGGTCACCGACGCCAACCTCGTGCCCCTGCGCGACGAGCTCGAGCGCCTGCTGCCGGCCGGCACCGACGTCGTCTGGGCGCCCGGCCGGAGCGGCGCCGAGCTGGCCCCGCTCCTGCGCGGTGCCGACGTGCTCGTCGGCCCGGAGCTGACGCCCGAGGCCGCCGCGGGCGCCGACGCGCTGCGGCTCGTGCACGTGGCCGGCATGGGCGTCGACCGGGTGGACCCCGCGGCGGTGCCGCCGGGAGCCGCGGTCGCCACGACCGCCCACCACGAGCGCTCGATCGCCGAGTACGTCGTCTGGGCGGTGGCCGGGCTGCGCCGCGAGCTGCCGCAGGCGGACGCAGCGCTGCGCCGGGGGCGGTGGCGCTCGTCGGTGTACGACGCCGCGATGCCGCAGGCCGAGACCCTGGGCACCGCGCAGGTGGGGTTCCTCGGCTTCGGCAACATCGGGACCGCCGCGTGGGAGTACCTGCGCGTGTTCGGCGCCCAGGGGCGCGCCGTCACCGGCAGCGGGCGCGTCGACGCCCGGGCGGCCGGCCTGGCGTGGGCCGGCGGGCCCGACGACCTGCTGCGCCTCGCCGAGGAGTCCGACGTGCTCGTCGTCAGCGTGCCGCTCGACCGGCGCACCCGCGGTCTCGTCGGCGAGCGCGAGCTCGCGGCGCTCGGGCCGCGCGGCGTGCTGGTCAACGTGGCCCGCGGGCCCGTCGTCGACGAGAGGGCGCTGTTCCGGGCCCTCGCGGAGCACACCATCCAGGGCGCGGCGATCGACGTCTGGTACTCGTACCCCGGGCCGGACGGGCGGGCGGCCCCCGCGAGCGAGCCGTTCCACACGCTCGACAACGTCCTCATGACGCCGCACCTGTCCGGCGTCACCCGGCAGACCTTCCTCGGCCGCGTGCGCGACGTCGCGGCCAACGTCGACGCGCTCGCCCAGGGGCGGCCGCTGGAGCGGACGGTCCCGATCGAGACCCAGGAGCCCGTGGCATGACCGACACGATCGTCGGGGCGGAGGTCTTCCTCACCAGCCCCGGCCGCAACTACGTGACCCTGCGGATCACCACCGCGGACGGCGTCGTCGGGCACGGCGACGCCACGGTCAACGGCCGCGAGCTGGCGGTCGCCTCCTACCTGCGCGACCACGTGGCGCCCCTGCTCGTGGGCCGCGACCCGGCCCGCATCGAGGACACGTGGCAGTACCTGTACCGCGGTGCCTACTGGCGGCGCGGCCCGATCACGATGGCGGCGATCGGCGCCGTCGACGTGGCCCTGTGGGACATCCTCGCCAAGCGTGCCGGCCAGCCCCTCTACCAGCTGCTCGGCGGCGCCGTGCGCGACCGGGTCCTGACCTACACCCACGCGTCCGCGTGGGACACGTCGGCGCTGCTCGACGCCGTCGACGCCCGGCGCGAGCAGGGCTTCCGGGCGGTGCGCGCGCAGTTCGGCGTCCCCGGGCTGCCCACCGTCTACGGCGTGCACAAGGACGTCGCGGCGTACGAGCCCGCCGCCCGCGGGGCCGCGCCCGCGGAGGAGCGCTGGGACACCTCGGCCTACCTGCGGCACGCCCCCGCCGCGCTGGCGGCCGTGCGCGACCACGTCGGGCACGAGCTCGAGCTGCTGCACGACGCCCACCACCGCCTCACGCCGCAGCAGGCGGCGCGGCTGGGCAAGGCGCTGGAGCCGGTCGACCTGTACTGGCTGGAGGACGTCACGCCCGCCGAGAACCAGGAGGCGCTGCGCCTGGTGCGCCAGCACACCACCACCCCGCTGGCGATCGGCGAGGTGTTCAACACCGTCTTCGACCTGCACCACCTGGTCACCGAGCAGCTCGTCGACTTCGTCCGCGTCGCCGTCGTGCACGCCGGCGGGGTCAGCCACCTGCGCAAGATCTTCGCGCTCGCGGAGGCCTTCCAGGTCCGGGGCGCCCCCCACGGGCCCTCGGACGTGTCGCCCGTGTCCTTCGGCGCGAGCGTCCACCTGGGGATGTCCACGCACAACTTCGCCATCCAGGAGTACATGGGCTACGCCGACCTCGTCCACGAGGTGTTCCCGCACGCCTGGAGCTACGCCGACGGCTACCTGCACCCCGGGCAGGAGCCCGGCGTCGGCGTCGGGTTCGACGAGCGGCTCGCCGCGCGGTACCCCTACGACCCCGCCTACCTGCCGGTCGCCCGCCGGCTCGACGGCACCCTGACGGACTGGTGACCCGATGACGACGACGACCGCCGCCACCCGGCCCCTCGGCCGCGCCGCGCTCGCGGGCAGCGCCGACCTGCTGACCGGCCCGCCGCCCGGGCGCACGGGCATCGTGCACCTCGGGCTGGGCAACTTCCACCGCGCCCACCAGGCCGTGTACACGGCCGTGGCCCAGGGCGCCGAGCCCGGCGACTGGGGCATCCTCGGCGTGGCCAACCGCTCGCGCACGGTGGTGGACGCGCTGCGCGCGCAGGACCACCTCTACTCGGTGCTGCAGCTGTCGCCGGAGGGCTCCCGGGTCAGCGTCCCCGGGGTCCACACCGGGACGCTCGTCGCGGCCGAGGACCCGCACGCGGTGGTCGCCGCGATCGCCGACCCCGCGGTGCGCGTGGTGACGCTGACCGTCACCGAGCACGGCTACCGGATCGCGCCCCGCACGGGGCGCCTCGACCTCGACGCCGACGACGTGCGCCACGACGTGCGCGGCGGGGCGCCGCGCACGACGGTCGGCCAGGTCGCGCGGGCCCTCGAGCGGCGCGCGCTGTCCCACGCGGCGCCGCTGACGGTGCTGTCGTGCGACAACGTGCAGGCCAACGGCGCCACCACCCGCGGCCTGGTGCTCGACTTCCTCGCGGCCGCCGGTGCCCACCCCGACGTCGTCGACTGGGTCGAGCGGACGGTGACCTTCCCCAACACGATGGTCGACCGCATCGTCCCCGCGAGCGCGCCGCGGTACGCGGCCGAGGTGCGGCGCCTGACCGGCCTGGACGACCGCGCTCCGGTGCCCGCCGAGCCCTTCAGCATGTGGGTGGTCGAGGACCGCTTCGCCGCCGGACGCCCGGCGTGGGAGCGCGCCGGAGCCGTCTTCAGCGACGAGGTGGACGCGTACGAGCTGGTCAAGCTGCGCCTGCTGAACGGCACGCACTCGCTCATCGCCTACCTGGGCGCCCTGGACGGCCGCGCGACGATCCCGGACTCGCGGGCCCAGGACTTCGTCGAGCAGGCGGCGCGCGCCGTGATCGCCGACGAGTACCTGCCCAGCATCGAGCTGCCGTCCGGCTTCGACCCCGAGGCCTACGTCGACGAGCTCTTCGCGCGCTGGTCGAACTCCGCGCTCGGGCACCGGACGAGCCAGGTCGGCTCCGACGGCTCCGTCAAGCTGCCCCAGCGCGTCCCCGAGCCGGCGACCCGGCTGCTCGACCGCGGCGTCGTCCCGCAGCACCTGGCGCTCACGGTCGCTGCGTGGCTCTGCTGCGTCGCGCCGCCCGACGGCTTCGACCCCGGCCCGCACGCGCGGGCCATGGCCGACCCGGCGGCGCCGCGGCTCGCCGCGCTGGCGCGCGAGGCCGGCACGGCCCGCGATCTCGTCGAGGCGGTGTTCCGCCACGGCGGCGTCTTCGGCGCCGACCTGGCCGAGCGCCCGGACCTGCTGGCCCGGGTCGCCGAGTACGTCGACCTGATCACCACCCACGGCCCGCGGGAGGCCGCGGCGGAGGCCGCACGCTCCCGCGCCGCCGCCCGCGAGGCCTGACCGCCGACCGGACGCACGCGCACGGCCGGCCGACCGCCGGCCCGGGCGACGACGCCCGCACGACCCGCAGTGGTCGTCACGACGAAGTGACCCGCTCCCGGCGACGGGAGCCTGACCGGAGGAGCCAGCACATGGACCCCGCAACCACCGCGACGCCCACCGAGGCGCGCACCCGCGCCCCACGCCCCGACGCGCAGCCCGAGCCCCGGGAGGTCCGGCGCGCCGCCATGGCCGGCCTCGTCGGGACGGCGCTGGAGAACTACGACTTCGTGCTCTACGGCACGGCCTCGGCGCTCGTGTTCAGCGAGCTGTTCTTCCCGAACATCTCGCCGGCGGCCGGCATCCTGGCCAGCTTCAGCGCCTACGCCGTCGGGTTCTGCGCCCGACCGCTCGGCGGCTTCTTCTTCTCGCGCTACGGCGACCGCATCGGACGCAAGTGGGTCCTCGTGGCGACCCTGTTCCTCATGGGCGTCTCCACGCTGGCGATCGGCCTGCTGCCCACGTACCACCAGGCCGGCCTGCTGGCACCGGCGCTGCTGGTGCTGTGCCGCTTCGGCCAGGGCTTCGGCGCCGGCGCCGAGCAGTCGGGCGGTGCCACGCTGCTGACCGAGACGGCGCCGCGGGGCAAGCGCGGACGCCTCGCGTCGTTCGTCATGGTCGGGGCCGCCCTCGGCACGGTGCTCGGCGCCGGCGCCTGGGCGCTCGTGCAGCTGCTGCCCGAGGACGACCTCATGAGCTGGGGCTGGCGCGTCGTGTTCCTGTCCAGCATCCTCGTCACCGCCTCGGCGTACGTGTTCCGGCGCAAGCTCACCGACACGCCGGTCTTCCGCGAGGCCAAGGAGCAGCGCCACACCTCCAGCGCGCCGGTGCGCGAGGTCTTCCGCAACGGCCGCAGGCCGCTGCTGATGGTCACGTTCATGACCGTGGGGCTGAGCGTGCAGTCGTACACCTACCAGGTGTTCATGGCCTCCTACCTCAAGGAGGACGTGGCGATCGACGCCTCCGCGGTGCCCCAGATCCTGCTCGTCGGCGCGATCTTCGGCGGCATCGGCGCGTTCCTCTTCGGCCGCCTGTCCGACCGGTTCGGGCGCAGGCCGGTGTTCATCGCCATCGCCGCCGTCCTGCTGGTGCTGCCGTACCCGACGTTCATGGCGCTCAGCTCGGGCAACCTCGCCCTGATCTACCTCGTGATGATCGTGGGCTTCATGCTGGCCTGCCAGGGCGGCGTCGCCGTCACGATGAGCTACTTCCCGGAGCTGTTCGGGTCGCGGTACCGCTACGCCGGCGTCACGCTCGGGCGGGAGTTCGCGGCGGTGCTCGGCGGTGGCTTCGCGCCGCTGCTCGCCGCCGCCCTGGTGACGGCGTTCTCCGGCTCGTGGCTGCCCGTCGCCGTCTACATGACCCTGGCGATGGTGCTCGCGCTCGTCGCCGCGCTGACGGCGCCCGAGACGCGCGACCGCGACCTGACGGTCCCGGAGAACGCCACCGACGAGCGCGCGGCCGCCGCGCGCTGAGCACGACCGGCTGAGCACGACCGAGAGAGGCTGCACGATGACCAGCTCCACCACCGCCCCCGTCCCGACCCCCGCGCCGCCGGGCGACCCGGTGCTCGCCGTCGTCGCCCACGGGGCCGGCGACCTGCGGGTCGAGCGGCAGCCGGCCCCGCGGCCCCGCGAGGACGAGGCGCTGGTGCGCATCGCGTACGGCGGCATCTGCGGCTCGGACCTGCACTACTGGCGGCACGGCGCGGCCGGGGAGTCGGTGCTCCGGGCGCCGATGCGGCTCGGGCACGAGGTCGCGGGCACGGTCGTCGCGGCGGCGCGCGACGGGTCCGGTCCGGCGGCCGGGGCCCGGGTCGCCGTCCACCCGGCGACCCGGGGCACCGCGCCCGGCCGCTACCCGCACGAGCGGCCCAACATCTCGCCGGGCGCCACGTACCTCGGCAGCGCCGCGACGTACCCGCACTCCGACGGCGCGTTCGCGTCGCTCGTCGCGGTGCCGTCCCGGCTGCTGCGGGCGCTGCCGGCGGGGCTCGACCTGCGGACCGCCGCGCTGGCCGAGCCGGCCGCCGTCGCCTGGCATGCGGTGGACCGGGCGGGCGACGTGCGCGGCCGGGTGGCGCTCGTGGTGGGGGCGGGGCCGATCGGTGCGCTCGCGGTGAGCGTGCTGCGCCACCACGGCGCCGCGCGCGTCGTCGCCGTCGACGTGCACGAGCACCCGCGCGACGTCGCGCGGGCGCTCGGCGCCGACGAGACCCTCGCGGCCGCCGACGCCGAGGCGATCGCCGCGGTGGAGGCGGACGTCGTGCTCGAGTGCTCGGGCTCGACGCCCGGGCTGGAGTCGGCGGTGCGCGGCGCCGCGCGCGGCGGCACGCTCGTCCTGGTCGGCCTCATGCCGAGCGGGCCGCAGCCGGCGCTGCTCTCCCTCGTCGTGACCCGCGAGCTCGACGTGCGGGGCTCGTTCCGGTTCAACGAGGAGTTGGACCAGGTGCTCGAGGCGATGGCCGACGGCACCCTCGTCGTCGACCCCGTCGTCAGCCACGAGCTGCCCGCCGAGCAGGCGCTCGAGGCGTTCGCCGTCGCGGCGGACCCGTCGCGCTCGTCGAAGGTGCTCCTGCGCTTCTAGGCCGGGCGCCGTGCACCCGGGCGGAAGACCCGGTCCCGCCCGGAGGGTTCAGCCTTCCGGGCGGGGCCGGGCCTTGCGACGATGGGCGCGTGGAGCTGCGCACCAGCGTCGACGTGGCCGCCTCCCCGCACCGCGTGTGGGAGGTGCTCGTCGACGTCGAGCGGTGGCCGGAGTGGACGGCCTCGGTGCGCAGCGTCCGCCGGCTCGACGACGGCCCGCTGGCCGTGGGCTCGCGGGTCGCGGTCTCCCAGCCGCGGATCCCGACCGGCACGTACACGGTGACCGCGCTCGAGCCCGACAGCGCCTTCCGGTGGGAGCAGCGCCAGCCCGGCAGCACCGTGCAGGCCCACCACGTGTGCGAGCCGCTGTCGGACGGCACCACCCGGGTCGAGCTGAGGGTCGTGATGAGCGGGCCGCTCGGGGGAGTGGTGGGCCGGCTGTACGGGAGGCTCACCGAGCGCTACCTCGCCATGGAGGCCGCCGGGCTCAAGGCCCGCGCCGAGGGGCGGCGGTAGGGAGCGGTGGGGGCCTGCGCCACCAGGCCCATGCCTCGGCTCGGGTCAGCCGCCGTCCGCGCCGCCGGGCGCCGACGTCACCATCGGCGCCGGCACGACCGAGGCGACGTCCACCGCGACCGGCACGCCGTACCGCTCGCTCAGCTCGTCGGCCAGCACTTCAGGGTCCTCGTGGGCGCCGGGCGCCACCCCGACCGTCAGGCCGGAGTAGTCCGGCGCGGGCGCCGCGAACGAGACGCCGTCGACCCCGGTGACCACCGTCTGAGCCAGGTCACGCATCCTCCCGGGAAGGTAGGCGGTCTGCTCGACGCGGATCGCGACGTCGGGATGCCGCTCGATCATGGCCGTCAGCTCCGGCGGCGGGTCGCCGTGCCAGTGCACGACGTACCCGCCCGCGCCGTCGAGCGCGACGGTGCCGAACCGCGGGTCGTTCTGGAACGCCACCGTCAGGTCCTGGGCCGCGTCGCCGTCGTCCACCGTCCTCGGCGCGTGCTCGGGCATGCCGGGCAGGTCTCCCAGGTCGTCGATGAGCTGCGGCGGGGCGGTCTGCGCCGGGTCGGTGACGACCGGTGCGGGCTCCGCGGGCACGTCCATGGTCAGCGGCGACGGGGAGTCGCCGGGCGCACCCGGCGGCGTCTCCGCCGTCCCGCACGCCGCCAGCGCCAGCGGCGCGAGCAGCAGGAGCACCCGCCGCGGCCGGGGGCGGGCGCGGGTCGTCCAGCGCCCGCCGTCCGCCGATCTGCTCACACTCCCTCGACGTCCCGGACGCCGGGAAGGTTGCCCAGGGAGGAGGAATTCACCCTCGGCTGGCCCGCTACGTCACCAGCTCGGCGAGCGTCGCCACGACGTCGACCAGCGCCCCGCGCCGGTAGAGCGTCACCGGGAACGGCCGGCCCACGGCGGTGCCGAGCATGAGGCGCTGCAGGTCCTGCGGGGTGCGGACGGGCGTCTCGCCGGAGGCGATGACGATGTCGCCGAGGTAGATCCCCGCGGCCGCCGCGGGGCTGCCGCGGACCACCTCGGCGACCCGCAGCCCCGTGCGGCGCCCGAGCCGGTCCGCCAGCGCCGGCGGCAGCGGCATGGCCGCCCCGGCGATGCCGAGGTAGGCCCGGCGCACCCGGCCCCTGCTCGCCAGCTCGGTGAGGATCCGCCGCGTGGTGGTGTTGATCGGGACCGCGAGACCCAGGCCGATGCCGGCCACGGCGGTGTTGACGCCCACGACCGTCCCGGTCGCGTCGGCGAGCGCCCCGCCGCTGTTGCCGGGGTTGAGCGCGGCGTCGGTCTGGATGACGTCGTCGATGGAGTGCGCGCCGAGCGCGGTGCGCACCGGCAGGGACCGGCCCAGCGCGCTGACGACGCCGGCGGTGACCGACCCGGCGAAGCCGAGCGGGTTGCCGACGGCCACGACGAGCTGGCCGACGCGCAGGTGGTCGGCGTCGCCGAGCCGGGCGGGGGGCACGAGGTGCGCGCGGGTGCGCAGCACCGCGAGCTCGGACAGGCGGTCGGCGCCGAGCACCTCGAAGGGTGCCTCCTCGCCGTCGGCGGCCACGACGCCGCCGCCGTCGACGCCCTCGACCACGTGCGCGCTGGTGAGCAGCAGTCCGTCGTCGGTGAAGGCGACGGCCGAGCCGGCGCCCTCGCCGCGGCGGCTGCGGACGAGCACGGAGAGCACCGACGGCGCCAGCGCCGCCGCCACGGAGGTCACCACCTGGGAGTAGGTGTCGAGCGGATCGTCCATGACGGTGCAACACTTCGGCGGACCGGTCCATGCCCGCCCCGCACGCAGCTCCGGCGGAGTAGCGTCCACCCTGAGGGCCGTGCCGCCCCGAGCAGCCGGCCCGCGCGGGAGCGGCATGACCGTGGACCTGGTCGGCGAGGCGAGGACGTCCTTCGCGCGGCAGCGGTGGGCGGAGGCGTACGCGCGCCTCGCCGCCCTCGACGGCGGGCGCGACGACGACGCCGGCGGCGTGGGCCCCGACGACCTCGTCCGCCTCGCCACGGCGGCCGTCCTGCTCGGCCGCGACGTCGAGGGCAGCGACCTGTTCGGCCGCGCCCACCACGCCTACCTGGCGGGCGGCGACGTCGAGGCCGCCGCCCGGTGCGCGTTCTGGGCCGGCATGGTCCTCGTCGGGCGCGGCAGCCCCGCGCAGGGCGGCGGCTGGCTCGCCCGGGCCGCGCGGGCAGCGGCGGACCTGCCGGCCGACGCCGTCGTGCGCGGCTACCTGCGCATCCCCGCGGCGCTCGCGGCGATGCGGGCGGCGCGGTACGCCGAGGCGCTGGAGGACTTCGACGCCGCGCTCGAGGTGGGGCTGCGTCACCGGGACCGCGACCTCCTGGCGCTGGCGCGGCTCGGCGTCGGCGGCACCTGGGTGCTGGTGGGGCAGAACGCGGCCGGGACCGCGATCCTCGACGAGGTGATGGTGGACGTCACCGCCGGGCAGGTCTCGCAGATCCCCTCCGGCATCGTCTACTGCGCGGCGATCGGCGTGTGTCGCGAGACGTACGACCTGCCGCGGGCGCGCGAGTGGACCGCCGCGCTGAGCCGCTGGTGCGCCGAGCAGCCCGACCTCGTGCCGTTCCGCGGGGAGTGCCTGGTCGACCGCGCGCACATCATGCTCGTGCGCGGCGACTGGGCCGACGCCCTGGCCGAGTGCGAGCGGGCGGTCGAGCGCCTCGCCGACCCGCCCGGACAGCCCGAGCTGGGCCCGGCGCTGTACCAGCAGGCCGAGGTGCTGCGCCTGCAGGGGCGCCTGACGGAGGCCGAGGCGGCGTACCGGCGCGCGAACCAGCACGGGTGGTCGCCCCAGCCGGGCCTGGCGCTGCTGCGCCTGGCCCAGGGCCGCACGGACGACGCGGCGGGTGCCGTCCGCCGGGCTCTCGCCGAGACCGACGAGCCCGTCGCGCGGTGCCACCTGCTGCCCGCCGCCGTCGACGTCCTGCTCGCGGAGGGCGACGTCGCCGCGGCCAGGGCGGCGGCGGAGGAGCTCGGGGCGACGGCGGGGCAGCGCGAGACCGCGTGGCTCGCGGCGGCTGCCGCGGCCGCCCGCGGTGCGGTGCTGCTCGCCGAGGAGCGCCCCGGCGAGGCGCTGCCGGCGCTGCGCCGGGCGTGGGGGCTGTGGCAGGAGCTCGGCGTGCCGTACGAGGCCGCCCGCACGCGCGTCGCGATGGGTCGGGGCTACCGGGCGCTGGGCGACGAGGACGCCGCCCAGCTCGAGCTGGACGCGGCCCGGTGGGCGTTCACCGAGCTCGGCGCCCGCTCGGACCTCGCCTGCACCGAGGCGCTGAGCCGGCGCACCGCCGTCGCGCCGGGCGGCCTGACCCCGCGCGAGGTGGAGGTGCTGCGGCTCGTGGCGACCGGGCGGACCAACCGCGCCGTGGCCAGCGAGCTGTTCCTCAGCGAGAAGACCGTGGCCCGCCACCTGAGCAACATCTTCGCCAAGCTCGACCTGCCGTCGCGCGCCGCCGCGACGGCGTACGCCTACGAGCACCACCTGCTGTGACCGGGCTGCGCAGAAGTACCCATGCCGCACGGGACCGGATGGGTCGACCGACCGACGCCGCCGCCGGGCGCGCTCCCTAGCGTCGTTCGTGAGCGGTCCCCGACCGGGGGCCTGGAGGGACAGTCATGGACGCACAGGTCGAGACCCTCGTCGTCGGGGCCGGGCAGGCGGGCCTGGCCACGGCCTACCACCTGAGGTGCCGGGGCGTGCCCACCCTGGTCCTGGAGGGCCGCGGGCGGGTGGGGGACGTGTGGCGGCAGCGGTACGCCTCGCTGCGGCTCTTCTCCCCGGCGGCGGCCGACGGCCTGCCGGGGATGGCGTTCCCCGCCCCGCGCGCCAGCTACCCCACGGGCGCGGCGATGGGCGACTTCCTCGAGGCATACGCCGCGGCCATGGACCTGCCGGTGCGCACGGGCGTGCACGCCGAGCGGGTCACGACCCGCACGGGCGGCGGCTTCCGGGTCACGACGGCGGACGGCGGCGTGATCGACGCGGAGCAGGTCGTGGTCGCCACGGGCGGGCACCAGCGCCCTCGTGTGCCGGCGTTCGCCGCGGACCTGGACCCGGACATCGTGCAGATCCACTCGGCCGGGTACCGCGACCCGGGCCAGCTGCAGGACGGTCGGGTGCTCGTCGTCGGCGCCTCGCACTCCGGCGCCGACCTCGCCTTCGAGGCCGCGGCCACGCACCCGACGCTCCTGTCGGGACGGCTGCCCGGTGAGGTGCCGTACACCCTCGGGCGGCCGTCGGCGCGGCTCGCCGGCCTGGTGATCCCCTTCGTCTTCCGGCGCGTCCTGACGCTGCGCACCCCGCCCGGGCGCCGGCTGGCGTCGGCGGTCCGCCACGGCGGCGCGGCGCCGCTCATCCGCGTCAAGCGCCGTCACCTCGCCGCGGCCGGCGTCGAGCTGGCCGAGGCCCGCACCGTCGGGACCCGTGACGGGCGGCCGCTGCTGGCCGACGGGCGCGTGCTGGACGACGTGCGCAACGTGCTGTGGTGCACCGGGTACACCGAGGACTTCCGGTGGGTCGAGCCGGCGCCGCTCGACGCGGACGGCCGGCTGCGGCACGTGCGCGGGGTGGTCGAGGAGGTGCCCGGCCTGTACTTCACGGGCCTGGTCTTCCAGCACTCGTTCGCGTCCATGCTGATCCTCGGCGCGGGCCACGACGCCGAGCACGTGGCCCGCCGCGTCGCGGCCCTGCGCCGAGAGCGGGGGAGCGGGCCGGCCGGGGGACGGCGTCAGGGGCGGCGCCAGTCGTCCGACGTCAGGCTCGAGCCGGCCGTCGGGCCCATCCGGGTCATGCCGCCGTCGACGACCCACGACGCCCCCGTGACGTAGCTCGACCCCGGGCCGCAGAGGAAGGCCACGACGGAGGCGATCTCGCGGGCGTCGCCGGGGCGGCCCAGCGGCACGCCGGGGCGGGGGTTGCCGTGCGGGTCCTCGTCCTCCTGGCCGGTCATGGGCGTGGCGATCTCGCCGGGTGCCACCGCGTTGACCGTGATGCCGTGCTCGCCGAGCTCGATCGCGGCGGTCTGGGTCAGCAGGCCGAGCCCGCCCTTGGCGGCGCAGTACGGCGCGGCGCCGACCTTCGGCAGGTGCTCGTGCACGCTGGTGATGTTGACGATGCGCCCGCCGCGCCCCGCGGCGACCATGTGCCTCGCGGCCGCCTGCATGAGCAGGAACGGGCCGTCGAGGTCGGTCTCGATGACCGTGCGCCAGGCGGGGTAGTCGAGCTCGAGGAACGGCGTGGACGTCCCGGTGCCGGCCACGTTCACCAGGGCGTCGAGGCGCCCGAGCCGCTCGACGAGCTCGTCGACGGCCGGCGCGAGGGCCGGCAGGTCGGTGACGTCGAGGTGCCGCAGCTCGGCGCGGGCGCCGTGCGCGGCGACCTCCTGCGCGGTGGCCTTCGCCTCGTCCTCGTCGGCGTACCAGCACAGGCCCAGGTCGAACCCCGCGGCGGCGAGGGCGACGGCGCTGGCGCGCCCGATGCCCGACTCCGAGCCGGTCAGGACCGCGACGGGGCGACCGTCGCCGGGGGAGGCCTGCGCGCCGCTGCGCGGGTCGAGGTCCGGGGCGGCGTTCTCGGGGCGTGCGCTGCTCTGCGTCATGGCCCCAGGCTCGGCGGGCGCGCCGGGGCTCGCACGCGGACGTGCGAAGGGCCGGCCGCCTCCGGGGAGGCGGCCGGCCCTACGGCCTGCGGGACGGGGTCAGGACCCGACGTGCCCGGTGTAGTCGACGTCCTTGGTCTCGCGGGACAGCAGGAGCGCGACGAGCGTCAGCAGCGACATCACGGCCAGGTACACGCCCACGAGCCAGGTGGAGCCGTCGGCCAGCGTCCACAGCCACACGGCGATGAACGGGGCCACCGCGGCGCCGAGGATCGACGAGACGTTGTAGGCGACCGCCGAGCCGGTGTAGCGCACGTTGGCCGGGAACAGCTCGGGCAGGATCGCCGCCATCGGGCCGAAGGTCAGGCCCATGAGGGTGAAGCCGAGCACGAGCACCGCCATGACGCCGACGGTGCCGCCGGAGAACAGCGGGGCGAACAGCGCGCCGAACACCACGATGGCGGTGGTGACCCACAGCAGGTGCTTGCGGCGGCCGAAGCGCTCGGCCAGCGGGCCGGACACGACGGTGAAGATGCCGAAGAACACCACGCCGACGATGAGCATCCACAGGAAGTCGGTGCGCTCGTAGCCCAGGCCCGACGGCGTGGCGTCGGTCGGCGCCGTGCCGTAGGTCAGCGTGAACGTGGTCATCAGGTAGAACAGCACGTACGTGGCCAGCATGATGAACGTGCCGGAGACGATCTTGCGCCAGCTCGACCGGAACACGTGGGCGACGGGGACGGAGACGACGGCGTTGGTCTCCTGCACCTTGCGGAAGGCCGGGGTCTCGATGAGCTTGAGGCGCACCCACAGGCCCACGATCACCAGCACGGCCGAGGCCAGGAACGGCACGCGCCAGCCCCACGAGGTGAACTGCTCCTCGCTCAGGGTGGCGGCCAGGGTGATGAACACCGTGTTGGCCAGGATGAACCCGATCGGGGCGCCGAGCTGCGGGAACGTGCCCCACACGGCGCGCTTGCCGGCGGGCGCGTTCTCGGTCGCCAGCAGGGCGGCGCCGCTCCACTCGCCGCCCAGGCCCAGGCCCTGGCAGAAGCGGCACAGCACCAGCGCCGCGGGCGCCAGCAGCGCCCAGCCCGGCGTGGAGGCGGGCGGGATCAGGCCGATGAGGAAGGTCGCGACGCCCATGACGAGCAGCGACGCCACGAGGGTGGCCTTGCGCCCGACGCGGTCGCCGAAGTGGCCGAAGAGGATCGACCCGAGCGGGCGCGCCACGAACGCGACGCCGAACACGGCGAACGAGCTCAGGAGCGCGGTCGCGTCGCTCTGGGTGGCGAAGAAGAGCGTCGGGAAGACCAGGACGGCGGCCGTGGCGTACGCGTAGAAGTCGTAGAACTCGATGGACGTGCCGATGAGGCTCGCGACGACGACGCGGCCGCGCGAGTTCTCGGCGGCCGGTGCGTCGACGGCGCCGGCGGCGGCACTCGTGACAGCGGGGGAGGACATGGCGGCGACGATAGTCCCGCGTCCGCATGGCGGAAGGACCTGTCTGCGATGTGGACACTGGTTGACACCGCCGGGACCGTGTGCGGCAGGCCACAGCGGCCCGCGCCGCGGCGCCGTCGCAGGTCGGCGCGGGCGGGCCGGTGAAGGGCTGCGGCGTGTCGTCGCGCGGCGGCACGGAGGCAGGGTGAAGGTGTGGTGAACGGGAACGAACCGCCCGGTCGGCGTGTTGGCACCGGCGAACTCGCGGGGGGAGGATCAGCGGCGGTCCAGGGCGCACCGACGTGCGACGGACCGCACGAGCCTTGCCCCGGACGAAGCGACCTCGACGACAGGACGACGACGAGCACATGAACGACTTGCTGTACGTGAACGGCGGTAACCCCCTCGAGGGCACGATCACCGTGCGAGGGGCCAAGAACTTCGTCTCCAAGGCGATGGTCGCCTCGCTCCTCGGCGAGACCGCCAGCGTGCTGCGCAACGTGCCGCAGATCCGCGACGTCGCCGTGGTCACGGGCCTGCTCGAGCTGCACGGCGTGACGGTGAAGTCGGACCCCGACGCCGGGATCCTCGACCTCGACCCGTCGAACGTCGAGTCCGCGCACATGGCGGACATCGACGCGCACGCCGGCTCCAGCCGCATCCCGATCCTCTTCTGCGGCCCGCTGCTGCACCGCCTCGGGGAGGCCTTCATCCCCGACCTGGGTGGCTGCCGCATCGGCGACCGGCCGATCAACTACCACCTCGACATCCTGCGGCAGTTCGGCGCCGTGGTGGACAAGCGCCCCAACGGCATCCACCTGCGCGCCCCGCGCCGCCTCCAGGGCACCAAGATCTCCCTGCCGTACCCGTCGGTCGGCGCCACCGAGCAGCTGCTGCTGACGGCCGTGCGCGCCGAGGGCATCACGGAGCTGTCCGGCGCGGCCACCGAGCCGGAGATCATGGACCTCATCGCCGTGCTGCAGAAGATGGGCGCGATCATCTCCGTCGACACCGACCGCGTGATCCGCATCGAGGGCGTCGACCGGCTCGAGGGCTTCACGCACACCGCGCTCGGCGACCGCATCGAGGCGGCCTCCTGGGCCTCGGCCGCGCTGGCCACCGGCGGCGACATCACCGTCAAGGGCGCCACCCAGCCGGAGATGATGACCTTCCTCAACACGTTCCGGAAGGTCGGCGGCCAGTTCGACGTCCAGGACGACGGCATCCGGTTCTGGCACCCGGGCGGCGACCTGCGCTCCATCGTGCTCGAGACGGACGTGCACCCCGGCTTCATGACCGACTGGCAGCAGCCGCTCGTCGTCGCGCTGACCCAGGCCACCGGCCTGTCGATCGTGCACGAGACGGTCTACGAGAACCGGTTCGGCTTCACCGAGGCACTGCGCCAGATGGGCGCCACGATCCAGGTGTACAAGGAGTGCCTGGGCGGCGGCGACTGCCGCTTCGGCCAGCGCAACTTCCACCACTCCGCGGTGATCTCCGGCCCGACGCCGCTGGCCGCCGCCGACATCGAGGTGCCCGACCTGCGCGGCGGGTTCTCGCACCTCATCGCGGCGCTCGCGGCCAAGGGCACCTCGACCGTGCGCGGCATCAGCCTGATCGACCGCGGCTACGAGAACTTCCAGGAGAAGCTGGTGGCCCTCGGCGCGGACGTCTCGCGCGACTGAGCCCGCAGCCCCTGGGCAGCACCGCCCGACGACGGCGCCCCCGGCCATCCGGCCGGGGGCGCCGTCGTCGTCGCGGGTACCCTCTTCGAGTGCCTGTCGCCCGCCCCGAGTCCCGAGCGTTCCGCGCCATCGCGTGGCTCGTCCGCCACCTGCTGTTCGCGATCTTCCGCTACGAGTGGTCGGGTGCCCGCCACCTGCCCGCCCAGGGCGGGTTCATCGCCGCGGCGAACCACGCCACCGAGCTCGACGCGCTGACCTTCGCCCACTACCTGTTCGACCAGGGGTACGAGCCGCGCATCCTCGCCAAGCGGAGCCTGTTCACCACCCCGGTCGTCGGCTGGGTCCTGCGGGCCACCAACATGATCCCCGTGGACCGGGGCACCGCCGACGCCGGCCGCTCGCTCGAGGCGGCCCGCGAGCAGCTCGGCGACGGCGCGTGCGTGGCGATCTTCCCCGAGGGCACCATCACCCGGGACCCCGACCTGTGGCCGATGGAGGGCAAGACGGGCCTGGCCCGCATCGCCCTGGCCACCCGGATGCCGGTGGTGCCCGTGGCCCAGTGGGGCGCCACCGCGGCGCTGCCCCGGTACGGCCGCATGCTGCGGCCGTGGCCGCGCAAGCGGGTCCAGGTGGCGGCCGGGCCGGCCGTCGACCTGTCCGACCTCTACGACCGGCCGATGGACGCCGCGACGCTGCGCGAGGCCACCAGCCGCGTCATGGACGCCATCACCGAGCTCCTGGCGCAGCTGCGCGGCGAGCCGGCGCCGAGCGCCCGCTTCGACCTGCGCAAGCACCCGGAGTACGCGGCCAAGCGCACCGTCTACCCGCCGGTGGAGCGCCCGTGAGCGCCGCGGGGTCGACGACGCGGCCCGTCGCCGCCGTCCTGGGCGCCGGCTCCTGGGGCACCACGTTCGCCAAGGTGCTCGCCGACGCCGGCTGCGAGGTGCGCCTGTGGGGCCGCGACGCCGAGGCGGCGCGCGAGATCACCGAGCGCCACCGCCACAGCCGCTACCTGCCCGACGTCGAGCTGCCGGCGCGCCTGACCGGCACGACTGACGCGGCCGCCGCGCTCGCCGGCGCCCGGGTCGTCGTGGTGGCCGTGCCGTCGCAGGTCGCGCGCGGCGTGCTGGAGGGCGTGCGCGACCTGGTCGAGCCGGACGCCGTCGTCGTGTCGCTCATGAAGGGCGTCGAGCTCGCGACCGACCGCCGGATGAGCCAGGTGGTCGCCGAGGCGCTCGGCGTGCCGGACGAGCGCGTCGCCGTCGTCTCGGGGCCGAACCTCGCCCGCGAGATCGCCGACGAGCAGCCGACCGCCACCGTCGTCGCGTCGACCTCCGAGGAGACCGCGCGGCTCGTGGCCGCCGCCTGCACCACCGGCTACTTCCGGCCGTACACCAACCCCGACGTCGTGGGCGTCGAGCTGTGCGGCGCGGTGAAGAACGTCATCGCCCTGGCGGTCGGCATGGCACAGGGGCTCGGGTTCGGCTGGAACACCACCGCGAGCCTCATCACCCGCGGGCTGGTGGAGATCACCCGCCTCGGCCAGGCGCTCGGCGCCGAGCCCGAGACGTTCGCCGGCCTGGCCGGCATGGGCGACCTCGTGGCGACGTGCGCCTCGCCGCTGAGCCGCAACCACACCCTCGGGCGGCACCTGGGCCAGGGCCTGAGCCTGGAGCAGGCGGTGGCCGCCACGGGCGGCACCGCCGAGGGCGTGAAGTCGTCGCAGTCGGTGCTGGACCTCGCCACCCGCCACGGGGTGGAGATGCCCATCACGGCCGGGGTGGTCGCCGTCGTCGAGGGCACGCTGCCCATCGCCGAGCTGGGGCCGACCCTGCTGGCGCGCCCGCAGAAGGCCGAGGGGGCCTGACGCCCGGGCGCCCGACGCCGGCCGGCGTCGGGCGCCCGGGGGCCGGATCAGGCGGCGGCGGCGCGCAGGGCCTGGTCGAGGTCGGCCCAGAGGTCCTCGACGTCCTCGACGCCCACCGACATCCGCAGCAGGTCCTCCGGCACCGTGAGCGACTCGGTCGCGAAGCGGCGGCGGCGCTCGAGCGTGGACTCCACGCCGCCCAGGCTCGTGGCCGGCACCCACAGGCGCAGCGCGGCGACGACGGCGTCGGCCGCGGCGGCGCCGCCGGCCGGGCGCAGGCCGATGATCGCGCCGTAGCCGCCCATGAGGCGGGTGGCGCGGTCGTGGCCGGGGTCGGCCGGCAGCGAGGGGTGGCGCACCTCCGCGACGGCCGGGTGGTCGGCCAGGCGGCGGGCCAGCTCGGCGGCGTTGGCCTGGGCGCGCTCGACCCGCAGGTGCAGCGTGCGCAGGCCGCGCAGCGCGAGCCACACCTCCATCGGGCCGGCGATGGCGCCGTGCAGCGTGCGGTAGCCGCGCAGCTCGGCCTCGATCGCGGGGTCGTTCGTCAGCAGCGCGCCCATCACCACGTCGGAGTGCCCGGCCAGGTACTTGGTCACCGAGTGCAGCACGACGTCGGCGCCCAGCTCCAGCGGCCGCTGGACCAGGGGCGTGGCGAAGGTGTTGTCGACGACGGTGCGCACGCCGCGCTCCCTGGCCGCCGCGATCAGCGCGGGCAGGTCGGCGACCTCGAGCATCGGGTTGGTGGGCGACTCCAGCAGCGCGACGTCGGCGCCGTCGAGCGCCGCCACCACCTGGTCGGTGTCGGCGATGTCGACGCGGCGGACCTCCACCGCGTGCCGGGCGGCCAGGTCGTCGGCGAACCCGAGGCTCACCTGGTAGGCGTGCCGGGGCACCACGAGCACGCCCCCGTGCGGCACGGCCGCCAGCGCCGCGGCCACGGCAGCCATGCCGGAGCCCATGACGACGGCGGGGCACGCGGCGCCCTCGAGCGCGGCCAGCGCCGCCTCGAAGTCCTGCCAGGTCTCGGTGCCCGAGCGGGTGTAGAGCAGCTCGTCGCCGGGCGTGCCCTGCGACACGTAGGTGGAGCTGAGCACGATCGGCGGGTTGACCGGGCCGCCCTGCACCCGCGCCGGCCGACCGGCGGTGACGGCGATGGTGGCGGGGGCGAGCGGCTGGGAGGACATCTCGGGCATGGCCGCAGGGTACGACCCGCGGCCGGGGGCCGGGCGTGGCGTCTCGCCGCGCGGGGCGCCGGGTGGCCGCGAGACGCCCGGGGCACGGGACGCCCGGGCCGTGCGCGTCAGGAGGCCTGGCGGAAGGTGCGCCGGTAGGCCGTCGGCGTGACGGCCAGCACCTCCTGCATGTGCGCGCGCAGCGACTGCGCGCTGCCGAAGCCGCAGCGCGCCGCGACCTGCTCCACCGACAGGTCCGAGCCCTCGAGCAGCCGCCGGGCCTCCTCGAGGCGCTGGCGGGTGATCCACCGCCCGGGGCTCTCGCCCGTCTCCTCGCGGAAGCGGCGGGTGAAGGTGCGCACGCTCATGGCGCTGCGCCGTGCGAGCTCGGCCAGCGGCAGGGGTCGGTCCAGGTGCTCCAGCGCCCACGCCCGGGCCGCGGCCGTGCCCGTGTCGGTGGGTTCCGGCACCGCGCGGCGCACGAACTGCGCCTGGCTGCCGTCGCGGTGCGGGGGCACCACCGTGCGCCGGGCGATGTCGTCCGCCACGGCGGCGCCGAAGTCGCGGCGCACGAGGTGCAGGCACAGGTCGATCCCCGCGGCGACCCCGGCCGACGTCAGCACGTCGCCGTCGTCGACGTAGAGCACGTCCGGGCGCAGCCGCACCCGGGGGTAGACGCGGGCGAACCGCTCGGCGTCGACCCAGTGCGTGGTGGCCGGACGCCCGTCCAGGGCGCCCGTGGCGGCGAGCACGAACGCCCCGATGCAGATCGACACCAGGCGCGTGCCGGGGCGCACGTGGGCGAACGCGGCCGCGACCTCGGGCGTGGTGCGGCCCTCGTCGAACATCGGGCCACCCTCGTAGGACGAGGGCACCACGACCGTGTCCGCCGTGGCCAGCGCCTCGGGGCCGTGCTCGACGTCGACGGCGAAGTCGGCGTCGGACCGCACCCGGCGAGGCCCGCCGGTGGTGGCCGTGACGACCTCGTAGACCGGGCGGCCGGCCGCGTCCCGGGCGCGCCCCAGGATCCGGTGGGGGATGCCGAGCTCGAACGGGATGAACCCGTCCAGCACGAGCACGACGACGCGGTGCAGGCCCATGGCCGGATCCTAGCGAACCATGTCTATCCGGCCAGTCGCCCGGTGCGGGCGTCGCACGCGAGGATTCCCGGCGTGACGACGACTCCGCCCGAGGCCGCCGACCCCACCCGCCCCGCCCTTCCGGCCTCCTCGCCCGGTCGGCCGCTGCGGGGTGCGCGCCACCCCGCCTGGCGCGTGGCGGGCGTCGCGTTCCTGACGATCGTCGCGGCCGCCGCGTTCGGCTCGGCGCCGGGGCTGCTCGTCGAGCCCCTGAGCGCGGACCTCGGCTGGTCCCGCGCCGCGGTGGGCCTGGGCGTCTCGGTCCAGCTCGCGCTGTACGGGCTCACGGTGCCCTTCGCGGCGGCGCTCATGGACCGCTGGGGGATCCGCCCGGTGCTGACCGTCGCGCTCGGGCTCGTCGTCGTCGGCGCCCTGGCCACCGTGGGCATGACCCAGGAGTGGCAGCTGGTGCTGGGCTGGGGCGTGCTCGTCGGCCTCGGCACGGGGTGCATGGCGCCGGCCTTCGCGGCGACGGTCACGGCGCGGTGGTTCACCGCGCACCGCGGCCTGGTCAGCGGCGTGCTCACCGCAGCGTCGGCGTCGGGCCAGCTGGTGTTCCTGCCGCTGCTGTCCTGGCTGATCGCCACCCACGGGTGGCGGTCGGCGTCCGTCGCCGTGGCGCTCGCGGCGGTGGCCGCCGTGCCGCTGGTGCTGCTGTGGATGCGCGACCGGCCGGCCGACCTCGGGGTGCCGCCGTTCGGGTCCACGGTCGTGGTGCCCGCGCCGGCGCCGGCCCGGGGCGCCGCGCGCCGCGCCGTCGTCGCGCTCGCGCGGGCCGCCCGCACGCCGACCTTCTGGCTGCTGTGCGGCGCGTTCGCGATCTGCGGCGCGACGACCAACGGGCTGGTCAAGACCCACTTCGTGCCCGCGGCGCACGACCACGGCATGGCCATGACGGTCGGCGCCTCGCTGCTGGCGCTCGTCGGCGTCTTCGACATCGTGGGGACCGTGGCGAGCGGCTGGCTCACCGACCGGGTGTCCCCGCGGGTGCTGCTCGGTGTCTACTACACGGGCCGCGGTGTGGCGCTGATCTTCCTGCCCGCGCTGCTGGCGCCCACCGTGGAGCTGCCGATGGTGTTCTTCATCGTCTTCTACGGGCTCGACTGGGTCGCGACGGTCCCGCCGACGATGGCGCTGTGCCGCGAGCACCACGGCGACGACGCGCCGGTCGTCTTCGGCTGGGTGCTCGCGTCGCACCAGGTGGGCGCCGGGCTGGTCGCGTGGGCCGGCGGTCTCGTGCGGGACCACACCGGCAGCTACGACCTGGTCTGGTACGTCGCCGGGCTGCTGTGCGCGTTCGCCGCCCTGATGTCGCTGATCGTGCGGCGGATCGACGCGGCGGCGTGAGCGGCGCCGAGCCCCGATGCGCCGGCCCGGCTCCCCGGTCAGTCCTCCAGCGGCCCCAGCAGCGACTGCGCCACGGTGGAGTGCGCCGACTCGTCGTCGGAGGGGTGGAAGATCCCGGCCAGCACGTCGCGGTAGAGCCGGCCGAGCTCGGACCGGTTGAAGTAGGTCGAGCCGCCCGAGGCGCGGATGGCCTCGTCGACGACGTAGCGGGCCGTCTCCGTGGCGCGCACCTTCACGCCCGCCGTCGCGCGGAACCACCCGGCGCCGCGATCCACGCCGGCGTCGATCTGCCCGGCGACCTGGTCGATCTGCGGCCAGACGCCGTCCTGGGCGAGCGCGGCCGACGCGAGGCGCCACCGGATGTCCGGGTCCTGGGAGTACGCCTTGCCGGTCTTCATCGACGTGCGCGTGCGCACCGTCTCGACGGCCAGCTGCAGGGCGCGGTCGGCGATGCCGGCGTAGACCGAGGCCAGCAGCACCTCGAAGGACGTGAAGATGCCCAGCACGTACGGGTCGAGCGACGGGCCCGGGGCGATCGTGCGCATCACCCGCTCGGCCGGCGCGTGGGCGCCGTCGAGCACGGTGGTGCGCGACTGCGAGGCGCGCATGCCGATGGTGTCCCAGTCGTCGAGGATCTCGAACCCGCCGCCGTCGCGCGTGACGAAGGCGTGCACGATCACCGGGTTCTCCGGGTCCGTGGTCGAGTCGAGCCCCATCACGCCCAGACGCGTCCAGCCGGGGGAGTTGGAGGTGAAGATCTTGCGGCCGTGGAACGTGTAGCCGCCGGCGCCGTCCGGGCGGGCCTCGGTGCGCGAGCCGAGCAGCACCAGGTCGTTGCCGGCCTCGGAGTAGCCGAAGCCGAACACCTCGCCGGCGGCGGCCTCCTCGAGCAGCCAGTCCATCGACGCGTCGCCGCGGTCGTGCAGGTGGCGCGCGACGCCGACCCACACGTGGTGCATGTTCACCGCCAGCGCCGTCGCCGGGGCGGCGCCCGCCAGGCGGGCCTGCTCGTGCGCCGTCTCCCGCAGCCCCAGGCCCGCGCCGCCCAGCTCGGCCGGGACCAGCGCGCCGAGGTACCCGGACGCCCTGAGGTCGGCCAGGTCGTCGTCGAAGAAGTCGTTCTCCCGGTCGTGGACCGCCGCCCGGCCCCGGATCGCGGCCAGGAGGTCGTCGTCGAGCAGGGTGCGGGTGGGCAGCGCGGCGGCGGGGACGAACAGTTCGGCGGCCATGGGAACTTCCTACCACCCGCGCCGCGCCCGCGGTCAGCCCCCTTTCACCCCGCCCGCGCGTCCCCGCGGGGCTGACCGGTCGATGTGACGCTCGTTACAGTGGCGGCCAGAGCGGCGGTCACCGCCGACCGCCGCCGCCGAGGCGGGCGCGGCCCGCGAGGGAGGTCGGCCAGCATGGTGATCCGCAGCCCGTACCCCGACGTCGAGGTGCCCGACCAGACCCTGTACGACTTCCTCTTCGCCTCCCTGGCCCCCGAGGACCTCGGGCGCGTGGCCGTGGTCGACGGCGTCAGCGGGGAGGCGACCACCTACGGCGAGCTGCGCGCGCAGGTCGACGCCGTCGCCGGGGCGGCCGCCGCGCACGGGCTCGGGGTCGGCGACGTCGTCGCGCTGCACAGCCCCAACGTGCCGGCGTTCGTCAGCGTCTTCCACGGCCTGCTGCGCGCGGGCGTCACCGTCACCACGGTCAACGCCCTGTCGTCGGGGGAGGAGGTGGCCAAGCAGCTGGTCGCCTCGGGCGCGCGCACCCTGCTGACCGTCTCCGCCCTGCTGCCGGCGGCCGAGCCCGGCGCCCGCAGCGCCGGGCTGCCGCCGTCGGAGGTGGTGGTGCTCGACGGCGCCCCGGGCCACGTCGCGCTGGCCGACCTGCTGGCGGCCGGCGGGCCGCCGCCGGAGGTGGCCCTCGACCCGGCCGAGCACCTCGCCGTGCTGCCGTACTCCTCCGGCACGGTGGGCCTGCCCAAGGGCGTCATGCTCACCCACCGCAACCTCGTGGCCAACGTGCTGCAGTGCGAGCCGCTCATCCGCCTGACGGCCGACGACGTGGTGCCCGCCGTGCTGCCGTTCTTCCACATCTACGGCATGACGGTGCTGCTCGACGCCGCCGTGCACCACCGCGCGACGCTGGTCACGCTGCCGCGGTTCGAGCTCGAGCGGTACCTCGACGTCATCGCCAAGCACGGCGCGACGTACCTGTTCGTCGCGCCGCCCATGGCCCTCGCGCTGGCCAAGCACCCGGCGGTCGAGGCGTACGACCTGCGCACCGTGCGCGCCGTGCTGTCCGGCGCGGCGCCGCTGGACGAGGCGCTCGCGGCCGCCGTCGAGCGGCGCCTGGGCGCCCGCGTGGTCCAGGGCTACGGGATGAGCGAGATGAGCCCGGTGTCGCACGTCGTCCCGCTCGACCGGCCGGACATCTCCTCCGGCTCCGTCGGCCTGCTGGTGCCGAGCATGCGGGCGCGGCTCGTCGACCCGGTCAGCGGCGCGGAGATCCCCCAGCCCGCCCTGGGCACGAGCGCGCCGGGCGAGCTGCTGTGCGCCGGGCCGAACGTCATGCGCGGCTACCTGGGCGACGAGGCCGCCACGCGCGCCGCGATCGAGCCGGACGGCTTCCTGCACACCGGCGACATCGTCACCGTCGACGACCGCGGGGTGTTCACCGTCGTCGACCGGCTCAAGGAGCTCATCAAGTACAAGGGCTACCAGATCGCCCCGGCCGAGCTGGAGGCGCTGCTGCTGACGCACCCCGACGTCGCGGACGCCGCCGTCGTCGGGGTGGCGGACCCGGACGTGGGGGAGGTGCCCAAGGCGTTCGTGGTGCCGGCGCCGGACGCCGTCGTGACGCCCGAGGAGCTCATGGCGCACGTCGCCGAGCACGTGGCGCCGTACAAGAAGCTGCGGGCCGTGGAGGTCGTCACGGCCATCCCCCGGTCGGCCTCGGGCAAGATCCTGCGCAAGGAGCTGCGGGCCCTGGAGGCCCGGCGCCGCACGCCGCTGTGAGCCGCGGCGGTCCGGTAGGGTCGGCGCGATGTCCGAGACCGTCCCGACGCCGTCCGCCGGCGCCACCTCCGCCTCTGTCCCCGCCCGCCGGACCCGCGTCGCGCTGCTGTTCGGCGGTCGCTCCGGCGAGCACGCCGTGTCCGCGGCCACGGCCGCCGGCGTGCTGCGCGCCATCGACCGCGAGCGGTACGACGTCGTGCCGGTCGGCATCACGCGCGACGGCCGCTGGGTCGTGGCGGCGGACGAGCCCGAGCGCTGGGAGATCGCCGACGGCCGGCTCCCCGAGGTCACGGCGGAGTCGGGCGGCGAGGTGGTGCTGTCCCTGACGTCGGGCGAGCGCACCCTGCGCGTGCTCGAGCAGGGCCGCGTGCCGGACGTGCTGGGCCAGGTCGACGTCGTCTTCCCGCTGCTGCACGGCCCGTTCGGCGAGGACGGCACCCTCCAGGGGCTGCTCGAGCTGGCCGACGTGCACTACGTCGGCGCCGGCGTGCTGGCCTCTGCCGTCGGCATGGACAAGCACTTCATGAAGCTGGTGCTGGCCGGGCAGGGGCTGCCCGTGGGCCCGTACACGGTGATCCGGCCGCAGGACTGGGAGCACCGCCGCGCGGCCTGCCTCGGCGCCGTCGAGGCGCTCGGCCTGCCCGTCTTCGTCAAGCCTGCGCGCGCCGGGTCGTCGCTCGGCATCACGCGCGTCGACGACCTGGCCGCCCTGCCCGCCGCCGTCGAGGAGGCCCGGCGGCACGACCCCAAGGTCGTCGTCGAGGCGGGCATCGAGGGCCGCGAGATCGAGTGCGCCGTGCTCGGCGGCCGCGGCGGGCGGCCGCCGCGCGCGTCGCTGCCCGGCGAGATCGTCGTCGACCACGCCACGCACGCGTTCTACGACTTCGAGGCGAAGTACCTCGACGAGGCGCACGTCGACCTGCGCTGCCCGGCGGACCTGCCGGAGCACGTCATCGAGGAGGTGCGCCGCCTGGCCGTGCGCACCTTCGAGGCGGTGGGCGCCGAGGGCCTGTCGCGCGTGGACGTGTTCGTCACGCCCGACGAGCAGGTGATCGTCAACGAGATCAACACCATGCCGGGGTTCACGCCGTTCTCGATGTACCCGCGGATGTGGGCAGCGTCCGGCTTGGCCTACCCGGACCTGGTGGACGAGCTCATCCAGCTCGCCCTGGAGCGCCCGACCGGCCTGCGCTGACCGTGCCGCCGGCGGCTGGCACGCCGCCCGGAACCCCGGCGAGCTGGGCGACTCGCTGCTGCCGCAGCCCGCGGGCCAGCCCAGCCCAGCCCGCGTCAGCGCGTCACGAGCACTGCGCGGTGGCCTCGATCTTCGACACGGCCGGGGCCAGATCGCCGATGAACGACGTCGAGTGGTCCTCGGTGACCGACGGCGGCACCAGCACCTCGACGGCGGGCTCGCGGCCGTAGGTGACGAAGCGCCACGTGCCGTCGTCGCCGGCCTGCACGATCCAGTCCACGGTGCCCGACGGCGACTCGACCTGCTGGCAGTCGGCCGACGGCCCCGGCGGGGTGACGCCGCAGCGCAGCGTCACCGCTGCGCCCGGGCTGCCCCACGCGGTGGTGGCCTGCGCGTCGGTGTCCACCTGGTCGAGGTCGCCGCCGATCCGGTCGGGCAGCGTGAGCATCACCTCGGCGCACAGCGGGTCGGCGGCGTCCTCGGCGGCGGGCACGCCGATCGTCGGCGTGCAGGCGGCCAGGGCGACGACGGAGGCGGCGACGGACGTGAGGGCGAGCAGGGCGGAGACCGGGCGGGCGGGGCGGCGGAGCACCCGACCACGGTACCCGCGCGCCGCGCCCGGCGATGACCGCCCGAGGACTGCCCGTAGGGTCTGACCGTGACGTCCCCCGAGCCCCTGCGCGTGGCCGACCTCGACGAGTCCGCCCTGCTCGCGCGCATCTTCCCGCTGCTGCCCGCCGGCGCCTCGACCCTGCTCGGCCCGGGCGACGACGCCGCGGTGGTCGCCGCCCCCGACGGCCGGTTCGTGGTCTCCACCGACGTGCTCGTCGAGGACCGCCACTTCCGGCGCCGCTGGTCGACGGGGTACGACGTCGGGGCACGCGCCGCGGCGCAGAACCTCGCCGACGTGGCGGCGATGGGCGCAAGGCCGACCGCCCTCGTGGTCTCGCTCGCCGTGCCCGCCGACCTCGAGGTCGCGTGGGTGGAGGGGCTCGCCCGCGGGCTGGCCGAGGCGTGCGCGCCCGCCGGCGCCGCCGTCGTGGGCGGCGACCTGTCCGGCGCGGAGGCCGTCGTCGTCGCCGTCACCGTGCACGGCGACCTCGCCGGCGCGGCCCCGGTGCGCCGCTCGGGCGCCCGGCCGGGGGACGTCGTCGCGCACGCGGGCGTGCGCGGCCGCTCGGCCGCCGGGCTGGCGCTGCTCGAC
>NZ_WUWN01000015.1 GCF_009846865.1 Puerhibacterium puerhi
CGCGCCGGACGGTGCCGCCCGGGGCAGTGCCGTGCAGGCGCCGCCCGCGCCCTCCGCGCACGGCCGCCCGGCGCGCGACGACCGCCCGGCGCGCGACGACCGCCCCGCCGTGCCGACCTCCGGCGCGCCGGGGCGCTCCCCGCAGGCGTCCGCCGTCGCGGTGGTCGAGCGTCCGGTCGAGCTGGCCATCCCCGCGCAGGAGGTGCCGCGACCCCGGACCGCCGGCCCTGACGAGCGCCCGGTCGAGCGGTTCGCCGACGCGTCGGGCCTCCCCGCACCGGACCTTCCCGTGACCGTCCAGTCGGTGGCGGTCAACGAGGCCGACGCGGCGTGGCTCGCCGGCGTCCCGCTCAAGGATCCCGCCGCGGCCGACGACCCCGGCCCGGACTGGGGCCCTCCCGGGTCCCCGGCGGCCGACCCGGTGCCGGCGCGCCCGGCGGCGAGCGCGCCGGTCGCGAGCCCTGTCGCCACGCCCCCGGCCGCGCCGGCGGCCGCCCCGGCACCCGCGGCTGCCCCGCCGGCTGCCGCTCCTGCTGCCGCGCCCGCGTCGGCGCCCGTGCCGGCTCCTGCAGGTCTGCGGCGTGAGTCCCCGCTCGAGGCGGTGCAGCGCCACGCGCTGCAGGCCCGCGGCGCGGCGCCCGCGCCGCCGGCCGGCGCCGGTGCGCGCCCGACCGTCCCGGACGCCTACTACGACGACGTCTCCGCCGACGACCCGGACATCACGTCCACCGGGCTGGTCGGCGTGCCGCTCGTGGTGCGGATGCTCGACGGCACGGTGATCGAGGAGAAGCTGGACAACGAGTGACGCCGCGAGGCCCAGCCGACAGCGCCTACCCTGGCGGGGTGCCCGCCGCATCGCCCACCGTGCTGAACATCGTCGCCGCCGTGATCGTCCGCGACGGGCGGTTCCTGCTCGTCCGCAAGCGCGGGACGGCGGCGTTCATGCAGGTGGGCGGCAAGATCGAGCCGGGCGAGGAGCCGCTGGCGGCGCTGCTGCGCGAGGTCGCCGAGGAGATCGGGGCCGACGTCGCGCCGGACGCCGTGCGCCCGCTCGGCCGCTGGTCGGCCGTCGCGGCCAACGAGCCCGACCACGTGGTCGACGCGCACGCGTTCGCGGTCGAGCTGCCGGCCGGGTTCGACCCGCGGCCTCAGGCCGAGCTCGAGGACCTCGTGTGGGTCGACCCGGCGGCGCCGGTCACGCCCTACCCCGTCGCGCCGCTGTCCCTCGACCTGCTGGCCGCCGCCGTCGACGCCGGGCGCTGACCGGCGCGCTGCCCGGCGCCGGCGCGCCGGCCGGCACCGCCCGGCCGACGCGCCGACCGGCGTCAGACAGCGGTGACGTGCACGACGAGCGCCTGGACCGGCCACAGCGTCGGCAGCTGCAGCCCGATCTCGCTCAGCACGCGCCCGGGCAGCACCACCGGCTCCTTGCCGATCCACGCCGGCGTGATCCAGCCCCACCGCCCGGCGCCGATCTCGTCGCGGACCCGCACGGCGTAACGGCGCTGCGGGTCCAGCCCCTCGAGGCGCACCCGCTCGGTCAGCGCCTCCTCGAGCGACGCCACGGTGGCCACCGTGAACACCGCCTCGCCGCGGTCGGCGGCCACGACGCCCCGCACCCGCAGCGCGGGGTCCACCACGTCGGGGTGCACCACCGTGCCGGAGTGCAGCAGGCCGCGCAGCTCCTTGTACAGCGCGCCGAACGCGGTGATGGCGGCGGTCTCCTCCTCGCTGCACTGCAGGATGTCCCACTCGAAGCCCGCCGAGCCCTGCAGCGAGGTGGCGATCCGGTAGGACAGCGCCGCCGCCCGCCCCGAGGAGTGCGCGGGGGAGGGGCCCACGTGCGCACCGATCAGCTCCGGCGGCAGCACCAGCTCCGTCCAGCGCTGGATGTCCTGGCGCTCGACCGGGTCGTTGGAGTCCGAGGCCCACACCCGGTCGGTGCGGGCGAGGATCCCCAGGTCGGTGCGGGCGCCGCCCGAGGAGCACGACTCGATCTCCAGGCCCGGGTGGTCCGCCTTGAGCCGCTCGATCAGCCGGTAGGCGGCCAGCGTCTGCGCGTGCGTGCCCGGGGCGCCGTCGTGCACCGGCTCGACGAGGTCGCGGTTGTGGTCCCACTTGACGAAGTCGACGCCGAGCCGGCCGATCACCGCCGACATCTGCGCCCGGACGTGCTCCCACGCCTCGGGCCGGGCCAGGTCGAGCACGTACTGCGTGCGGAACGACAGGCCGTCCGGGGACGGCACCGACGCCGGGTTGGCGAGCAGCCAGTCCGGGTGGGCCCGGGCCAGGTCCGAGTCGAGGTTGACCATCTCCGGCTCGAACCACAGCCCGAGCTGCATGCCGAGGGAGTGCACCAGCTCGGCCAGCGGCTCGAGGCCGTCGGGCCACACGGCCGGGTCGACCTCCCAGTCGCCGAGGCCGGCGGTGTCGTCGCGGCGGGCCAGGAACCACCCGTCGTCGAGCACGAACCGCTCGACCCCGACGGCCGCGGCGCGGCGCGCGAGCTGCTCGAGCCGGGCCGGGTCGTGGTCGAAGTAGACGGCCTCCCAGGTGTTGAGCACGAGCGGGCGCGGCGTGCGCGGGTGCTGCGGCCGGGCCCGCAGCCAGGTGTGGAACCGCGAGGCGACGCCGTCGAGGCCCGCGGCCGACCACGCGAAGTACGCCGTCGGGGTGCTGTACGACTCGCCCGGGGCCAGGCGGATCTCGGCGGGGCGCAGCAGCTCGCCCGCCCCGAGCAGCGTCGCGTGCTCGGTCACCCGGTCGGTGCGGTGACGCACGTCGGCGCTCCACCCCAGGTGCACCGCCCACACCTCGCCGGTGCGGTTGCGCGGCGCCCCGGCGGACGCGAGCGTCACCCACGGCGCGTCGTGCCCGCCGCGGCCGCGGCGCGACTCGCGCGTGGTGGTCCCGCGGGGCATCGGCGTGGTCAGCGGCGACTTCTCGCGCGTCCAGCGCCCGCCGAAGGTGGTCAGGTGGTCGGCGGTCCGGGCCACGGGCAGGGTGGCCTCGAGCCAGACGACCTCGACCTCGCCGGGGGCGTCGTTGACCAGCTCGTGCTCGAGCAGCACCAGGCCGCCGGCGCCGATCTCGAGGCGGGTGCGCAGGGTCAGGCCGGCGTCGGCGTCGGTGGCCACGACGTCCGCGCGCCCGTCGTCCGCCTGCTCCACCCGGGCCGTCCACCGCGGGAACAGCGGGCGGCCGTCGCGCGTGGCGAGCAGGCCGGGTCGCCCCGCCCAGCCGTCGGACTCCTGGGGCACCAGCGGCAGGCGCCACGCGGCGTCGAGCGTGCCGGGCGGGGTCTGGCGGCTGGTGGCCCGGTCCAGCGCCGCGAGGTCGGCCGGCTCGAGCGGGCCGAGGTCGGCCCCCCAGTGCAGCACGGCGGGCAGGCCGGCGGTCGGCAGGGCGACGACGACGGCGACGCCGTCGCGGCGCAGGACGGTCCAGGTGGGCTGCTCGGTCACGGTTCTCCCTCGGGTGCGGGGGCGGAGGATCGGTGCTGGAGGGTGTCGCGGTCGACGGGGATGGTGCGCAGGACGTGCAGCGCGCCGCCGATCGCCGCGGCGGTGCCGACATCGGTGGACAGCAGCACGGTGGGTGCGCTGAGCGTCCGGCTCAGCGCGCGCTCTTCGAGCTCGGCGAGGATCAGGCGCTGGTAGAGGGGGCCGGTGGTGACGAAGGCCGGCCCGGCCAGCACCACCGTGTCGAGGTCGAAGAGGTTCACGAGCGTCACGGCCGCCTGCCCGACCCACCGCGCCGAGCGCTCCAGGATGGCCGTGGCGGCCGGGTCGCCGGCGCGCCAGGCGCGGGCCACCCGCTCGAAGTCCGCGAGCGTGCTGTCGATCGCCCCGCGGACGCCGAGGCGCTCGGCGAGCGGCTCGTCGGCGAGCACCTGCTCGACCACGGTGCGGGGCCCGGCCTCCGCCTGGGCGCAGCCGCGGTTGCCGCAGACGCACGGCGTGCGGCCGCCGCTGAGCGCCACGTGGCCGATCTCGACGGCGTTGGACGCGCGGCCGCGGTAGGCGTCGCCGTCGACGACGACGCCGCCGCCGATGCCGGAGGCCATGTAGATCAGCCCGAACGTGTCGGTGGCGACCGTCCCGGCCCACTGCTCGCCGAGGGCCGCGGCGGTGGCGTCGTTCTCCAGCAGCACGGGGAGCCCCAGGCGCTGCGAGAGGGTCGAGGTGAGCGGGTACTCGAGCCACTCCGGCGTGGGCTGCGCCGTGAGGAGCACCCCGCGCTCGCGGTCCTGCGGGCCGTGCGTCACGAGGCAGACGCCCAGCACCCGGTCCCGCGGGACCTGGGCGCTGTGGAGCAGGTCGGTCACGTGGTCGGCCAGCGTCGTCACGGTCTCCTCGGGCCCGCTGGTGCCCGAGCCGCGCAGCCCTGCCGAGGCCACGCGGCCGCCGGCGAAGTCGACGACGACGATCGTCGTCGTCGTGCGGTCCACCTGGATGCCGACGGCGTACCAGGCCGACGGGTCGAGCTCCAGCAGGCGCCGGGGCTGGCCGCGGCCCTGCAGCGACTCGCGGCCGACCTCGTGGACGAGGCCGTCGTCGATGAGCCGGCGCACGACGTTGGTGATGGTGGCGGCCGTCAGGCCCGACTGCTCCGCGAGCTCGACCCGGCTGAGGGTGCCGGCCGTGCGCAGGAGGTCCAGCATGCGCGCGGCGGTCGCCCGCCCCGCACCATTGTGCAGCATCGTCGCCCTCTCGAACTGGTGGTCGCGTCCTACTTGACCACTTTAATTAAGTGAGTCAAGAATACACGGCGACGCCGCTCCCGGTGGCGTCCGGCCGGCGAGGTGGCAGGCCGACGAGGACTGCGGGCGCTGCTGCCCGGCAGAAAGGACCGACGATGCTCCACAAGACCCGCACCCGGCGTCGTGCCGCGGTGCTCGCGGGCGCTGCGGCGCTCGGCCTGCTCCTGACCGCGTGCTCCGGCTCGTCCGGCGGCGGCACCGGCGAGTCCAGCGGCGGCGGTGGCGGCGACGCCACGCTCGTGGCCTACACCGGCCAGGCGGGTGACTACCAGATCAACTTCAACCCGTTCTCGCCGACGCGGATCGGCGGCCTCGGCACCATCTACGAGCCGCTGTTCTTCCTCAACAAGGCGGAGGTCGGCGACCCCGTGCCGCTGCTCGGCACCGAGCAGTCGTGGAACGAGGACGGCACGGTGCTCACCGTGACGCTGCGCGAGGGCGTCACCTGGAGCGACGGCGAGGCGTTCACGGCCGACGACGTCGTGTTCACGTTCGAGCTGCTCAAGAGCACACCGGCCATCAACAGCATCGGCTTCGACGCCGACGTGGCGGCCGTCGACGACACGCACGTGACGTTCACCTTCGGCGCGCCGGCGTTCGTCAAGGGCCCCGACGTCCTCAACACCCCGATCGTGCCCGAGCACCTGTGGAAGGACGTCAACCCCACCGAGGACGTCATCGAGGAGCCGGTCGGCACGGGCGCCTACGTGCTCGGCGACTACAAGCCGCAGGCGTTCACCTACGACGCGAACCCCGACTACTGGGGCGGCGAGCCGGCCGTGAAGCACATCCGCTTCCTGGCCCTGTCCGGCAACCAGGCGGGAGCGGACGCCATCGCCGCCGGCACGGTCGACTGGCAGACCGGCCCGATCCCGGACATCCAGAACACCAACAAGAACTTCCCGAGCTACGACGCGTACACGCAGTGGCAGATGCAGATGGTGCTCGCCACGTGCTCCAGCGCCGAGATGGGCTGCACCGGCCCGCAGACCGACCCCGCGGTGCGGCAGGCGCTGTACTACGCGATCGACCGGACCCAGCTCAACAAGCTGGCCTTCCAGGAGACGGCGGGCGAGATGTCGCCGACGTTCGCCCTGACGCCCAGCCAGGACGCGTTCATCTCCGACACGGTCGAGGAGAAGACCGTGCCCATGACGGCGGACCCGGGCAAGGCGGCGGAGATCCTCGAGGCGGCGGGCTGGCAGAAGGGCTCCGACGGCATCTACGCGAAGGACGGCGAGCGCCTGTCGCTGACCGTCGAGGTGGTCACCGGCTGGACCGACTACATCACGGCGCTCGACGCGATGGCCTCGCAGGCCAAGGCCGCCGGCATCGACCTCCAGGCGGCGCAGTCGTCCTGGAACGAGTGGACCGAGAAGAAGACCTCCGGCCGCTTCCAGCTCGTCATCGACTCCCTGGGGCAGGGCCCGGCGCCCGACCCGTACTACCTGTACAACTACTACTTCTCCTCGGCGTCCGGGGCGAAGGTCGGCGAGACCGCCGGCGAGAACTTCGCGCGGTACGCCAACCCGGACGTGGACGCCGCCATCGCCGAGCTGGCGAAGCTCCCGCTGGACGACTCCGCTGCGCGCCAGCAGTACTTCGACACGATCCAGCAGGCCATCGTCAACGAGATGCCCTACATCCCCGTCATGACGGGCGGCACCACGAGCATCTGGAACACGGCGAAGTTCACGGGCTGGCCGGCCGACGACGACCTCTACGCCTTCCCGGCGGTCTGGTCGGCGCTCGACTCCGCCGAGATCTTCAAGCGCCTGGAGCCGCAGGGCTGAGGCCCTGACGTCGCCCCCGAGGAGAAGGGACCGCCGTGAGCTATTTCCTGCGCAAGCTGGGCTTCTACGTCGTGGCGTTGTGGGCCGCGCTGACCCTCAACTTCGCGATCCCCCGCCTGCTGCCCGGCAACCCGGTCGACATCCTGCTCGCCAAGCTGCAGCAGCGTGGCGGCAGCGTGACGCCGGAGACCCGGGAGGCCTACGCCCTCCTCCTCGGGGGCGACGACTCGCAGCCCCTGTGGAACCAGTACCTCAGCTACCTGGGGAACCTCTTCCGGGGCGACCTGGGCGTCTCGGTGAGCTACTACCCGGCCAAGGTGTCGGACGTCATCATGGCGTCCCTGCCCTGGACGGTGGTGCTCGTGGGGCTGTCCACCGTGATCGCCGCGGTGCTCGGCGTCCTGCTCGGCGCGTTCGTCGGCTGGCGCCCGGGCACCTGGCTCGACTCGCTCGTGCCGGCGGGGACGCTGCTCGCCGCCGTGCCGTACTTCTGGCTCGCCCTGATCCTCGCCTACCTGCTCGCGCGGGTCCTGGGGTGGTTCCCGCTGCAGGGCGGCTACGACGTCGTGCTGGACCCCGGGTGGAACGGGGAGTTCATCCTCTCCGCGGTGCAGCACGGCATCCTGCCGGCGCTGACCGTCGTGCTCGCCTCCGTCGGCGGCTGGCTGCTGGGGATGCGCAACATGATGGTCTCGACGCTGTCCGAGGACTACGTCCTCACGGCCGAGGCCAAGGGCCTGTCGCCGCTGAAGATCCTGCGCTCGTACGCCTCGCGCAACGCGGTGCTGCCGTCCGTGGCCGGCTTCGCCATCTCGCTCGGGTTCGTGGTCTCCGGCTCGGTGGTCACCGAGCAGGTGTTCTCCTACCCCGGGATCGGCGGGCGGCTGCTCGGCGCAGTGACCAACAACGACTACGCGCTGATGCAGGGCGTCTTCCTCTTCATCACGCTGGCCGTGCTCGGCGCCAACCTGGTCGTCGACCTGCTCTACGGCCTCATCGACCCGCGCACCCGCGCCCGGTCCTGACAGGAGGCCCGTCCATGACCAACGTGACCCCCGCCAACGAGCCCGTCGTCGCCGACGCGGCCGACCGGCTCGCCTCCGCGGCCGCCGAGGAGGGCCGGCGCCCGCCGCGCGGCTGGCGCATGCTGCTGCCGACGATGACGCCCTGGCTGGCCCTCGGCCTCGTCCTCGTCGCCGTGATCACGCTCTTCGGCGTCGTCGCCCCGTACCTGGTCGGCGACCCCCAGACCGTCCGCGACCAGGGCCTCACGCCGCCGTCGTCGCAGTTCCTGCTGGGCACCACCCAGACCGGCCAGGACGTGCTGGCCCAGCTCGCGTTCGCCACCCGCGGCTCGCTGCAGATCGGCCTGCTGGTCGGCGTGCTCGCCACCGTCCTGTCCGCCTTCTTCGGCATCTACGGCGCCTACCGCGGCGGCATCGTGGACGAGGCGTTCTCCCTGCTGTCGAACGTGTTCCTGGTCATCCCGGGCCTGCCGCTGGTCATCGTCATCTCGGGGTTCGTGCCCCGGGAGAGCCGCGGCCTGTGGACCATCGCCGTCGTGCTCGCGCTGACGAGCTGGGCGGCGTCGGCCCGCGTGCTGCGCGCCCAGACCCTGTCGGTGCGCAACCGCGACTACGTGGCGGCGGCCAAGGTCGCCGGCGAGAAGCCGTGGCGCGTCATCGTCGTGGAGATCCTGCCGAACCTCCTGCCGGTGCTGGCCTCGCAGTTCGTGTTCGCGGTCATCGCCGCGATCCTCGGCGAGGCGGGGCTGTCCTTCATCGGCCTCGGCGCGGCGAACTCCTCGACGCTCGGCACGATGCTCTTCTACGCCCAGAACGGGTTCGCCCTGTCGCTCGGCGCGTGGTGGTGGTTCGTGCCGCCGGGCCTGATGATCGCGCTCTTCGGCACCGGCCTGTCCCTCATCAACTTCTCGATCGACGAGATCATCAACCCCAAGCTCAAGAACCTGCGCCTGCACCGCAAGCGCGCGCGGCGGGCGGCGCGGCTCGAGCGCGAGCTGGCCCGCTCCGCGCGCCGCGGCGTCCCGGCCGACGGCGGCGCGTCCGACGGCGCGGACAGCAGGGCCCCGGAGGTGGCTTCCCGATGACCACGACAGCCCCTGTGCTCGGCGGCGGCCCGGGCGCCGCCGGCCGCGCGAGCGACGCGGTGCTCACGATCGACCACCTCACCGTCGTCTACGAGGTCGACCAGCCCGTCACCGCCGTCAAGGACGCGAGCCTGACGCTCCACCGCGGCGAGATCCTCGGCCTGGCCGGCGAGTCCGGCTGCGGCAAGACGACGCTCGCCTACGCGGTGAACCGGCTGCACCGGCCGCCGGCGCGCATCGCCGCCGGCAGCATCACGTTCCACGACCGCGGCGGCCAGGACGTCGACGTGCTGGCGCTCACCGACGCCCAGCTGCGCGCGTTCCGCTGGGACAAGCTCTCCATGGTGTTCCAGGGCGCGATGAACGCGCTCAACCCGGTCACCACGGTGCGGGCGCAGCTGCGGGACACGCTCCTGGCCCACCGGCCGGGGATGTCCCGCGCGGCGGTGCGGGCGCGCTCCGAGGAGGTGCTCGAGCGGGTGGGCGTCGACCCGCGGCGGCTCGGGTCCTACCCCCACGAGCTGTCCGGCGGCATGCGCCAGCGCGTGATGATCGCGATGGCGATGCTGCTCGAGCCGCAGATCATGATCATGGACGAGCCGACCACTGCCCTCGACGTCGTCGTCCAGCGCGAGATCCTGCGCGAGATCGTGCGGCTGCGCGACGAGCTCGACTTCGCCGTCGTCTTCATCACCCACGACCTGCCGCTGCTGCTGGAGATCAGCGACCGCATCGCCGTCATGCTGGCCGGCGAGATCGTGGAGCTCGACACCGCCGACCGCCTGTACCGCGCGGCGCAGCACCCGTACACGCGCCGGCTGCTCGGGTCGTTCCCGAGCCTGTCCGGCGCCCGCGGCGGCTTCATCCGCACCGGCGTCGACGAGACGTCGCCGGCCGAGAGCACGGAGGCCCAGGCATGACGCGCGTCCACGTGACCGACCTGGTCAAGGACTACTCCCTGCGGTCCGGGCTGCGACGCACCCGGCTGCGCGCCGTCGACCACGTGAGCCTCGACCTCGTGCCGGGTCGCACCGTGGCCCTGGTGGGGGAGTCGGGGTCCGGGAAGTCCACCATCGCCAAGATCCTCACGCGCATGGAGCGGCCCACCTCGGGCACGGTGGACGTGCGGCTCGACGACGGCACGCCCGTGCAGGGGTCGCTGTACCGCCGGCAGGTGCAGATGGTGTTCCAGGACCCGTTCGCGTCGCTCAACCCCTTCCACTCGATCGAGCACCACGTCGCGCGCCCGCTGCGGATCCACCAGCGCACCCGCACGGCGCAGGAGACGCACGAGCGCGTCCTGGAGCTCCTCGAGCGGGTCAACCTGACGCCCGCCGAGACGATCGCGCCGCGGCGCCCGCACGAGCTGTCCGGCGGGCAGCGCCAGCGCGTGGCGATCGCCCGCGCGCTGGCCCCGGGCGCCCAGGTGCTCGTCGCGGACGAGCCGGTGTCGATGCTCGACGTCTCGATCCGCCTCGGCGTGCTCAACCTGCTGGGCCGCCTCCAGCGCGAGGACCGCCTGGCCGTCCTGTACATCACGCACGACCTGGCGACCGCCCGGCACTTCTCGGACGAGATCGTGGTGCTGTACCGCGGGCGCGTCGTCGAGCGCGGGCCCGCCGACGCCGTGATCCTCGACCCCCACCACGCCTACACCCGGCTGCTCGCGATGGCGGCGCCCGACCCGGAGCGCGAGCACCGGGTCACCGCGCAGGCGGCGGTGGACCGCGAGGCGATCGACAACAGCGTGTGCTTCGACCACTTCACCGGGGAGTGGACGGAGGCGGGAGTGCCGTCCGCGACGGCCCGCGAGGTGCAGGGCGCGTGAGCGAGGAGCGAGGTGCAGCGCACGTGAGCGTGGAGTTCGTGCCCGCGGTGGTCCCGCCCGCGCGCCCGGCGCCGCCCGTCCGGCTCGCGGACGGCCTGGCCTACGGCGGGGACTACAACCCCGAGCAGTGGCCCCGCGAGGTGTGGGACGAGGACGTGCGCCTCATGCGCGAGGCGGGCGTCAACCTCGTCACGCTGGGCGTGTTCGCCTGGGGCACCGTCGAGACGTCCGACGGCGTGCGCGACTGGTCCTGGCTGGACGACGCCGTCGCGCTGCTGCACCGCCACGGCATCGGCGTCGACCTGGCGACCCCCACGGCGGCGCCGCCGAGCTGGCTGCTCAGCGCCCACCCCGAGATCGCGCCGGTCCTCGCCGACGGCTACCGCGAGCCGCCGGGGGGCCGCAACGCCTGGTGCCCCGCCTCGCCGCTGTACCGGCGGTACGCGCTGCGCCACGTCGCCGCGCTCGCGGAGCGCTACGGCCACCACCCCGCGGTGCGGCTGTGGCACGTCGGCAACGAGCTGGGCGGCGGCAACGCCCGCTGCTACTGCGACGTGTCGGCGGCGGCCTTCCGGCACTGGCTGGCCGCCCGGTACGGGTCCCTGGAGGCGGTCAACGCCGCCTGGGGCACCGCCCAGTGGGGGCACCGGTATGGGGCGTGGGACGAGATCGACCCGCCGCGCGGGCGGCACGGCGCCCCCAACCCCGGGCTGTTCCTCGACTACGAGCGCTACTCCTCCGACGCGCTGCTGGCGCACTACCTGGCGGAGAAGGAGGTCCTCGAGCGGCACTCCGCCGGGCCCGTGACGACCAACATGATGGTCGGGGCCGGCGCGCAGGTCGTCGACTACGCCGCCTGGGCGCCGCACACCGCCGTGGCGGCCAACGACCACTACACGCTCGTCGACGACCCGCTGCGCGAGCAGGACCTCGCGTTCGCCGCCGACCGCATGCGCGGCATGTCGGCGGAGCGGCGCCCGTGGCTGCTGATGGAGACCTCCACCGGCGGGCCGAGCTGGCAGCAGCGCAACCGCGCCAAGGAGGCCGGGGAGATCGAGCGCAACGCGCTCGCGCACGTCGCGCGCGGCTCGGACGGGGTCCTGTTCTTCCAGTGGCGCGCCTCGCGCGCCGGCGCGGAGCAGTTCCACTCGGCGATGCTGCCGCACAGCGGCACCCGGTCCCGGGTGTGGCAGGAGGTGGTGACGCTCGGGGCGCACCTGCGCGCGCTGGCGGAGGTCCAGGGCACGCGGGTGGAGCCGGCGCGCGCCGCGATCGTCGTCGACGACGTCGCCGGCTGGGCGCTGCAGCACGGCCTCAAGCCGCACCGCGGCCTGCGGTACGGCCGGGAGCTGCGCGCGTGGCACCGGGCGCTGTGGGAGCGGCAGGTGCTCTGCGACGTCGTGCCCCCGTGGGCGGACCTCGACGCCTACGACCTGGTCGTCGTGCCCACGCTCCTGGTCGTGGACGACGAGACGGCCCGTCGGGTCGCCGCGGTCCCCGAGCGGGGCGGCACGCTGCTCGTCACGTACCTGTCCGGCGTCTGCGAGCCGGACGCCCAGGTGCGCACCGGCGGGTTCCCCGGGGCGTTCCGCGACGTGCTCGGCGCGTGGTCGGACGAGCTCTACCCCCTGCAGGTCGGCGAGCAGGTGCTGCTCGACGACGGCGGCCGCGTCGAGGACTGGACCGAGCGCGTCCACCTCGACGGGGCGGACGCCGTCGTGCGGTACACCAGCGGACCGCTCGCCGGCGGGCCGGCCGTCACCCGCCGCGCGGTGGGCCGCGGCGCGGCCTGGTACGTGTCGGCCGCGCTGCCGCCCGACGGCGTCGACCGGGTCACCGCCCGGCTGCTGGACGACTCCGGCGTGCCGCGGACGGTCGAGGCGGACCCCGGCGTCGAGGCCGTGCGCCGCGTCGGCGACGACCGGTCCTACCTGTTCCTGCTCAACCACACCGGCACCGACCGCAAGGTCGCGGCGGCGGGCACCGACCTGCTCGCCGCGGCGGAGGTCGGCCCCGTGGTCACGATCCCCGCCGGGGGCGTGCGCGTCCTGCGCGAGCCGCCCCGCCCCGGTGCGTCCGCCGACGGCTCGGCGCCCTCTGCACTCTCAGCCTCCTCAGCCTCCTCAGCCTCCTCAGCACCGACCCTGCGACCCGAGGACCCACGATGACGTTCGTCCCCCCGACCTTCCGTCCCCTGCACGAGGGCTGGACCCTCTCCGCCGCCGCCCTGCCCGACGGCGCGCCCGACGGCCTCGCCGCGGCGCTCGCGGACGGCGTGCCCGCCGTCGTGCCCGGCGAGGCGCACCTGGACCTGCGCCGCGCGGGGCTGATCGCCGACCCGTTCGACGGCGACAACGAGGCGGCCCAGCAGTGGGTCGGCGACACTGCGTGGCGCTTCACGACCACGTTCGCGTGGTCCGACGACGGCGCCGCGCGCCACGACCTGGTCGCCCACGGCCTCGACACCGTGGCCACGGTGGAGCTCAACGGCGTCGCGGTGGGGCGGGCCGAGAACATGCACCGCTCGTACCGCTGGGACGTGCGCGAGGCCCTGCGCGAGGGCGAGAACACCCTCACCGTCACGTTCGCCGCCCCCGTGCCGGAGGCCGCCGCCCGCGCCGCGCGGGACGGCGCGCTGCCGCGCACCAACCACCACGAGTACAACCAGCTGCGCAAGATGGCCTGCTCGTTCGGCTGGGACTGGGGCATCGACGTCGCCGGGGCGGGCATCTGGAAGCCCGTCGGGCTGGACGCGTGGTCCGGCGTGCGGGTCGCGGCGGTGCGGCCGCTGGTCGACGTCGTCCCGGGCGCCGAGGGCGGGCACGACGGACTGCTGACCGTGCACGTCGAGATCGAGCGCGACGGCGTGCGCCCCGACGCCGACGTGCCGCTCGTCGTCACCGTCACGGACCCCGACGGCGAGGCGCTGCACGCCAGCGGCACCGTGCCCGCGGGCGAGACCTCCGCCGTCGTCCTGGCGACCGTGACCGACGTGCGCCGGTGGTGGCCCGTCGGGCACGGCGACCAGCCGCTGTACGGCGTCGAGGTCACCGCGTCCGCCGGCGCCGACGTCGCGGCGTGGTCGGGACGCGTCGGGTTCCGCACCGTCGAGGTCGACACCACCCCCGACGCCGCCGGCGCGCCGTTCGTGCTCAAGGTCAACGGGGAGCCGGTGCTGGTGCGCGGCGCCAACTGGATCCCCGACCACGCGTTCCTCACCGAGATCGACCGCGACCGGTACGCCCGGCGGGTGGCCGACGCGCTCGAGGCCAACGTCAACCTGCTGCGCGTGTGGGGCGGCGGCATCTACGAGTCGGACGACCTGTACGACCTGGCGGACGAGCGCGGGCTGCTGATGTGGCAGGACTTCCTGTTCGCCTGCGCGGCCTACGACGAGGGCCCGGCCATGCGCGCCGAGATCGAGGCGGAGGCCCGCGAGAACGTGACGCGGCTGGCCCCGCACCCGTCGCTGGTGATCTGGAACGGCAACAACGAGAACACCTGGGGCTCGGTGGACTGGGGCTGGGCGGGGCGTCTGGAGGGCCGTGGCTGGGGCGACGCCTACTACAGCGAGCTGCTGCCGCGCGTGCTCGCCGAGCTGGACCCCACCCGGCCGTACTCGCCGGCCAGCCCGTACTCGTTCGGCGACTACCGGCACCCCAACGACGAGCGGTACGGCACCATGCACGTCTGGGACGTGTGGAACCGCGCCGACTACACCGTCTACGCGCGGTACAAGCCGCGGTTCGTCTCCGAGTTCGGGTTCCAGGCGCCGCCCGCCTGGTCCACCCTCACCGCCGTGGTGCACGACGAGCCGCTGGACCCGTTCGGGCCGCAGATGCTGGTGCACCAGAAGGCCAACCTCGGCAACGCCAAGCTCGAGCGCGGCTGGCAGGGCCACCTGCCCGACCCGACCACGATCACCGACTGGCACTGGACCACCCAGCTCAACCAGGCGCACGCCATCCGGTTCGGCGTCGAGCACTTCCGCTCCCTGACGCCGCACAACACCGGCACGATCCTGTGGCAGCTCAACGACAACTGGCCGGTCGTGTCCTGGGCGGCGGTCGACTTCGACGAGCACCGCAAGCCGCTGTGGCACGCGCTGCGCGCGGCCTACGCCCCGCGCCTGGCCACGCTCCAGCCCCGGGCGTCGGACGCCGCCCGGGCGGCCGCGTGGGAAGGGCTCGAGCCCGAGCCCGACACCCTCGCGCTCGTCCTGGTCAACGACACGGGCGAGCCGTACGCGGGCACCTTCACCGTCACGCGCGAGGCGTTCGACGGCACGGTGCTGGCCAAGGCGACGCTCGAGGCGGCGGTGCCCGCGCGCGGTGCCGCGACGCTGACGGTGCCGGCCGACGTCGCCGCGTTCGGCGACCCGGCCGCCGAGGTGGTCGTGGCCGAGCCCGACGACGCCGCTGCCGGGTTCGCGACCGCGTACCGGCACGGGGCCGAGGTGGTGGACCAGCGGCTCGACCCGGCGCCGCTGCAGGTGCGGGCCGAGGCGACCGACGGCGGCTGCCTGCTGCACGTGACCGCCACGTCGTACGCCCGCGACGTGTTCTGCCCCGTCGACGTGGTGGACCCGGCCGCTACGGTCGACGATGGCATGGTGACCGTGCGGGCCGGCCGGGCGGTCACGCTGCGCGTGACGTCCGGCGTCGGCGCCCCGGACGCCTTCGCGGCCGCCGTGCGCTGTGCCAACGACCTCCTCCTGCCCCCCGAAGGGACCCGTCCGTGACCGTTCCCCCCGTCGTCCCCGTCGACTGGCTCACCGCGCCGACGCACCGCGTGTGGCTCGACGCCGAGTGCCGCCGCCTGCTGGCGTTCGGCACCCGCGCGGGCCTGCCCGCGGGCGGCGCGGCGTACCTCGACGACGCGGGCGAGCCGGACCCCGCCCAGGGCGTGCAGACCTGGGTCACCGCCCGCACCGCGCACGTGTACTGCCTGGGGGTGCTGCTCGGCGTGCCGGGCAGCGCCCCGGTCGCGGACGCCGCGCTCGCGGGCCTGACCGGCCGGCTGCGCGACGCCGAGCACGGCGGCTGGTTCCACGCCCTGGACGCCGACGGCGCGCCCGACGCCGCCTCGGGCAAGTCCTGCTACGACCACGCGTTCGTGCTGCTGGCGGCCTCGTCGGCGGCGCTGGCGGGCCGCCCGGGCGGGACCACGCTGCTGGCCGAGGCCGCCGACGTCTACCTGCGGTACTTCTGGGACGAGAGCGTCGGGCGACCCGTGGACACCTGGGACGTGGCGTTCACGCGGCCTGACGACTACCGCGGCCTGAACGCCACGATGCACTCGGTCGAGGCCCTGCTGTCGGTGGCGGACGCCGTCGAGGCGCTGGAGGGCCCCGAGGCCACGGCGATCGGCGGGGGAGCGGCGGCGTGGCGCGAGCGCGCCACCCGCGCGGCCCGGTTCGTGGTCGAGCTCGCCGACGCCCACGGCGACCGCCTGCCCGAGCACTTCGGGCCGGACTGGAACCCCGACCTGGAGCTCAACCGGGACCGGCCCGGCGACCCGTTCAAGCCGTACGGCGCCACGCCCGGCCACGGGCTGGAGTGGGCCCGGCTGCTGCTGCACGTGGAGGCGGCGCTCGGGAGTGGCGAGGCCGGCGACGACGAGGCGCTGGCCGCCGCGGCGGTGCGGCTGTTCGACCGGGCGGTCGCCGACGGCTGGGCCGTCGACGGGGCCGACGGTTTCGTCTACACCACCGACTGGGACGGCACGCCGGTGGAGCGCCAGCGGATGCACTGGGTGGTGGCCGAGGCGATCGGCACGGCCGCCGCGCTGCACCGCAGGACGGGCCAGCGACGGTTCGCCGACCGGTACGCCGCCTGGTGGGACTACGCCGAGCGGTACCTGATCGATCGTGCCGCCGGGTCCTGGCACCACGAGCTGGACCCGGCCAACCTCCCGGCCGCGACGGTCTGGCCCGGCAAGCCCGACCTGTACCACGCGGTGCAGACCACGCTGGTGCCCCGCCTGCCGCTGGCGCCCATGCTGGCCCGGGCGCTGCGCGAGGGGCGGCTGACGGCCGAGGGAGGGCTGGCATGAACGCCCACCTCGACATGGCACCGGCACCCGTCCCCGAGGGGCCGCTGGTGGTGATCGGCGAGACGCTGATCGACGTCGTGCCCGCCGACGGCGGTGACGGTGACGGCCGCGGCGGGGTGCGCGAGCTGCCCGGCGGCAGCCCGGCCAACGTGGCAGTCACCCTCGGCCGGCTCGGGCGGGGGCCGGTGCTGGTGACCACCCTGGCCGACGACGAGCGCGGCGCCGCCGCGTGGGACTGGCTCGAGGCCTCCGACGTGCGGGTGGTGGCCCAGCCGCCGGCCACCGGCCGGACGTCCACGGCCGCCGTGCGGCTCGCCGCCGACGGGTCGGCGACGTACGACTTCGACCTGACGTGGGACCTCGTGCCCGAGACCGTCGCCCGCGCGACGGCCGGCGCTCGGCCCGCCGTCGTGCACGCCGGCTCCATCGCCACGGTGCTCGACCCCGGCGCGGACGCCGTCGAGCAGGCCCTGCGCGCCGCCCACGGCCGAGCCCTGGTGACGTTCGACCCGAACGCCCGCCCCGGCATCACGCCGGACGTCGCGCGGGTGCTGCCGCGCGTCGAGCGGCTGGTCGCGCTCAGCGACGTGGTCAAGGTGTCCGAGGAGGACCTCGCCTGGTACCACCCCGGCACGGACCCGGTCGCCACCGCGCGCGCCTGGGCGGCCGCGGGGCCGGTGCTCGTGGTCGTCACCCGCGGCGGCGACGGCAGCGTGCTGGTCCGGGGCGACGACGTCGTGACCGTGCCCGGCGTGACCGTGGAGGTCGCCGACACCATCGGCGCGGGCGACACGTTCATGGGCGCCCTGCTCGACGCGCTCGTGACGCTCGGCGCGCACGGCCCCGGCGCACGCGAGGTGCTGGCGGTGCTGAGCGCCGCCGAGCTGCGCCGGGCGGCGTCCTGGGCGGCCGCCGCCGCGGCGATCACCGTCTCGCGGCCCGGCGCCGACCCGCCGACCCACGCCGAGCTGGAGGCCGTCGCCCAGGCGCCGGCCCCCGGACCGGACTACTAGGAGGGCCCGGGCGCGGCGGCGCCGAGCGCGTCGAGCCAGCCGCGCAGGTTCGCGGTCGAGTCCGGCACGAACGGCACCTCGTCCAGCATCCGCAGCAGCGCGGCCGGCTCCACCCACGCGCCCCACGCCACCTCCTCGGGCTGCCACGTGACCGGCCCGTCGTAGGTGCACTCGTAGAGGTAGGCGTGGTAGCGGGTGCGCTCGTCGGCGTAGTCGGCCTCGCCGAGCGGCCGCAGCGGCACCCCGGTGACGCCGAGCTCCTCGGCGAGCTCCCGCTCCGCGGACGCCGCCGGGTCCTCCCCGGCCTGCAGCACCCCGCCGGCGCAGAAGTCGTGCAGGCCGGGGTAGACGTCCTTGGTGTCGGTGCGCCGGTGCACGTAGACGCGCCCGGCCGGGTCGCGCACGACGACGGCGGTGGCCGCGTGCCGCAGGTTCTGCGCCCGCACGCGCGCCCGGTCCGCCACCTCGCCCGTGGGGTGACCGGCGTCGTCGTACAGCGCGACCAGCTCGACCATGCCGCCCATCCTGCACCCGGCGCTGCCTCGGGGCGGGCTGGTGGTGAGGGTCCCGCGGTGTCGTCCTCGCGGTGGCGGAGCGCGACGGGGCGGGACGCTCGGGGCGGCGCGGCCGGCCCACGTGGCCGGGCTCACGGCGCCGAGCCCGCGCCCGCCGTGGCAGCCGCCGGCGCCGCGGGCCTAGAATCGCCGAGGCCCGGCCGGACTCCCCGGCGGGCACGATCGCGCGCCCGGACCGCACCGGGCGCCCCGGGGACGAAGGGAGGTGGCACGCCGTGCAGCGCAGCGAGCCCCCCAGTAGTCCCCGCCGCGGCTGACGCCCCGGCGGCCCCGCCCGACCGACGCGCCAGCCGTGGCGCCGCACCCGCGCACCACTCACCCCGGCCGCACGGCCGCGCCGTCGCGCGTGTGCTCCCTGCCCCGAGCCGGCCTGTCCTGAGGCCACCGGAGGCAGCCCGCTCCCCGAGCATCCCTCGGAGCGCCGAGCACCCGCCCCGAGCGCCCGTGCGCCTGCGCCCCTGCGGAGGTCCCCATGGTCGTGTCCCAGCCCACCCGCCCCACCCGCCCGACGACGTCGCTGCCCGCGGCCCCGTCGGCGCCGTCCTCGCTGCCGTCCGCCCTGCGCGGCGTGCTGCGCGCCCGCCGCCGTCCCGGCGACCCCGTGCCGGGCGCCCGCACGGCGCCGGGCCGGGACGCCGGGCACGACGCCGTCGCCGCGGCAGCCATCTACGAGCGCGGGCGGCGCGTCTCGAGCCACGCCCGCGTCCCGGAGACCCTGCACGCCCTGCGCTCGCGGCCCGACGGGGCGGACAGCCTGGCGTGGATCGGCCTCGACCGGCCCGACGCCGACGAGCTGACCTCGCTGGCCGCCGCGTTCGACCTGCACCCGCTGGCGGTCGAGGACGCCATCCAGGCGCACCAGCGACCCAAGCTCGAGCGGTACGGCGACACGCTGTTCGTGGTGCTGCGCGCCGCGCGGTACGTCGACGCCACCGAGAGCGTCGAGTTCGGCGAGCTGCACGTGTTCGTGGGCGCGGACTTCGTGGTCACCGTGCGGCACGGCGCCTCGCCCGACCTGGCGGCCGTGCGCGCGCGGCTCGAGGACGACCCGCAGATGCTCGCCCGCGGCCCGCAGGCGGTGCTCTACGCGATCCTCGACGCCGTCGCGGACGGCTACGCGCCGGTCGTCGCGGGCCTGGAGAACGACATCGACGAGATCGAGACGGACGTGCTGGGCGGCGGCACCGAGGCCTCCCGCCGCATCTACGAGCTGTCGCGCGAGGTGGCCGACTTCCAGCGCGCCGTGCGGCCGCTGCGGCAGGTGTGCTCGGCGCTCGCGCAGGGGTCGGCCAAGTACGGCGTCGACGAGGAGCTGCAGGCGTCGCTGCGCGACGTCGCCGACCACCTCACCGAGGTCGCCGAGCGCGTGGACACGTTCCGCTCCGCCCTGCGCGACATCCTCACCGTGAACGCCACCCTCGTGGCGCAGCGGCAGAACGAGGAGGCCAAGGCCCAGAACGAGGAGATCAAGAAGATCTCCTCGTGGGCGGCCATCCTGTTCGCCCCCACGCTGGTGGGCACCGTGTACGGGATGAACTTCGACGACATCCCCGAGCTGCACTGGGCCTACGGCTACCCGTTCGCGCTGGCGGCGATGGTCGCGGTGAGCGTCACGCTGTACGGGGTGTTCCGCCTCAAGCGCTGGATCTGACGGCGGCGCCCGGCCGCCGGACGGCGCGCGCGGCCGGGCATGACATCCGTCATGCCCGGCCCGTGCAGCTCCCACACGGACCGGTGACGGCACGCACTACCGGCGGGCCCCGGGCGCCGGGAGGCTCGAGCCATGAGCCCATCACCGAAGCCAGCGACCGCGCCGATGATCTCGGTCCGCGGGGCCCGGCGCCGCTACGGCGGCTTCGAGGCCGTCCGCGGCGTCGACCTCGAGGTCCACCGCGGCGAGCTCGTCGCCCTGCTGGGCACCAACGGTGCCGGCAAGACGTCGCTCGTCGAGATGATCGAGGGTCTCGCCCCGGCCGACGGCGGCGAGGTCCGCGTGCTCGGCCACGACCCGTACCGCGAGCGCCGCCGGGTGATCGACCGGGTGGGCGTGATGCTCCAGGAGGCGGGGTTCTCCTCCGACCTCACCGTGGCCGAGACCGTGCGCATGTGGGCGTCCACGATGACCAGCCCGCGCCCGCAGGCCGAGGCGCTCGACGCCGTCGCGCTGACCCACCGCGCCGACGTGCGGGTGGCGAGCCTGTCCGGCGGCGAGCGCCGCCGCCTCGACCTGGCGCTGGCGATCCTGGGCGAGCCGGAGGTGCTGTTCCTCGACGAGCCGACCACGGGCCTGGACCCGGAGAGCCGGCAGGCCACCTGGCGGCTGGTGCGCAGCCTGCAGGCGGCGGGCACCACGGTGCTGCTGACCACCCACTACCTCGACGAGGCCGAGGCGCTCGCCGACCGCGTCGCGATCATGAGCGGCGGGCGCATCGTGCGCGAGGGCACCGTGGCCGACGTCGTCGCGGCCGAGCCCGCCACGATCGAGCTCGAGGCGCGCGACGCCGCCGGGCGCACCGTCGTCGTCGACCCGGAGGACCTGCCGCCGCTGGCCGGTCTCCTCGACGCCACGGTGGACCGCGAGCGGGTGCGGTTGCGCACCGAGCGGCTGCAGGAGGACCTCGAGGCCGTGCTCGCCTGGGCCCGCCGCCTGGAGCTGCGCCTGCACCACCTCGACGCGCGGTCGGCGTCGCTGGAGCAGGCGTTCCTGGCCCTCGCGGAGCGGACCGCCGCCGGCCCCGCACCGTCCGGCACCGCATCGTCCGACGCCGGCACGCCCGCCGCCGGCCCGAACCGACCGGAGGTGGTCGCATGAGCGCCGCACCCGTCACCCCGTCCACGGCCTCGACCGAGGCGCACGCCGGTGCGGCCCGCCGCGGCACCGCGTCGCGCCGCCCGGCGGCGTTCTCGCTGCGCCGCGTGGCCGCCCTGGCCCGGGCGGAGACCCTGCTGCTGCTGCGCAACGGCACGGCGCTGTTCAACGCGGTCGCGATCAGCCCGTTGTTCGTGCTGTTCTTCTCGACGATCTCGGGCACCCTCGGGCCGGACGCCGACCCGGACGTGGCCGGTCCGCTGATCCTGCAGCAGCTGGCCGCGATGAGCCTGCTGTTCGTCGTGTACTACAACCTCACCACCACCTACGTGGCGCGCCGCCAGGAGCTGGTGCTCAAGCGGCTGCTGACGGGCGAGTGCTCGCGGCCCGAGCTGCTGGCGGCGGCGGCCGTGCCCGCTCTGCTGATCACGGCGGTGCAGCTCGTGCTCGGGTATGCCGCCGTGGCGCTGCTGCTCGCCCCGCCGCCGCTGGCCAACCCGGTGCTGGTGGTCGTGGCGCTCGTGCTGGTCACCCCGACGCTGGTGCTGCTGGCCGCGGCCACCTCGGGCGTCTCGCGGACCGTGGAGTCGGCGCAGCTGACCACGCTGCCGGCCCTGGCGGTGCTCATGGTGTTCTCCGGCGTCGTCGCCCCGGCCGGGGGCGGCGGGTTCGACGACGTCGCCCGGTTCACCCCGATGCACGCCGTCGCGTCGCTGTTCCGGCTCGGCCTGACCGGGACCGACGCCGACGGCGCCGCACTCGCCCTGGGCGAGACGTTCGCCCAGGCCGCGCTGCCGGTGGCGGTGCTGCTCGCGTGGCTGGGGCTGGCCTGGTACGCCGCCCGGCGGTGGATGCGGTGGGAGCCGCAGCGCTGAGCGGGCGCCGGGCGGGGGACTCCGGCGTCGCGCGCGGTCCGTGGCAGGCTGACGCCATGGACCGCGCGCCCCGCCCTGCCCTGGGACGGGGGATGACCGGCGTCCGCGGCGTCGAGCTGTACACCCGGACCACGCTGTACGTGGTCTGCCTGCTCGAGCCGTTCCTCTTCCTCGTCGCCGCCGCGGCCCTGGCGCACGACCCGCCCAGCCCGCCGGTGGCCGGCGCGCTGCTGGCGCTGGCGCTGGCCCACACGGGCCTGAGCATCGCCGTCCTGCACCTGGGGATGGCGCCGGCGCCCGAGCGCGGGCGGCCCTTCCGGGCCACGCTCGCGGTCTTCGCCGTCGTCTCGGCGGCCCTCGCGGCGCTCGCCCTGAGCGCGGTGCCGTCGCTGCCCCCGCCGTACGACGGCTTCTGGTACACCGAGGACCCCCGCTCCGTCGTGCTGGTCACGGCGGGCATGTTCACGGTCGGCGCCGTCAGCCCGGTGCTGCGCTCGCGACCGCTCGTGGTGGGCTCCCTCGCCGCGGCCGCGGTGGTCGGGCTCGGGCGGGTGCTGGCCGGGGTCCCCGGGCCGGTCGGGATCGCGGTCCTGTCGGCCTTCATCATCACCGCGTCCATGCTCAGCTTCCGGCTGTCCGTGTGGATCCTCGAGGTGGTGCGCGAGCTCGACGCCGCCCGCGACGCCACGACCCGCCTCGCGGTGGCCGAGGAGCGGCTGCGCATCGCCCGCGACGTGCACGACGTCGTCGGGCGCGCGCTCGCCACCGTGGCGGTCAAGAGCGAGCTGGCCGCCGAGCTGGCGCGGCGCGGCGACGCCCGCGCCGTCGACGAGATCCTCGCCGTGCGCACGCTCGCCCAGGACTCCTCCCGCGAGGTGCGCGGCGTCGTCGCCGGCTACCGCTCGGTCGACCTCGCGACCGAGCTGGCCGGCGCGCGGTCGGTGCTGGCCGCCGCCGGCATCGCCGTGCGCGTGCTGGGCGCGGTGCCGCCGCTCGACCCGCGGCGCCAGGAGGCGCTGGCCTGGGTGGTGCGCGAGGCCGTCACCAACGTGGTGCGGCACTCCGCCGCCGGCGAGTGCGTGCTGCGGCTCCAGCAGGCCGACGGCGCCACCGTGCTCACCGTGAGCAACGACGGCGTCCGCTCCGCCGTGCGCCCCGGGGCGCACGGCGGGGCGGACGGCAACGGCCTGGCGGGCCTGCGCGAGCGGCTCGCCGCCGTCGGCGGCGGCGTCACCACGCGGTTCGACGGCGACCGGTTCGTGCTCACCGCGCGGGTGCCCGCCGTCGTCGAGCCGGAGCGTCCCGCCGAGCCCGCCGGCCCGGCACCCACCGACCCGAAGGAGCGCGCATGATCCGCGTGGTGCTCGCGGACGACGAGACCCTCATCCGCGACGCCGTCGCCACCCTGCTGGCGCTCGAGGAGGACATCGAGGTCGTGGCCGTCGCCGGCTCCGGCACGGAGGCGCTCGCGGTGATCGAGGCCGTGCGGCCCGACGTCGCCGTGCTCGACCTGCAGATGCCCGGCCTGGACGGCATCGAGGTGGCCGAGCGGGTCGCGCGCAGCGTGCCGGGCTGCGGCATCGCCGTCGTCACGAGCCACGGCCGGCCCGGCTACCTCAAGCGGGCGCTGGCGGTGGGGGCGCGGGCGTTCCTGCCCAAGACCGTGTCGGCCGGCGTGCTGGCCACCGCGGTGCGGCAGGTCGCCGCGGGCGGGCGGTACGTGGACTCCGAGCTGGCCGCCGAGGCGATCGCCGCCGGCGACTCCCCGCTCACCGCGCGGGAGGCCGACGTGCTCGAGCTCGCCGCCGACGGCGCGCCCGTGGAGGAGATCGCCCAGCGGGCCGCCCTGGCCCCCGGCACCGTGCGCAACTACCTGTCCTCGGCGGTCGCCAAGCTCGGCGCGAGCAACCGGCACGAGGCGGTGCGGCTGGCCCGCGCGCAGGGCTGGCTGTAGGCGCTCGACGGGCGCCTCGACGGGCACCTCGGTGGCCGTCTCGCGCGGCTGCGGCGGTGTCCCCGGCGGCCCGTAGGCTGGTCCCGTGTACGAGGGCGCTGTCCAGGACCTGATCGACGAGCTCGGCCGCCTGCCCGGGGTCGGGCCCAAGAGCGCCCAGCGCATCGCGTTCCACCTGCTCGCGGCCGACGCCGGGGACGTGCGCCGCCTGGTCGACGCGCTGACCGAGGTCAAGGCGCGCGTGCGGTTCTGCGAGGTGTGCGGCAACGTCGCCGAGGCCGAGCGCTGCCGCATCTGCCTGGACCCGCGCCGCAGCGACGAGGTCATCTGCGTGGTCGAGGAGCCCAAGGACGTGGTCGCCATCGAGCGCACGCGCGAGTTCCGCGGGCGGTACCACGTGCTCGGCGGCGCCATCAACCCGATCGAGGGCGTGGGCCCGGACGACCTGCGCACCGCGGAGCTCATGTCCCGCCTGGCCGACGGCGTGGTGCAGGAGGTCATCCTCGCCACCGACCCGAACGTCGAGGGCGAGGCCACGGCCACCTACCTGGCCCGCCTCATCGGGCCGATGGGCATCACCGTCTCGCGCCTGGCCAGCGGTCTGCCGGTCGGCGGAGACTTGGAGTACGCCGACGAGGTCACCCTCGGCCGGGCGTTCGAGGGACGGCGCGTGGTCGGCCGCTGAGGCCGGCCCGACGAGATTGGGGGGATCCGCGTGGGCGAGATCGAGGTGGCGGGCGACCTGCGCGAGGTGGCCGAGAAGACCCAGGGCCACGTGCGCGCGTTCCTGTCGACGACCACGCAGGTCGCCTCGGGCGCGTACCCGGGCGCGGAGCTGAGCCTGCTGCTGCTGGCCACCAGCGACCTGCTGGCCGCGGGGGCGCAGCTGGCGGCGATCACCGACGTCGTGCCCGTGGAGCGGTTCGAGCCCGACGCCGGGCCGGACACCGACGTCGACCCCCTGCGCGCCGCGCTGGCCCGGATGTTCGACGGCTTCGACGACTACGTCGAGATCGTCGACCCGGTCCTCGGGGCCGAGGCCGGGCCCGCCACGCTCTCGGGCGACCTCGCGGCGGTGGTCGAGGAGCTCGCCAAGGGCCTGCAGCACTACGACGACGGGCACGAGCTCGAGGCGCTGTGGTGGTGGCAGTTCTCCTACCTGTCCTCGTGGGGCGAGCGCGCGGCGAGCGCCGTCCGGGTGCTGCACGGCGTGCTCGCGCACCTGCGCCTCGACGTCGCCGACGACGTCGCGCAGGAGGCCGAGTACGACGCGCTGCACTCCTGACCAGCGCCGCCGGGCGCCGGACGGTCCCGGGCGCTTCACCCGCGCGGGTCCGCCCGGCCCCGCCCGCCGGCCGGTAGCGTCCGGGCCATGGAGTCCAGCAGGGGGATCCACGCCGTCGGCGTGCGCAGGGCGTTCGGCGAGGTGCAGGCGCTGGCCGACGTGCGGCTGGAGGCCCGCCCGGGCCGCGTGACGGCGCTCGTGGGGCCCAACGGGTCGGGCAAGACCACGCTCCTGCTCGTGCTCGCCGGGCTGCTCGTGCCCGACGCCGGGCAGGTGTCGGTGGCGGGCTTCGACCCGGTGACCGAGGGCCCGCAGGCCCGGGCCCGGACGGGCTGGATGCCCGACGTCTTCGGCACGTGGGACTCCCTGACGGCGCGCGAGGTGCTCACCACCGTGGCCGCGGCCTACCGCCTCCCGCGCGACGCCGGCGCCGCCCGCGCCGCCGAGCTGCTGGATCTGGTGCACCTCACCGAGCTGGCCGACGCCCCGGCGCACGTGCTGTCCCGCGGCCAGAAGCAGCGCCTCGGCCTGGCCCGCGCGCTGGTGCACGACCCCGACGTGCTGCTGCTGGACGAGCCGGCCTCGGGCCTCGACCCGCGCTCGCGGGTGGACCTGCGCGTGCTGGTGCGCGAGCTCGCCGCCCGCGGCCGGACCGTCCTGGTCAGCTCCCACGTGCTCACCGAGCTCGACGAGATGGCCGACGACGCCGTGTTCCTCTCCGGCGGGCGCACCGTGGCCACGCAGTCGGTGACCGCGGCGCAGGAGCAGCGGCGCCGCTGGCGCCTCGCCGCGCTGGACGCGGCCGCGCTGCGCGCCTGGCTCGCCGCCGCGGGCGTCCCCGCGGTCGCGGCCGACGACGGCGCCGTGCACGTCGACCTCGCCGGCGACGCCGCGGCCGCCGCGCTCCTGCGCGACGCCGTCACCGCCGGCGTGCCGGTCACGAGCCTGGCCCCTGCCGGCGGGCTGCTGGAGCAGGCCTACCTGGCCCTGGAGGAGGAGCGGCGATGAGCACGCAGACCGTCGACCCCGCGGTCCGCCCGCCGTCGTCGGGCGGCCCGCGCCGCCGCGCCGCCGCGGCGGCGTCGGGGCGACCTGGCGCCTGACGTGGCAGGGCGTGCGCACGGTCGCGCAGCTCGAGCTGCGCCAGCGGCTGCGCTCCACGCGCTGGAAGGTCGCGCTCGTCGTGTGGTTCGTCGTGGTCGGCGCGATCACCGCGCTGGCCGTGGGCGCCCTCGGCGACGTCGGGGACGGGCTCGGTCTGGGCTCCTCGATCTTCGGCATCGTCGTGTTCTTCGTGCTGTTCCTTGGCCTGATCGTGGCGCCGACGTTGTCGTCCGCCGCGGTGAACGGCGACCGCAACGCCGGCACGCTCGCCACCCTCCAGGCGACGCTGCTGACGCCCGCGGAGATCGTCGTCGGCAAGCTGCTCGCCGCCTGGGCGGCCGCGCTGGCCTTCCTCGTCGCCAGCGTGCCGTTCATCGTCTGGGCGATCCTCGCCGGCGGGCTGAACCCGCTGCTGCTGCTGGCCACCCTCGCCGTGCTCGCGCTCGAGCTCGGCGTCGTGTGCGCGATCGGGCTCGGCTTCTCGGCGCTCGTGACCAAGACGTCCGGCTCGGGCGTGCTCACCTACCTCGTCGCGGGCGCGCTCAGCGTCGGCACGCTGCTGGTCTTCGGCCTCACCGTGCCGGCGATCACCGCCGAGGAGCAGGTGCGGGCGTGGGACGTGGAGCAGGGCTACGACTGGGAGTCCGACGAGCCGCCGGTCTGCGAGTGGCAGACCGTGGAGACCACCCAGGTGCACACCGAGCGCACCTGGTGGCTGCTGGCCGCCAACCCGTTCGTCGTCGTGGCGGACGTGCAGCCCGTCCCGCCGTACGACATCGACGACCCGGCCGCGACGTCGGCGGATCCCCTCGCCCTCATCCAGACGGGCGTCCGCGCGGCCCGCACCGGCCCTGCCGACGAGGTCGACTGGTGCACGGGCATGCATGTCTCGTTCGACGCGGACGGCCAGGCGAGCGCGCCCGCCTCGCCCGTGGAGACGCCGGAGCTCTCGACCGCGCCCGTGTGGCCGTGGGGCCTCGGGCTGCACCTGCTGCTCGGCCTGGGTGCGGTGGCCGTGGCGGTGCGGCGCCTGCGCATCCCGGCGTACAGCCTGCCGCGAGGCACGCGCGTGGCGTGACGGCGGGCGCCCGGCCGACGTCGGGACGGGCGGCGCTCAGACCAGGTCGCAGACCACCCGGTCGCGGCCCGCGCGCTTGGCGCGGTACAGGCAGGCGTCGGCGCTGGAGAGCAGCTGCGCGGGGGTCGGCACCGGCACGGTGGGCGCGCTCGCGGCACCGATGCTCGACGTGACCGGCACGTCGCCGGTCAGCGCCGACCACGGGTAGGCCCGGATGGTGGCGCAGAGGTCCTCCAGCAGGGCGGCGGTCGCGGCGCGGTCGGCCCCGGCCAGCACGAGCAGGAACTCCTCGCCGCCCATCCGGGCGGCGAACGAGCCCTCGGGCGCCTCGGCCGCGGCCTCCTCGAGCAGGTCGGCCACGGCCCGCAGCACCTGGTCGCCGACCTCGTGCGAGCACCGGTCGTTGACGGCCTTGAAGTGGTCGAGGTCGAGCAGCGCGACGGCCACGGGGACGCCGCGGCCCGCGGCGGCGGTGAGCAGCAGGTGCAGCTCCTCGTCGACGAACCGGCGGTTGTACAGGCCGGTGAGTGGGTCGCGCAGCGACAGCTCCCGGTAGCGCAGGCTCTGGCGCTGGGCCTCCGAGGTCTCGTACACCGCCTGCAGGGTGCGCGCCCGGGCGTCGCGCTCGTCCGACTGCAGCCGCAGCGCCTCGCGCGCGTACGCCTGGTGCTCGCGGAAGGCGGCCTCGAAGTCGCCGGCGGCGGCGTGCAGCTCCGCCTGCTCCTCCCTGGCCTCCACCCGCAGGGTGCCCAGGCCGAGCTCCTCGCAGATCCCGACGCACACGTCGAGGTTGCGCTGCGCCTCGTCGAGCCTGCCCAGCGCGCGCTGCACCCGCACCAGGGCGAGCAGTCCCTCGGCCCCCGCGTCGCCGTCGGCGTCGAAGCGCCGGAACTCGGGGTCGGTGGCCGGCTGCAGCACCTCCTCGGCCTCGGCCAGGCGGCCCATGCGGATGAGGGCGCGCGCCACGGTGTCCAGGCGTCCGAGGGTGAGCGTGCGCCCCTGGGCGGCGGAGAGCTCCTGCAGCCGCGTGGACAGCCCCAGCGCCGTCTCGGCGTCCCCGTGCTGCGCCTCGATGTAGGCCCAGTTGTTGACGACCGTGAGCTCGCGGTCGACGTCGCCGAGCTCGACGGCCATCGCGAGCGACTCGCGGTACCGCCGCCGGGCACCCTCGACGTCGCGGTTGAGGCCGAGGGCGTCCCCGAGCCGGCACAGGTGGTCCAGGCGCATCGGCGCGGACGCCCGCTCGTCCAGCAGCTCGACGGCGCGCAGCGAGTGCTCCAGCCCGCGGGACAGGTCGCCGAGGTCGAGGAAGATCCGCTGCAGCACGTAGTGGGCGCGCGCGAGCACCAGCGTGGCGCCGTGCTCGGTGGCCCACCGCAGCGCCTGCTGCGCGAGGTTGCCCGCCGGGCCGAGCCGGCCGTCGCGCTGCAGCACCTCCGCCTGCGCGAGCTGGGCACGCATCTCCAGCTCGGTCAGCCCGTGGGCGCGCGCCACCCGCAGCAGGCGCTCGGCGCGGGCCGCGGCCCCGGAGGCGTCGACCCGGGGGAGCAGCTCGACCTCCGCGACCTCCGCCTCGAGGGCCGTGAGGTCGTCGGTCGAGAGCGGGGCGGGCCCGGCGTCATCGGCATCGATGTGGGTCACCGCCGTCACCTCGGATCGACTCATGGTTGAAGGGGAAACCGCTTGTCCCCGTCATCGGCAGCCCCGCACCCGCGTTGAGCGCGCCGCGCCGACTTCACCCGGCCGGCGGCGGGTCGGGCGCCCGGCCTGCGGCGACGCCGGGGAGCGCCCTGGACCGCGCCGTCGTCCTGCGCGGGCCGCGTGGCAGGATCGCCCGGTGCCCGACATCGACCTGCTCACCCTCGTCCTGCTGCTGCTCGCCGGCCTCACCGCCGGGTGGGTCGACGCGGTGGTCGGGGGTGGCGGGCTGATCCAGCTGCCCGCGCTGCTGCTGGTGCCCGGGCTGAGCCCGGTGCAGGCGCTGGCCACCAACAAGGTGGGGTCGATCATGGGCACCTCGACCAGCGCCATCACCTACGCCCGCCGGGTGAAGCCGGACTTCACCACGGCCGGGCCGCTGGCGCTCGCCGCGCTGGTCGGCGCGGTCGGGGGCGCGGCGCTGGCGTCGCACATCCCGGCGTCGGCGTTCAAGCCGATCATCCTCGTGGTCCTGGTCGCCGTGGCGGTCTACACGATCGTCAAGCCGTCGCTCGGGGAGCACACCCGGCTGCGCTGGGAGGGCAACGGGCACCGCTGGGCCGCGGCCGCCATCGGCCTGGTCATCGGCTTCTACGACGGCGTGCTCGGCCCCGGGACCGGCACGTTCCTCGTCATCACGCTGGTCAGCGCGCTGGGGTACGCGTTCCTGCCGGCCTCCGCGCTGGCCAAGATCGCCAACTTCGCGACCAACCTCGGCGCGCTGATCTTCTTCGTCCCCGCCGGGCACGTGGTGTGGCCGCTGGGCCTGGCGATGGGTGCCGCCAACCTCGTCGGCGGGTACGTCGGCGCGCGCATGGCCGTGGCCAAGGGCTCGCGGTTCGTGCGCGTCGTCTTCGTCGTGGTGGTCGGCGTGCTCATCTGCCGCCTGGGCTACGACGTCGTCACCGGAGCCTGACGCTGCGCCCCACCCTGCGCGTGGCCGGCCGCCGTCGCGGCGGGGCGGTCACCAGTCGTGCCCGCCGGTCACAGCGTGGCGCGTGCCGTGCCCGGCCCGCCAGGGTCGTGCACCGGTACCGTCGCCGTCATGACCCACACCTACGCGACGCGGCTGACCTGGCAGGGCTCGACCGGCGAGGGCTACCGGGCGTACTCGCGCGACCACGCGGTCGCCGCGGCCCCGGCCGAGCAGGAGCTCGCGCTCAGCGCCGACCCGGCGTTCCGCGGCTCGCCGGAGCGGCTCAACCCTGAGCAGCTCGTGGTCGCCGCGGCCAGCTCGTGCCAGCTGCTGTCCTTCCTCGCGGTGGCCGCGCGGGCCGGCGTCGACGTGCGCGGGTACGCCGACGACGCCACGAGCACGCTCGACCTGTCGCTCGAGCGCCCGCGCCTGACGGCGATCCGGCTCGCCGTGGTCGTCGAGGTGGCGCCGGGCACCGACCACGCGACGGTGGAGCGCCTGGCCCACGAGGCGCACGAGGAGTGCTACATCGCGAACTCGCTCGCGGTGCCGGTCGAGCTGGAGGTCAAGGTCGTCGACGCGGCCTGACGACGCTCGCGACGCCCGCACGTGAGACGGGTTCGACCGCCCGGGCGGCCGGCGCCTACCATCGAGCGTTCCTGCAAGCACCCGGCGGACCGTTGAGAGAGACGGAGGCCGGCGACAGAAAGTAGCGAGCATGGCACTTGTCGTGCAGAAGTACGGCGGGTCCTCGGTCGCCGACGCGAACAGCGTCAAGCGCGTGGCCAAGAGGATCGCCGAGGCCAAGCGGGCGGGGAACGACGTCGTCGTCGTGGTGAGCGCGATGGGCGACACCACCGACGAGCTCCTCGACCTGGCCGCCCAGATCACCCCCCTCCCGCCGCAGCGGGAGCTCGACATCCTCCTGACCGCCGGCGAGCGCATCTCGATGTCGCTGCTGGCGATGGCGATCACCAACCTCGGGGTCAAGGCCAAGTCCTTCACCGGCCAGCAGGCCGGCCTGATCACCGACGCGGTGCACGGCCGGGCCCGGATCGTCGACGTCGTGCCGTCGCGCATCCGCGAGACGATCGAGAAGGGCCAGGTGGCGATCGTCGCCGGGTTCCAGGGCGTCACCACGGAGACCAACGACGTGACGACGCTCGGGCGCGGCGGCTCGGACACCACCGCGGTCGCGCTGGCCGCGGGGCTGGACGCCGACGTGTGCGAGATCTACACCGACGTCGACGGCGTGTTCACCGCCGACCCGCGCATCGTGCCGGCCGCGCGCAAGATCGACCGCCTCACCTACGAGGAGATGCTCGAGCTGGCGGCGTCCGGCGCCAAGGTGCTGGCGCTGCGCAGCGTCGAGTACGCGCGCCGCTACGGCGTGCCCGTGCACGTGCGCAGCTCGTTCTCGCACGCCGCCGGCACCCTCGTCGTCGGCACCCACGGCGACCGCATCGACCCCAACGCCCCCGCCCCCGCCGTGGCTCGCGCCGCCGGCGACGGGGCCGCCCAGAAGGAAGCAGAGATGGAAGCCCCGATCATCTCCGGCGTCGCGCACGACCGCAGCGAGGCCAAGATCACCGTCGTCGGCGTGCCCGACGTGCCGGGCATGGCCGCCCGCATCTTCGAGGTCGTCGCGGCCGCCGGCGCGAACATCGACATGATCGTGCAGAACGTGTCCGCCGCCCAGACCGGCCTGACGGACATCTCGTTCACGCTGCCCGAGGGCGACGGCCCCCAGACGATGGCCGCGCTCAAGTCGGTGCAGGACGAGCTGGGCTTCGCCTCGCTGCAGTTCGACGACCAGATCGGCAAGCTGTCGCTGGTCGGCGCGGGCATGAAGTCGCACCCGGGCGTGTCCGCCGCGCTGTTCGGCGCGCTGCGCGACGCCGGCATCAACATCGAGATGATCTCCACCTCGGAGATCCGCATCTCCGTGGTGACCCGCGCCGACTCGCTCGACGAGGCCGTGCGCGCCGTGCACCACGCGTTCGGGCTGGACTCCTCCGAGGGCGAGGCAGTGGTCTACGCCGGGACTGGGCGGTGACGCGGGATGGCTGAGATCAGCGAGAACGGCGTCAACCTCGCCGTCGTGGGCGCCACCGGCCAGGTCGGCGGCGTCGTGCGGCGCCTGCTGGTGGAGCGGGAGTTCCCGGTCAAGGAGATCCGCTTCTTCGCCTCGGCCCGCTCGGCGGGGCAGACGATCGAGTTCGCCGGCGTGCCGGTCACCGTGGAGGACGTCGCCGCGACCGCCACCGAGGACCTGGCCGACGTCGACGTGGCGATCTTCTCGGCCGGCGGCGGCACGTCGCGCGAGCACGCGCCCCGGTTCGCCGAGGCGGGCGCCGTCGTCGTGGACAACTCGTCGGCCTGGCGGCTGGACCCCGAGGTGCCGCTGGTGGTCTCGGAGGTCAACCCCGAGGCGATCGGCGAGGCCGCCAAGGGCATCATCGCCAACCCGAACTGCACCACGATGGCCGCGATGCCGGTCCTCAAGCCGCTGGCCGACGAGGCCGGGCTCGAGCGCCTGCGCGTGGCCACCTACCAGGCCGTCTCCGGCTCGGGCCTCGCCGGCGTGCAGGAGCTCGCCTCGCAGGTGCGCGCCGCCGTCGGGCAGGACTTCGAGGCGCTCGCGCACGACGGCGGCGCCGTCGAGCTGCCCGCGCCGGAGAAGTACGTCGCGCCGATCGCGTTCGACGTCGTCGCGCTGGCCGGGTCGCTCGTGGACGACGGGTCCGGGGAGACCGACGAGGAGCAGAAGCTGCGCAACGAGTCGCGCAAGATCCTCGGGCTGCCCGACCTCGCGGTGGCCGGCACCTGCGTGCGCGTGCCGGTGTTCACCGGCCACTCGCTGGCGATCCACGCCGAGTTCGCCGAGCCGATCACGCCGGAGCGGGCGCGCGAGCTGCTCGCCGGCGCGCCGGGCGTGCAGCTGGCCGACGTGCCGACGCCGCTCGCCGCCGCCGGGATCGACCCGTCGCTCGTGGGGCGCATCCGCACCGACCAGTCGGTGCCGGACGGGCGCGGCCTGGTGCTGTTCGTGTCCAACGACAACCTGCGCAAGGGCGCCGCGCTCAACGCGATCCAGATCGCCGAGCTCGTGGCGGCCGACCTCGCCGAGCTGGCGGCGCTCGACGCCGCCGAGGCGGGCGTGCCGCAGGAGCTCACCGAGGGCTGAGCCCGGTCCGGGCGGCGCCGGCCTCGTCAGGGCCGGCGCCGCCCGTCCGCGCACCGTCGGCGATCGTCCCCCGCCGCTTCGACGAAGCGGAGTCGACGCAGAGGAGCCGTGCGTGTTCGTGCCGCCGATGATCGGACTGGTGCTCGTCGCCGTCGTCGCCGCCGTGCTGGCGCGCCTGCAGCGCGCTGGCCGGCTGCCGCGCAACGGCGCGGTCGGCGTGCGCACCCGGCGCACGCAGCGCTCGGACGCCGCATGGGCGGCGGGGCAGGCGGCCGCGGCGCGACACCTCGTGGGCCTCGCGGCCGTCGGCGCGGCCGGCGCCCTCGGCCTGCTCGTCGTCCAGCTCGCGGGCGCTGTTGAGGCGCTCGGCCACGCGGTGGTGCTGGGCAGCTACGGCGTCGTGATCGTGGTGGCGCTCCTCGCCCGGCGCGCGGCCGACCGCGCGGCCGACGCGGTCGCCGACTGAACCACAGGTCCCGTGCGGCAGGGCGTCAGCAGGTCGCGGAGCCGGCGAGGTCGTCGCAGACCAGCTGCGTCCGGGCCTCGGTGACCGTGGCCGGCTCGCCGGCGCTGGTCGTGGTGATCGTCCCGGCGATCGGCGTCCAGTCGGTGCTGCCGGCGATGCGGAAGCTGCCCTCCCACGTGGTGGCGAGGCTGACGGTGACGCCGGACCGGTAGGTGTTCCCGGCGTCGTCGACGGCCGAGCCCGCGTCGCTGCCGGGCTCGCCGAGCCGCGTGTAGGTGTGGCCCACCCAGGACTCGTCAGGGGTGGGGTCGCCGTCCCGCCAGGGGCGGCCCGGGTCCGACGTGACCAGGGTGCCGCCGCCGGGGGAGTGCGGGTCGTCGAAGTCCCAGGCGAACTCGACCGGCTCGGCCCGGATCGTGACCGGGACGCCGAGCAGCGTGACGTCCTGCTCCTGCGCCGCGGCGGTCGTGTAGGCCGGGTAGCGCACGTTCACCAGCAGCGGCTCGCCGCCCTGGAGGGTGACCGGCGGGGCGGAGACGCGCATCGAGCGGAAGGCGCGCTCGGCCTCCGCCCGGATGTCGCCGGGCGTGACGCACTGGTCCTCGCTCACCTGCTCGGCCGGGGCGTAGGAGCCGTCGTCCTGGACGCGCTGCACCCAGAGGGCGTCCAGCTGGTAGGTGCCGTCCTCGCACGGGGCGGGGACCACGGTCTCGGCGTAGCCCTCGGCGCAGGTGCCCGCCTGGGTGACGATGTCGACGAGCATGTCGAGATCGCCGATGGCGCAGGTCTTGGCGTCGGCGCGGAAGTACTTGTCCTTAGAAGCGGCCGACGATTGACCGCCACCACTTGCTTCGTCGCTCGATGCCTTTCCGGTCGCACCGGCGAAAACTTCCTTTGTGTAATTGTCTGCCCAGCCGGAGTAATCCGTCTCGGGTGGTGCGAGCGCTACTCCTAGGATCAACGTGCTGGCGATTGCAAGAGCGTTCATGTCATTGCTCCGGTGGCTGAGCCACGTTCACGACAACCCACCGCCCATCACGACGGCCCACTTCAACGCGGGCGGTACTTACGCGTGGGTCTTGCTCGTAAACGGTGTTTCCAGCGGAGTCCGTCACGGTGGCGGCGGCCTCGTTGACTTCGATGTCCATGGGCCAGAGGCCGGTGGCACTGTCTTGCTCATACGCGTGCAGTAGCCGGGTCTGCGTTGCCCCGCCTTCCCAAGTGTCATCGCGCTGGGCGATTCTCGAGGCCTGCTCGAGCCCCTGGGCGCAAGGGGCGCACGCCTGGTGTGACATCGCCTCCCACTCGGCGGTGTCGTTGGTCTGCATGATGTAGGGGCGCAACTGGAGAAAGTACTGCGCGGCCGCCTCAGCGCCGGCGGCGCCGTCGTCGTCCATCTCTGCCGGCCGCTCCGGCTTGACAACGACGCTCGAGGCGCTCGGGGAGGGTGACGGGGGTTCCGAAGAGCTCGCACTCGCGCTCGCCTTGGCGCTCGACGAGGGCGGCGGCGGCGAGTCGGGATCGTCGGCGGAGCAACCGGCCAGGGCCAGCATCGTCGCAAGGCCCCCGCCCGCGATGGCGGCCCACCCTCGTGGCCGGCCGCGGCTCCGGGCCTGGGTCCAGGTGCGCATCATGTCGTGGCTTCCCCCTGACGGCAGCGACAACATCGCCACGATAGAGGATCGCCATCCGGAGCGCCTGGGGCCTGTGGACAGCCCCACGGCGCCGCTGACGGCGCTCGGCGTCCGCGCGTTGCCACCGCAGCTCCTCCCCGGAAACTCTTGTGCCCACACCAGCCTCTGTGGTTCATTAGTCGAGTAATGAACCACAGAGCCACCGCCGCACTCGCGGCGGCACCCGCCACGACACCCCAGAGGCAAGCGCATGTTCGACGGACCTGAGCCGATCTACCTGCAGATCGCGCAGATGATCCGCGCGCAGGTGCTCGCCGGCGAGCTCGGTGAGGAGGAGCAGGTCATGTCGACGACGCAGTTCGCCACTACGTTCCGCATCAACCCGGCGACGGCGGCCAAGGCGTTCGCCGAGCTCGTCGACGAGGGCCTGCTGTACAAGCGCCGGGGCCTGGGGATGTTCGTGGCCCCGGGCGCCCGCGAGAAGCTCCTCGGCGAGCACCGTCGCCGCTACTTCGACGAGGTCCTCGACCCGGCCCTCGCCCAGGCCGACATCCTCGGCATCCCCACCGCGGACGTCGTCGCGTACGTCCTCGGCCGCTCCGGCTCCGTCGCCGGCCCCGCCGACGAACGCCCCGCCCCCGCCGGCCCGGTCCGCGACCACCTAACCCATCCCGACCCGAAGGGCCCGTGACCATGCCACCGCCCCTGCCCCCGCTGCCGCCGTTCGCTGCCCAGGTCGACGACGTCGTCGTCCGCTTCGGCCGTCGCCGGGACATCGACGTCGCCGCGGGCACGACCCACGTCAGCGACTCCTCCACCGCCCTCGACGGCGCGACCCTCGCCATCCGCCCCGGCGTCATCACGGGCATCCTCGGCCGCAACGGCGCCGGCAAGACCACGCTCCTGTCCCTCCTCGCCGGCTTCACCCGGCCCACCAGCGGTTCCGTCCGCGTCGGGCCCACCGGCCAGATGGAGGAGCCGTGGGAGAACCCGTGGGTCACCTCGGGCACCCTGCTGGTCCGCGAGAGCGGCGACGTCGTCGACGACGAGAAGGTGTCCTGGGCGCTCAAGTACTACGCCGCCATGCGCCCCGGGTGGGACGCCGACCTGGCCGAGCGGCTGCTCGACCGCTTCGAGGTCGACACCCGCAAGAAGCCCACCGCCCTCTCGCGCGGCAAGCGCTCCGCTGTCGGCGCCACGATCGGCCTGGCGTCGCGGGCCCTGCTGACCATCTTCGACGAGGTCTACCTCGGCATGGACGCGCCCACGCGCTACGCCTTCTACGACGAGCTGCTGGCCGACTACGCCGAGCACCCCCGCACGATCCTGCTGTCCAGCCACCTGGTCGAGGAGGTCGAGCGGCTCTTCGAGGACGTCGTGGTCATCGACCGCGGTCGCGTCCTCATCGCGGAGACGGCCGACGAGATGCGCTCCCGCGGCGTCTCGCTGACCGGCCCCGCGGCCGCCGTCGAGCGCCTCGCCGCCGGCCGCGAGGTGCTGCACCGCCAGCAGCTCGGCGGCACCGTGCAGGTCACGCTGGCCGGCGCCCTGCCCGACGACGTCGTCGCGGCCGCGCAGGCGGCGGGCGTCGCCGTCGGGGCGGTGCCGCTGCAGGACCTGTTCGTGCGCCTCACCGACCACGCCGCCCCGGCGCGCCCCGGCGCGCCGGAGTCCGAGACCGTCCCGAGAGGAGCGCTGCGATGAGCGCCGTGGCCCCGACCGCCCGCCCCGCCGTCGATCGCGCCGCCGTCGTGCGCGACGCCGACCGTCGCGCCTTCCGCCAGGCCTGGGACTACCTCGCCGGCGGCCAGGTCCTGTTCGCCCTCGGGTTCTGGGTCGTCTTCGCCCTCGTCATGGTCGTCGTGCCGCTGCTGGTGCGCGCCAACGACGGCGTCATGAGCGGCGGCGTGCTGACGGGCGCCAGCTACAGCGCCCGGTGGTTCGCCTTCGCGCTCGGGATCGCCACCACCGCGTCGCTGGTGGTCGTGCACCTCGCCGCGGGCGGCACCCGCCGCTCGTTCTTCCGGGCCGCTGCCGCCGCTGCCGTCGTCGTCGGCCTCACCTACGCCGCGTGCTACGGCGTGGCCACGCTCGGTGAGCAGGCGCTGTTCGGCGCGCTCGGCTGGGACTGGGAGCGCCCGGGGGGCCTGCCGGCCGCCGGCGCCGCGACCACCGTGGTCCACGCCGCGGCCGAGGGGCTGGCCTGCGCGGTGTACTCGCTGGTCGGCACCGCGATCGGCATGGGCTACCAGAGCCACGGCGCGTGGCTGGGCACGGTGCTCGTCCTCCCGGGCATCGCCCTGCTGGCGCTCGTCGGCACCGCCACCCGCACCGGCGCCAGCGAGGCGCTGGGCGAGCGGCTGCCGTTCGACGGCTCCACGGCCGTCGTCGCCGGGCTGCTCGGCGCGCTGCTCGCGGCCCTCGTCGCGGCCGGCTGGCTGCGCGCGCAGCTGCAGCGCGTGCAGCTGCGTCCGCCGTCCTGACCCCCACCCGCCTCCACCACCTCGAGGAGACGACCATGAGTGCCACACCCGTCGTGGAGGTCGCCCACCTCCGCAAGACCTACGGCGAGAAGGTAGCGGTGGACGACGTGTCGTTCGCCGTCCAGCCGGGGGAGATCTTCGGCATCCTCGGCCCCAACGGGGCCGGCAAGACGACGACCGTCGAGTGCCTCGCCGGGCTGCGCCAGGCCGACGGCGGCACCACGCGCGTGCTCGGCGTCGACACCCAGGCCGACCCCGGCGCCGTGCGCGGCCTGCTCGGCGTCCAGCTCCAGGAGTCGGCCCTGCACGACAAGATCACGGTCGGGGAGGCGGTGCGGCTCTTCGCGTCGTTCTACCCGCGCCCGGCCGACGTCGGCGAGCTGCTCGACCTGCTCGACCTCGCGCAGCACCAGGGCGTGCAGTACGCGAAGCTCTCGGGCGGCCAGAAGCAGCGGCTGTCGATCGCGCTGGCGCTCGTCGGCGACCCGCGCGTGGCGGTGCTCGACGAGCTCACCACGGGCCTCGACCCGCAGGCCCGCCGCAACACCTGGGACCTGGTCGAGCGCGTCCGCTCGCGGGGCGTGACCATCCTGCTCGTCACGCACTTCATGGAGGAGGCCGAGCGCCTCTGCGACCGGCTCGTGGTCATCGACGGCGGCCGCGTGGTGGCCGCCGGCACGCCACCCGAGCTGATCGACGGCATCGACGACACCCGCACGGTGCAGCTGCGGCTGCCCGAGGCCGACGCCGCGCGCGGCCGCGAGGTGCTCGCGCGCCTCGCGGCGTCGCACGCAGACGTCCACTCCGTCGCCGACGCCGGCGGCGTCACCGCCGTCACCGGCACGCGCCGCGTGCTGTTCGCCGTCGTGCCGGCCCTCGCGGATGCCGACGTGCTGCCCGACGACGTGCGCACCGTCTCGCGCACGCTCGAGGACGTGTTCGTGGCCGTCACCGGCCGTACCTACGACCCGGACGCCGCGGGCACCCGGGCCGTGCGCACCGCCGACGGCGCCGGCCGCCGTCGGGAGCTCACCTCCACCGCAGACCGAGGAGACCGGTCATGACCGCCGCCGCCCCGTCCCCGTCCCCCCTCGTCGTCGCCCGCCCCCGCGCCGCCGCCGGCTGGCGCGGCCTCGGCCGCCTGCTGCGCACCGAGACCGTGGTGTGGCTGCGCGACGCCGGCGCCGTGTTCTTCGGCCTCGCGTTCCCCACGGTGGTGCTGCTCGGGGTCGGCTTCGTCGTCCCGGGCATGCGCGACGTGATCACCGACGCCCCGCCGCCGTGGGGCGGCCTCACGCCCGTGGCGCTCTACGTGCCGGTCGTGCTCGCCGCGGCCATCGCCACCTCGGCGCTCACGGTGATGCCCGTGACGCTCGCGACGTTCCGCGAGAAGGGCGTCCTGCGGCGGCTGGCCACGACGCCGATGCGGCCGCAGGCCCTCATCGTGTCCCACCTCGGCATCAACCTCGGCTCCACGCTGGTGGCCTCGCTCCTGGCGGTGGTGGTGGGCGCCCTGGTATTCGACGCGGTCGCCCCGCAGCAGCTGGGCGTGGTCCTGCTGGCCTTCGTGCTCGCCGTCGCGGCGATGTTCGCGCTCGGCACCCTCGTCGCCGCGCGGGCCGCCCGCGGCACGACGGCGTCGGCGATCGGGATGACGATCTACTTCCCGTCCCTGATGCTCGCCGGCCTGTGGACGCCCGGCCCGGTGATGCCCGACGTGCTGCGCGAGGTCGGGCGGCTCACGCCGCTCGGCGCCGCCTCGCAGGCGATGACCGAGGGCTGGTTCGGCGACGGGTTCCCGGCCTTCCAGCTGGTCGTCATGCTCGCGTGGACGGCGGTGCTGCTGCCCCTGGGGGTCAGGCTGTTCCGCTGGTCGTGACGTCAGGGCGCGACGGCGTCCGCGCCCCGCCGGGGTGCGGACGCCGCGTCGTCCGCGGCGACCGGCCGGCGGGCCCAGTACGTCGCCATGAGCGCGCCCGAGATGTTGTGCCACACGGAGAACAGCGCGGCGGGCAGCGCGGCGAGCGGCGTGAAGTGCGTGGTCGCGAGGCTGGCCGCCAGGCCGGAGTTCTGCATGCCGACCTCGACGCTCACCGCTCGCCGGGCCGACTCGTCCAGCCCGGCGGCGCGGGCGGCCAGGTACCCCAGCCCGAGCCCGGCCCCGTTGTGCAGCACGACGGCGAGCGCCATCAGCACGCCCGTGGTGGCGATGGCGGGCTGGTTGGCGCCCACGACGCCGACCACCACGAGCACCACGCCGACGACCGAGACCAGCGGCAGGTAGGGCAGCAGATGCTGCACGGCCCGCCCGGCCACGGCGCGCACGGCGATCCCGAGCAGGATCGGCACCAGCACCACCTGCAGGATCGACGTGAACAGCGCCGCGAAGCCCACGGGCAGGTCGGAGCCGGCGAGCCAGAGCACCAGCGCCGGGGTGAGCAGGGGCGCGAGCAGCGTCGCCACCGAGGTGAGCGTCACCGACAGCGCGACGTCCCCCTTGGCCAGGTACACCACGACGTTCGACGCCGTGCCGCCCGGCGCGGCGCCCACGAGGATCATGCCGACCAGCGCCATGCCCTCGAACCCGAACAGGTGGCCGATGCCCCACGCGGCGAGCGGCATGATCAGGAACTGCGACGCCAGGCCGAGCAGCACGGCCCACGGCCGGCGCGCCACGAGAGCGAAGTCGGCGCCGCGGAGCGTCAGCCCCATGCCGAACATGATGACCCCGAGCAGGATCGGCACGTGCGGCGCCAGGGTGGCGCTCGGCCCGGGTGCCGCGACGCCCACCACGGCGCCGACCAGCACGAGCAGGGCGAACCACCGCCCCGCGAGCTCAGCCACCGTGCGCAGACCAGCGAGAACCTGCACGACCGTCCCCCTCCTGTCGGCTCGTCCGCGGCGAATGTACGCCCGGGCGACTGTGGCGCCGGTCACCGTCTCAGATGGCGACCGGCGTCCGTAGGCTGGTCGCATGAAGCCGTTCCTGCTCCTGGCGACCCGTGCGGAGGACGTCGCCGCCGACGGCGAGCTCGCCGCCGTCCTGCGGTACGGCGGCCTGGAGCGCGACCAGGTGCGCCGGGTGCGGCTCGAGCGCGAGCCGATGCCCGCGATCGACCTGCGCGACTGGTCGGGCATCATCGTCGGCGGCAGCCCCTTCAGCTCCTCGGACCCGGAGGAGAGCAAGTCCGAGGTCCAGCGCCGGGTCGAGCGCGAGATCGCCGCCCTGCTCGACGACGTCGTCGCCCAGGACTTCCCGTTCCTCGGCGCCTGCTACGGCGTCGGCACGCTCGGCCGCCACCAGGGCGCCGTCGTCGACACCACCTTCGCCGAGCCCATCGGCCCGATCACCGTGGAGCTCACGCCCGAGGGCGTGGCCGACCCGCTGCTCAAGACGCTGCCGCGGCGGTTCGCCGCGTACGTCGGGCACAAGGAGGCGGTGCGCGAGCTGCCGCCGGGCGCCGTGCTGCTGGCGACGTCGGACCGGGCGCCGGTGCAGATGTTCCGGCTGCAGGAGAACCTCTACGCCACGCAGTTCCACCCGGAGCTCGACCTCGACGGGCTGCTGCAGCGCGTCGAGGTGTACTCCGGCTACGGGTACTTCCGGCCCGAGGAGCACGACGAGGTGGTGGCCCGCGCCCGGTCGCGCGCGGTGACCGAGCCGGCGCGGATCCTGCGGGCTTTCGTGGAGCGCTACGCCCGCGGCTGAGGCCGGCTGAGCCCGGCTGAGCCCGGCTGAGCCCGGCCGTGTCCCGGCGTCGCGCGGTGCTTGCCCGGCCCCGGGCGGACGACGACGGCCGGCCACCCCGCGAGGGGTGACCGGCCGCCGTCGTCCGCGGCGGGCGCTGCCCGCCGCTCGGCTGTCATCCGGCCGTCAGTCGACGACCTTCCACGGGCCGTGCTCGTCGCCCGGAGCCTGGTTCCGGGTCCACCACTGCGCCTGGTAGGTGGTGCCCTGGTGGGTCACCTTCTCCCCGCCGGTGTAGATGCGGCTCGGGGCCCACTCGCTCACGCCGTTCTCGTCGACCGGGGTGAGCTCCTGCCACGGGCCGTACGGGTTGCCCGGCTCCTGGCCGCGCGTCCACCACGAGGCCAGCCACGTCGAGCCGTCGTAGGAGACCACGTCACCGAAGTCGTAGACCGTCGTGGCGTCCCAGGCCGGGGCCGAGGCCGGCGGCTCCTCGGCGTCCGGCACGGACACCTCCACCGTCATGGTGCCCTTGCGGGTGTTCTGCTTGGTCACCTCGATGGTGGTGCCGGTGCCGGCGACGATCACCGAGCCCTGCGGGTTCGCCGGGTCGTAGTAGGCGTTCGGGTCGGAGTCGTCGAACACCGGCACGGCGGCCTGCTTGCCGACCTTCAGCGTGGTCGTCCCGTCAGCGGTCTCGCGGTGCAGCGAGACCGGGTCGGTCTTCTGCGTGCCGAACGTCGCGTCGAAGGACTGCACGCGGCCGCGGGCGAGCGAGCCGTCCGACCACGTCAGGGCGTCGGCGCGGGCATCGACCGGCAGCGCCTGGCCGGCACCGGGGTGCTGGGAGGTGTTGTTGTCGCCGTACAGCGAGTTCGCGTACCAGACCAGCAGACCGTCCTGGTACGGGTAGTGCTCGACGCGGTCCGGCGCCGAGACCGACCAGCCGAAGTTGTACGGCCCCGTCTTCAGGGTCGCGTCGTAGCCGCCGTAGACGCGGTTCTCGGCCACGTAGTAGTGCTCGTACTCCTGGTCGTAGGTGCCGTCGGTGACGACGACGAACCCGTTGTTCACCCAGTCGGCGGCGCCGTCCTCGACGTCCTCGGCGAGGGCGTCGCCCACCGCGACGTCGTCGACGAGGAAGCCGAGCTCGTTGACGCCGCCGTCGCTGGCGTACCGGAAGCGCACCGAGGCGTCCTGGCCGGCGTACGCCGACAGGTCGGCGGTCAGGTCGACCCACGCGTCGCCGGACGAGCCGGTGATGCCGCCGCCGGTGTTGCCGTTGCCCTCGCCGGTCGCTGACCGGTTCGTCTGCAGCGCCGTCCACGTGCTGCCGCCGTCGGTGGAGATCTCCACGTAGGCGTAGTCGTAGTCGGCCTCGATCTCGTAGCGGACCTTCGCCGTGAGGTCGGCGTCGGCCGGCACCGTGAACACGGGCGACGCGACGCTCGTGCTGAGGTTGTTGCCGGTGCCGGAGTACAGGTACTTGCCGTCGTGCGGGTCGGCCACCTCGACCTTCTCGACGCCCGGCGGGAGGTTCACCACGACCGCCTGGGTGCCCAGCGTGGTGGCGTGGAACGACGGGCCGAGGTCCACGGTGGCGTCCTCGCCGACGTCCACGGTCTCGTGGTCGAGCCAGCCGAGGAACAGCTTCTCGGTCGCGCCCATGTGGTTCGGCGTCGTGCCGATGGTGCCGTCGCCGTGGCCGAGCCAGGAGCCGGAGCTCATGAGGTTCCAGAACCCGGTGCCGTTGTCGCCGCCCTGGGTGTCGTAGTAGTCCGGCAGGCCGAGGTCGTGGCCGAACTCGTGCGCGAACACGCCCAGGCCGCCGTTCTCCGGCTCGGTCGTGTAGTCACGGATCCAGATGTCGGTGTCGCCGATCTGGATGCCGCCGGCCTTGGCGTAGTCCGCCGGGCCGTCGACGCCGAGGCCGCCCTGGTTGACCGCCCAGCGGTGCGCCCAGATGGCCCACTCCGGCGCGCCGGCCTCCTCGCCCTCGCCGGCGTGGATGGCCTGGAAGTGGTCGATGTAGCCGTCCGGCTCGTTGATGATGCCGTCGCCGTCCAGGTCGTAGCGGTCCCAGACGTCGAACGACCGCAGGTAGTCGACGACCTCGTCCTTGGTCTTGCCCTGGGCGAGCTGGTCGGCGTACCAGGCGTCGGCGCTGTCCTGGATGAACCGCGTCATGTCGGCCTGGGACTCGGTCTGGCCGTAGGACGCCTCCGAGTAGGGCACCGTCACCCAGTCGGACACGTCGCCCTGCAGGTCGAAGCGGCCCGACGACATCTCGTCGTAGACCCCCGCGAACGACTCGCCGCCCTGGTCCTCCAGGCCGGTGAAGAACATCTCCTCGTAGTGCTCGCGGGAGAAGTCCGGCTCCCAGTAGGTGGAGTTGTCGTCCGCCGCGGGCTCGGGGATCTCGTTGTGCACGGGGCCCGACGCCGGGGCGTCGGGGAAGCGCGGGTCGGCCTCGTCGCCGAACTCCACGAGGAACGTCAGCAGCTGGGCGGTCTCCTGCACGCCGTACTCGACGTACTTGTCGGGGGAGACCTCCACCACCTTCGACTTCGCCCGGCCCGAGCCGCGGGTCTGCACCTCGGCCTTGCCGGTGGCGACCGCCGAGGCGGCCTCCTGCTTCATCGCCACCTGCTTCTCGCGCAGGGCGTCGGGGCGGTCGTCCTCCTTGGCGTGCTCGGACGTCTGGGCGGGGGTGTCGTCGGGCGCAGGGGCGGCCACCGCGGTGACCGGGGCGACGGCCGCGGCGGCGATGAGTGCCGCGGTGACGCCGAGTGCGCTCGTCAAGCGTCGGTTCACATGTCCTCCAGTGTGAGGCGGACCCCGGGCCCCTGACCCGAGGTGGACCGACGACGGCGCGACCTCGGTGTCGCGCGTCGACCGTGTCCGCCGTCACACTAGCGCGCCAGATATTTCCGATGTGTGTCATGTGCCCTGCCTGGACGCCGTCTGAGCAGGTCATGCCCCAATTTCTCGGGGCAACACAGTCGGCGCGGCCGCGCCGCCCTCAGGGCGCGACGAACACCGTGGCGCGGTCGGCCTGCTCCTGGAACCGGCGCAGGAGCGCCAGCCGCTGCGCCGTCGACCCCGTCAGCGGCTCCGGCAGCGCGTCCAGCGCGAACCAGCCGACGTCGGTGTTCTCGTCGTCGGCCACGTGCGCCGCCGCGGCGGCCGCGGCCGAGACCGGCCGGGCGGTGAACAGCAGGTCGAGGTACGTGGTGCGGTCGCCGTTGGGATAGGTGATCTCGCCCGTGGTGGACACGGCGGCGAGGTCCTCGACGACGACGGCGACGCCCGTCTCCTCCAGCGCCTCGCGCGCCGCGGCGACCGCCGGCTCCTCGCCCGGGTCGAGGATGCCGCTGACCAGCGCCCACATGTCGTTGTCGGCGCGGCGGGTGAGCAGCACGCGCCCGGCGTCGTCGCTGACGACGACGGTGACGCCGGGCAGCCAGAGCAGGTCGGTCCCGACCCGCGTGCGCAGGTCGGCCACGTACGGCGGGATCGGCATGGCAGCGACCCTACGCCCGGGCGCCCGACGGCGTCGTTCCCACGATCCGGACGCCGGGTGGACGCGGCGTGGCGCGCCGCGTACCGTCGTCGTCCGTGAACACCCGTTGGTATTGGCGCTTTACGCCGGCTCCGTGTGGAGCTCGGCGGGCTCGCGCCTGACCGACGCCATCCACCGGAGCCAGCACAGGGCCTGGGACCGCTCGCCGAGCGGTCCGGGCCCTTCGTCGTCAGACGAGCCGCTCCGGTCGCCGGGACCACGGTGCGTCGACGACGACGTCAGACCCACCGGCACCACGACCGACGACCAGGAGCGACACCCCATGAGCACCACGACCGAGCCGGCCGCCGAACGCCGCGAGCTGCAGGCCGAGACCTCCGACCTGCGCATCCGCGCGCTCGAGCCGCTGCCCGCGCCGCGCGCCCTGCGCACGGAGATGCCGCTGGGCACCCGCCGCAGCGACCTGGTGACCACCTCGCGCCGCGAGGTCCGCGACGTGCTGCGCGGCGAGGACGACCGGCTGATCGCCATCGTCGGGCCGTGCTCCGTGCACGACCCGGAGGCCGCGCTCGAGTACGCCGGGCGCCTGGCTGCCGTGGCGCGCGAGCTGTCGGACGACCTCGTCGTCGTCATGCGGGTGTACTTCGAGAAGCCGCGCACCACGGTGGGCTGGAAGGGCCTGATCAACGACCCGCACCTGGACGGCACGCACGACGTGCACCACGGCCTGCGGCTCGCGCGCGAGGTGCTGCTCGGGGTGCTGGACGCCGGCGTCCCGGCCGCCACCGAGTTCCTCGAGCCGACCAGCCCGCAGTACATCGCCGACGCCGTCACGTGGGGCGCCATCGGCGCGCGCAACGCGGAGTCGCAGGTGCACCGGCAGCTCGCCTCGGGCCTGTCGATGCCGGTCGGGTTCAAGAACGCCACCGACGGCGACGTGCAGATCGCCGTCGACGGCTGCATCACCGCCGCCAGCGAGCACACGTTCTTCGGGGCCGACGCCGAGGGTCGCGCGGCGGCGGTCGAGACGGCCGGCAACCCCGACTGCCACGTGATCCTGCGCGGCGGGCGCGGCGGCCCCAACTACTCCGCCGCCGACGTCGCCGCGGCGCTCGAGGTGGCCCGCGGCTCCGGGCTCGGCGGCGCCGTCGAGGCGGGCGTCGTCGTCGACGCCTCGCACGGCAACTCCGGCAAGGACCACGTGCGCCAGGCCGAGGTCGTGCGGGAGATCGCCGGGCGCCTGGCGGCGGGGGAGCAGGGCGTCAGCGGCCTGATGATGGAGAGCTTCCTCGAGGCCGGCGCCCAGAAGCCGGGCCCGCTCGACACCCTCACCTACGGCCAGTCCGTCACCGACAAGTGCATGGACTGGGGCACCACCGAGGGCCTGCTGCGCGAGCTCGCGGCGGCGGTGCGGGCGCGCCGGGAGGCCTGAGCCCGGTCGGCCTGGCGCTCCGTGGGGCCGGGCCCTGGTCGGCGGGACGACGCGCGATCGGGGCCGGCGCCGAGCGTCCCGGGACGTCGCTCAACGCTCGCCGTTGGACGACCTCCCGGGACGCTCGTCGTCCGTCCGCTCCCCGGGCGTCCCGCGACGTCGGGCATCCGCGGCCGGAAGGCGACGTCCCGGGACGCTGGCACGACGGTGCAAGGGTGTGACGGTGCAAGGGTGTGACGGTGCGAGGGCGCACCAGTCCTCCGGAGGCGCCGGGCCCGTCAGCGGTCGAGCGTCAGCACGACGTCCGGGCGCACCGGCCGTGGCCGCCAGCCCGCTGCGCGCAGCTCCCGCGCGACCTGCGGCCCGACGACGCCGCGCCACGCGTCGGCCCCGGAGAACCGCCGCAGGATCGTGCGCCGGCTGTCGATGAGGTTCTGCCGGCGACGGTCGTCGACCACGGCGCCCGGCGTGGAGTGGATCTCCGCGCCGTCGATCTCCACGAGCAGCGCGCCGCCGTCCGGGAGCAGCCACGCGAGGTCGACACGGGCGGTGACCCGGCCGGCGAGCACCACCGGGAGCTGCAGCACGTCCGGCGGCACCCCGAGGTCGTGGCAGGACAGCCGCACCCACGACTCGGCGGGCGACTCCGACCGGCCGTCGGCGAGCGCCCACAGCGGGTGCGTCCGTGCGACGCCACGGTGCCCGCGCGCGGCGTCGTGCGCCGCGGCCAGGGCGGCCGGGGTGACCAGGCCCTGGTGCAGCGCCGAGTCCATGACCGCCAGCGCGTGCCGGCGGTCCAGGCGCGGCACGGCCTGTCGCAGGGCGTCGACGGTGGTCGCGCAGGCGAAGCCGTCGACGAGGTCCCAGCGTCCCAGCGGGAGCCGGCGGACCACGACCGGACCCCGGGACTCCCGCGAGGAGCCGTCGGGGAGGGTCACCTCCGGGCGGATCTCCGGCGGCGTGCCCGCGACGCCCCGCAGGTACAGCGCGCACGGACCCGTGGCGACCGCCGCGGGGTACACGAGCAGGCCGAGGACGGCGGCACGCCGGCGGCGGTGGTCGTACGGGTCGCCGCCCGGGTTCGTCACGCCGGTGTCGTAGACGCCGCGGGCGGCCGGTGCCCAGTCCTTGCGACGGACCCGTGCCGCCACCTGCTGGCGCGTCACCCCGTGCCGGCCGCACTGCCGCACGGAGAGCAGCCCTCCCTGTCGCGCGGCGAGAGCCGTCAGGGCGTCGGGGACCGGGGGCAGGAGGCGGGGCACCCGTCCAGCGAACCACCGCACGGGCGCTCCCGGCTGTGGTCATCCACAGGTGCGGGTCGCTCGCCGGTGCGGCGCCGCGCGAGCGCCCCGTGCACGAGCGTCCCTGAGCGAGCGTCCCGCTGCGTCGTCGTCCCGGGCGCGGACCGCGACGTTCCGGGACGCTCGGCCGGTGTCCGGTGGATGGGCGTCCCGCTGCGTCGTCATCCCCGGCCCGGATCGCGACGCGGAAGGACGCTCGGCGCCGGAGGGCCGGGAGTCAGCCGCGGAAGGCCTCGAGCTCCTCGCGCGGCACCACCCGCCGGGAGCGGACGAGCGCCTCGGCGTCGGGCATCCGGTCCCACGTGTTGAGCGCCATCGCCATCTGCACAGCGCCGCCGCGCCGCCAGAACGCCACCGCCTCGCGGTCGTCGAGCGACCCGCTGACCACGACGTCGTCGTAGCCCCCGGGCCCCTCGACCCAGCCGACGGCCTCCATCCCCAGGTCGTACTGGTCGGTGAAGAAGTACGGCAGGACGTCGTACGGGTCGCCCGCGCCGAGCATGGCGCGCGCCGCGTGGGTGCCGGTCGTGTCAGCGCCCGCCCAGTGCTCGTGCCGCAGCGGTCGGCCGAACTGCGGCGACGGCACGGACGCGATGTCGCCGGCGGCGAAGACGTCCGGGTGCGACGTGCGGAGCGTCCCGTCGACGGCGACGCCCCCGCCCTGCGCGGCCGGCCGCAGCTCCAGCCCGGCGGCCGCGGCGAGGCCGATTGCGGGCACGGCGCCGATGCCGACCACCACCACGGCGGCCTCGACGTGCGTGCCGTCGGCGGTGACGACGCCGGTCACCTGTCCCTCGGAGTGCGTGAACGCCGTCACCGGTGCCCGCCGGTGCACGCGCACGCCGCGCTGCTCGTGCAGCCGGGCGAAGACCTCGCCCAGCTCCGGTCCGACGACGTTGCCGAGGGGGTGCGAGCCGCGCCCGAGCAGCGTGACGTCGAGCCCCAGCTCCCGCGCCGAGGCAGCGACCTCGAGCCCGATCCAGCCGTCGCCCACCACGGCGACCGGGTCGCCGCCCTCGAGCGCGGCGGGCAGCAGCATGCCGGCGAGGTGGTCGGCGTCGTCGATGGTGCGCAGGTAGTGCAGGCCCCGCAGATCACCGCCCGGGACGGACAGGTGGCGCGGCGTGGATCCCGTGGCGAGCAGGAGCTGGGAGTACCGCAGGGTGCTCCCGTCGGAGAGGGTCACGGTGTGGTCGCCGGGGTGCAGGCCCAGCGCGGCCGTGCCGGGCCGCAGGTCGACGCCGTGGCGGCCGTACCACTCCTCCGGCAGCGGGTACAGGGCGGACCGGGCGGCCTCGCCCCGCAGGTAGTCCTTCGACAGCGGCGGACGCTCGTAGGGGCAGTGGCGCTCGGAGGTGAGGACGACGACGTCCCCGTCGTGGCCCTCGTCCTGGAGCGTGGCGACGGCGCGCGCGGCGGCCAGGCCTCCGCCGACGACGACGATCGGTGCGGGCACGGTGCCTCCTCGGCGTGGTCCGGGCTCGGTGTCCCGGTGCGTACCTCACCCTCTCACCCGCAGCGGACCGCCGCGGGGCCCGGGCCGGTCCGGGAACGACGAAGGCCCGGGATCCGTGCGGATCCCGGGCCTCGCGTGGTCGGGGTGACAGGATTTGAACCTGCGACCTCTTCGTCCCGAAGCCGCTCGGACGCGCTGCTGGCCGTTCTCTTCGTCGTGGTTCTGCGGGCTGTCGTTCGCTGGCGTCCGCACGCCGCCGTCGACTACGTGAAGCAGTTGATGAAGCAGCACGCACTGGATCGGGCAGTCGGGACATTCGGAGGCGCTGCGGCGACAGTGGAGCACAAGAGGCTGACGGAGGCCCGGGTCAAGGGTGGCCGTAGGCCATCGCGCAGCGACGCCGCAGGCGCCCTTGACACGGGGTTGAGTCGGCCGGATGCTCGGCTGTCGGTGCAGGGGCCGGGAGCGAGGTGGTCCACGAGCTCGCCCCGGATGACGGCGTGCAGGTCGACGTCGACGACGAGGTCGGCGAGCAGGTGGGGCGGTTCCGAGATGCCTCGGGACCGCCTTCGTCGTGCGGGGTGGGCGGTCGGACGGGTGGGGTGCGCGGAGCGAGCTCCAGCGAGCGGAGCGCGGGGCCCCGCCCGGGAGGCCGCCGCGCGCGGCGAAGCCGCGCGCTTGAGCCAGTGAGGAAACTACTCACCGGCAGCCCGTACGAGTGACCCAGCGGCCAACCCTTACAGCTCGCCATGCGTCCGTGGCGACGTCAGGCGGCTACTCGTCTTCGGCGTCGACCGCAACGTCGAGTCCGTCGCTCGTGACGACGATGTTTTCCTGAGCGAGATGGCGCACTTCGTCGAAGAGGTCGTCGGGGGCATCGAACGTCTGCTCCCCGATGGCAACGGCGAGCAGCGGGCACCCCCGCGCGTCGCCTCGCTCCAGTCTCTCGACGAGCTTCTCAAAGTTGGACGTCGTGCTCGTCCCGAGTGGGTCAGCGGGTGTCTTCTTCATCCGCTTCGTCCACGCCTCGGTTGCGTCGGGCACCTCGATGGCACGCACCTGGGCAACAAGATCACGCACGAAGTAGCGGAAGTCGCCACCGCGGCGCGTCACGATGACGCCGACATCGATCACACCGCCCTCGTGCAGTGAGACGTAGTTGGCGAAGTCCCGGTCGAGGTTTCCGTCTTTGGGGTTCCACTCGACGTCGACGACGGCGCGGTCCTTCACGTTGTCGACCTTGTGCCCGCCGTAGGAGTTCGAAGTCTCGCGAATCTCGGCGGGCTCCGTGCCCCACGCCGAGATGACGAGTCGAGTTGTCACGTCCTGCTCGAAGCGAGCCTCACGGTAACCGCGCTGGCGGAATGCACAGTCGAGCTCGGCAGCGATTTTGCTCTTGTTGCCACCGGGTCGCACGAGGAGGTCCACCGAGAGGCTGAACGCCTGGAGCACGTTCACCAGGTCGGCGAACGCACCGGGGTTCAGGGTCTTGAGGATGGCGGCGGCGTTGCGGGTCTCAGCGAAGTCGTACCGCGCTTGAATCTCGATGGGGAAGGCGTCGCGCCAGGACTCGGTCAGGAGCATGGCGTAAGGAGACCAGAAGGTGCCCACCGGGCGCCAGGCGACACGCGTTCTGGCGCTCGGTGGGTGAGTCGTTGGCTACGTGGAAGCTGTTGACGGGGTGCGGCCCCTGCCGCGAAGCTCGGTGTTTGCCGTTGCAAGCAGCGCGCGAACTCTCGCGATCGAGTAATCGGTCTCACTCGCGAGCTGGCGAATCGATGCCCCAGCTTCATAGCGCTCGCGGAGGACCATTCCGATCCGCTTCGCGGTGTCCGTCGTGAGGCGCTCGTGGGGCTCGAGGATCGGGACGCGCTCGACCTCGCCGCCTTCGTAGCCCCGGTGCGAGCGCCCGCGAGGTACGACTTCTGCCCCTGCCTCGTCACCCCAGGCGGACCAGCCCTCCTGCGGGTATCGGGCGAACATCTCAAGGAATGGCCCGGGCGAGCAGCGTTCGATCAGGTCGTACTGCTCGTCTGGCTTGCGGGAGTGCTCGCGCTTTCGGGTCTCGATCATGTTGACCTGCGACCGGGCAGGGGGGAGCGTCCGCATCGAGCCGCGGACGCCGAAGAGCATGATCTCTGTGACGTTGCGGAAGTAGAAGCCGACACCCCGGCCGTCGGGGCCGCCGTCCTTGCGCCGCTTGGCCCAAACCACGTTTGACACGTAGCGGAAGCCCCACGCATCGAGGACGCGGAGGCCATCGGGGAGCAGCGCGTTCGGCACCCAGAGGTAGAGGTGCGCGTTCTTGGCGACTACGTCGCGAACGGGCAGGTCGCAGATTGTCTCGAGATCCATCGTCGAGTAGCGATCGAGACGACGATGCTCGGGCGCAACCTTGCCCGTTCGGTTCGCGAACCGCCACGGCGGGTCAGCGAGTACCGTCTTGAACCCGCCGTCGACGGACGGAAGCGGCGGGGGAGACTGGACGAGCCGGAGCGGCGCGACCCGGTCGCGTGCATCAGGACGGGCTGTGTCGAGGACGGCTTCGGCGGACATGTAGAGCACTCTAGACGATAGATCTATTTGTGCGAAGTAGATCTATCGCGGGTCGCTTGAGCTGGGCGCTTCTCGCCCTGGAGCGAGAGCGCCGATCAGGCGCTCGTGAACCATCGGCGCTCCAACCACAAGGCTCGACCCGCTGAGTCCATACGGCTGCGCGTCGACTTGGGTGACAGTCGCCGACACGGCGTAGGCCAGAGCAACACCGGCCGCCACGTCCCAAGGCCGATTGGCGTCGATGACTACGGCGTCAAGGCGGCCTGCTGCGAGCCAGGCGAGGTCCGTTGCTGCTGAGCCGAGCATTCGGATGCGGCCGACCGAGTCGGCCAGCCTGGCCATCATGCCGAGGCGTCGCCGGTTCTTCTCGGCGCTGCCCTCTCCCGTCGCGAAGTCGCCCATCGAGACGACCGCGTCGCGGAGCTCGGTCGTCGTCGAGACGGTGATGCGCTCTTCGTTGAGATAGGCGCCGCCGTTGCGCGTGATGTACCGCTCGCGGTGCATCGGGAGGGCGATGGTCCCGAACGTCGGTTGGTCGCCCTCGATCAGCGCGAGCGAGACGCCGAAGTTGGGTATGCCGCGCGAGAAGTTGGTGGTGCCGTCGATGGGGTCGAGGCACCAGTACCGCTCGGTGCTCCCCTCGGCCCCGCGTTCCTCGCCGAGGAACCCGATCTCGGGCGTCTCGCGCGCGAGGAAGGACCGCACAGCGTCCTCGATGGCGTAATCGGTGGCGGTGGCGAAGTCGCGGTCGGTCTTGTAGGTCCGGCCGCCTGTGGTCCCGTCGCGCAGGATCGAGAGGGCGAGGTCGACGGCCGCGGTCGCGACACTCTCAATGCTCGACGTCACGGCCGCGCTCCCAGGTCTCGGTGAAGACACGCTCGAACACGGGGTAGAGGCCGTGAGGTTCGTCGTCGTCGGCGTCGATGAGGAACGTGGGGGCGTCCAGCCCGCGCACGTTCGGGAGGTACGGCTGAACGAGCGAACGCACGCCGTCGATGTTGGTGATGTTGAAGCGCACCGTCTCGTCGTAGGTGCGGACCTGGACGCGCTCGCCGGCCTCAGGGGAGAGGCGATCGCGCAGACGCTGAATCACGAGGAGGTTCGCCCGGGTCAGCTTGGTCAGGTGTCCGGCGGGGTGGCCTTCCTCGGCCTCACGGGCCTTCGTCGCCTTGCCGTTGGGGTCGAGGAACAGGCAGCGGAGCGTGAGGCCATTCTCGACGAGTTCCGCGAGCGTGACGTCGGAGACGGTCTGGCACAGGGCGTTGAGGCTGAGCCCCATCGCGTCGACGTGCTCGGCCGCCGCGAGGGTGCGGAGCACGGGCACGGCGGCCTGGGCCTCGGAGCGCGTGGCGAAGACACCGCGGACGTCGCGCGTCGACCACGGCGAGTCGTCGGCCCGGGGTGCGAGCCGCTCGTGGACCAGTGTTTCGAGCCGGTGGACCGCGCCACGCAGCTCGTCGATGCCCTCGGGGTCTGACGTGGTGCCCGGGGTCTCCACGCCGAGGCGCGAGTCGAGCGACAGGCCGTAGAGCGACGCCGCCGCGAGCACGACGTCGGCGGGCGGGCGAGCGCGGCCCTTGATCCAGTTCGATACGGCCGACTCGGAGTAGGTGCCCGACTCGGGGCCGACGTTCGCGGAGCGCAACGCGAGGGCAAGCGGCGCACCGCCTCCGGCTGCGCGTCTGGCCTGGTCAAGCACGTCCCGAACGACGGCGTCCCATGTTTGGCTCACGTCCTCAGTGTGTCACGGATCGCGTGTCGCGCGAATGTGGTCACTCAGATCGCTTGACAGACGATTCGCGCGGGTGTGTAGGCGTTCGCAGGAGTAGCGAGAGACGCGCTCCACAAGCGAACGGAGAGTCAAGTGGCCATCGCCAAGCGTTTCCCCATCGCCCACGGCCTGGCGTTCCCGAACGGTGCCTTCCTCCGTGGCGAGGTCGAGCCCGTCGTGGACTTCCAGGCGCCGAAGCGCGAGGACGGCTCGCGCCCGCAGCAGCGGGACAAGGAGACCGGCCTGCTCGTCTGGCAGGCGACCGTGATCGACGCCGACGACGACGCGAACCGCAAGGACATCGGCGTCTCGGTGAAGTTCGTGGCCGCGGTCCAGCCCGTCCCGCCCAAGAACACCTCGCCGCTGCCCTGGACTCCGGTGGAGTTCGTCGGCCTGACGGCCCTGCCGTGGATCGACGACAGCGGCAGCCGCCCGCGCCTGTCGTGGTCCTTCCGGGCCGACGCCATGGTCGCTCCGGGGCAGGGCCGCACCGAGGCGAAGCCTCCCGAGCAGAAGGCGGCGGCCTGATGTCCGCCGCATTGACGGGCGAGATCGTCGAGCGGTCGGACGCCTCGATGGCCGAGCTGCTGACCATCGCATCCGACCTGGTCGAGTGGGTCGGTGGTCGGGCCACCTACGTCGCCATCGGATCCAACTCGGTCGGCGTACACGTCCGCACGCAGGCCGACGCCGAGCTCCTGGCCCGCCTGCTCTCGCTCGGCAGTGTCACCGACTATCCGCCTGACGCCGGTTCTCACGGGTTCACCGTATGGGCCTCGGAGTGGGGGCCTGGCCTTCGAATCTCGGTCTACTGCGCTGCCGACCTGGTGCGCCCCGTGCGGGCATTCCCGCCCGCAGAGCCGTGGTTCGACCTCGACGACGACGGAGCGGAGGCGGCGTGATGAAGGCGCTCAGTGCGGCGTGGGCCATCGTCGGCACGATCGGCCTTGCCCTGTGGCACCTGGTCGTCTGGACGGTCCGACCCTGGCGCACCCTGCTGGCCTGCGTCGTGCTGGGCAACCTCCTTCTCCTCGCTGGGCACTCCGTGGCCGGGTACGCGGTGGTCTGGTGCATCCCCGCGTTCAGCCTCGTCCGAGTGATCTGGTCCACGGCCCACCCGCTGACCTACGAAGCCGTCGTCGGTGGGCCGCTCCGTCGTCGCGGCTGGAAGCGGCGGGTGCGACGCAGTTGGAAGGTCATCGCGGACCGCTGCGGGCTCGCAACCTCATCCCGTGACGACGGCCGGGTCGTGATCCCGCGCATGCGGCACGTCCAGGCGTCCGGCAACACGCTCACGTTCCACGTCCGGGCCCGCGTCGGACAGACCGCTGACGACGTCGTGTCTGCCGCCGAGGCCATCGCCACCTCGCTCGGCGCGCAGGCCGTGGACACGCACCGCCTCGGCGCGGGATGGGTCGAGCTCGCGTTGACGATGCGCGAGCTGCTCGACGTCGCCACCTTGCCCACGATCCCGTCTCGGATCGAGTTCCAGGGCGTGACCCTGGGGCGGTGTTCGGACGGCACCCCGTGGCGGCTCGACCTTGCCGGACGGCACACCCTCGTCGTCGGGCGGTCCGGGTCCGGGAAGGGCTCGATCTTCTGGGGCGTCGCCGGGAACCTCGCCCCGGCGGCGCACGCGGGGATGGTCCGGCTGTGGGGCGTCGACCTGAAGGGCGGCGTCGAGGTCTCGGTCGGCACCCCAATGTTCTCGTACGTCGCCATGAACGAGGCCGACGCCGTGAGGCTCCTGCGCGGCCTGCACCGCGTCATCGTCGAGCGCCAGGCCGCCATGCGCGGACTGTCGCGCATGTTCCACCCGACGCCGGGCGACCCCGCCCACGTCCTGATGATCGACGAGCTCGCCGTGCTCACCGCGTATGCGTCCAAGGAGGTCGTGGGCGAGGCCGCCAAGCTGTTGAAGCTGATCCTCACGCAGGGGCGCGCCTTCGGCGTCATGGTCGTCGCGTTCGTCCAGGACCCACGCAAGGAGACCGTGGGCATGCGCGACCTGTTCACGCAGACCGTCGCCCTGCGCCTCGCCTCCGGCACCGAGACGCGCATGGTTCTCGGGGACGGCATGGCCGCCCTCGCCCCGGCCCACCACGTCTCGCAGACCATGCCGGGTACGGGATACGCCGTCACCGACGACGGCACGGTCTCCCGCGTGCGCGCCGACTACTGGGCCGACGACTTCATCCGCATGGTCGCCGCCACCTACCCCGCGCCGCCTGCCCCGGCGCTGCTCGACGAGGTCGCCGTGACGCACGCCGCGTCCGACACCGCCACGGCCGCGGGCGCCCCGGTCGGGGTAACCCTGGGCGACCCTGCGCCGCGTCCGCGCACGCCGCGCAAGCCCCGCGCTCCGCGCGCCTCGACCCGTCAGCCCGCCCATGAGGGCGACCCCGAGGCCGCGTGATGGCCGTCGCCGAGACCGTGAGCGCGGGCTTCGGGGGCCACTCCCCGGACGAGCCCCTTGACCTCGGCGCGCTCACACCGGCCGCCGCCGCGTCCATCGTCGGCCGCCTGACGGACAAGACCATGCCCGCCCTCGCGGACACCCTCGCCCGCGTCGGCAACTGCTCCCACCCGGTGCGGCTCGTGGGCCGCTCCGACACCGTCGACACTCGCACCGGCGAGGTCGTCGAGACGTTCGCCTCGGCCGACCAGCCTCTCGGCATGCTCTACAAGCCGTGCGGCAACCGGCGCGAGGACGTCTGCCCCGCGTGCTCGCGCATCTACGCCCGCGACACCTTCGAGCTCATCTCCACCGGGCTGCACGGCGGCAAGGGTGTCTCGGAGGACGTGCGCGCGAACCCGCTGCTCTTCGTCACGCTCACGGCGCCCTCGTTCGGCGCCGTCCACGGCGTCCGCGACGGCAACCGGCCCTGCCACCCGCGGACCGGCGCCACGCTCTGCGAACACGGCCGTCCGCGCGCCTGCTGGAAGCGGCACGACGACGGCGACGTCCAGGTCGGAGCCCCGCTGTGCTTCGACTGCTACGACGTCAACTCGGCGGCCGTGTGGCAGTGGTGCGCGCCGGAGCTCTGGCGCCGGTTCACGATCACGCTCCGGCGTCACCTGGCGGCGGCTCTCGACGTCCGACCGTCCGCGCTGACGAAGCACCTACGGCTCGAGTACGCCAAGGTGGCCGAGTTCCAGTCCCGCGGCCTGGTCCACTTCCACGCGCTCGTGCGGATCGACGGCCCGGACGGCCCTGGTTCGCCCGCACCGATCCCCGCCGCCGCGCTGGCAGACGTCGTGCGGGAGGCTGCCGCCGCGGTCCGCTACTCGCCCGCCCCGGTCGACGCCGACGACGTCGTGCGCGTCCTGCGCTTCGGTCTCCAGACGGACGTGCGCATCGTCCGTGCGGGGTCCGTCACGGCCGGCGACATCACCGCTGACCAGGTCGCCGCGTACCTCGCCAAGTACGCGACGAAGTCGACCAGTGCCGACCCAACGAAGCCGCAACCGCACCTCGTCGCGCTTGCCGAGGCGTGCCGGACCCTCGCCGCGCGGGCCATGGCCGGCTGCCCCTTCGGCTGCGGCGAGCGGGCAGGAGACCGGCACCCGCGCCTCTGCGGCGACTGCGTCGAGAACCCCTACGCGCTGCTGGGCCATTGGTCCACGATGCTCGGCTTCCGGGGGCACTTCTCCACCAAGTCGCGCCGCTACTCCGTCACGCTCGGCGCGCTGCGTCGTGCCCGACGCCGGTTCCAGCACCTCACCGCCGACGCCCGGCGCCACGGCGTCGCCCTCGACACCCGCGACCTCGAAGCACGCCTCATGGCCGAGGACGCCGAGGAGACCACCCTCGTCGTCGGCTCCTGGCGCTACGAGGGCACCGGCTGGCCGCGCACCGGGGACAAGGCTCTCGCCGACGCCGCCGCCTCCCGCGCACGCGAGTACGCCCGGTGGCGAGCAGGGAAGACCGCGAGCACGACCACGGGGACGACCACCAACCGCACGACCCGAACGGGGGAGAGATGACCAAGCGTGAACCGCTCACCGTGAGCGAGATTGCCCCGGTGCTCTACCGGGTGGAGGAAGCGGCCGAGGCGCTGCGACTCGGCCGGACCATCGTGTACGAGCTGATCCGCTGCGGGCGGCTCCGCACGGTCAAGGTCGGCACGCGTCGCCTGGTCCCGGTCGCAGCCGTGCGGGAGTACGCCGCGACGCTGGAGGACGGTGCGGCATGACCGAGCAGGCCGCCCCGAAGCCGCGCCGGACCCGGGGCGAGGGCGGCGTCTCCTGGAACGCGAGCCGCCAGCGGTTCATCGCGACCCGCGTCGTCGGGTACACCGACCGTGGGAAGGAGATCCGCAAGACCGCCTCGGGCAAGTCCCGCACCGCCGCGCTGGAAGGCGTGCGCCGCCTCGTCCGGGAGTACGAGCGCGGTCTCGCGGCGGGCTCCGACAAGATGACCGTGAGCGACGCGGTCAAGGACTGGCTGCTCTACGGACAGGGCCAGGTCGACGACGAGACCGTCAAGCAGCGCGAGTTCATGTGCGCGCACATCGACGCAGGGATCGGTGACGTGCTGCTCCGCAGACTGACGGCCAAGCACGTCGAGAAGCTGCTGCGCTCAATGGTTGCCACGCACTCGACGCGGACCATCCGGGACGTGCGCGGCTGCCTGAACGCCGTGGTGAAGCGGGCCATGGCTCGCGACCTCGTCGACCGCAACGTCGTCGAGGTCGTAACCACGCCTCGGGGCAAGGCGGGCCGGAAGTCGAAGTCCCTCTCGGAGCGACAGGCGCTCGACGTGCTCACGCTGACCAAGGGTCACTGGATGTACGCCTACATCGTCGTCTCGATGCTCGTCGGCGTCCGCACCGAAGAGATGCGGGCGCTCACCTGGGATGCCGTCGACCTCGAGTCGGATCCCGCCACCATTGCGGTGTGGCGCTCGGTGCGGAAGTCGGGCGACACCAAGACCCGCCTCTCGCGCCGCACGCTCGCCATCCCTGACCTCGCCATCGACGCGCTGCACCGCCGTCGTCGGGAGCAGATCGCGGACCGCGTGAAGGCAGGGGAAGCGTGGACGGAGACGGGTCTGGTGTTCACCACTAAGGTCGGGACGGCGCTCGACGCCGCGAACGTGCGCCGCGGCTTCCGGTCAGCGCTCGGAGCCGTGCCCAGCGTCGTCCCGGCCGAGTGGACCCCGCGCGAGCTGCGGCACTCGTTCGTATCGCTCATGTCGGCGGGCGGCGCGGCCGTGGAAGAGATCGCCCGCGTCGTCGGCCACTCCGACACGACGACGACGGAACGCGTCTACCGGCATGAGCTCCGCCCGGTGATCCAGACAGGCGCCCGGTACATGAACGACTTCGTCGCGGTCGCGGACGTCGGCCCGGGCTGGCACATGGAACCGCTGTTCAGGCTGCCGGGCGAGACCCGCCGTGTCGAGGCGTAGTGAAGCAGTTAGTGAAGCACCTGGGCTTCTGTGGGCCTCGGGGCAAAGCGAAAGGCCCTCCGACGTCAGCGTTTCCGCTGGTCAGAGGGCCTTTCGGCTGGTCGGGGTGACAGGATTTGAACCTGCGACCTCTTCGTCCCGAACGAAGCGCGCTACCAAGCTGCGCCACACCCCGAGTGGTGCGCCCCCATCGCTCACGGACGCCGTTCGGCGGCCGACCTCGTGGGGAAGCCTGCCCAGCATAGCCGACCGGGGGCCTCGGAGAAAAACCGGACGGGCGCCGGGCCTGGAGCACCTCCGGGCGTACGCCCCGGTCGCGGGCTCAGCGGGCGGTGAACGTGAGCAACGTCGCCTCCGGCCGGCACGCGAACCGGACCGGCGCGTACGGCGAGGTGCCGGCGCCGGCAGACACGTGCAGCCACGTCGAGCCGGCCCCGCCCGGGGCGTCCGGGCGGGGGCCCGGCCAGCCGTGCAGGCCGCTGACCCGGCCGCGGTCGAGGTCGCAGTTGGTCACGAGCGCGCCGTAGAACGGCACGCGCAGCTGCCCGCCGTGCGTGTGCCCGGCCAGGACCGCGTCGACGCCGTCGGCGTGCATCGCGTCGAGCACCCGCACGTAGGGAGCGTGCGCGACGCCGAGCCGCAGGTCGGCCGACGCCCCGTCCGGCGACGCCGGCGCGAGCGGGAGCTCGTCCTTGTCCAGGTGGGGGTCGTCGACGCCGACGCAGGCGACGGTGCGCCCGGCGGCCCGGACGACGTCCCGGCGGTTCGTGAGGTCTTTCCACCCGGCGGCGGTGAACGCGTCGACCATGTCCTGCCACGGCAGGTCGATCGGCTCGGCGTGGAACACGCGCGGGTCGCGCCGGAGGTAGCGCGCGGGGTTCTTGGGTCGCGGGCCGAAGTAGTCGTTCGAGCCCATGACGAACACACCCGGCGTGCTGGCCAGGAGCGGCTCCAGCGCGTCGAGGAGCGGGCCGACGGCGTCGCGGTGGGCGAGGTTGTCCCCGGTGTCCACCACCAGGTCCGGCTGCAGCTCGGCCAGCGACCGGATCCACGCCAGCTTGGTGCGCTGCGAGGGCACCACGTGCAGGTCGCTGACGTGCAGCACGCGCAGGTCGTCCTGACCGGGGGGCAGCACCGGCACGGTCACGTGCCGCACCGTGAAGAGCTTGGTCTCGACGTGCGCGTAGGCCACGCCCGCCGCCCCGACGGCGGCGAGCCCACCGAGCAGGCGCGCGGCCCGGGCCACGCCGGGGGCGCTCAGCCCTGGCCCCCGGCGTCGCCCTGGCCGGCGCCCGCGTCGCCGACGTTGCCGTTGCCCCGGCCGGCGCCCGCGTCGCCCTGCCCGTTGCCCTGCCCGTTGCCCTGCGCGCCGCCGGCGTTGCCCTGGCCGGCGCCCGCATCGCCCTGGCCGCCGCCGTTGCCCGCGGCGGCCTGGCCGCCCTCCGGGTCGCTCGCCGGCGTGGTGCTGCTCGCGGGCTCGGCCGTGCCGGTCGAGGCCTGCGTGCGGGGCGCGCTGCCGATGAGCGCGGGGTCCGGGGCGGGGAAGTCGACGACCGGCATGTCCTTGGTCGCCTCGTTCATGTAGTCCCGCCACAGGGGCGCGGCGATCGTGCTGCCGTAGAGCGTCCGGATGTACCGACCCTGGAAGTTGATGTCGAAGTGCTTGGTCTCGCCCGAGGCCTCACCCACCCAGACGGTGGTGGAGATCTGCGGGGTGAAGCCGGTGAACCAGGTCTGGGCCGAGAACTGGTTGGTGCCGGTCTTGCCGGCCGCGGGCCGGCCGCCAGCCAGCCCGTCACCGCGCGCGGTGCCGATCGTCAGCACGTTCTTCATGGCGTAGACCATGGTGGCCGCGACGTTGCCGGGCAGCGCGTCAGGGTTGCAGTTGGCCGAGGGTGCCTGGATCTCCGAGCCGTCGGGCTTGGTGACCTTGGTGATGGCGATCGGCTCGCAGTAGGTGCCGTTGCTGGCGATCGTCGCGTACGCGGCGGCGAGCTGCAGCGGCGAGGTGTTCTGCGTGCCGACCACCATCGCCGGCGTGATGAGGATGTCGTCCACCGTGGGGTTGGTCAGCGCCTCGCGCGTCTGGTTGTTGACGGTGGGGCGGAAGCCCATGTCCCAGGCGGTGTTCCGGACGCCGCACAGGTCGAGCTGGGTCGACATCGAGGCGTAGGCGGTGTTCACCGACAGGTAGGTGGCCTTGAGCACGCTCATCTGCCCGCCGAGGTTGGTCTCGGTGTTGGCGGGACCCCAGTCCTCGCCGCCGAACCGGTTGCCGCAGGTGGCGTGCCAGGCGGACTGGGGCCGCTGGACGTGGTTGGCGTTGACCGTCTGGTTGAGCGTGTGACCGGTCTTGAGCCACTCCGCCAGCACGAACGGCTTGAAGTTGGAGCCGGGTTGGAAGCCGCGCGAGCCGCCGTGGGCGTAGTCGGCCGCGTAGCTGACCGACGTCGTGCCCGGCTTGGGGTCGCTGCTCGGGTCGAACGGCACGTTCTGCGCCATCGCGAGGATCTTGCCCGTGCCGGGCTCGACCGAGACGACGGCGGACTCCAGGCCCGCGGTGTTGTCCGCCGGCACCTGCGTGGTGACCTGCCGCTCGGCCGCGCTCTGCTTCGCCGGGTCGAGCGTCGTGGTGATCTCCAGGCCGCCGCGGTACAGCAGCCCCTGGCGGTCCTTGGCGGTCTCCCCGAACTCGGGGCTGGCCATGATCTCCTTGATCACGTACTCGCAGAAGAACGCGGCGCCGCCGGCAGCCTGGCAGCCGACCTTGACGGGCGTGACGTGCAGCGTGTCGGCGATCGGCGTCGCGAGCGCCTCGTTGTACTCCTCGGTGCTGATGTAGCCCAGCGACCACATCTTGTTCAGCACGATGTCGCGGCGCTTCTGCGACTCCTCCGGGTGCACCGTGGGGTCGAACTGGCTGGGGGCCTTGGTGACGCCGGCGATCGTGGCGGCCTCGACCGGCGTGAGGTCCTTGGCGGACTTGTTGAAGTAGTACCGCGAGGCGGTCTCGACGCCGTAGACGCTCGTGCCGAACTGGGCCACGTTGAGGTAGCCCTGCAGGATCTCGTCCTTGCTCATCGTCTTCTCGAGCGCGATGGAGAGCTTGGCCTCCCGCAGCTTGCGCTCGATCGAGTCCTCGCGCGCCTCCAGGACGCCGAACGGGTCGCCCGACTGCTCCGCCTGGTCGATCAGCACGTTCTTGACGTACTGCTGGGTCAGCGTCGAGGCGCCCTGCGTGGACTTGCCGGCGAGGTTGTTGGCGAACGCGCGCGTGATGCCCCGAGGGTCGATGCCGCCGTGCTCGTAGAAGCGCTCGTCCTCGATGGCGATCACGGCGTGCTTCATCGCGTCGGAGACCTCGTCGAGCGGGACGACGATGCGGTTCTGGGCGTAGAACGTGGCCAGCAGCGAGCCGTCGGCGGCGTAGACGAACGAGGCCTGCGACAGCGGTCCCGGCGTGAGCTCGTCGGGGACCTCCTCGAACAGCTCGACGGTGCTGTTCGTGGCGGTGCTCGCGCCCGCGGCCAGCGGGATCGCGAGGCCGGCCGCGAGCACGCCGCCCGCGCCCGCCGTCAGCAGGAAGGCGAGCAGCAGCGCGACGAGCTGGGTCGCCGGCATCGTGCGCGTGATGCGGCGGGGGTCCGAGGGGTTCGCGTCACGTCTCGCCATGGCGACCAGGGTAAGGGGTGGGCCATGGGACCGGGCAGGCACGGACGGGGGACCGATGTGCAGGTCCTGTGGACGCACGGGGCCGCCGGACGTCGCGGGCCGCGGGGCCGCGGCTAGCCTGGGCGCATGGCAACGACGTGGGAGTACGCGACGATCCCCCTCCTCATCCACAACACCAAGGCGATCCTCGACCAGTGGGGCGCCGACGGCTGGGAGCTCGTGCAGGTGGTGCCGGGTCCGGACGGCACGGGGCTCGTGGCGTACCTCAAGCGCCCGACCGGGAGCCAGTGATGACGGCCGCCGCCACCGCCGAGGCGCGCCTCGCCGAGCTCGGCATCGAGCTGCCCGACGTCGTCCCGCCCGTCGCGTCGTACGTCCCGGCGGTGCGCTCCGGCCGCTACGTGCACACCTCGGGCCAGCTGCCCATGGTCGACGGAGCCCTGCCGGCCACGGGGAAGGTCGGGGTCGGCGAGGGCCTGGTCCCTCCGGAGGACGCCGCCCGCCTCGCCCGGCAGTGCGCGCTCAACGCCCTGGCCGCCGTCCGCTCCCTCACCGGCACCCTCGACAGCGTCGCCCGCGTGGTCAAGGTGGTCGGCTTCGTCGCCTCCCACCCGTCGTTCACGGGCCAGCCCGCGGTCATCAACGGCGCCTCGAACATCCTGGGCGAGATCTTCGGCGACGCCGGCGTGCACGCCCGCTCGGCCGTGGGCGTGGCGGTCCTCCCGCTCGACTCCCCGGTCGAGGTGGAGCTCCTGGTCGAGCTCGCCGAGTAGGACGGCCAGGCCCGCCAACCCCTCAGCACTCCCACGGGCCGCGCCGTCGTCCCCAGGCCGAAGGCGCGGCCCGCCTGCAGCCAGGCCGGCCACGCGGAGCGGCGGTCACCGGCCCACCGACGGAGCGGGCAGACGAAGGCCCGTCCGCGCAGCCGTATCCGTCCCGAAGTGGAGCGCCCCCTGGGGCGCGCGAACGCGGCTGCGCGGACGGGCCTTCGTCTGCCCGCGGCCCTCCGCGACGGGCGCGGAGGCAAGGCGAAGATCAGCGCGCCCGGCGCTCCAGGCGGTCCATGTCGAGCAGGACGACGGCGCGGCCCTCACGACGGACCCAGCCCCGCGACGCGAAGTCGGCCAGCGCCTTGTTCACGGTCTCGCGCGAGGCGCCGACGAGCTGCGCCAGCTCCTCCTGCGTGAGGTCGTGGGCCACGCGCACGCCGTCGTCGGACGGCTCGCCGAAGCGGGTCGACAGGTCGAGCAGCGCCTTGGCGACGCGCCCGGGGACGTCGGAGAAGACCAGGTCGGCGAGCGTCTCGTTGGTGCGGCGCAGGCGGCGGGCCAGCGCGCCGAGCAGGTGGGTGGCGACCTTCGGGTGCGCGTTGACCCACGCGACGAGGGCCTGGTGGCGCAGCTCGTACACGACCGAGTCGGACACCGAGGAGGCCGTCGCGGTGCGGGGGCCCGGGTCGAAGAGGGACAGCTCGCCGAACATCTCGCCGGGGCCGAGGATCGACAGCAGGTTCTCGCGGCCGTCCGACGAGCGGCGGCCGAGCTTGATCTTGCCCTGCGCGATCACGTAGAGGCGGTCGCCGGGCTCGCCCTCGCGGAAGAGCACGTCGCCGCGGGACAGCTCCACGGGGACCATGGAGTCGAGAAGGGCACGCGTCTCCTCGTCCTCCATGTCGGCGAAGAGGGGGGCGGAGAGCACGACGGTGGTGTCGTCCACGGGGCTTCCTCACGTTCTCGGGACCGTCGCGCGGTGCGCCACCGCGGTGCGGTCCAGGTGTCGATGGCTTGTGTTCCAGTTCTCAAGTCTGCCTCACATCCCCCGGGACGCAGGTCACACCGGCCCGCGACGCGCCTGAGCGGCCGCGCGGCGTCCCGGGGCGCCGGTGTCCGGGGCGCTCGCTACGCTGCCGGTGTGCCGCCGTCGAAGCCGTCGAAGCCGCGCCCGTCCACCGCCGCGTCGGCGCCCCCGGCCGCGCAGGCCGAGGTCGCCGCGCCCACGCCGACGGGCGAGTCCCGCCTGGCGCTGGTGCGGCGCGCGCGGCGCATCGACCGGGAGCTCGCGGCGGCGTACCCGGACGCCCGCGCCGAGCTCGACTTCACGACGCCGCTGGAGCTGCTCGTGGCCACGGTGCTGTCCGCCCAGACGACCGACGTCCGGGTCAACGCGACGACGCCCGAGCTGTTCGCGCGCTACCCCGACGCCGCGGCGTACGCGGCCGCCGACCCGGAGGAGCTCGAGCAGATCCTCAAGCCGCTGGGCTTCTACCGCGCCAAGACGCGCTCGCTCATCGGGCTGGGCCAGGCGTTGGTGGAGCGGTTCGGCGGCGAGGTGCCCGGCCGCCTGGAGGACCTCGTGACGCTGCCGGGCGTGGGCCGCAAGACGGCGAACGTGGTGCTGGGCAACGCGTTCGGCGTCCCGGGGATCACCGTGGACACGCACTTCGGCCGCCTGGCGCGCCGCTTCGGCTGGACCGAGTCCGAGGACGCGGTCAAGGTCGAGCACGAGGTGGGGGAGCTGGTGCCGAGGAAGGACTGGACGATGCTCAGCCACCACCTCGTGTGGCACGGGCGGCGGGTGTGCCACGCGCGCCGGCCGGCGTGCGGCGCGTGCGTGGTCGCGCGCTGGTGCCCGTCGTTCGGCGTCGGCGAGACGGACCCCGAGGTGGCGCGCACGCTGGTCAAGCCCGGCCCGACGCCGTCCCCGACGACGCCGCAGCCGCCGCACGCCTGACGGACCGGCGCCCGAGAGGGACCGGCGCCCGGGGATCAGCGCGGCGCTACCCGCTCCAGCCAGCCGGTCAGCAGCGCGTTGACGCGGTCGGGGGCCTCCTCGGGCAGGAAGTGCCCGGCGCCGTCGACCACCTCGAACCGGAAGTCGTGGGCGAGCGCCGCGCCGTCGGCGTCGGCGAGCCGGCGCCGCAGCAGCCCGTCGTGCGCGCCGTGCACCTGCAGCGCGGGCACGGGCACGCCGCGGCGCACCGCGGACAGGAAGCGGCGCCCGTCGGGCCGCGGCGTCGAGCGCACCAGCCAGCGCACCTGCTCCAGCGCCGCGTGCGCCGCGAACGGGATCCGCAGCGCCGTGCGGTAGAGCCGGACCTCCTCGGCGGGGCGCGCCGCGGCAGCCCCGGCGGTCAGGAGGTGCTCGACGAGGTCGGCCTCCCGCAGCGCTCGCTCCGGCAGCGTCGGGACCTGCGCGAACGCCACCAGGCGCAGCGCGGCCGGGGTCAGCAGCTGGCGCATCGAGGCGTGCAGCCGCGCCGGGTGGGGGGCCGACAGCGCCGCGACGGCGGCGGTGACGGCCGGCTGGAGCGTGGCCATCGCCCAGGCGACGGCGCCGCCGGTGCCGTGCCCGACCACCACCGCGCGGTCGTGGCCCAGCGAGCGCACGAGGCCGGCGACGTCGCGGGTGCGGGTGGGCACGTCGTAGCCCGACGGCGGCTTGTCGGAGGCGCCGGTGCCGCGCAGGTCCATCGCGGCGACGCGGTAGCCGGCGTCGGCCAGCGCGACCACCTGGTGGCGCCACGCCCACCAGAACTGCGCCGCCCCGTGCAGCAGCACCACGAGCGGCGAGCCGGGGCCGTTGCGGTCGTGCCTCGGCTCGGGTCCCGCCAGCGCCACGTGGAACCGGGAGCCGTTGGCGGCGACGAACTCGTGCCGCCACGGGCCGTCGACGAGCGCGGCGGAGTAGTCGGCGACCGCCAGCGCGTCGCTCATCGGCCCGCCCCCACGGCGCGCGGGCGGGACGGGGCGGGGACGAGCGGAGCGATCACGCCAGGCAACCTACCCGGCGGTCCACGTCAGCGGCGGGACGCCGCCGTCCGCGGGCCGGTCGTCCCGGCGGGCGTCGTCGCGCCCGGGCGCCGCGCCGGCCCGCCGTCCCCGTCGCTCGCGCCGGCGGCGCCGTCGGCCGCGCCCGCGGCCTCGGCGTCGACCGGGGCGCGGTCCTTCGGCGGGTCGAACCGGTAGCCGACGTTGCGGACCGTGCCGATGAGCTGCTCGTGCTCCGGGCCCAGCTTGGCGCGCAGCCGCCGGACGTGGACGTCCACGGTGCGCGTGCCGCCGTAGTAGTCGTAGCCCCAGACCTCCTGCAGCAGCTGGGCGCGGGTGAACACGCGGCCCGGGTGCTGCACCAGGTACTTGAGGAGCTCGAACTCCTTGTAGGTCAGGTCGATGGGGCGCCCGCGCAGGCGGGCGGTGTAGCCGCCGGCGTCGATGGCGAGGTCGCCGGCCGAGATCTCCTGCGGCGACTCCTCCGCCGGCCCGCGCGCGGACCGCTCCACGACCAGGCGCAGCCGCGCCTCCACCTCGGCGGGGGAGGCGGTCTCGAGCAGCAGGTCGTCGGCGCCCCACTCGTGCGTGACCACGGTGAGGCCGCCCTCGGTGAGGATCAGCACGAGCGGCACGGTCAGGCCCGTGGCGTGCAGCAGGCGGCACGTGGTCCGCGCGGCGACGAGGTCCCGGCGCGCGTCCAGCAGCACGACGTCCGAGTCCGGCGCGTCGACCAGGGCCGACGGCTCCATGGGCAGCACGCGGACGCGGTGGGACAGCAGCCCCAGGGCGGGCAGGACCTCGACCGACCCGCCCGTCGCGGGGGTGAGGATCAACAGATCTGCCAACGCGCACCTCCTCCCGGCGTCGTCGGACCGGGTGCCACCGGTGGTGGCCGCAGGGCGGACGAGCCGCCCGGCTGGTCGCCAAGGTACCGCCCGGTGGCGGCGCCCTGCACTCCGTTCCGACACACCTGTGTGATCCCGGGCAGTGTGCCCCGGACCACGTTACGGGCACATTACGCGTCGTTTTCCTGGACGTGCGCGGCGGCGCGTGCGCGGGGGCGCGTGCCGCGGGGCGTCACACGGCCGATGCCTGCGCGACGCACGACGGGCGGGACCGGCCGCGCGGTCCGGGATACTCGTCCCCGTGACCGTGACCTCCCGCGCCGTGACGACCGCCGTCCTCGCCGCCGCCGTGGCCGCCGCGGCGTACGCCGGGACGCTCGCGCTCGTGGGGGTGGCCGTCGTGCTGGTGGCCGGGGTCGCCGCGGGCGGCCCGCGCCTGGTGCGCTCGCCGGCGCCGGGCGGCGCCACCGTCGTCGTGGCCCTCGCGGGGCTCGGGGCCGTGGGCGTGGCGTGGCGCACCCAGGGCGAACCGGTGCTGCGGCACCTGCCCCTGGTGGTGGCGATGGCGCTGATGCTCGCGTTCCTCGCCGAGATGCTGCGCCGCGACGGGCGCCCGCGGCTCGTGGAGTCCGTCAGCGGCACCGTGACCGGCACCGTCGTGGCCGTGGCGGCCGCCGGGTGGGTCGCCGTCGGGCGCAGCGAGCCGGGGACGGCGCTCGTCGTCGCCGCCGCGGCGGCGCTCGCCCTCGCGGCGGCGGTCTCGGCGATCCCGGCGGGCCGGGTCGCGGCGCTCGCCGCCGTCGTCGCGGCGGGCGGGGCCGGCGCCGCCGCGGGGTCCGTGCTGCCGGCGCTCGACGTCGTCGTCGGCCTCGTGGCCGGTGTGGTCGCCGGGGCCGTCGTGGCCGCGGTGCGGCTGCTGCTGGTCCGGCTGCCGGAGCTGTCCGAGCGGCGGGCGGGGCTGGCCGCGGCGGTGGTGCCGGTGGCGGTGGCCGGCGTCCTGGTGTTCGCGGTGGGGCGCGCGCTCGCCTGAGCCGGGGCTCAGCCCGGGTCCCTGACCGCCTCGCCGGCCAGCTCGATGCGCACGGTGCGGGCCACGAGCACGCCGCCGGCCTCGAGGGCCACGTTCCAGCGCAGGCCGAACTCCTCGCGGTCGAGCTCCCCGGTGGCGCTGAACCCGAACACGTCCTCGCCCGTGGGGGCGCGGCGCGCGCCGCCGTACTCGGCGTCGAGGGTGATCGGCCGGGTCACCCCGCGGATCGTCAGGTCGCCGTGCACCACGAACGCCGTGGACTGCGCCGGCTCGGGCGTCGCCACCCGGCCGGGGGTGCGGCCCTTGAGGCGGGCCCAGGCGAAGATCGGGTCCGCCTCCGGCGCCTTCCAGTCCAGGCGCGTGCTGACGAACTCGATCGTGGGGTGGTGCGCGACGTCGAGGAAGTCGGCGCTGCGCAGGTGCGCGTCGCGGTCGGGGTTGTGGGTGGTGATCGAGTCGGCCCGGATCCGGGCCACCACCTGCGACTGCATCGGGTCCTCCGCGACCCGGACCGCGGCCGTGCCCTCGGCGAACTCGCCGCGCACCGCGGAGACCATCATGTGCGTCACCTGGAACCCCAGGCGCCGGTGCGCAGGGTCGAGCGTGAACGTGCCGGGCATCGGGATGACGAGGCCGTTCCACGTCCGCAGGGGCAGGTCGGTCATCAGGCGTCCCCTCGGCTCACGGGTCCCTGGCCAGTACACCACCGCGGGCCCCGGACCACCAGGGATCGTGCGGATTTCAACCACTGTGGCCGGGCCGCGGGGCTCCGGCCCGGCCACCAGGCCCCCACCGGCGGCCGGACGCTACGATCGGAGCCATGTACTCCGGTCTCGAGGCGTTCTTCATCGGCCTGCTCTGCGTCACCTCGGTGGCGATCGTGTGGTTCGCCGGCTACGTCGTCTACAAGCTCTTCCAGGGTCAGCGCTGATGCCCTTCGCCTTCCCCGAGGGGCTCGCCCCGGAGGTGTACCCGCTCGCGTGGCTCGTGGGCCGGTGGCGGGGCGAGGGCGTCATCGAGTACCCCGGCATCGAGACGACGGCGTTCGTCAACGACGTCGTCTTCGACCACGACGGCGGGCCGTACCTGCGGTACGAGTCGACGATCCGGGTCATCGAGGCGCAGGTGCCCGAGACCGTCCCCGACGAGGGCGAGTGGCCCGCGCCGGTGACCGACGGCCCGCAGGGCGACGTGGCCGCCAAGGCCGACGCCGGCACCGTGTGGTCCACCGAGACCGGCTACTGGCGCGTCTCCAGCGACCGCCCCGAGGGCATGGACGCGGAGCGGCACGCCCTCGAGGTGCTGGTGGCCGACGCCTCGGGCCGCATGAGCCTGTTCCTCGGCATGGTGGGCAACGGCCGCATCGACCTCGCCACCGACTTCGTGGCCCGCACGTCGACGGCCGCCGAGGTCAGCGCCGCCAAGCGGCTGTACGGGCTGGTCGAGGGCCAGCTCATGTGGGTGGAGGAGCTCGCCGCGTTCGGCCACCCGCTCGGCTCGTACGCGTCCGCCCGGCTCGACCGGGCCTGAGACGCCGGAGGCACCCGTGACCGACGCGCAGCAGACCGAGACCACCCGCCCGTACGCGAGCCCGCTGCTCGCGCGGCACGGCGCCGTCGCCGCGACCGGGCCGGACGCCGGCGTCGCGTGGCACTACGGCGACCCCGTGGCGGAGCAGCGCGCGCTCGCGCGCGGCGGCGCCGTCGTCGACCAGTCGCACCTGGGCGTGGTGCGGGTGGCCGGCCCGGACCGGCACCGCTGGCTGCACGACATCACCTCCCAGCACCTGGCCGACCTCCCGCCGCGCACGTCCACCGAGACGCTCGTGCTGTCCCCGCAGGGGCACGTGGAGCACGCGGCCGGGGTGGTCGACGACGGCGAGGCCACCTGGCTGATCACCGAGCGCGACCACGCGGCGCCGCTGGCCGCCTGGCTGGACCGGATGCGGTTCATGCTGCGCGTCGAGGTCGCCGACGTGACCGACGACTGGGCCGCGATCGGCGAGGCCGTGGCCGGCGAGGGCGCCGAGGGCGAGCCGCTGACCTGGTGGGACACCTGGTCGCGCGTCGCCGCCGGCGGCACCCGGTACGGCCCGCCCGAGGCCGAGCACCCCGGCATGCAGCGCCCGTGGCGCCTGGTGTTGGTGCCGCGCGAGCGCCTGGCCGCCGAGGTGGCCGCCCGCGAGGCGGCCGGCTGGCGGCTGGCCGGCACGTGGGCCACCGAGGCGCTGCGCGTCGAGGCCTACCGCCCCCGCCTGGGCCGCGACGTCGACCACCGTTCCATCCCGCACGAGGTGGACTGGCTGCGCACCGCCGTCCACCTCGAGAAGGGCTGCTACCGCGGCCAGGAGACCGTGGCGCGCGTGCACAACCTCGGCCGGCCGCCGCGCCGGCTGGTGTTCCTGCACCTGGACGGGTCGGTGCACGTGCTGCCCGAGCCCGGCGCTGAGGTGTTCGTGCGCCGCGCCGACGGTGCGCCCGAGGGCCGCGCGGTGGGCACGCTGACGTCGGTGGCCCGCCACCACGAGCTCGGCCCGGTGGGGCTGGCCGTGGTCAAGCGGAACGTCCCGGAGGACGCCGAGCTGGTCGTCGTCGGGACGATCGGCGCCGACGCCGAGGGCGCCGGCGGCGAGCAGGTGACCGTCGCGGCGGCGCAGGAGGTCGTGGTGCCCGGCGACGGCGTCTCGGCCGACCGGCCCCAGCCCCGGGGGCCGCTCGCGCGCGGGCTCGGCGCGCCCGGCGGGCACCAGAGCCTGCTCTGAGGTAGACCGACCGCGTGACCCTGCCCCGCCCCGTGCCCGACGCCGACCCCAGCACCGACCGCAGCCCCGACCCCGGCACCGGCGGCGAGCGCCCCGCCCCGGCCTCCCGCCTCGCCCGCGCGGTCGTCCGGCGGCTGGTGGTGCGGGCGCGGGTGCGCCAGGGCTGGTCGCGCGTCCGGGGATCGTTCTGGCCGATGGTGCAGGCGTCGCTCGCCGCCGGCGCCGCGTACGGCATCGGCAGGTACGTGCTGGGCCACGAGATGCCGTTCTTCGCCGCCATCGCGGCCTGGGTGTGCCTCGGCTTCTCGTTCGAGCGGGACCTGCGCAAGGTCGCGGAGGTCGCCGTCGGCGTCGCCGTGGGCGTGGGCATGGGCGACCTGGTGGTCCACCTCATCGGCTCGGGCTGGTGGCAGCTGGTGTCGGTCATGTTCGTCTCGGCGCTGATCGGCCGGTTCATCGACCGCGGCGCCGTGCTCGCCTCGCAGGCCGGCACGCAGGCGATCGTCGTCGCCGGGCTGCCGATCCTCAGCGGCGGGCCGTTCGGCCGCTGGACCGACGCGCTCACCGGCGGCCTCGTGGCGCTCGCGGTCGCCCTGCTGACCCCGGGCGACCCGCGGCGCGGGCTGCGCACGGCCGGCGCCACCGCCACGAGCGCGCTGGCCGACACGCTGCGGATGATCGCCACGGCGCTGCGCGAGGCCGACGAGGAGGGGCTGCAGGCGGCCCTGGTGCGCGCCCGCGCCGCCGAGCCGGCCTTGCAGGACTGGATGGAGTCCGCCCACAACGCCAGCGACCAGGCGCGGGTGTCGGTCAACCGGCGCCACCGGGACGAGATCGTCCGGCTGGAGAAGCAGGCGGTGCTGGTGGAGCGGGCGATGCGCAGCGTGCGCGTGCTCGCCCGGCGTGCGGCGGTGACCGTGGGGCACGCGGACCCGGCGCTCCTGGACCCGGTCGCGGACCTGGTCGAGCGGTACGCCGTCGGGGTGCAGGAGCTCGCCTCCGCCGTCAGCCGGGGCACGGGCCTGGGCGCTGCGCGCGCGGCGCTCGAGGAGGTGGGCCACGCCGCCGACCCGCACACCCTGGGCGCGGGTGCCTGGGAGGTGCAGTCGCTGGTGATGCTGCTGCGCTCGCCGGTCGTCGACACGCTGGAGGCCGCGGGCGCGACGGGGCAGGAGGCCCGCGCCGCGCTCACCGAGCTGTGACGCCCGCCGGCCCGCCCGGCAGCTCGCCGGGCGGGCCTGCGCCGGGCCGGCGTCGGGCCGGGCCCCTCAGCCGGCCAGCAGCGCCTTCGGCACCGAGGCCGTCACGAGCTGGTTGCCGTCCACCGCCTCGGCGACGACGAAGTCCACGGCGATGCTGCACAGCGCGTAGGCGTCGGCGGGCGAGAGCGCCCCGCCGGTCCGCTCGCGCAGCAGCGCGATCGCCTCGGTGACGGCGACGCGCAGGGCGACGTCGAGGTCCGCGTGCGCACCCATGGCCAGGAGCCGGTCCGGCGTCTCGACGCGCGGCCACGTCAGGCGCAGGTCCTTGCGGACGGTGCACCGGACGGTGAGGGCCATGGAGTGCTCGACGGCGGTCTGGTTGACCTCGCCGTGGCCCTGTGCCCCGTGCGTGTCGCCGACGTAGAGCTGCGCGCCGGGCTGGAACACCGGCAGGTAGAGGGTGGTGCCGGCCACCAGGTCCTTGACGTCCATGTTGCCGCCCCACCGGTCGGGCGGGTTGGCGGAGACGACGCCGCCGGCGGGCACGGCGTCGTCCGGCGGCGCCACGGCCATGATGCCGGCGAACGGGGCGGCCGGGACGCGGATGCCGTGGCCGAACTCGTAGTGCGTGCCCGCCTCGTCGAGCCGCAGCAGCCGCACCGACGGCGCGTCGAGCAGGTCGGGCAGCACGCCGGCCCCGTGCCCGCTGGCGTTGACGCCGTACGGCACCCGCGGGGCGACGTCGAGCACGTCGACCTGCAGCACGTCGCCCGGCTCCGCGCCCGCCACGTGCACCGGCCCGGTGAGCACGTGCCCGGACGCCCCCGGGGTGCGGGGCGTCGCGGCGACCTCCACGAGCTCGGGCAGCACCTCGTCGGCCGCCACGCCCAGCGCCGCGAAGTACGCGAGCGGGCCGCCGGGTGCGGCCGCGCCCGCCTGGTTCACGGCGTCGATGCGCACGACGGCGCCGGAGCCCACCTCGAGCGCCGGCTCCCGGTGCGGCAGGAACCAGCCCCACAGCGCCGTGTCGGGGGTCGTGGGCAGGACGGCGTCGACGGCGAGAGGCGTCGGGGCGGTGCTCGGAGCGGTGCTCGGAGCGGTGGGCGCGGCGGAGGTCGGGGCGGGGCGGGCGGCGTGCGGCACGAGGCCTCCGGGACGTGACGGCGGGGGAGGGACGGCGCCATCCTGCCCGACGCGCGCCGATGGCGGCCCGGCCGGGCCTGGCCGGGCCTGGCCCGGCCGCGGCAGGCACGGGCCCTGGTGGCGCCCGTCGCGGGACGGTACGGTCGCCTGCCATGGAGGTGCCCGTCAGCGCGCTGCGCGCCGAGCTGAAGTCCTGGATCGAGAAGGCGCGCGCTGGCGAGGAGGTGGTCATCACCGACCGCGGCCTGCCCGTGGCACGGCTGACCGGCGTCGCGACGGCCGACCTCGTGAGCACGCTCGTGCGCGACGGCCTGCTCACCCCGGCGCAGGCGCCCCGCCCGGCGCTCGACGCCGCCGAGCCGTCCGACGGCGTGGTCGCCGGTGCGCCGGCCGCGGCCCGCGGCCCGCGCGGCGGGGCGGCGGGCCTCGCCGGGCTCGTGCGCCGGATCCGGCGCTGAGGCCGCCGTGGCCCTCGTCTACTTCGACGCCTCCGCGCTGGTGAGGCTGCTGCTGCCCGAGCCGGGCACGGCGCTCGCGGCGGCGCTCTTCGCGCGCGCCGACGTCGTCGTCACCAGCCGCATCGCCGACACCGAGGTGCGCGCCGCGCTCGCCGCGGGCGAGCGCGGCGGCATCATCAGCGCCGAGGACCACGCCACGGCGCGGGACCGCTGGGCAGCCGTCTGGCCGTCGCTGCACGTGGTCGAGGTGGGCGACGACGTGGCCCGGCGCGCCGCCGACCTCGTCGTCGACTGCCCGGTCCCGCTGCGCTCCGGGGACGCGCTGCACGTGGCCTCGGCGCTCGCCGTCGGGCACCCCGACACCCTCGTGGCCGCGTGGGACGAGCACGTGGCCGGCGCCGCACGCTCCCGCGGCCTGCGAGTGGTCCCGTAGGCTCTCGACCGTGCTCGACTTCTTCCGCTGGGCCGTCGTCCACCTCATCGCGCTCGTCGTCATCGTGGTGGCGGTGATCGCGCTGCTCGATGCCGCGCGCCGACCCGAGCGGGCGTTCTCCTCCGAGGGCAAGCTCACCAAGAACCGGTGGCTGCTCATCCTCGGTGCGGGAGCGCTGTTCGCCCTGCTCGGGCTGCTGCAGCTGATCGGCGTGGTGCTGAACATCGTCGCCATCGCGCCGGCAGTCATCTACTGGGTGGACGTGCGCCCGGCGATCAAGCCGTACGGCACCGGCCGCCCGCGCAACCAGGGCCCGCAGTGGTGAGCGGCGCCGCGGCCCCCGCGGTGGCCGACGGCGCCGGGCTGCTCGCCGAGGTGGTGCGCGGCGACCTCGTGGAGTCGGTGCACCTGGGGCACCTGGTCGTCCTCGCCCCCGACGGTGCGCCCGTGCTCACGGTCGGCCGGCCCGACGCCGTCATCTACCCGCGCTCGTCGCTCAAGCCGTTGCAGGCCGCCGCGATGCTGCCCGCCGGCCTGGACCTGCCCGACCGGCTCCTCGCCCTGGCCGCCGCCAGCCACAACGGCGAGGCGGTCCACCTCGACGGGGCGCGCGAGATCCTCGCCGGCGCCGGCCTCGGCGTCGCGGCGCTGCAGAACACGCCCGACCTGCCGCTGCACGCGCCGTCGGCCCTCGCCTGGCAGCAGGCCGGGCACGGCCCCGAGCCGCTGACGCAGAACTGCTCCGGCAAGCACGCCGCGATGCTCGCCACCTGCGTCGCGGCAGGCTGGGACACCGCGACGTACCTGGACCCGGCGCACCCGCTGCAGCAGGCGGTGCGCGCGGAGGTGCTGGCCCTGACCGGGGACGACCCGGCCGACCTGCACCCCACGACCGACGGCTGCGGTGCGCCGCTGTTCGCCACCTCGCTGACCGGGCTCGCGCGGGCGTTCGCGCGCCTGGCGGCCGACGCCGACGGCCCGGGCGGCCGGGTCGTGCGTGCCATGGCCGCCCACCCCGAGATGGTGGCCGGCACCGGCCGGGACGCGACCGCCGCGATGCGCGCCGTGCCGGGGCTGGCCTGCAAGGACGGCGCCGAGGGCGTCTACGCCGGCGTGCTGCCGAGCGGCGCCGCGTTCGCGTTCAAGGTGCTCGACGGCGCGGGGCGACCGCGCCCGGCGGTCCTCGCCGCGGTGCTGCGCGCCGCCGGGGCGGCCGACGTCGACGGCGCGGACACCGGCGCCCTCGACGCGCTCGGCGACGTGCCGGTGCTCGGCCACGGGCGCCCGGTCGGCGGTGTGCGGGTGCCGTTCGCCGGCGTCGCGGCGGGGGCCCGAGCATGAGGACCGTCGCGTGAGGGCGGTGGTGCAGCGGGTCACCCGCGCGAGCGTCACCGTCGACGGCGAGGTGGTCGGCGCGATCGACCGGCCCGGCGTGGTCGCCCTCGTCGGCGTGACGCACGACGACGGGCCCGCCCAGGCGGACACAGTCGCGCGCAAGATCGCCGAGCTGCGCATCCTGCGCGACGAGCGGTCGGTCGCCGACGAGAAGGCGCCGGTGCTGGTGGTCAGCCAGTTCACGCTGTACGGCGACGCGCGCAAGGGCCGCCGCCCCTCGTGGTCGGCCGCGGCGCCGGGCGACGTCGCCGAGCCGCTCGTGGACGCCGTCGTCGAGCGGCTGCGCGAGCGCGGGCTCGAGGTGGCGACCGGGCGGTTCGGCGCCGACATGGCGGTGGAGCTCGTCAACGACGGGCCGTTCACGGTGCTCGTCGAGGCCTGAGGACCGGGCGCGCGGGCGGGGCGACCGTTGCCGCGCGTGTCACCGTGCGGCAGGGTGCGGGACATGGCGATCCGCTACCCGCGCCCGCTCCGGCCCGGCGACCCCGTCGGCGTCACCGCGCCGTCGTCGGGCGTGCCCGCGCGCCTGGCCGGCCGCCTCGACTTCGCCGTCGAGCGCCTGCGCGCGGCCGGCTACACCGTGCGCCTCGGCGACGCGCTGCGCTCGGACGGCATCGTGAGCGCGCCGGCGCCCGTCCGGGCCGCCGAGCTCACCGCGATGCTCACCGACCCGGCGGTGCGCGGCGTCGTGCCGCCGTGGGGCGGGGAGCTCGCGATCGACCTGCTGGGCCGCCTCGACTGGGACGCCCTCGGAGAGGACCCGACCTGGCTCGTGGGGTTCTCGGACCTGTCCACCCCGCTGCTGCCGCTCACGCTGCGCACCGGCGTCGCCACGCTGCACGGGCACAACCTCATGGACTCGCCGTACGCCGCGCCGACCGGGCTGCTCGGCTGGCTCGACGTCGCCACGGCGCCGCCCGGCGCGACGCTGGAGCAGGCGTCCCCGCGCGTGCACCGCAGCCCCGGCTGGGACGACTGGGAGACCGACCCGACGTCGACCGCCTGGACGCTCGACACCCCCGGGTCGTGGGTGCGGCTCGACGGCGGCGCCGACCCGGACGAGCCCGTCGACGCCGCCGGCCGCCTCATCGGCGGGTGCGTCGAGACGGTCTCGTTCCTCGCCGGCACCGCCTACGGCGACGTGCCCGGCTTCGCCGCCGCGCACGCTCCCGACGGGCTGGTCGTCTACCTCGACGTCTTCGGCTGGAGCGCCAACGACGTGGGCCGCGCGCTGTGGGGCCTGCGGCACGCCGGGTGGTTCGACGCCGCGAACGCCATCCTCGTCAGCCGCACGCGCGCCCCGGAGTTCGAGGGCTTCACCCAGCACGACGCCGTCCGGGACGCCCTCGGCGACCTCGGTGTCCCGGTGCTGGCGGACGTCGAGCGCGGCCACGTGCCGCCCTACCTGGCGCTGGTGAACGGGGCTGTGGCGCGGGTGCGGCACGACGCGACGGCGTCGTCGGTCACCCAGACGCTGGCGTAGGGCGCCCCCGGGCGCGTGCGGGCGCGTGCGGGCGCGTGCGGGCGCGGGCGGGCACGTGCTGGCGCGCGGCGGGCACGTGCGGGCGCGGGCGGGCGCGTGCTGGCGCGGGCACCCGCCAGTTCGCGCCCTCTGCCGCCTCGCCCTGGTCTGCGTCGCCTCGCACTGGTCTGCGTCGGTCTGTTCGGTGAATCGTTGGCTGTTCGGCGGTGCGGGTCACCGATCAGCCCACGAGTCACCGACCAGAACGCAGCGGCGGGGCGGCGGATCGCCGAACAGACCGGCGGAGCGGGCCGCCGAATCGCCGAACAGACCCGCGGAGAACGGGTGGGGCGACGGTCGGGGCAGCACGGGTCCGGTCGCCGGACCTCGGACGGCGCCCTACGCTCGGCGCACGACGACGGAGGTCGTGCCGTGCCCCGACCGAGACCGGTAGAAGAGCTGTCCGCGACGACGTGCGCGGCGGTGACCGCGGGCTGCCTCGTCCTGGCGGGGGTCGTGGTCGCGTCCTGGCCGGGCGACGTGCTCGGGACCCTGCTCCTGCTCTCGCTGCTGGCCAACGCGGGGATGTTCGCGACCGGTCTCCGGGCGGCGCTGCGCCGACGCCGGTCGTCGGCGGCCGACGACGCCGCGGAGGGGAACGGACGATGAGGGCTCTCGGGCTGCTGCTGTTCGCGTCCGCGTTCGCGGTGGTCGCCGCGTCGCTCGCGTACGCCGTGCGGCACCCGCGCCGGCGCGGCGACCCCTTCGAGCGCAGGAGGTGGTGGGGGATCGTCGGCGTCGGCTACTTCCTCGTCGCGTTCCTCTCCTCGCTGGTGCTCTTCAGGCTCGGGTGATGAGACCGACGGCACCTGACGACACTCGAAGGGGATGCGGATGACACGACTGCGTGAGTACGCGCCGACCTTCGCCGGCGCCGCGGCGGCCGCCGCCGGCGGGATCGTCGCCCTGGCAGCCGTCTTCGCCGTAGGCCGCACGCTCGCGCCGTGGGCGACGCTCGGCATCGTGGTCGCCGGGGCCGTGGGCGCCGGGCTCGTCGTCGGCCTCGGCCTACGTCGCCGGCTGCGGCGTCGCTGACCACGTCCGCTTGCGACCACGCTGCGTCCGCGGCGCCGACGACCGACGCCGTGTGCCGGGTGTCGCGAACCGACCTCGGTCGAGGGGGACAGGGTGTCAGGCGCCGCGCCGTCGTCGTCGGCCGGCCACGATCGCTCAGCCGCCCGCGCCGTCGTCGTCGGCGTGGCCACCTCTCTGTTCGGTGAATCGTTGGCTGATCGGTGATCCGGATCGCCGATCAGCCAACGATTCACCGAACAGACCGGCGGAGCGGGGCGGCTACCGACCGGACGGGGGAGTCGCCGGACGGGCGAACCACCGGACAGCGACCACACCGGGCGGGCGACCCACCGAACCGAGGCGGCAGGCGCGCGGGCGACCCGCGGCCGCCGCGCCGACGCGGCAGGGCCGCCCACGCGGCGCTACGGTCGGAACCGACGCCGTCGTGCCTGCGGGCGCGGCGGTGAACCCCGACCCCCGAGCGAAGGAGCAGTCATGGCCACCCGTACCGCACGCACCGCCTGGAGCGGCACCCTCAACGAGGGCTCCGGCCAGGTGGAGCTGACGAGCTCCGGCACCGGCACGTTCGACGTCTCGTTCCCGCGCCGCACCGCCGACCAGGCCGAGGGCGTCACCAGCCCGGAGGAGCTCATCGCTGCCGCCCACACCTCCTGCTTCGCCATGCAGTTCTCCGGGCTGCTCGGCAAGGCCGGCGGCACGCCGGAGCAGGTGGAGGTCACCGCGGACGTCACCGTCACGCCGGTCTCCGGCGGCCTGCAGATCTCGAAGATCGCGCTCAAGGTCCGCGGCTACGCCTCCGGCGTGGACGAGGAGACGTTCCGCAAGACCGCCGAGGAGGCCAAGGACACCTGCCCGGTCTCCGTGGCCCTCAAGAACGTCCCGGAGATGACCCTCGACGTCGAGTACGAGGGCTGACGGCCCGGACCGATCCCCGGCCGTCCGACGGCCGCCCGACGGGCCCGCACCACCGATGGTGCGGGCCCGTCGCCGTCCGCGATGCCGCCGGGGCGGGGCCGACGGCGGGCGCGGACCCGCCCGCACGCGGCGGCCGCGCCCGTGCGACCGGCCGGGCAGGCCCGCACGATGGAGGGGACACCGCCGACGGCGGCGCCGCACGGACCACCGCAGCGAGAGGGGCCGCCCATGGCCTCCGTCGACGACGCCCCCGACGTCACCCGCGACGACGTCCCCGACGACCCCGTCGCGGCCTACCTCCAGGCCCACCGGGAGCGCCTCCTGAACCGCCTCTCGGAGTGGGTGCGCATCCCCTCGGTGGCGGGCGTGCCGGAGCGGCACCACCACCTGCTGCGGTCGGCCAACTGGCTGTCCGGCGCGCTGCGCGACATCGGGTTCCCGGTCACCGAGGTGTGGCCGGGCGACGACGGCGAGGCCGTCTACGGCGCGTGGTGCGAGGCGCCGGGCGCGCCGACGGTCCTGGTCTACAGCCACCACGACGTGCGCGCGGTCAAGGAGGACAACTGGGACCAGACGTCCCCGTTCGACCCCGTCGCGCGCGACGGCCGCCTGTACGGCCGCGGCACCTCGGACGCCAAGGGGCAGGTCGCCGCGCACCTGTGGGGCGTGCGTTCCCACCTCGCCACGACGCGGCGCACCGGGCCCGCGGTGAACCTCAAGCTCGTGGTCGAGGGCGAGGAGGAGGCCGGCTCACCCGGCCTCGCCCGGCTGCTCGACGAGCACCGCGAGAAGCTCGCCGCCGACCTCGTGGTCTTCTCGGACACGCTGCTCTGGCGCACCGACCACCCGGCGGCGTGCACCAGCGTGCGCGGGATGCTGGGTGCACGGCTGGAGGTCTACGGTCCGTACACCGACATCCACAGCGGCGCCGTGTCCGGGGCTGCGCCCAACCCCGCCGTCGAGCTGGCCCGCCTGATCGCGCAGCTCCACGACGACCACGGGCGGATCACCCTGCCGGGCTTCTACGACCCTGTCCCGGAGCTGCCGCAGGAGCGCCGTGACGCCCTCGCGAGGCTGCCGTTCGACGAGGAGGACTGGCTGATCCGCTCCCACACCCGCAGCGTGGGCGGCGAGGAGGGCTACACGGTGCTCGAGCGCCTGTGGGAGCGGCCCGCGCTGGAGGTCATCGCGATGACGGCCGGCGACCCCGTCGGGGTGTCACGGGCGTCAATCCCGTCGATGGCGTCGGCCGACCTCAGCATCCGCACGGTCGCGGGACAGTCGGTGCACGACGTCGCCGACCAGCTGCGCGCGTGGGTGGACGAGCGGGTCGGCGACCGGTTCGGGCACGAGCTGACCGTCTCCATGCCGACCTCCCAGGAGGCCTACCGGACGCCGGAAGTCCCCGCCCTCGACGCCCTCACGCGTGCCATCGCCAGGGGCTTCGGCGTGGACGTCGGCGACGTGGGCCGGATGGGCAACGCCGGCGGCGGGCCGGCGGACCTGCTGGCCACGGCGGTCGACGCGCCGATCCTCTTCTTCGGCACCGGGCTGGTCGAGGACAACTGGCACGACAGCGACGAGAGCGTGCGCATCGACGTCCTGCTGTCGGGGGCCGCCACGCTGGCCCACCTGTGGGCCGAGCTCGGCGCGACGACGCCGGAGGAGGCGGCCGGGCGGGCGGCCGAGGAGGCGACGAGGGCGAGCTAGCCGCGCGCCCTGCCGCTCGTCCCGGCGGTCACTTCTCCTTGGACAGCGGCGGCGTCGTGGCGTCCCGCTCGTCCAGCAGGGCGTCGACCATCTCGAGCACGGCCTGGCGGGTGGTGCGCCGCGGCGCCCAGTCCAGCTCCTCGCGGGCCCGGGCGGCGTCGAGCTGCGGCACCTGCATCGCCATGTCGAGGTAGCCCTCGCCGACGCTGACGAGCCGGAGCCGCCACGCCAGGGCGAGCGCCGTGCGGACCACGGCGACGGGCAGCTCGACCGTGCGGCCGCCGGACAGCAGGTCCGCCAGGTCCCGGCCGGTGAGCACCTCGTCGGAGGCGAGGTTAAACGTGCCGGCCTGCCGCTGGACCACGGCCGCGCGGACGGCCCGGGCCGCGTCGTCGGCGTGCATCGCCTGCAGCCGCAGCCCGGCCGGGAGGGGGAGCACGGGGAAGCGTGGCCGGGTGCCGGGCCCGGACGTCCCGACCAGGCGCACCACGCGCGACGCCAGGACGCCGAGGAAGATGCCCGCCACCTCGGCGCCCGCCGCGGCCTGGAACATCAGCGCCGGACGGAACCGGGTCACGGTCAGCTCGGGGTGGCGCTCCTCGAGCTCGTCGAGCAGCTGCTCCTGCGCCGCCTTGTCCACGGAGTAGTCGGACGTGGCGATGCCCCGGGCGGGCCAGGACTCGTCGACGAGGTGGTCGTCCGCGGGACGGGGGGAGTAGGCGCCGACGGACGAGACGACCACCAGGTGCGGCACCCCGGCGCGGACCACGGCGTCCAGCACCGCCCGGGTGCCGCCCACGTTCACGAGCTTCTGGTACGCGCGGTCGTGGCTCGGCTGGATCGCCCACGCGAGGTGCACGACGGCGTCCGCCCCCGCCAGCGCCTTGTCCAGACCGCCCCGGACGTGGTCGGCCGTCCCCGCGAGGTCGACGCGGACCCACTCGGCCCGGTCGTGCGGGTAGCCGACCGTGCTGCTGCCGTCGGCGCGCGGCACGCGGCGCGCCACCCCGACGATCGACGTGACGGCGGGCTCCTCGGCGAGCGCGCGCAGCACCGCCGTCCCGACGTTGCCGCTCGCTCCCACCACGACGACGCGCATGGACGCTCCTCCCGGCGCCGACGCCCGGTGCGCCGGCGAGCTCGCCTGTGGCGACGCTAGCCCGGCCCGGGCCGCCCCGCGCGCGCGGCCTCGTCGTCCGGGCCGCCGGCCAGGTAGCCGGCGAGCACGCGGAACGACTCGAGCACGAGCCGCTCCACCTCCGCCCGGGAGACGCCCGAGCCACCCTCGAGCCACGCGGCGACGACCCGCTCGACGAGCGCCACCCAGCCCTGGGTCAGCAGCCGGGCCTGCGGCCCCGCGGCCGGCGGGACGCCGAGGCCGGCGGTGACGCGCTCGACGAGCGTGCCGCGCAGGTCGGCGAGCGCGGCCTCCGTCTCGTCGTCGCCCGCCAGCGCGCCCTGCCACACGGCCAGCCACGTGTGCCGGTGCGCGACGACGGAGTCGAGGAAGGCGGTCAGGCGGGCCGCCGCCCGCGTGGTGTCCGGGGCGCCGGTGGCCGGTGCGCCGGTGTCCGGGGCGCCGGTGGCCGGGCCGGCCGGCGGTGCGGGCGGCGCCGCGTCAGTGGTCAGCGCCGCGCGGGCGTCGTCGACGGCGGTCGCGGCCACGGCACGGCGCAGGCCGGCGGCCGTGCCGAAGTAGTGGAAGACCAGGGGCTTCGAGGCGCCCGCGCGCGCGGCGACGGCGGCGGCGCCGAGGCGGTCGAGGCCGTCCGCCTCGGCGACGGCGAGGGCGGCCTCGAGCAGCTCGGCACGGCGGTCGGCGGGGTCGCGACGGGCGGGGCTCACCGGACCAGTGTCCCCCAATTGTTGACCACTGGTCAACGGTGGGCGTACCGTTGTTGACCAGTGATCAACGGCCGATCCCGGCCGGGCGCACCGGCCGGACCGGCCGGTCCCGCTCTCCACGCAGGCAAGGTAGTCAGTGCCCCTCCAGCTCACGCAGGTCCGTGTCGACGGCCGCCGCGAGGTCCTGCTCGCCCCCGTCGACCTCGTGCTGTCCCCCGGCGAGCGCGTGCTGCTCGCCGCCGAGCCCGGGCACGGCCACACGGCGCTCGCGCTCGCGGCGACCGGGCGGCTGCGGCCCGACGCCGGGCAGGTGGCGCTGACCGGCGCGGGCGACCCGGGCGCCGGCGGTGTCGCGGAGCCTGCGTCCGACGCCGCGGAGGCCGCCACCACGGAGGTCGCCGCGCTGCGCGCCGCCACCGCCGTCGTCGACGTGCCCGGCGTCGACGAGCCGGACGAGGCGCTCACCGTGGGCGCGGTCGTGGCCGAGGGCCTGGTGTACGCGGGCCGGCGGGCGCTGCCGCGCGACGTGCGCGCCTGGCTCGCCGACGTGGCGGAACGCTGGGCGCCCCGCTGGGCCGGCGCCGCCGCGCAGCCCACGCCCGACGTCGCCGAGGCCGCCGCCGCAGCCGCCGACGCCGCCGGTGTCGACGC
>NZ_WUWN01000016.1 GCF_009846865.1 Puerhibacterium puerhi
TCGCGCGCGCGTCGGCGGACCCCGGCACGCTCGTCGCCGCCCTCGGCGCGCAGGCTCTGCAGACGGCCTGGCGCGCGGGGCTCGCCCCGGACCGGGACGCGATCGGCGCCGAGGTGCTGGACGTCGCCGGGCGGCACGGGGCCCCGACCGGGCAGATCCTCGGGCACCTGCTGCGCATGCAGGCCCGCGGCGCCCTGGGCGACCTGCCCGCGGCCGAGCAGCACGCCGCCCGGGCGGCGGCCCTGGGGCGACGGCACGAGCGCCCCCTGGTCGAGGTGCTCGTCGCGTGGTTCCGCGCGATGCGGCTCGCCGTCGAGGGTGCGCCGCTCGCGCAGGCCGAGGACGCCTACCGCGCGGCGGACCGCGCGCTGGCGGGCGCCGGGATGCCGGGCATGCGGGAGGGCCTGCTGCCGCTGGCGCTGCTGTGCCTGCGTGTCGCCCGGACGCCGGCGGACGCCGACCCCCGCGACGTCGTGCCCGCCGCCGTCGCGGGCGCGACGGTCGACGACGGCCCGTACGCCCCCTGGACGCGGCCCTGGCGCCTGCTCGCCGCGGGCCGCCCGGACGAGGCCCGGGCGGCCGTCGCGCGGCTGCCCGACCCGCCGCCGGGCCTGCTGCTCGAGGCGCAGTGGGTGCTCGCCGGGCGCGCCGCGGTCGCCGTCGGCAGCCGGGCCGTGGCCGAGCGGGCCCGGCGGGCGCTCGCGCCGGCAGCGGCGGAGGTCGCCGGCGCCGGCAGCGGCACGCTGACGGCGGGGCCCGTCGCCGACCACCTCGCCGCGCTCAAGGCGTTCCTCGGCGCCCCGGAGCCCGGTCGTCTCACTCCGCCGGGCCGAGCTCCTGGAAGATCGTGAGCTGCAGCCCGGCGGGAGCCTCGAGCCGGGCGTTGAGGGAGCGCCAGGGGGTCTCGGTGGGCGGCGCGAGGAGCTCGGCGCCGCCCTCGTCGACGAGCCGTGACGTCGTGGCGCGGGAGTCGTCCACCTCGAACGCCACCCGGACGTGGCGGGCCACCTGGCGGCCGACCTCGACGTCGTCGATCAGGCGCTTCTGGGCCGGGTTGGCGATCTCGAGCGTGGCCCGGCCGGCGTCGAGGATCGCGACGTGGGCGCCGTCGCCGCCCTCGTAGGCCTCGAGCTGGGGCAGGCCGAGGACGTCGCGGTAGAAGGCCAGCGCGGCGTCGTAGTCCTCGGCCTCGACGACGAGGCGGAGCTGGCGGACGGGCGGTGCGGGCTCGGTCATGGCGCGATCGTGGCACGGCCCGGCGCGCTGCGGTGCGAGGTGCTGCGGTGCGAGGTGCTGCGGTGCGAGGTGCGCCGGCCCGTCGGCCACAGCCGCGCCGGACGCCGCGCCGCCAGGTCCTCCACCCAGCCCACCGCGAGGATCACGAGCCCGAGCATCGCCCACACCAGGGCGAGCTGGAGCCAGGAGCTGTCCAGCAGCCACGGGATCGACAGCTCGAGCGCAGGGACCGCCCACAGCACGTCGACCAGCGGGACGGTGAGCGCGAGCAGCACGTTGTGCCACAGGTAGATCGTGACGGCCCGGTTGTTGATCAGCGTGACGGCTGGGTCGAAGGGCCGCAGGAGGCGCGGCAGGCTCGACCACGACGGCGAGACCCGCAGCAGCATCAGGCACGCGCCGAGGGACCACAGGGCCTGGGCGAGCGGGTTGAGGTTGAGGTCCCAGCCGTACTCGTCCGCGGCGCTCCCCGCCCACCCGATCCCGGCCAACATCAGCACCGTGCCCCCGACGAGCACGCGGCGCAGCGGGACCCGCTGGAGCACCCCGTCGTTGTGGGCGAAGCCGAGCATCCAGCACGCGGCGAACGTGACGACGTCGGTGACGGGGCTGTCGATCGGCTCGGGCAGCGCCACGACGCCGACGCCCAGGACGACGGCCGGCACCAACGGAGCCAGCAGCGTGGGCCACGGCCACCGCCGGAACACCCGCAGCAGCAGCGGTGACAGCAGGACGAGCCAGAAGTAGGTGCGGACGTACCAGAGGATCTCGGCCGACTGGAACGCCCAGGACGGTTCCACCGCGCCGTCAGCCGGCCCGACGCTCGCGGGGGCGGCGGGGTCGCCGACCGGCACGAACCACAGCACCACGCCCCACCAGCCGCCGGGCGCGGTGGCGGGGCGCCAGCCGGCCCACAGCAGCCCCGCGAGGATCGCGGTGACGTAGACCCACAGGGGCAGCAGCAGCCGCCGCGCACGCCCGCGGACGACGGACGGCGCGGGCCGCTGGAGCGAGCGGGCCATCAGCGACCCGGCGAGCGCGAACATCACGCCCATGGCGGGGAACACGATGCTCAGCCAGCCGGCACCGGTGAACGCGTGGTAGGCGACCACACGGACCAGCGCGACGGCGCGCAGGAGGTCGAGATACCGGTCGCGGCCGGCGGTCCGCCGCGACGGCGGGGCGGCGACGGTCTGGACGGTGGTCGGAGGACGATCGGCGCTCATCGGCACGGCTCGCGCCGGCCGGACGCGGGGACCGTCGCGGGCGGCGCGTCGCGCCGGCAGGACGGGCTCGCGGACGTCGCTGTCATCGGTGGACCTCCCCGTTGCCGACCGCCGTCGAAGCGCCCCCGCCCGTTCAGGGTAGGCGTGCGCCGGGGACCGCGGAACGGCGGCCGTGGGTGAATCGGGGGCGCGCCGCCGCCCTGGTGGCCCGTGCCCCGCCCCTGCCATAGTCGGACGCATGGCGACGGCGAGGATGGACGCATGGCGTCGGTGATGGTGGACGCATGGCGTCGGTGATGATGACGGCCATGCCGTTCGCCGGGCACGCCCTGCCGCTGTGCGCGGTGGCGGCCGAGCTGGTGCGGCGCGGGCACGACGTGCGCGTGCACACCGGCCGGCAGTACGCGAGGACCGTCGAGGCGGCCGGGGCGCGGCCCGTGCCCTGGCAGCGCGCCCCGGACCTCGACGAGCGCGACCTGGCCGCGACGTTCCCGCGGATGCGCGAGCGCAAGGGCTTCCGCCAGGTGCTCGTCAACCTCGAGGACCTGTTCTTGGGCACCGCCCCGGCGCAGGCCGCCGACCTCCTGGCCGCGTACGACGACGAGCCGTGGGACCTGCTGGCCGGGGACCCCATGGCCCTCGGCACCCGTCTCGCGGCGGAGCGGCTGGGCTGCCGCTGGGCCACCGTCTCGCCCATCGCCGTGTGGCCGCCCGGCAAGGGCATCCCGCCCACCGGCCTGGGCCTGACGCCCGCGCGGGGCCCGGTCGGGGCGGCACGCGACGCCGTGCTCGGCGCCGCCGTCGCCGCCGGCACGCGCCCGCTCGTGCGCCGGTACCGCCGCGCCCGCGCCGCCGCCGGCCTGCCGCCCGACCGGGAGAGCTTCGCCACGCTGTGGTTCTCGCCCCGGCTCGTCGTGGCGGCGGGCTCGCCCGCCCTCGACTACCCGCGCGCCGACCTGCCGCCGCACGTGCGCTTCGTCGGGGACCTCACCGCCGGCAGCGCCGCCCCGGCGGGGGCGGTGCTGCCGGCGTGGTGGGACGACGTGGCGCGCGCCGAGGTGCCGGTGGTGCACGTGACCCAGGGGACGGCGAACGTGGACCCGCGCGACCTCATCCTGCCCGCGCTCGAGGCGCTCGCGGACCAGGAGGTGCTGGTCGTGGTGGGCACGGGCCACCGCACGCCGCCGCTGCCCGGCCCGCTGCCCGCCAACGCGCGGGTGGCGTCGATGGTGCCGTACCCGGCGCTGCTGCCGCGCACCGCGGCGATGATCACCAACGGCGGCTACGGGGGAGTGCTCCAGGCGCTGCGGCACGACGTGCCGCTGGTCGTCGCGGGCGGCGACCTCGACAAGCCCGAGATCGCCGCCCGCGTCGCCTGGCACGGCGCGGGGGTCGACCTGCGCACCGGCACGCCGCGCCCGGCGGCGGTCGCCGCGGCCTGCCGTCGCGTCCTGGCGGACCCCGGCTTCCGGGCCGCCGCGGCGCGCCTCGGGGCCGACCTCCGCTCCCGCGGCGGGACGCGGACGGCGGCGGACCTGCTGGAGGAGCACCTGCGCACGCCGGTGCCCCGCGGCGAATAGTGTGCCAAGCACCGCGAAGACCACGCGCCGCGGACGTCGCGTGCGCCGGCTGCACCGCGCCCGTGGCCCACGGGTGACCCCGCCGGCCCGGCTACCCGACGGTCACCGCGAGGCGGTCGGGCAGGACGGCGAGGGCGACGGAGGTCAGGTCGGCCACCACGGCGTCGGCGGCCGTGAGCCGGGCGGCGTCGTGCGAGGTGGCGACGGCGAGCGTGCGCGCCCCGGCGGCCGCGCCCGCGGCGATGCCGGCGGGGGCGTCCTCGACGACGAGGCACCGGCGGGGGTCCGCGCCGAGCGCCGCCGCGGCCTTGAGGTAGCCCTCCGGGTCCGGCTTGCCCGCGCTGACGTCCTCGGCGGCGACCAGCACCTCGGGCAGCGGCAGCCCGGCCGCGGCCAGCCGGGCGCGCATGATCGGCCGCGCGCCGGAGGTGACTGCCGCCCAGCGCCGTCGGGGCAGCCGCGCGAGCAGCGCCGGGGCGGCGGGCAGCGCCGTCACCTCGTCCAGGTCCGTGAGCTCGAGCTCGGCGAGCTCGGCGACGGCGGCGCCGCGCTCGCCGGGCGGCAGGAAGAGCGCGAGGGTGTCCTCGGTCCGGCGCCCGTGGCAGACGCGCAGGATCTCCTCGGCGTCGAGCCCGCGACGGCCGGCCCACGTCCGCCAGATCCGCTCGACGGCGGGCGTCGAGTCCACCAGCGTGCCGTCGATGTCGAACAGGACGGCCTCGACGTCGAACCTCATGGCCGCCACGCTATCCGCGGGGCACCTCCGGGGCGCGGCGGCGCACGGCCGGCCGGCCGCGCGGGCGCGGCGGTGCCCCGCGGCTCCCCTCGCGGGGCCGCCGTCGCCCGTCCCGGCCGGTCACGGCTCAGGGCGTGGTGGACCCCCCGGCGTCGGCCGCCTTCGCCCAGTTCGTCGACCCGTACCAGTCGACGACGATCACCGTCTCGTCCCCGACGACCCAGGCGTCGTGCCCCTGCGGCAGGCTGGTGACGTCGCCGGGGCCCGCCTCGATCTCCCGGCCGTCGGCCATCCGGATCTTCAGGTGGCCCTGCAGGTGGTACTGGAAGTGCGGGGCCTCGCACAGCTCGGTCCCCGCGATCGGCCTGACGTCGTTCGACCAGCGCCAGCCCGGCTCCAGGACGAGCCGGCCGATGGTGCTGTCGCCGACCTCCAGGATCTCGGCCTTCCCGTGCGGGAAGGTGCGCACCTCCGCCGGCTTGGCGAAGGTCTCGTGCTCCACCGTCTGCATCGCCGTCTCCTCTCACGGCTCGCGACTCACGCTCCGGTGCGTGGGTGGTGCACCCAGGATCGGTCCCCCCGCGGGCGGGGGACCAGGGCCCTTCGGCCCGTCGCGTCCCGGCGTCGCGCCGGCGTCGCGCCGGTGGGGTCGCGCCGGTCAGGTCTCGTCGGTCGCGCCGTGGGGGAGCGGCACCGGCCGGCCGGCGGCGCGGGCGACGACGTCGTCGAGCAGCGCGCCGATCGGCGGCGGTTCGGCGGGCGCCGCGGCGGCGAGCGCGCGCCCGTAGTGCTCCTTGCGGCCCGCCGTCGTGCCCCAGAACCGGTGGAGCCGGTCGACGGCGGGCCGGCCGCGCCACTCCGGCTGGCCGCTGAAGGTGCGGAACCGGTCCAGGTGGCCCTCCTGCTCGACGACGGCGAGCGTCGCCTCGACACCGAGGGCGCGGACCAGCTCGTCCTCGAGGTCGCGCACGCAGGCGTGGAAGCCGAGGGCCGCGAGCTCGGCGCGGTCGCCGCTCTCGGTCAGCCCGTGCCGGCGCAGCGCGCGGGCGACGAAGCGCTCCTCGGCCGCGTCGTACAGCCCGCAGACGCCGGCCCCGCCCGCGAGGGCGGCGTCCACCGCGCGGCCGGCGCCGCCGGCCCCGCCCATCGTCACGACGACGGCACCGGCCGCGCGCAGGTCGAGCCCGCGGCGCGCGGCGAGGGTCTCGACGGCGGCGCGGTCGCTCGCGCCCTCCACCAGGACCACCGTGCGTACCGGCATGCGCCCCAGCGTCCCGCGGCCGGCGCGGCGGGGCAACGGCATACCCGCCCCGGCGGCACGGAGCGAGGGAATGGCCACTGAATAGTGTGCCAAGCGACCGTGTCACCCGCCCGGTCCGCCCATGCGGGGGGCGCCGGGCCTCGACGACCGGGGTCACCGGTCGCGCGGGTCCTCGACGGCCGGGTCGGGCGCCGGGTCGGCGGTCTCGGGCGCGGTGGTCGGTGCGGGCGCGGGCGCGGGCACCGCCGAGGACAGCAGCCGGACCGCCGTGCCGAGGTAGATCAGGTCGAACAGCATGTGCACCGTGACGACGAGGCGTGCCCCCGTGCCGGCGGCGTGGATGTCGCCGAACCCGACGGTGCTGACCACGGTGACGGCGAAGTAGAGAGCGTCGGTGCGGGTGCGCAGGCCGACGAACTGGCCGGGCCACAGCGTCGCGACGGCGTAGTACACGAGCGCCGCGGCGAGCACGAGCACGTACAGGGCGGTCAGCAGCCGTTCGATGCGCCGGTAGGCGACCGGGAGCCGGCGGATGCGGCGGCGGTTGCGGGCCAGCAGCACGCCCAGGCCGGCGAGCGCGGCGACCGCGCCGGTCAGCCGCAGCCAGGGGTGCTGGGCGTCCTCGAACCGCAGCGGCAGCAGGAAGTAGGCGGCCGTCAGCAGCGCCAGGACCACCGTCGTGGTGGTCAGCAGGCGGATGACGTCACGGCCGGGGCCTGCCGGCGGCATGAGCCGAGTGTGGCACGCGCCGGCCGGGGCGGCTCAGCGGGGGCGGGCGGCGCCCGGTCCCGTCAGGGGGACGAGCACCGCGCCGTGCTGCGCGAGCGCGGCGTCCTGCGCGGCGGCGTCGGCCCCGGCCGCCAGCTCGGGGACGCGCTCGCGTCGCGGCCCGGCGGCGCCGGCCGCGGGGGCGGGACCGCGTACCAGCGTCGCGGGCCCCAGCGCCGCCTGCTCGTACGGGGACCCCAGCAGGGGGTCGGGGGCCCAGCGCAGTGGCGGCGCGGCCGCGCTGTCGCGGTCGACGGCGGACGCGGCGACCGGGCCGGTCTCGGCGGCGGGGGAGGCGCTCACGCCGCGATCGTAGACGCGTCGCGGCGCCCGGTCCGGCCGGTCCCGGCCCGGGCGCCGCAGGTGGTGGGCGTCGTCCCGCTCACCCGGCGTCGAACCGGTCCTCCTGCAGTCCGGGGTCGTCCGCCCGCACGAGGTGCGGGTCCTGCTGGGCCTGGCCGCTGTCGAAGCTCTCCCGCTCACCGGTCTCGGCCGACTCGGCGACCTCCGCCTGGCCGCTGTCGAAGCTCTCCCGCTCACCGGTCTGCGCCGAGTCGTGCAGCCCGGCCTCGCCGGTGTCGTAGCTCTCGCGCGTCTCGGGGTGGGCGGAGTCGGCTCCGGCCGCCTGGCCCGTGTCGTAGCTGTCGTCGGGGACGAGCCCCTGGTCCTCGGCGAGCCCGCCGGCGCCCTCCACGCGCCCCGGGGAGACCGCGCCCGTCCCGGCGGGCTGCGCCGGGTCGTGCTCCGGGCCCGCGTCGGCGAGCTCGGGCTCCTCCTCCAGGTAGGGGTCCTCCTCCGGGACGTCGGGCGTGGGCACGCGCTCGTCGTCGGTGGCGCCCGGCATCTGCGACTGGTCGTTGCTCATGATGACCTCCTCGGCGTGTCCGTACGGAGTGCCGTCCGATACGTCACCGTAGGCACGCAGGCCGGGCGCTCGCAGCGCGACCCCGGGACGCCCGCGGGCCCGTACGGGGCAGACGGCGGGGCACCCGGCGTGCGAGCATCCAGGAGTGCTGAGCGATCTCGCGCGCCACGTCGGGGTGGGCCGCGCCGTGCAGAGCGCCGTGTTCCGGGCCGGGGTCTACGGCCACCGCCCGCCGGTGCCGGTGGCCCCCGCGGCGCTCGCGGCGGCAGCCCGCCGCCGCATGTCGGCCACGGGGTGGGCGTACGTCGCCGGCGGCGCCGGGGCCGAGCGGACCATGGCGGCCAACGCCGCAGCGTTCGCCCGCCACCGTATCGTCCCCCGGCAGATGGTCGACGTCGGTCGCCGGGACCTGAGCACCACGCTGCTCGGGCGGGAGCTGCCCGCCCCGCTGCTGCTCGCCCCGATCGGCGCGCTCGAGCTCGCCGTGCGCGGGCCGGCGCGCGCGGAGCCCGAGCTCGCCCGCGCGGCGCGCGACCTGGGGCTGCCCGTGATGATCTCGTCGCAGGCCTCCACCCCGATGGAGGACACCGCGCGCACGCTCGGCGACGCCCCGCGCTGGTTCCAGCTGTACTGGTCGGACCACGACGCGGTCGTCGAGTCCTTCGTCGCCCGGGCGGAGGCCAGCGGCGCCGGGGCGCTCGTGGTCACGCTGGACACCCACGTGCTCGGCTGGCGCCCGCGCGACCTCGACCTCGGCTACCTGCCGTTCGCCCGGGGGCAGGGGATCGCCCAGTACACCTCCGACCCGGCGTTCCGCCGCCTGGTCGAGGCGCGTGCCCGCGGCCTGCTGCCGGACGGCGGCGCGGTGCCGCCGTCGGGCCCCGCGCCGCGGCCCACGCCCGCCGCCGTGCGGTCGCTGCTGACGATGGCGCGCCGGTTCCCCGGCCCCACCGCCGCGAACCTGCGCTCACCCCTGCCGCGCGCCGCCGTCGAGACCTTCCTCGAAGTCTTGCGAACAGGGATGCCACCCTCGAACACGAAAAAGCCCCCGCCACCTGGGCAAACGCTCAGGGGCGGGGGCTTCTGCGTTTCAGGCCGCGTGCTCGACGAGGGACTGTAGCTTGTCCGGGCTGTAGCCGGACCAGTGTCGGTCGCCGGCCACGACCACGGGCACCTGCTGGTAGCCGAGAGAGGCGACCAGGGCGTGCGCCTCGGGGTCGGTGCTCACGTCCTTGACGTCGTACTCCAGGCCGAGCTTGTCGAGCTTGCGGTAGGTCGCCTTGCAGCCCTGGCAGTCGGGCGTGCTGTAGACGGTTACGTGGGGCATGGGTTCCTTCCAGACAGAGAACCGGGGCCGCACCGCGTCAGCGATGCAGCCCCGGCAGGGGGGGGTAGTGGTTAGGCGTCCTGGTGCTTGGGCGCCGGGGGATCGAAGTCGATGGCGTCCTCGTAGAGCGTCGCGAGATGGTCGCCGTAGGACGTGATCGTCACGCCGATGCTCAGGTCCCGAGCGATGGGGTTCTGATCCAGCGCCTTGTCGATGGCGCCAGACAGGTCGAGGACGAGGCGCAGGATGTCAGGGTGAAGGCTCATCGGTTATCACCCGACCCCTGGAGGACACCGCGCTCGGCTCGGTCGGCGAGCTTGGCGAGGTTCTCGCTGGCGACGGACTCCAGCGGGGCCATCAACTCGTCCGCGATCATCGCCACGAACCAGAGGATGTCGCCGAGCTCCTTGCGGATCAGGTTGTAGCGGTCGCCGCTCAGCGCCCCGTTGTCATCCCTGATCGCCTTGGCCCAGTGGCCGGCCAGCTCTCCCGCCTCGGCGGCGAGGCCGGGGACGAGGTAGTGCAGCCCCTCGCGGCCGTCAGTGATCTCGCGACCGGGGTAGATCGCCGTCTCGCCGGCACGGAGTTGGTACTCCTCCAGGGTCAGCATCAGGCGTCCTCCTTCTCGATCTCCTCGATGGCCCAGCCGAGGTACTTGTGGGCCTTCTTGAGGTCTTCCAGGGCGTTGCCCTTGTACTGAGCCCGGAGCACGTACTTGACGACGTTCCCGAGGGCGTAGTCCTTGAGCCAACCCTGGGCGCGGATCACGTCGATGACCTCGACCCCGTCGGGCATCCCCGTGGAGTAGTGCGCCGGGTGGTCGACGGCGTCGTTCTCGGCCTTCACGGGGTTGCTGATGGTCAGCTTCCCGATGTCGGTGTGGTCGACGGTGAGGTCGTTCGTCGTGAACTTCTTGGCACAGATGCGGCCGTCCGTGATGCAGCACGTGTCGCCAGGCTTGGCGTCGCAGCCCTCGGGGAGCGGCTTGAGATCCGTCGCATGGACACTCCGACACACCGGAGCCCCGTCCATGGTCGAGGTCCACTCGCGCACATCGGAGTGAGTGGTCACCAGGAATGAACCGCTCTCCGGCGCTACAACCTCGACGACGGTGCCGGACGGGAATTGGTGGTCCCAGTGCGCCGCATCGCCGGTCACTACGGCCAGGTCACCGGGCTCGAACTCGTGCGTCATTTGCTTCTCCCTCACTACTTTTCAGGCTTCACGTAGCCGGGGCACTTGGCGGAGCATCCCCAGCACTTCGGGTCGGCTTTCCTCACCGAGTGGGCGTCGGCGCCGTGACCACACCGAGCGCACACGGCTCGGGTCTCCTTGGTCTTCATGGCGTCCTTGATGAACTCCCGGCGCCTCGCCGCGCTCTGCACGGGGAAGACCCCGCACGTGCCGAACAGGCCCAGCTCGTTCTTCTCCAGGGCCTTCTTGGCGGCGTTCTCCGTGCCGTAGAGCCCGTACACGAGGTTGTGGCCCTCGTTGCGCATGGCGACCATGTGCCAGTCGCGCTCGGCGAAGAGCTCGTAGGACGTCGACACGACCGCTCGCGCGGCGGCAGCGATGTGCTTCTTGCGCCCCTCGGTGAGCGAGGCGAGGACCGCCTTGGCGGCGTCCTCCAGCGTCTCGGCGCCGTCGGCAGCCTTGAGCGCCTTCATCACCGCGGCGACCTGTGCGTCCTCCAGGACGTCGACAACAGCCGCCACCTCCTCCTCGACGGCGCTCACCTCGTCGCCACGGACAGAGAGGCCGGGAAGTGTCACTGCACGCTCCTTGGTTCATTGATGCCGGCAAGCCTTCACACCGTGGTCAGCAAGTGCCGGCGGAGATTCAGGCCGATCCACTCCGTGTAGGCCGGCGGGATGCACTCGAACAGGCCGTTCCACGTCATGTCGTGGTCGATGCCCAGGAGGGCCTTCACTACGCCCTTGTCGGGCGGGACGTAGCCGCCCTTGCGGACGTACTTCGCCTCGTACTTGTCCCGACGGGCACCGCCGTAGGCGCCAGCTACCCACTTGTGCGCCGAGTGGTCGCATGCGCGGGGCGCCTCCAGGCCCCAGTTGGTCTCGAAGAGGCGAAGCCGCTGGAGGTGGATGGTCTCGCCGTCGGTGTCCGTGGTGTGCATGTTGAACATGCAGCCGCACAGCCCCACCGGGTCGACCATGTGCGGGCCGGCGTCCTTCACGTTCTCGATCACGAAGGGCTTGCCCGTGGCTTCCAGCGCCTCGCGCACCTGCGGGATCAGCTTGGGCCACTTGGTTTCGCGGCCGGCGTTGCCTCGCGTGTATCCCTGGCACGGGGGAGAGGCGTGGATCGCGTCGAACTCGTGACCGTGCTCCTTCACGAACTCGATGGCGTCGCCCTGGTGGAACTCGAAGGGGTAGCGCTTCTCGAAGCGCCCCTCCAGGTCAACGCCCACGACCTCGAACCCGGCGCGGTGGTAGCCGACCGCCGCCCCCCCCTTCGCACGAGAAGAGGTCGAGCAAGCGCGGTGTGCGGTAGTTCGTCAAGGCTTCACACCTCGTCCTGCTCAAGCGCCACAGAGGCGGCGATCACGTGCTCGTAGCGACCGAACCAGCGCCGGTAGGAGGTCTCCTCCGAGCCCTCCAGGTCGAGTTCCAGCCCGTAGTCCAAGGCCATCTGCATGGCGGCATCCCAGGCCTTCGCCTGCGCCTTGTCCGCCGAGCGCCACGACCGGGCGCTCACTAGCACTGCAACGATCATCCGAACCCCTCCCGGTCCAGCCCGTTCGCCACGTCGGCGAGCTTGCTTGCTGCGGCCTCCACCGAGGCCTGTACTGCGGATCGGCTCGCACCCTCCCACTCGGCCAGGAGGCCGTAGGCGGAGCGCCTGTGCGTGCCGTCGTTGATGTGCCCGTGCTCGCCCCCGAGGATCGAGAAGCGCAGGAGGCGCCGGCGCTCGGTCGGAGTGAGAACCGGCTCCTCCCAGGCGGTGCGGACATCGGCAACCATCGCCATCCACGTCCCCGTGTGGGACGGGTCCGCCGACCCTCGCGGCATGTCCGGGTCGGCCTCGTAGGGGCTGGCGATCCCGTTGGGGATGCTGCCTTCCCAGAGGTAGGGCAGGAGCAAGGTGACGAGCTCGGAGGTGTACCCGCTAGTCGTCGCGGTGCTGATCTGCCCAGTCCTCATAGGAGATGTCCTTGTCGTGCTTCTGGAGCTCGCGCTCCAGGTGCTTACCCAGGTGGCCCTCCAGAGCGAACGTGCGGGCGCCGTCGGTGTAGTCGACGTAGCGCCAGTGCGTCGCCAGGTAGAGCCACGCCTCCTGCTCCAGGTCTTCGACCGTCGTCACCCACGGGGATCCGTAGCGCCGGAAGGTCCGGCTGGCCGCCTGCTTGACGGACTCGACGACGTTCGGTGAGCTCAGGTCAGAGGACTGCGACATCGCGCCACCCCTTCGCGTCGAGGGTCATCGCCATCACCCCAGGCGCGGACTCGGCGCCCGAGATGTTGCGCCACCAGGCCGAGCCGTTGTCCGACGTCGGGGCCACGAAGAGCCATCGGTCGTCGCCCCACGTCTGGATGCGCAGGTTGTGGAAGTGCCCGAACACCACCAGGTCGGCGGTGCCGATGGGCGTACGGCCGGCGGCCTGCTTGGCGAGGAAGTCCGGGAACCTGTCCGGGTTGCTCACCTGGTGCCCGTGGGCGAGGCCTACGACCTTCCCGCCGAGGGCCTCGATGGCGACCGAGTCCGACGTCCGCTCCGGGGCGTAGAACTCGACGTGGCCGTAGCGCTCGGGGTAGACGCTCGCCATGTCGGCGACCTGGGTCAGAACCTCAATGCCGTAGTCCTCGGTGGCGTTGCCCATGTTCGACTTGCCCTTGCGGACCCGGCAGTGGTTCGAGCCCACCGACAGCACCTTCACCGAAGGCGCCAGGCGAGAGGCCTCGTCGATCCACGTCCACAGCACCCGGCGGAACACCCGGATCTGCTCCGTGAGGGACAGGTCGTTGGTGCGGTCCGAGGAGCCGTCGCCCGACTCGAAGTTCTCGATCCCGTCGCCAGCGTCGAAGAGGATGATCTCCTCGGGCTTCACCTCGCGGCAGTAGTCGCGGAACCCCTCCAGGCTCGCCTCCAGGCGCTCCAGGAGCTCCTCGACACCGCCGCGGGCATCCACCTTGCCCACCTGGAGGTCGGCCAGGACCGCCAGGACCGAGATGCTCTCGGCCACCGCCTTGAAGGCGGGCGCCTTGCGCCGGTCCCGCTTCACCGCGCGGTGCAGGTCGTCCAGGTCGGGGAGCACGACGCCGGCCGCAGCGGAGCCGCGGCGAGCGAACGTGAACCGCGAGCTCTTGCCTACCTTGCCGCCGAGCATCGTCCACTCCGAGGAGCGGAGGCCGGTGACCACGTACTCGTCAGGATCCAGCCCGTAGTTCTGGAGAAGGGTGCGGGCCTCGCCCTCCGGCGCAGTGGTGGAGTCGGGCGCCAGGTTGACGGTGGCCTCCACCGTGTCCCCCTTCACCTCCAGGGCTCGCGTCAGCGCCTTGTCGGCGGGTCGGTTCACGCTCGGCGTGGGGGGCAGAGCCTTTGCAGCTTCGGCTAGTGTCACGTCAGCCTTCCTCTCCGGTACTTCTTCACAGTGCTGGCGGACACTTCGATGTCGTGGCTTGCCTTGAGCTCGCGGATAATCGCCTCTGCCGACCACGCAGGATTGTCGAGAAGGGCCATGAGGCCCTCGAACTCCTCGGGGGGTAGGCGATGGGCCAGGGTCTCCGGGAAAGACGGCCTGCGCGGCTTCTCCGGCTCTCTTCGGGCCGCTTCTGCCAGGCTCACTCGCAGTTCTCCTCGTAGAACTCGGGCCAGATGTCCTCGCGGGCGGCGATGAAGTCCTCCGCGTACTCGTCCACCCAGGCGTGCCGGGTGCAGAAGTCGCTTCCCGGATCGGCCGGCTCTCCGCACTTCTCGTCCGGCCCGAAGGCGGGGGAGTCAGGGTTCGGCGACCCCTTGAACACCACGTACTCGCAAGCTGCCGTCACGCGATCAACCCCCTCAGTCCGTCCGCTCCGTGCTTCATGTAGAGCGAGGTCACGTCCTCGCCTGACGGGAGGTAGACCGGGTTGGCGCTGCGGATGCGCGCCACCATCTCCTCCGTGAACTTGCGACCCGCCTCATCCCCGTCGCCCCACACGTAGACGTTGGAGAATCCGGCGAAGAGCACGCGGTGGTGCTTCTTCCAGACGTTCGCGCCGGGGTATCCGACCGCTGAGCCGAACACCTTCTTGAGAATGAGGGTGTCGAACTCGCCTTCGGCGATGTGGATGTCGGGCGAGCTGCCCATGAAGGACTCGACGTTGTAGACGCGAGCCTTCTCCTCCGCGAAGCCCAGGTACTTCGGGCCGTCGGTGGTCACCCAGTCGGGCCGGCGGAACCTCATGGACACCGGGTGCCCGTCGGCCGCGAGGTAGGGGATGGACAGCCAGCCGGCGTAACGCTCGAACCCCGGGTAGTCAGTCGCTACGAGACCAAGACGGCTTCCAAGCGCGTCTTCCTTCTCGACGCCTCTTGCCTTTAGCCACGCGGCTGCCTCCCGCGTAATGGAGTTCGTAAACGTCGTCGTCGCCTTCTCCAGCCACTCCCTCCGCTGGCGAGAGAGAGGTCTCAGTGGCGAATCGGACTGCTCCTCGGAAGTCACAGTTCTCCATTTCTTGAATTAGCGACCACGAGTCACCGCCACGCCCGCAGGAATGGCAGTGGTAAAGGCCCTTGTTGAGGTCGAGCGACAGAGACGGCCGTGCGTCCTTGTGAAAGGGGCACGAGACCATTCCGCGCTGCCCATGAACCGTGACCCCGTAGTGCGCGAGAACTTTCTCCAGCTCCGGCTTCGGGGTCTTGGTCATGCAGCCTCGGCCTCCTCGCTCGCAAGGTTGCGAAGGCGCCGGTTCTCCTTGTCGTACGCATCCCTGATCCGGTTGCGCTCGCTTTCCGGCAGGGCGGTCCAACGCTTGAAGCGAGGCGTCTCGCCGAACCGAATCTGCTTGTTCGGCCATCTCTCCCTGACGACCTCCTCGATGAGGAGGAGCCGCTGACCGAAGGGGTCGGGGTGCTGAATGAGGCGGGTGACGAACTCCTTGCGCTCGTCGTCACTCAGGGCGTCGTAGGCGCCGGGCGTGAACTCCACAGCCCGGCGCACGGCCACCTCGTCGATGAACGGCGAGTAGTGGTCAGAGTCGGCAAGCCATGTGCGCAGCGTGCGACGAGCGTTGGAGCGCTTTGTCTGGGCGGCACGACCGGTCTCGGTGGAGAGCATCCCGAGGTTCTGCGCGATCTCATTGACCACGCTGGCGGTCACTGGAAGGTCCTCGAACTTGTCGCCCAGCTCGCGGTTGGCGATGACGGCGAACTCCTCGAAGACCCGCCGACGCAGGTCGGCCGTGGATCGGTGCGTCACGAGTCCGCCTCCAGGATGAAGTAGTCCCGGACCGTCGTGACCACGTAGGCGTCGAGGATCGACTTCCCGGGGCGCTTCACAACGGCGATGCCGTCGACGAAGCTCGGGTTGAGGCCCCGGCGGCGGATGAAGTGCTCGCGCTCCTTCTGGGCCTCAGCCACGTAGCCGGAGAAGTTCATCTCCTTCTCCGCCTTGGCCTCGATCACCGTGTAGAGCACCTCGCCGCCGGAGCCCTCCCGGACCACGAGGTCGCCCTCGTCATCGACGCCGGCGAGCCGGAGCCGCTCGGCGTCCAGGCCGACCTCGCGGAGGGCGTTGAGAAGGTCGATCTCGAACCGTGCGCCACGCTGGCGCGCAGCCTTCTGCTTGCTAGTCATCAACCCTAAACACCTTCCTTTGCGGGCTCCCAGCGGTAGAACCGGACACGCTCCGGGTCGGACCACAGGGTGATAGGGCGAACAGCGCCCGGGTCTTGCTTGCCACCGCGGTTCTTCGTGATGGCTACGCGGTACTTGCCGGAGGTCTCGTCCAGCGCGACCGACAGCACGCGCTCAGGCTTCTCGGACATGCCGTTCTTGACCTGGTCGCGGGAGGGCGGCACCCACAGGGGAGCGCCGTGGACCTTGTCGGTGGCGTGATGGAGGACGATGATCGTCGCGCCCGTGGTGCGGGCGAGCTCGGTCAGCCGGCTCATCACTTCCATCTGGACGCTGTACTCGGCCTCGGCGTCCTCGAAGTCCATGAGGTTGTCGAAGACGAACACGTCGGGGTAGGCGTCGTGGAGCTCGACATACGCCTCGATGTGCCGTTCGATGCTGGGCCACGTCATCGGGCTCTGGAAAGAGAACTCGAAGGGGGTCGCGGCGAGGGCATCGAGATACTTCTCCATGCCCTCGCCGGTGTCCCGCGCCGTCTGGACCTGCTCGATGGTGTCGCCAGTGATGCAGGCGGCCAGACGGGAAGTGGCGTCATCGCGGCTCATGTCCGCCGAGAAGTACAGAGTCCGGCTCTTCATCATGGCGGCCAGCCACATGGCGAACAGACTCTTGCCCGACCCGGAGCGCCCCGCGATCATCAGGAGCATCCCCTGACGAAGGCGGAACCTCCACGGGTCGTCGTACAGCTCGGCGAGCTCAGGGAGCCTCGGCATCTCGACGCCTGCCTCACCCTCACGGACGAATGCACGTGATGCAGTGAGCAGGGCGAACTCCTTAGATGCTCAGGGTGACGGCGATGAGTGAAAGGTTGAGGAGGATCCCGAACGCCGCGGCGAGGTAGAAGCGCGTGCGCGCGATTGGCCTACCCGAGACCTTGGCCGAGAGCGCGGCCAGCGTGAGGATGACGCCGGCGAGGATCACGTCCCAGACGAAGAACGCGATGAGGACCCACTGCTGCCAGATCACTTGAGGTACTCCGGGACGTCGGCGAGAGCGGCGTCGCGCTTCTCGATGTAGGCCTCGGCCAGCTTGTACGCCTCAGCGGAGCCGTCCTCGAAGGACCAGTACGACGTGCCGCCGGTCTTCGACTTCTTCTTGGTCAGCGTGACGACGGTGCCGTCGCCCAGGCACTCCTTGAGCTGGTTCACGAGGGCCACGGCCTCGATCTGAGCGTTGAGGAAGAGGGTCGGCTCGACGCCCTTCTCGGCGGTCTCGAACACCGCCAGGTCAGCGAAGACCACGTCCTTGAGCTCGCCCTGGTAGCACGGGTGCTGCGGCTTGAACTCCTTGGGCTCGGCCAGGATGGCGAACGCGTTGGCGTGCTCGGCCGGCTTGAAGAACGAACGGTCGGACGCGGTGAACTTCTTGAGTGCCAAAGTGGATCTCCCTCAGTGGTTGTGCTTGCTGGTGCGGGCGAAGAGCAGGTCGATGTCAGTCCGCATGTCGCCGATGGCGTTCGCGAGCGCCTCGATGTTGTCGAGGACTGACTTGTCGAACTCGGGCTCGACGCGGACGCGGACGGTGCCGATGGCCGCCTCCCCCTCTCGGGAGCGGAGCGTCACGATCTCCTGCTGGAGTCGGTCGATCTCGTCGCGGGCCTGCGTCAGCTCGCGGCCGGCGTCCTCGTAGGCCTGGCGGTACTCGTTATGCCGCACTCCGGCGGCCTCGGCGCGCTCCTCGGCGGAGTAGTACAGCCGCCGCCACGAGTCGGCGCTCGCCCTCCAGTAGTCCCTGTCCTCCCGCAGCCGCTTCTCGGTGCTACGCATTCAGGGCCTCCGTGCGTGCCTTGGCCGCGGCGGCAACGTCAGGCCGCGCGAACTCCGACTTGAACTTGAGGAACACCTGCTGGAGCTCCGACTTCGACGTGGCCGCCTCGATGGCCTCGAACACCGGCTCCCGCTTCGGCTCCTCGACGGGCGGGTTGGTGGCCGGCGTGGCGTCGGCCCACGGGTCGTCGGCCTTCTCCTCGATGACCTCGCCATCCAGGACTCGCACCGCGACGTCGACCGGGGTCTCGGTGCTGTCCGCCGGGGGAGTGCCGTCAAGGCTAAACACCTTGTCCTCACCCTTGGCGCCTCGGTCGCTCAAGCGACGCGGCTTCGACGAGTCCTCCTGGCGCCACAGGCGCTCCACCTCGGTCACGAGCTGAACCAGAGTGAGGCCGTCGGTCTCGACACCGAACGCCTTCCCGAGATCCCGCTTGATCGACTCGGGCGAGCCGTGGGCGACAAGCCACGTCCCGTCCTGTGCGTATCGCTCCGATTCACGCCGCTTGAGCGTGATCGAGAGCCCCTCCTCAGATGCCATTCGGCTTCCTCCCGATGTCTGGGGTCCCTGCCAGGGGTACTTCTAACCGATGTTGACTGGTCGTGTCAAGCCTAAACACCGGGCCACTTTCTCGCCTGTCGCACCAGGTAGGGGACACCTCGACCCTGGCGCTGCCGGCGGGCCACGCGCAGGGTCCTCGGCTCCTTGCGACCAGGCTCGTAGTAATGCGTGTCGATGTACTGCGACTTGCCCGCGAGCTTGGTGATGGCGGACTTCGCCGCCACGAGGCGGGACTCGGCCGCCTTGAAGGCGTCGTCGGCGGTGATGAACTCCTGGGCCAACTGCTCAGGGATGATCTCCACCTTGCCCTCGATGATGCTGTCGTTGAGCCGCTTGAGTGCGCTCAGAGTCGCCGGATGGTCGTCCAGCGGGGGCTCCACGTCGCTGTCCAGGAGTGCGCGGAACTCGCGCACACGAGCCTCCAGCTCTTCCAGCCGGCTCGTGTCGCGCTCCACCACATACTCGCGGAAGTCCAGGAACGGGCCGATCACGGGCACGTACACCCGGGCGAGGTCCGTCTGGCAGAGCATCTGCCAGTCCACCTGTGCCAGGTAGTAGGGCGGGATCTCATCCGTGCCCTCCTTGCCCCAGCCATCCCACTTGGCCGTGCTCTTCGCCTCGGCGCCGATGCGCTCGAAGTCCGTGGTCAGCGCCAGCGCGTCCAGCGTGGCGATGCCCCAGTCCTCGAACGGGACGGTCACCTGCTCCTCGTAGTCGAGGAGGTCCGGGTGGCGATCACGCCACCACGCCAGGATCGACGGCTCCAGGTAGGTGCCACGACTCTGCGAGTCCGTGGTCACCTCCTCGCGCGGGACCCTGCCCTTCATCTCCAGCCAGGTCGCCAGGGGAGAGGACCACGGGGACACCCCGAGGATCGCCGCCACCTTGCTCCCGGACACCAGCTTGGACCACGCCTCACTGCCCGGCGTGAGGTCCACGTCCTGCGTGCTAACGCTCAACTAGAGCCACCCTTCGATCTCGCGTGCGTCGGTCGGGGTGAGGTAGAGCCGCAGGCAGTCGTCCACCTCCGGCACCTCGCCGATCTCCTCGAACGGGATCACCTCCAGACCCTGACGCTTCGCCTCAGCCAGCGCCGCGGCGAGGCCCTCGTCGTCCGTTGCGTCGTCGACCGGCGTCTCGATGTAGAGATCGCCGCCCTCCCAGTCGAGGACCAGCTCCGTGCCGGCCCCAAACAGGATGACGCTCTTCCCCCTGGGTGCCACTCCTTGACTCCCTCTCAATGTAAACCGTTGACGCCCCTCGCGCCGTCAAGGCTTTCTACCCTGGCAACGGAACGGGGCGCAAGGCCCGGCGAACCTTTTCACCCTCGGCCTCACGCCCCGTCGAAGAGGATGCCCCGCTAGAGGGGCTTGCGGGTCACTCCCGCGATGGCAGAGCTCGCTCCACCTTGTCGGGGACCCGGATCAGGTCAGTGTCTATGCCCGGGCGCGCCGGCACGGCGAAGAAGTAGGGCTCGACGTCGGGGTCGTAGTGGACCACCCGGCCACTCTTCTGCAACTTCGCCTTCCAAGACTCCAGGCGCCGAAGGCCATCCTCGGGCACGGGGAGACCCGCGCGGCGTCGTGCCTCGCGGGTCAGCATCACGTAGTGCCCTCGGTTGCGGTGTTCGTCCCGGACCTTCCAGGGAAGTAGTTGCGGATCCCACGCGACTCGGCGCTTGAGCCCGCGCCGACGCCCGTAGTTGGACCACATCTGAATCGTGGTCTCGATGTTGTACTTCTCGCGGTAGCGGTCAACCATCTGCGGGTAGGTGGCCCCCTCATCGAACCAACGCTTGACCTCAGTGTGGTCCTGGATCTTGCTCGCCGGCATCGTTCTTCCCCTCCCTTCGCGCTTGGCGTCTACTACTGCTCTGACTGGATCGTCCACCCGCTCAACCCTGCTGTCAAGGGTGAACAGTGCCCCAGTGTTGCACGACTAAACACCTCGCGCCTACGCTAGACACCCATCGAAGAACACAGGACGCGGGTGAAATTGCATGGCACGCAAACAGGTAGTGGTCTGCGACGTCTGCGAGGCTGTGGGTAAGCCCACAACCCGCTATCGGATCACGCGAGAGGGTCAGCGATTCGAGGTTGACCTCTGCGTGGATCACGCCAAGCGCATCGAGGCGCTCCTGTCCGGCAAGGCCAGTGCGCGAGCAACCCCTGCACGGTTCGAAGACACGTTCGCGACCTTCGAGGAGATCGAGGCGCGCAAGCGGCAGCGCCAGAGCGAGAGCGCCTGAGACAGCAAGAGAGCCCCCTCACCCGCCGGGAAGGCGAGCGAGGGGGCTAGTTGCTTCTGGGGGGTCACTCCGACTCGGAGCTCTCCGCGGGCGTGTTGGCGTCAGCGAGGCCAAGCAGGGCGTTCAGGAGGAGTCCCCAGAGGGCACCCTCCTCGCCGTTCAGCAGGCCGTAGCCAACGGCAACGGCAACGGCAGCGTTGCCGACGCGGTACAGGTATCGCCGCGTCTTGGCGCTGGGCATCTTGAACTTCATGGTCCCTCCAAATGCCCTTCTGAGGGCATGAGAAAAGCCCCTAGGGCAATCACCCTGGGGCTTGCGGGTTGGTGGCGGAGAGGGGCGCCTAGGCCCCTAGAACGCGGCTCAGGACTTCTCCGAGACCGGCGCCGCCGACCATTGAGGCTCCGGCGATAATCCAGAGTCGACGCTCGATGTTGCGAATGCGGGCTTCGTGATCGTCCCGGGAATCGTTCAGCTCCTTGAGCTGCCCTTCGATGCGAATGACCCGCTCCCTCGTATCAAGGCTTACTTCGTAGATGGATTCGAGGGAGACCTTGGCGTGCGGGTTTTCCGACAAGGGAGTCACCCCGCGTTGGTCAGCGTGACCGTGAGGCCGTCAAGCGCCTCGTCGATCTTGTCGAGGACGGCCTTCTTGATCGCCTCGCCATCCAGGCCCTTGGACTGCGCGAGCGCAGCGACGGCAGCCTCCAGGCCGTTGATCTTCGCGGCGTCGCGCTCGGTCTTCGCCTGCGAGGCCATGAGCTTGGCCGGCCAGTCGGGCGTGACACCCTTGACCAGCGTGCTGTCGAGGCGGGCGATGGCGGCCATGAGCTTGGCCGGCCAGTCGGGCGTGACACCCTTGACCAGCGTGCTGTCGAGGCGGGCGATGGCGGCCATGAGGTTGGCCGTCCAGGGCACGCCGTCCTTGCCGGTGCGCGGCACCTTGTTGCCGTTCAGCAGGACCTTCTCGGCGGCGCGCTTGAAGTCGAGGATCTCCTTGAGGGCAGCATCCTGCGCGGGGGTCATGTCATCCTCCTCGGGCTTCTCGCCCTTGTGTTTGTCCTTGGTCGGGTCGTAGACCAGGTGCCACGGCTCCTGGATCCGGCCCCGGCCCTCCGTCTCCGTCCAGCCGTGCTCGGCGAGGATCGGGAAGGCCTTCTTGCGACGGGGGTTGTCGAAGTCGCCCACGCCGCCGAAGTCGATGACGTCGACAGCCAGGGCCCAGCCGTGGTTCGAGATGCCGGGCGGGGCAGCGTGCGCGGTGCCGGTGAAGTGGTAGCGCCGGCCCTGCCAGACGCAGCAGGCCGTCTCGCTCGCCTTGGCCACGCGGTGCCGCGCGAGGAAGAACTCGACCTGCTCGTCGTAGGTGCGGTTCCAGCCGCGGACGCGGAGCTTGATGCCGGTGCGCCGCTCGACATCGGCGATGGCGCGGTTCCACGACTCGGCAGCGTCCTTGCGCAGGAACGCGCGCTGGTCGCCGCTGTTGCCGTGCTTTCCGTAGGGCATGAGTTCGGCCAGTAGCCCCGGAGGGCACTGGCCGTTGGTGTATGTCTTGCCGCCGAAGGTTTTTGTCGCGGCCATAGAGCCTCACATTCCAGTTGTCTCGGAGCTGTCGGGGGCGTCGGCCTCGTCGCCCACAAGGGCAGAGGCCTCATCCGCGGTCAGCCAGCCGAGAGCCACCGCGCCACGGATGTTGCGCTCCGTGAGCCCGTCGTGGTCCTTCATCGCCCAGCGCTCGATGTACCGCTGTCCGTGCGCGTCAGCCATTGGGCTCCTCGCTCTCCTCCGGGTCATACCCGTAGATCTCGCTGATGATGTCGTCGTCGGCGAACTTGTCGTAGACCGGGCTCGGCTGCCATGCCGTGGGCTCCTTGCCCTCCAGCACCTCAATGCGGTTGGTCAAGTCCCGCAGCACGAGGATCAGCTCGGCCGCCAGGCGGTCGTAGGCGAAGCCGTTCGGCTTGCCGTCCACATCGCGCGTGACGAGCTCCGGCGCGATGTCCTGCACCTCTTCGACCACCACGCCGACCTGCCTCGTGGTCGGAAGGTCATCGCCTCGCATCCGGGCGTCGATGGCCGCCTGCTTGTCCAACCATGACCGCACCGGCATGTGCAGCAGGCGCGTGTTCGGCTCCACGTCCTGGACGTCGTACTTGTACTGCTTGAGGGACGTGGAGCGCGCCAGGGTGTAGTCGGACGAGATGTAGACGTTCGCGCCGGCCGACGTGGTGCGCAGGTAGACGGATCGGCTACGGACGCGCGGGCCATCGGTGGTCGCCATGACCTCAAGAAGGCCCCAGCCGCGATTGTCGTTGCCGCCGTAGATCTGCAAGCCCGGGTCGCCCGGGGTTCGCAGGATGTGCCCAAGGCGGTTGCCAGTGTCCGCTCCGAAGAACTCCATGATGGTCTCGCCGCTGGATACCTCGGGCGACACGCGGAACATCATCTTGTCGAGCGGCGAGCTGATCGAGAGCGACTGGGCTGTATACGAGCCGCGCTGCACACCCTTCTCGTCGTAGATGAGCATGCCGCCTTCCCAGAGCTGAAGGCGTCGCACATCCTTGGCGTCTCGGTACACCTGGATCGGAAGGCCGGCGGTGCTGATCTGAGTCGTCCAGCGATAGACGTCGTTACTGTCGTACAACCAGATGCCGGGGCGCGTGATGTCGTTCGAGGCGTTGCTCAGAACCATGCGGGTAGCGGAAGAGGCTGTCTGGACGATGGCGCCGGTGATGACCTTGCCGTTGAGGGCGTTGGCGGCGATCTTGTCCGCCGTGATGGCGTTGGCAGCGATCTTCCCTGCGGTGACCGCGTTCGCCTCGATCTTGTCGGCCGTGACCGCATTGGCCGCGAGCTTGTCCGTGGTGACGGCGTTCGACTTGAGCTTGTCCGCGGTGATGGCACCATCGACGATGAGCGAAGAGTCGGCGGCGTTCGTGAGCGTCGGGTTCACAACGAGCAAAGAGCCGCTAGAAAACCACGTCTTCTGTAGATATACGCTGATCGAAACGACGCCCGGCTTCGGCGTGAAGATGAAGTCGAGGTAGGGGATGTCGGCGCCGAACGCATTCGCGGCGATGGGGTCCGAGTTGAGGTACTCCAGGGTGGTGCCCGCGTCCTGCCCCTGGGTGGCGACAACCCAGCGCACCTGGCGCGTGACGCCAGAGGGCATGGAGCCCGCGATGCCTACCCCGACCCGGAGGCGGTAGGACGCCCCCGGCTCCACATCGAAGGCCTGCTCGCGGCCGTTGCGTGCGGTGTACCCAGAGCCGAGCCGGATCGCATACCCGAAATTGCCGTCGGTGGTGTTGCCCCCGTCAGCCTTGATGCACCAACCAACGTCCGAATCTTTGAATGCCTGCACCGTGGAGCCCGACCAGCCCCCGTGCGGCTCGACGCCGGCGGCCGGGTCCCAGGGGATCATGTTCGGCCCCGAGCCGATGATGACCTCCGACGCGAGCACACGCCCTGCGGCGATCTTCTTCGCCCACAGGTTCTCTGCGACGGCAGTGTTGAAGCCCGCCCCAACGGCGGTGATCTGGTCGGCGTTCAGCTTGACGAAGGAGCCGACGGCGCCGGCAACCTCTTGGGCGTTCACCTGCCGCGCACCCACGGCGCCATCCACGATGAGGGACGCATCGCTCATCGCATACATGGCGACGAACGCGACCTCGAACACGGTCCCGGCGGCTCCGCTGGCATGCACCGACACGCTCATGCGGTCGCGGTTGGTGTACATCGCGAACGACCCGCCGGAGAGCCCGTCGCTCGTGAGCGTCACCCACTGCCCGCGTGTTGCGGTCGAGGCGTCGAGCTCGTTGGTCAAGAGCGGCCACGCGTTGCTAGCCCCGTCGCGGAACAGACCTGCGCGGAGGCGAAGTCGCCCCGTCGAGCCGGACACCACGCGAGCGCGCATGACGAACCGGAACCGCTTACCCCCCTCAACCTGCGGAGTGTCCCCGCTGGTCGGCCACGCGGCATTGGGAACGCTGTAGTCGTTCGTCGTGGGCGCGAACCGCATCACCGGTGTCGGGGCGCCGTCCGGCCCATCCTGGACGGTGGTGTAGGACGCAGCGCCAGCGTTCACCCAGCCCTGCCCACCCTGGGCGAAGTCGGGCTCGGCGAGTAGGTTCGCGCCGCTGCCGATGACGACCTCGTCCGCGAGCACCTTCCCCGCGGCGATCTTCTTCGCCCAGAGGTTCTCGGCGACCGCAGTCTGGAAGCCGGCGCCGATGGCCGTGATCTGGTCGGCCCGCAGGTCCAGGAAGGTGCCGACGGCGCCGGCCACCTCCTCGGCGTCCAGCCGCGCGGTGGCGATAGTCCCGGACGTGATCTTGGACGCGGCCAGGTTCGGGATGATCGTCGGGTCGAGCCCGTAGGGCTGCCAGTCGGTCCCGTCCCAGCGCCACGCTGCGGTGCGAGCCCCAGAGGCGTTGCGCTGCTCCCAGACCGCACCCACGGGCCGTCCGGCGCCATCCGCCTTCGTCGGCGCCGCGGTGCTGCTGGTGAGCAGTTTCTCGGCGAGGTCAGCCGCTTCCTGTGCGCGCTCGATGCTGTCCGGCAGCGTCGTGGTGATCGCCGTCTCAGCCTTGTCGAGCCGGGTGTTGAGACCGCCGAGCTGGGTGTTGAGCTGCCCCATCTCGTTGTTGAGCTCGGTACGCGCCTCGTTCAACTGCGTGTCGAGGTTGGTGAGGTCGGTGCGCAGGTTCGGCAGCGTGGTGTTCTCAAGCTCGTCGAGATCGACCGCGAGATCACCCAGGTTGTTTGCGAGCTCGCCCATCTCACGGTCGAGCTCTTCACGAGCCTCCGTCAGCTCGGAGGCAACCTGCTCCGCGATGTCGCCGGCGCCGCGAGCCGCGTCGTAGAGGTCAGGAACGGTGATGTCGAGGAAGTCCTCACTCGAACCGTCCGCGCTCTCTCCGGTCGGGATCTGGAGGGAGGACCATGCCAGTCGGGGCGAGTTCTCGACGGCGGCGAGGCGGCGCTTGATCGTGGTGATGTCAGTCGCAAGGCGTCGGAATTCGCGCGACTCGGGCATTAGACCTCCACGAGTGTCAGTGTCATTTGGTCCGCGTTGTCGGGCTCGGTGACCATCTCGACGATTCGTGCCCAGCGGTCCAGCGCGACCCATCCGGTGTGGCCGGAGACGAAGATTTCGTCGCCGACATCGAAGGAGCCGAGTCGCGCGTGCGGGTGGTCGATGACGTTCACCACGTGCATCCGCGGCTTGCCGACAAGCCACGAGAGTTCACGCCGTGCGGAGTTGGACAGGGCGGTCTTCGAGCGCGCCGTCTTGTCCGTGTAGACGTGGACGCGACGCAGCCCGCTCGCGCCGGAGCGGTGCAGGGTGGTGTTGACCATCGCCTTGCCCTCGCCGGCGCCGAGCGCCAGTACGTCGGAGGCGTAGTCGTCGTCGTCCGCGTCGAGCGTCGGGGTCACCGAGACGTTCTCGCCCAGGGCGAAGCGCAGATCCTCGCGGCGAGACCCGATGGTCGGGAAGCCGAGCTGGAGTCGGTGGCGCAGGGAGTTGCCCGACCAGGAGGTGTGCTCCAGGTAGTCGAACGGGGTCTGCACCGCCAGGTCGTCGATCACGCGGCCGAGGTCGTGCGTCGACCACCACTCCAGGGGGAAGGGCTCCGCCTCGTGGTGGGTCCAGCCCTCCGGGAGCTTCTTGGGGTCGGCCGGCTTGACGACGTTCCCCTTGGCGTCCGTCCAATACTCGGCAGTGCCGATGCGCACGGTGCTCTTGGTGGCGTCCACCTGGACGCCCAGGTCGCCGTTCTCCTGGTCCTGGAGGTGGCTCCAGATGAGGCGGACCATGTCCAGCGGGTCGACGTTGAGGCGAGCCTGCGTGGAGCCCGTCCAGGGCATCCTCTGGGGGTAGCCCGAGATCCCCATGCAGTCGATCTCGGCCCGTTGCCCATCGAGGGTCCAGGGCATGAGGATCCCGCCGCCGCGGATGTAACCGTCGGCCTCTGCCCAGATGGCCGTGCCCCAGGGGCGGAGCACGGCGTCCAGGCGGCTGAGGTGGATGGGGATGGTGCCCGTGAGGCGACCGGGGCCGGACAGCGTGCGGGTGATCTCGACGTTGCTGAGGGGCAGCTCCCAGTCGAGGAACTCGCCTGACGGAATCGCCTGAGCGATGTACCGCCAGCGCGTCACTTCGTGTCCTCGTAGAAGTAGACGTCGTAGAGCACCTGGCTCTGATTGAGCGCGAGGGTGCCCGACTTGCCGCTGGAGCGGGTGCCGTACAGCGAGATCGCCTGAGTCGTCTCCAGCCACCCGTCAGGCACATCGAAGCCGCCCGTCACGGTGAGGCTGGCACGCGAGGTGACCGCGTTCGACGGCTGCTCGAAGTCGTAGGGAAGGTTGCTGGAGATCTGTCCGCCAAGGCGCACGTCGATCAAGCCGGAAGTCGAGCCGGTCACGAACAGCGAGGACAGGTGCGCAGTCACCTGGACCTTGGTGGCCCACTGCGGCACGTAGACCGTCGGGAGCCAAGAGGTCCACCGGGTCTTGCTCGTGCTGGTCAGGGCGGAGTTGCCGCCCGGCACCGTGGCCTCGATGATCCGGTTGCTTCGAGGGGCGACCAGCCGGCGGACGTCGGTGATCATGTCCGCGGTGATCGTGGCCGTGTTCGCTGGGATGTTGATGCGCGCCAGGGCGATGCACGGGTACTGGAGGCCGAGGCCATGAGTACCGGCGGTGTTCGCGGGCACGCCCTCGATCACGTCGATGTAGGCGTAGTCCATCGCCTGCGGATCGGCCGGCCACGTGCCCTCGTACTGCGGGTCCTTGATCCGCGCGATGACCAGGTCCGTGCGCCCGCCAGAAGAGCCGGTGGGGGTGATGCGGATGTCCGTCGAGCTGCCACCGAAGAGCACGTACGACTGGAACGTCCCGCCCGAGTAGGCGGAGTTGGCCGCACCGATGCCGGGGAACACCCGGATGTTCGGGCCAGGCGTGGTCGTGGGGGTGACCTTGAAGGAGGTCGGCGTACCGACTCCGGAGGTTCCCATCGTCGACATGTGGGCGAGGGCGCGAGCAACCTCCACCGGGTGCTCAACACCCCCGCCGATCATCCAAGGCTTACCGTCAAGCGTCACAAAGTCCTCCAGGCGTCGCTCCACGCGACGGTTACCGACGCCTCACCAGAGCCGCCGCCAAATTGAATTTCGTGAGTACCCGGCGCGAGTCGAAGGTCAGCGAGCCGGGTAGTGCGATTGAGCATTCCTGCGACAGAGGCGCCGTCATTGCGAAGCACTGTCATTGCGCGCGAGTCCACGGTCACGGACTGGCCGGCGGCAATGGATCCGTTGAGGCGGACCATCTTTCCGCCGATGCGAGCCCACGGGTTTGTCGCATGCCCCGTGAAGGTGACCTTGATCGGCGCCGGAATGTCGCCACCTACCGTGATGAACCGATAGGCGATGTCCGACGTCTTGGTCGTCGTCAGGGGCGAGACGAGGGGCGCGACGATTCCACCGGTCGACGGCGGGATTCCGAAGACCTGCGCCGACTGCGATGTGTCGTCGAAGTGGATCGCCTCGGTGAGCTGGAACTCAGCGGTCACCTCGGCACGGCCGCGCGTGACCAGAGGGTCCGCGGTGGGGACGGTCAGTCGTCGAGGACGTCCCCACACCCGGCGCCATCGACCAGCGATGTAGTAGCGCAGCGGGACGTCCGTGCCAGGTGACGCAGTGTTCGCCGTGCGCCACGCCTGCACCAGGCGCGCCACGGCGTCCTGCGCCCCCGCCTCGCCCCCGGGAACCAGGGAGCGGAAGCGGAGGCGCCAGACGGGCGGGATCGCAGTGTCCCGCCCAAACAGCGTGCGTCCATTGATCACTGCGTCCGTCGTTTCGACGCCGAGATCAATGACCTCCCAATCGAGAGTTCGCCATGGCCCGTTGACGTGTCCGAATTCGTAGCCACTGAGGGAGAAGACCTCAGTGTCATTCGGCTCAACCGGCATAGCGTCCTCCACGGGAGATACCACGGACTTCATGGGCAATTGCCTGGGCGATTTCCTCGGCGGTAGCGCCAGGCTTGGTCACCGAGACCTGGATGTTGACGTCGCCCGAAGGGGCGCCCACAGGTACGGGGGAATCGGCGATGGTGCCGTAGGGGGCGGATGCGACCGGAACGGCCGTGTCAATGCGGCCCTCGAAAGGGCTCTGAACATCCGTCGAGCTGACTACGTCGGCGACGCGATTCATGGCTCGGCGAAGGTGCGACATTCGCTCCTCGATGCCGACGACCAGGCCGTCGACCACATAGCCACCCATCTCTCGCGTGACACGAGAGGGCGAGTGGATGTCGAGTGCGCTCTGGATCGCCGACTTGGCGATGCCAGCGAGGCGTGAAGCCGCCGCCCGGACCGCTCCCTGCTTGGCACTGATGCCGTTGGCGAACCCCTGCCCCGCGGCGAGGCCGTCAGAGAACAGGAGCGATCCAGCGCCGGGCACATCAACGACCTGGGCCAGGCCCGCTGCCGCCGTCATCACGAAGATCGCCGACGTCGAGATGCCGTTCGCGAACGAGTTACCGGCGGCGAGACCCTGCGTGTGCAGCAGGAGCGCGGTCATGCCGTCGAGGGCGACAGGCACGGAGCCTGCGACTTCCCGCCCTGCGCCCTGGGCTTCACCGGCAGTGCCGGAGATCCCGGTCGCGAACGAACCACCCGCCACGGCACCAACCCCGGCAAGTGCGCCACCGGCAGCGCCGGCCCCGCTCACCGCCGCGGCGGCAAGGGAGGCGCCCACGCCCTGGACGGCCGTGAGCTGGTCGAGTACGCCCTCCTTGTAGCGCAGGGCCGCGGCGGCTCCGGCCTCACCCACTGCCGGCTGCCCCGCGTTGAGGCCATCGACCAGTTGGCCCACGGCACCGCCCGCCCCGATGTTGAGCGTGATGCCCATGTCTTCGAGGTACTGCTGGGCCTCCGGCGACAGCTTGGACAGCTCGGCCGCGACGTCCTCACTCATCTGGGCGAACGCGGAGCCGACCGCGCCCGCGGCGCCCTCAGTCTTGAGGCGGACGATCTCCTCAAGGCGCGAGAACTCCTCATCCGAGGCGTCGACAAGCTGGGCGACCATTGGGGCGCCCTCCTCGCCGAGCCGGGCGAGCTCCTGGATCACGGCGTCGGAGACGCCTCGCTCCTTGATGGCGACCAGGTTGTCGGCCCACTCACTCATCGCGGTGGCCTGCTCTTCGAGCTTGGTCAGCCACGCATCAACGGAGGGCAGGGCCTCCTCGTCGAGCCCCGTGGAGAGGTTGATGAACTCCTTGGAGGTGTCGTTGATCGACTGGAGGAGCGACGGCGTCAGTCCGTTGACGCGATTGATCGCGTCCTCGTACTGGGCGAATGCAGCCTGCTGCGCAGCGGCCGCCTGGGCGGAGCGCTGGGCGGCGAGCTCCTCGGCGATTGCCTGGCTCTCCAGCGCCTCCTTGTACTGGGGGAGGTGCTCCGTGACGTCCTGGAGCGACTGGCCCTTCTCGGACAGCTTGAGGTTGACGTAGTCGAGGGCGGCGCCGAGTGCCTCCTCGTTGCCCGAGAGCACGAGGTCAGCAAGGGCCTTGTCCAGCCCCTCGACGTCCTCTGCCGCCTGGTTGAAGGCGGGCGTGTTGAGCCAGGACCAGCCGGTGAAGGACTTGCCCGACTCGACCTTGTCCCAGAACCCACCCGTCGACTTCTCCAGGCGCTCGAAGGCGTCCGCGAGTCCGTCGATCTGGTTGGCCGAGAAGGCGCTGTCAGCGAAGGGCGCGAGGAACGTCTTCTGGAACCAGTTCGGCTCACGGCCGGCGAAGAGCTTGTCGATCTCCTCGATGGTGGTCGCGCCGGCCGCCAGTGCGTCGAACGACTTGACGAGCTTGCTGGAGTCAGGCGCGTTGACGTTCATCTTCGACAGCCCGTCGGCCACGAGGCCGACACCTGTCGCGACGGCGGCGATGGCGATGAGGCTCTTGGAGATGCCGTTGATCGCCTTGCCCATGCGCTCGGCGTCAGGCGCCCTGCCGAAGAAGGTCGTCAGGCCGGTGATGGTCTCCACCAGCGACTTGCTCGCAAGGGCGAGCTTGAGGCCGCCGAGGGCCAGGACGACGCCAGCGAGCGCAGGCCCGGAGCCCAGTGCGGACGTACCGAGCGCGACCAGCCCCTCGGCGAGCCCGGTCACGGCGGGCAGGGTGACTTCGAGGATGTCGCCGACCGTGTCCGCCAGAGACTCGATGGCAGGCGTCAGGCTGGGCAGGATGTCGACAGCCGCCCGCGAGAGCGACGTGATGAGCTCTCCCAGGAGCGGGCCGAACTCGCGGGCCAGGGTGCCGGCCAGGGTGCCGATGGCTCCGAGAGCGTCGCCCAGCGGCTTCCAGATGCCGTCGAGGGCGGAGATGCCCTCGCGGATGCCGTCGAGGAAGTCGAGGAACCCGTAGGCGAATCCGTCGGTGTTGAGCGCCTCGAAGATCCCGCGCACGAGATCGCCGATGCCCTCGCCCGCGGTTCGCATCGCCGGGGCGATGACCTTCGGGAAGTCGGTGAAGAACCGCTTGACCGCAGGACCCGACTCCCTCGCGATGAGGGACATGGCGTCATGGGCGGCGGTCAGGACGTCAACGAGGTTCGAGCGGAAGGGCTCGCGGTTGACGACGTCCGCGACCTTGCGCAGCGTGTCGTGCAGTTGCGCCAGGGAAGAGCCGCCCGCCTCATCGGCAGCCTCAGCGATTCCCCAGAAGATTCGGCCGGTCTCGCGAAGGACGCCGCCCAGGTGACCGAGCTGCGTGATGGCCGTGTCGATGTAGTCGTTCAGACGGCCCGTGCGGTCCGCCTCGACCAGCCAGTCGGCGAAGCCCTCCGCAACGCGCTTGTACCAGCCCGCCAGGCGGGGGAGGTACTCGGCTCCGCGACGGCCAAGGACCTCGATGGAGGTCGCCAGAGCGCCGTTCGCGCTGGCGGCGATGGCGATGGAGGTCGCCAGGTTCGAGAACATCGGATGGAGCGACCCGTCCAGCGCCCCGTTCAGTTCAGCGGCGAGGCCACCGAACCAGACGCCCAGGGCGCGCGAGGTCTTGATCAGACCGCCCTCGAACTGCGGGAAGAGGTCGTCGACCACGCGGCGAATCGGCCCCTCGGCGATCCCCCAGAAGGCATCCGACATCGAGTCCTGGAGCCGGCTGAGTCGCTGGCCGACCTCGGGGATGACCGCGTTGAAGTCCTTGAGGACTGCGACCGCGGCGCCGATGCCGAACGCGAAGCCGCCCGCCATGCCCGGCAGGGCGAACACGAGTCCGCCGATCTGAGCCAGCGCCTTCGACAGCGCGAAGGTGTTGCTCAGCGCCGCCAGGAGACCGGCGCCGAGACCCATGACCGCCTCGGCGATGGTGCCGATGAGCGGGATGTTCTTGTCGAGGTTCTTGAACAGGTCCCAGATGTTGCGCAGGGTGCTCGACAGCAGGCGCACGCCCGCCAGTGCGGCGAGGGTCGCCTCGGCTCGGGCGACGGACGCCTTCGAGACGTTGACGAACATGGTGACCACACGGTCACGCGAGACCCGGGCGAGCTCGGCGCGAGCGACAATCGAGTTGACCTTCGCTTCAAGGTCGACAGAGTCGCCGTCGTAGTCCTCGATCAGGTCATCGAGTTCCTTCTTGACCTTCTTGCGCGACTCGTCGTCCAGCTCGGCGAGGATCTTGATTTGCTTGTCTCGCAGGTAGCGGTCAAGCGTCTCCGAGACGGCGCGCGTGTGGACCAGGAGGCCGTCCGTGTCGAGGGCGGCCTCGAAGTAGATCCGCCGCTTGCGCCGCTCGGAGGTGCGGTTCATGCGGGTGACCACGGCGTCGGCGTGCTTCTCAAGCATCTTTGTGTTGAGAACAGCATCGACCGTCAGCTTGAGGCGGTTCTCGATCTGCTCAAGCTGACGCTTGAGGTCGCGTCGGAAATTGCTCGTGTCTGGATAGACTCGAACACTAACCCGACCAATGGTCACGCCGGCGTCTGCCATGTGACACCCTTTCCGCTATCGCGCATGAGTTTGCCCATCCAGGCACGGTGTAGATCAGCCACGGTGACGGGCTTGCTCTGCTTCTTGACGACCTTCGGTCGCGGGTACTTCGGCAGTTCCGGCGCCTTCTTCTTCCAGTTGCCGGTCGCCTGCGTGTTGAACTGCATGGCGTCAAAGAAGTCCGCCATCATGTATCGGTCTCGGGTCCAGCCGAAGTGTTCGACCCACTTCTCGCGGCCGCCCTTGTGCATGGCGAGAGTCATGGAATCCTCGGGGAGCCTCTGGATCTTCGCCATTACGAAAGAGGCGCGGACTTCGCCGTCCATCACCTGTCGAATGACTTCAACGAAGTCCGTTTGGTAATGGAAGGCGAAGTCCGCGTATAGGGCCTCTCCGTAGTCGTCGATCAGCTCTCCGAGGGCGAGGCTTCCCCCAGGTCGGTCCCCTCAATCCACATCTCGAAGTAGGTCAGGAGGACGCCCTTGTCGCCGCCGGCCGCGGCGACCAGCCGCTTGCCGCCGGCCGGGGTCTTGGCCGCGTCGATCAGAAGCCCGGAGATGACCTCGTCCTCGTCGGCGCCCTCCTCGCTGATGGACTCCTTGAGGTTGGCGAGGCGGTCGCGCACCTTCTTGTCGAGGCGCAGCGGGTTGACCAGCTCGACAGGCTCCTTGCCGTCCTCCAGGTCGAAGACCGTGGGGCCGAACTTCTTGTCGGCGGCGGCGCGAATGTCGCTAAGCTTGATAGCCATTTGGTTGACGGACCTTTCAGGCGTGTGGGTGGTGGGTGGCAGACCGAAGGCAGGGGAGGACCCCGGCCCTGAGCGGGTCCGCCGATCACTCAGGGCCGGGGGAGTTGTCAGGAGCCGGTGACGCGACCCATCGGGGTCACGGCGTAGGTCCACTCGTTCGTGTCGTGCTGGAGCGGCGTGATCGCCAGCGGCAGCGAGGCGAGGGACTCGGTGTCCGCGAGGTCGACGTCGTCGCCGCGGAAGATCGAGACCTTCGGGGCGTAGATCGCGAACACGTGGGACTGGTCCTTGAAGACGGCCAGGAATGCGCACTCGGTCGGCGCGGGCACGGTCGGGACGCCGAGAAGCGAACCGTCGTCCTTGACGTCGACCATGTTGGTGCCGTAGTAGAGCTTGAGCCCCGGCTCGTCCCACTGCTGGAGGTTGATCGTGAACGTCTCCGTGCGGTCGGAGTAGACCACCCGCAGGTTCTTGTTCTGGAGCGTGCCCAGCGTGGTCGCCTCGCCGCCCTCGGAGGCGATAGCCATGATCTCCTCAAGGGAGGTGTGGCCGATCTCGTCCCAGGGGTTGGCGGGCGTGTCGAGAGAAGTCGGGAACTCGGTGCCGACCGGAGCCGTGTACAGCCGGCCGGTCGAGATGACAAGCGTTGCAGCGTCGTTACGCGCCATTGATGGATTCCTCCGTGAGAGGGCATGAGAAAAGCCCGCCCTCACGGAGAGGAACGGGCTCGGTGGAATGTCTTTGGATCAGTCGCGCGCGAAGGGGCGGCGAATCTTGATCGTGTAGAGCGACTCATATCGAGTCACGCTCGTCGGAAGGTCGGCGTACTGCACCGGCCCCTGTGACGTCGCCCAGTCCGACTTTCGCGTCGGTCGGTTCGTCATGCGCAAGGCGCTCAGCGAGCCATGCTCCGTAGAGTCCTGCTCACGGAAAGCTCGGAAGAGGGCGACTCGAATGGCATCCGAGAAGAGCGAGGCCTTGCGATCCCCGTCGGGGTCCTCGGTGAAGACGTGAACGAAGATCGAGGCCCAGTCGATGAAGCGCATGTCGCCCGTCCAGAACTGGTTCGTGGGGGCGACGCGGATCACCGCGAACGGGAACATCCGAGGCTCGGGGATCTCGGAGTAGATCCGTGCGCCCGGGAGGCGCCGGCGGACGATGGGCAGGATGACGTCCTCCACCGGGGAGAACTCAGCCGTCTCCAGGACGGAATCAGGCAGGTCCGGCATCTCGTCAGGAGGGAACAGGGACACGGCCTACCTCCTGTTGTTGCGGTTGTTGGATCGGAAGCGGCCATCCCGCATGCGGGGGCCGATGGACCGACCGTCCACGGGAACCGAGAAGGCCAGGCGCAGAGGCGCCACGGGGTCCATCTCGCCCCAGGTGGACGACGTGCCGGGTCCTCGACCGAACTCGATGGACATGGCCGCACCGAGTCCGCGGTCGTCGGAGAGGACCACGTAGCGGTCGAGCTTCCCCTTCACGACCTCGATGTCGGAGTGCTCTCCGTACTCGCCCTCGGGCCACTTGCGGCCGTGCGCCGCGAGGATTGCGTCGGCACGCTTGGCGCCGATGGCGGCCACATCGTCGAGCGCCCACTGCGTCACGCGGTGGTAGGCGATGACCTTCGTCGCCCTCATCCCGTTGCTGGCGCGCCTGTAGACCTCAGCCACCAGGCGCCTCCTTGGGGGGAGGGCTCGGGCGCTGGCGGAGGTCGATGCTCCAGTGCCGGGTCTGCCGAGTGCCCCAGCGCAGGGACGGGGGCGTCACGACGTCCCACTCCTCGCCGTCGAGCTCAGCGCGAGACCACAGGTCGACTCCAGGGATGCCGGCGTCCACGATCACGCGCGTCACGTTGATCTCGACCTGGCCGGCGCCAACCTCCGCGCGCTGGGAGCGCTGTGGGATGACCGCCGCTCGGACGGTCACCTTCGAGTCGGGGTCGGCGACCTTCTTGAGGTTGCCGCGAGAGTCGGTGATCAGCTTGGTGCGCCAGAAGGTCACGTACCGGCCGCGCCGCCTCTGCACACTGCTCACCAGGGCTCCGTGTCGCTCGCGTAGTAGGGGAACGGTCGCTCGCCCGGCCAGCCGGAGACCGGCACGTAGTACGGGCGGTCGTCCGCCGCGCCAGGGCGCGTCTTCCATGCCGTCATCGGGATCGAGCCGAAGCCGACGCCTCGCGTGATGGTGGAGAGCGTCTTCTTCTCGTCCTCGGTCAGGTAGACCGACCCGGCCTTGTCGCCGATGTCGGCCCACTGGAGGGTCTCGTCGCCCGCTCGTGACGTGACGAGACCCTGGTTGTTGACGACGTAGCGCCTCGCCGCGGCCAGGACGATGGTCTTGGCGACCGGGGGGATGTTCTGAGGGGTCCAGTTGAGCCCCTGGGCTCGCACGAGCGCGGAGGCGTCCTCAAGGGCGCTCTCGGCAAGGACCTTCTCCTGCTCGTCGAGCACCCAGTCGAGCCGGTTCTGGAGCTCCTCAAGGGATGCCAGCGGTTCCACTGCTCACCTCCTGAGCACAGCTAGAGCGGGTGGTGGACCGGAGTAGTGCCCACCACCCGCTCCGCAGGGGTCAGGGGAGATCAGCTACCGGCCAGCGGGATGCCGGTGAACTCCGACAGCTCCTCGTTGTCCGTGGTGGTGGACACGGTGTTGCCCGAGCCGGAGGTCTTGATCTCGACGGCGCGCACGAAGTGGTTCTCCTTCGAGACGGTGCCGTTGTGCGGCGTCTCCGCAGCGACCGCCACGATGGGGTCCTCGACGTACTGGAAGCCGGGGTACATGTTGAACACGGAGCGGTCCTGGAACCGCTCGGTGTCGTAGTCCATGAGCCAGCGCAGACCCACGTTCAGCTCGCCACCGGACGAACCGGAGCCACCGAACGGGACCGACTGCGGCACGGACGGCGTACCCGACAGGAAGATGAACGCCGAACGGACGAAGGCGTAGGCCGAGTCCGAGGCGATCTCCTGCGAGACGGCGATGGTCAGGCCGTAGAGCTCGCCGATGATCGCGCGCTCCAGGGCGGCACGGGCGCGGGTCTCGCCCACCGCCGAGGCGATGGAGAGCGCGTCGTCCGCCAGCGCCTTCTCCTCCCAGTCGGTGCCCAGCAGGAGGACCCGCTGACCGTCCGGGACGTTGAGGCGGTTGAGGGCCTGGCGCGCGGCGCGAGCGACCTTACGGATGTCCGCGTCCTCGCCGGCGTCGATGAAGACCTCGTAGGGGGCGCCTCGCAGAGCGTCCACCGACTCGTGCTCCAGACCGCGACGAATCGAGTCGGTCTGGGCGCCGATCAGTCGACCGAAGCCGCCGCCGAAGTCGAAGTCCTTCTGCTCGTCCGTCAGCTTCACGGCCGAGTACACGTCGTCACCGAACGTGACGGTGACCTTCCGCTCGCTGTACTCGTCGAACTGGATCGGCTGCGAGCGGTCGTTGCGCCAGCCGTACCGGCGGTAGGGCAGCACGCCGGGCACGACGACACTCACGGCGTCGCCCTCGGCGCCCTTGAACTCGTCGATGCCCTTACGCGCGAAGAACGTCGGGACAACGAGCTTTCGCTCCAGGAGGGTCGCAGCAGTTGCGGCGACCTTCTCCGGCTTCACGGGGTTGTGAGCCATTGGTTACCTTTCGGGAGGCATGAGAAAAGCCCCCCGCGAAAATCGCGAAGGGCTTCGAGAGATCGGTGTGTTGTCACCAGGACGACGCGCGGTACACGTCCTCGACGAGATCGTCGATGTCCTCGGTGCTGGGGGTGTCGGTCGGGTCCAGCCCGCCCTTGGGGTCGCTGCCACCACCACGCGCGGGGCGAGCGAACTGCTTGAGGATCTCGGCGTCGGACGCCAGCTCCTCCTCGGTGGACCCCTTGAGCCGCTCGGCGAGCTCGTCAGGGAGGTTGAACTTGCGCGCGACCTTCTCGCGCGTGAGCGAGAGCTCCAGCTCGGAGACCTTCTGGTTGTACTCGTCGACCGCCGCCTGGAACTCCTCGGGCGTCTTGGCGTCCTTGAGCTTGTCGCGGAGGTCGTTTCGCTCCGTGCGGTAGCGAGCGGCCTCACGACGTGTGCGGCTCAGCTCGTCCCTCGCCCATGCGGGGAGGTCGTCCTCCTTGTTGCCACCCTTGTCCTCGTCCTTGGGGGTGGGGGTGCCGTCCTCCTTCGGCTTCGACTCGTCCGCCGGGGGCGTGTCGTCCTTGGGGCCGGAGCCGCCCTCGTCAGAGGGCTCCTCAATGAACATCAGGCGGGGGTTGCGGAGGTGCATCTTCGGGGTCACTCGTCGCCTCCTGGGCGTCATGTGGTGTTGTGCGGAAAGCCCCAGCACCGGGCCGGGGAAGGGGGAAGGGGGAAGGGGCCGTCGCGGTAGCTGCAACTACCCACGGCCTCTGCGCGCAGCGCAGCAATGCGAGGAGCCGTGGAGGACACCAGGGGGAGGGCGGCTCTACTCGCGTGAGAGGTATCGGTCTTGCCACTCACGCCCGTCAGCGGACGCGAGCCATCGCTCCCAGTGGGCGATGCGCTGTTCCTCGGGCATGTCGGCGGTGAGGCGGAAGAACTTCCGCCAGAGCGCCACGGCCGCCTTGCCGCTCGTGCCGTCGGTGACCTTCGGCCACCACTCGCCATAGATGCGGTTGAGGCGGTAGATGTCGGACTCGTCGTACTGCCGCGTTGAGTAGACGGGCTCGGCGTAGCACTTGCAGTTGTCGTGATAGAGGTCGCCGTCAGCGGTGATGGTCGCGGAGGCCTTCGAGCGGTAGAGGACCAGGCCGCGGGAGATGAGCATGGCGCACCACCCGCAGGGCGTCCCCGTGCGCGAGCGGCGCACATAGCCGATGGCACGGGGGTCCTCCTCCGCGTCGCGGAAGATTTCACCGCGCCCCGCGTTGAGGGCGATGCGCTCGGCCGCTGCCGCCTGCCGCGCGCCGGCCTGCGCCTTGGCCTCAGACCGCTCGGCATCGACTTCGGAGGCGGGCGCCTCGTCGTCGAGCCCCTGGATGCGCTTGAGGTAGCCCTCCTCGCCGAGCGCCTTGAGCACGACGCGAAGTTCCTCTTCGGCGTCCTCGTCCTCTTCGGCCCGCTGGCGCTCGGTGCGGGCGATGTCCTCGCGCAGTGCGCGACGAAGCTCGTCGTCCGTCAGGTCGAACAGGTCCACGCCCTCGTCGTCGCGAGGGGCCGTGGGGCCAGGGGCGTCGTCGCGGGGGCGGGTGGGGGTCTCCACCGGCTCCACGGGGACGTAGAGGTCGTCGCCGGCGTCGTCAGGAAGCTGCGACTCGGCAAGCTCGGCAAACGCCGTGCGGAGTTGCCCGAGCGTGACGTAGGTCGGGTCCGGGTCGTTCGGGTCCGGGACCGTGCTGCCCGTCATCAACGCCCGAGTCAGGCGGTAGAAGGCGATGCCGAGTTCGCGAGACTGCGAGCGGCGCGACATCACCATCTCGACGGCGTCTTCGAGCCATGCCGCCGCGGTGCCCTGAGCGTCGGTTGCAGACAGCCGGCGCCACAGCACCAGGGCCTCTTCGATGGTCTGGGCGCCGATCCTGACGAGTGCCGCCTGGAAGGCGAGTGACGCTGCCGAGGCCTCTGCGAGAAGGTCGTCGGGGTCCATCGGCTACCTCTCGTCAGGCGGCGTCTTGCGCGCCGCTCCTGGTGGGCTGCGGGATCGATCGGGTGGACCGGCCGCCAGAGGCTCGGGTGAGGGCCTCGGCCATCTGGAGCTCGGCGTCCCCCTCCTCGGCCAGCTCTTCCCAGCGCGTGAGCTCGGCCTGCGTGACGCCACGAACGCGCGGCCACAGGCCGCGCGCCGGGATGCCGAGGTTCTGGGCGAGCTTGCCGAGTGCATCGGCGTCCTGGGCCATCGAGCGCGACTCCATGTCGCGCCACACGACCTCGCCGTGGAAGTCCTCGGCGCGGGCGGTGTCGCCCTCCAGGCGTGCGGCCAGGCGGAAGACGCGCTCCCAGGCCTCGCCGAAGGCGTGCTGGTACTGGCCCACCTTCCGGTTGAAGGTGGTCTCAGCCGCGTTGAGGGCCTCGGCGCTCAGGTTGGCGATCTGCCCCAGCAGGTAGGTCGGAGGCGTCTGCGTGGCCGCAGACAGGCGCTCGGACACGTCCTTAAGGGCGGAGATGTAGCCATCCAGGGGCGTCTCGTCCAGAGTGCCGAACTCGACCTCGGGGTCCTCGGCGTAGAGCATCTGCTTGCCGTTGACCTGGACGCGCAGGGGCTTCGGCTGCCCGTTGTCGTCAAGCTCAGGCTCGAAGCCGATGACGTGGCCGTCCTCGTCGAAGATCGGCTTCTGCACCATCGGCGGAGCCATGCCCGTGACCGTGCGCACTTTGAAGGAGCCGTAGGTCTGGGCGATCAGCAGGTCGAACGCCGTCTGGTTGAGGCGGTCCTGGAGCGGGATGATCTCCTCGACGATGCCGTGCGTGCGGCCGTCAAGGTCGACCTCGATGGCGAACCGAGTGACTGGGCACTCGTCGGCACCCGTGTCTCCGACCTCTTCGAGCCGCAGCTTGTCGTAGTCGTCGGTGAAGGACACCTCGTACTCGATGGGGCCGTCCCAGAAGCGCGCCTTGCCGGGGCGCTTAGCGGTAGGCCATCGGGACACGTGGATCGCGGCGACCGGGTCCTCGTCAGAGGCCGGGTCGTCGTAGATCGCAGACGTGCGCAGGGGGCTCAGGCCGCGGGTGTAGGTCTTGCCATCGTCCCCGATCTCGGTGACCGTGAAGCTGTGCCCGTAGGCGACGGCGGCCAGGTAGATGGCCGTCTGCCTCGCGTCGAGGCGCGAGCGCTGCCAGTGGTCCCACGACGGATCGTTGACGATCTCCGTCGCGTGGTCGCTCTTGCCAGCGGCCTGACGGCCGGCGCGGAAGCCGTCCACGTAGCACCCCTGGACGGGGGCGCGCACGAGGAGCGGCACCTTGTTGTCGATGGCACGCTTCGCGAGGAGCTTGTACTCGTCGTCCGCCATCTCCGGCATGTAGGGGTCCGGGTGGTCCCCCTGGAGGTAGGCGTCGACCGTGAGTAGATGCTCTTCGAGGTCGTGCTTGAGGATGTTGAGGAGAAGGATGGCCCGCCCGCGGGGCGAATCGGTGTTGATTTCCTCGGCTGCCACGGGTTGCCTTTCGCGAGGTCAGAAAGCCCACATGCGCCCGGTGCGTTCGCGCTTGGCTTCCTTTCCGCGAGCCGCGATATCGGAAGCTGCTTTGTGCGCGAGCATGAGCGCCGCATAGGCGTCGACCTTCTTGGGGGAGTCAGGAGACTCCTTGGAGAAGGAGACGCCCCAGTCATTGGTGCGGCGCCGTGCATTCATCACGTGGCGCTGGAGCGTTAGGTCGTTGTTGTGGTGGATGCGCTGGTCGAGGACGGCGTTCATCAGCGCCTCGTGCGCGTAGGTGGAGGCCTTCTTGCTGCGCATGTCCCAGCCGATGGGGGAGTTGCCTGTCGCCTTGACGACCAGCCCCTCGGCGTAGGCCTTGGTCCACTCGGTGATGTAGGACTCCCAGAGGGAGACGTCGGCGTAGAAGCCGCGCACCTTGTAGAGGGCGAAGGCCTCGTGGACGCGGGAGTCGACTTCCTCCTGCGGCACCTGCCACTTCTTGCCCTCGGCGCCCTGGAGCGAGTCCCAGCCGATGGGCTTCTCCCAGAGCCCGAGGATCTGCACGAAGCCGTCGGAGAGGCGGTAGCCCACCAGAGCGGTGGCGTCGTCGGTCTTGCCACCGTCGAAGCCGAGGGTGATCTCGTCGCCGGGGCGGAGTTGCTCGTCCTCGAAGCCCTTGGACAGCCGGCGCCACTCGTCAATCGAGTAGATCGAGTCCTCGTCCGCGATGATCTGGTTGAGCCAGACGCGGCGAGACAGGGCCGGGCTGAACGTGATGTCGAGGATGGACTCGACGACGTCCTGCGGGTTGAGCCAGTAGGCGTCGCCGCGGACGCCCTCGATAATCCGAGGCAGGAGCACCGGATCGAGCGGAGCCTGGGGGTGCGCCTCGATGGAGTCGTACATGAGGCCGACGTCGGCGGCGCGGCCCTCCTGCACCTGCTCGTAGGAGTTTCGGATGCGCTCAGCGGCGCTGTCCTCGCCCGGGACGTAGGCGTTGGTCAGGGCGACGTAGCGGCCACCGACCTTCTTGACGTTTCGCTCGATGGCCTCGTACATGGCGATGCCCTGGTTGCCGGACACCCAGTGCCAGACCTCGTTCGCCACCACGAACGTCGAGCGGAAGCCCTCCAGCGAGCGGGGGTTGCTTGTGACGGCCACGAGGTTGATCGAGCCGTTGAGGCCGCGGATCTGCTCGCGCCCGATCTCCAGGCTGAACTCCGCCTTGAGGGCGTCAGAGATGAGCGACGGGAAGAGGGAGAAGGTGGTCTTGGTCTGGTCGCGCGACACAGCCGCGACCTGGACCCAGGCGCGCGGGTGGCGCTTGCCGACCGGGTTGCCGTCCTTGTCCCAGTGCGAGAAGCGCGAGGGGCCGCAGAACTCGATCAGGCAGATGACTGCCAGAAGCGGGTCCTTGCCGGCGCCCTTGAGGCGCTGCATGCAGGCCTTGCGGTAGATGAATCGCCCGTTGGCGTCGACCGCGTAGAACCAGAGCAAGAAGCGCATCTGCTCGGGCGTGAACTTCCAGAACTTCGACTCGTCGTCGAGGTCCCGGATGCGCGTCGCGCACCAGCCGATGATCTGCCAGCCGAGCGTCTTCTCCGGCAGCTTCCAGGACCCGTCAGGGTTCCGCTGCCAGGTGGGGCCGATGTAGGTCGGCTCCAGCACCTCGGCGTCGAGATCCAGCTTCTCCAACCGCTCCCGCTCTTCGGCGGTGAGCGGCGCCGTCACTGCGCGAGCCCCAGGGCTGCGCGAGCCTCGTCGATGGCGATGACCTCGGCCGAGTCCTCCTCGGGCGCCGGCTCAGTGAGCTCGATGCGGGCCTTGAGTCGGTCGATCTCGGTCATGCCTAGGCGCCCGAGGGCGTCGAGGAGCGCGCTCAGCTTCATTGCCGAGCCGCCCTTCGATGGCGTGGGAGGGAACTTGGGCAGCTTGCCCTCGGCGATCAGCCGGTCTCGCTCCGCCTTCGGGGTCGCGTCCCAGCGCTCCCGAACCTCGATGGCCTTCTCGCGGCGGTCCTCCTCGTGCTTGTAGCGGGAGACCTCGTCGCAGATGGCGTAGGCGAAGGCCCAGTCCGAGTTCTGGAACCGAGCGGACTGGCCGCTGGTCTTGAGCGCCTCGAACATGCGGCGGGCGATGGGGTGCCAGGACTTCGGGATGTTCGGGATGGTGACCGGCTGGAGCTCCAGATGGATCGTGGGCTGCTGGTCGCCCCCCTTGCGCTCTCGGGGCCGCGCGAGCTCGGACTCGCGCTTCGGGCGTGCGGGCATTCGGCCTACCTCCGGGGTGGCTCAGAGCAGGCCCGGATGCCTCTCGGGCCTGAGAAACTTCTTGGCGTTCTGCGCCTTCTTGGCGTTCAGGGCTCTTGCTCCCTCGCTGCTGCTCTTCACGCGGTGGTGGTCATCGCAGATGGACTGGAGGTTGTCGAGGGAGTGGTCGTCGCCCGGAATGATGTGATCGACCTGGGTTGCGGCGTTCGGGCATCGCCTTCCATCTGGGAGGGGGATGCAGCACCGCCCGCCGTCGCGGCGAAACACGCGATGGCGGATTGCTTGCCAGTCCTTCGGGAGTCGGTCGCGCCGGTTCGAGTTGGTCCAACCAGGCACGGGCGCCTCCTCAGAATCGGACGACTCGCTCGTTCCACTCGGGGACGCCGTAGGCGTGCGCCTTGCGCGGCAGCACGCGGGGTCCGTCGGCGGGGTTGAGGAGCGTCGGGCCGTCGCGGTGGTCTACCAGCGACGGGAACGTGTAGCGGATCGGCAGGCCGGCGTCGCGGAAGTAGCGCCCGAGCCTGCGGTCGTAGGGGAGCGCGCTGTGCTCGACGAACGCGAGCATCGGGTCGACGTGCTCGGTGGGCATCGCGACCCCCACGCCCCACAGGAGCGAGACCGTCTCCAGCCACGAGGCGCCGATGGTCTCGGCCGCCCTCACCGCACTGTCGATGTGCGAATGAGGCATCGGGTAGGAGGTCCCGACGTAGAGACCGATGCATGTCCGCGGCGCCGTGGCGATGCCGTCAGCGAATCGGTAGCGCAGGTCCATCGGTGCGATGGCGTCGTCCTGGAGCACCAGGCCCCAGTCGGCGCGTCGGTCGATGGCGCCCCAGGCTCGATCCCCGGTGTCGTTCTCGCCGCGGCCCTCGTCCCAGACGATGCGATCCGCGCCGACCGTCCACGCGAGCTCCTTGGCCTGCGCCTCTCGGCGCGGGTGCGCCATGACGACGACGGAGAGAGTCAGCGGTGCTTCCACCATGCCCAGGGGGTCCTCTCTTCGGCGCGGAACGCGGTGTGGACCCCAGGCCCCGTGACAACGCGGTCGCCGAAGCGCTCGTGCGCCACGATGCCGAACGCGATCATGTCGCCGATGGCCGCGGGTGCGGGGTCGGTGCCCCAGAACCGCTGCGCCTCCAGGTCGTAGTAGAGCTGGACGATGCCGTGCGCGAAGGCCATGACGTCATCGCGCGTGCCCCCGAGGAGGCCGGCGTTGAGCATCGGGTCGCGGCGGTGCGCCTTGAGGAACTCCTGGTAGCGACCGGCCGGGTGATGCTTGAGCGCCCACTCGTCGTCGTAGGTCTTCGGCTCAGAGCCGACGTAGACCTTGCCGGGCTCCATCTCGTCCCACGGGGCGTGGAGCATCTCGACGTCCGAGCCATCGGTGGCCCACACGTAGCGGTACTCGGGGTGCTCCCGGAGGTGCTGGTAGATGTGCAGCCAGCGACGCATGTAGACGTTCATGTCCACGGCCGGCACGCGCTCCAGCACTGCGCCCGACGGCGACGACTCCAGCTCGTCGGCCAGCACCACCGCGCGGGCGCCGTTGATCGAGTCGGCCCACGCCTTGAGGGTGGACGCCTCGGCCTTCCACTTCTTCGCCCGCTGCGGGTCAGGCTGCGACGTCAGGAGCGTCGTGATGACGACGTCCACAGGGTCGCGGTACGGCACGTGGGCGAAGTAGCCCTCGTCGCGCCGTCGATTGTGGATCTCGGCGTTGCGCTTCGTGAGCTCTTGGCGGTCGGCTAGCGGAACCGAGCGCTCAACGGCCTGGTGCTCGTCCAGGCTGTAGATCAACTTCTCGGAGCCCGCGACGTCGGCGTAGCGCCACGTGGTCAGGCCGGCGTGGTGAATCCTGTTCGCCAGGTCGCTGTGCTCGTACATCCCGCGCCCGTAGACGGGGTCGAAACCGCCGACCTTCTCGACCGCGGAGCGGTGGTAGTAGAGCATCAAGCCGCGCTGCCCGGTGTAGGCGACGTGCTTGTCGTCCCGATAGACCTCTGCGATGTCCCGCAGCTTGCGAGGGCCTGCAAGGTCGAGGAACTGGTACGACAGGTGCGGCTCGGGGGAATCGACGTAGGGCTTCCACCAGCCGTCGGCGATGGGCCACGCGTCGTCATCCCAGAGGAAGAGGTGCTCGACGCCAGCGTCCATCAAGAGCTCAAGGCTCTTGTTCTTTGCGGCCACAATGCCGCGAGACTTCTCGAAGCGGAAGTCCGCATTGTCGACGGGGGTGGAAGAGCCATCGTCGATCACGACGAGGACTGCGGCGGGAGGAAGGTGCTTGCGGTGATGCTCTAGCGCCTTTGCTAGAACATCGTGCCTGTTGTGCGTCGTGACGGCGACGCCAATTCGCGGCGCTGCCTTATCGGCGGGGACGAAGGTGGTTCCATCAACGATGACTTCCAACTTGTCCCCTGTTCAGTTGTCACGACGGGCAGAGCGAAGAGAAGGGCACTCGCTCTCAACGCGAGGCAGCGGGAGGAGGGAGGGATTCTGCGGCGGAGGGCGAGTGCCAAGCACTAAAGCCCTAGTCTTTAGGGCTTAGAACTTTAGGAGAAGTAGAGCCCGTTAGGGCTCTCTAGCCTCTAAGAAGTAGAGGGTCTCTAGCCCTCCTAGACCCTAGAGGACTAGGAGGAAGTAGGTACTAGGAGAAGAGGAAGGTAGAGGTCTCAGAGCCCTAGTGTCTTGAGCCCTTGTCTCTTATCTCTTACCCCTCTATAGGGTAGTAGGACTTGAGACCCCCGCCGCGTTGGGGTCTAGAGAGGGTGATCTGTGTCACACAGGCTCTGACCTGCGACGATACCCGCCAGAATTCTCAGGCCGAGCCCAACGGCGAGCTCGGCGGGTGGCGAAGGGACCCTCCCCCAGGGGGTGCCCACCTCGGGTGCCCCGGAATCCCCGAGAAGGCGTGTGTGCCTCTCTGGGGGCCTCAAAGTTGCGCACCCTTCCCGGTCTACCTGGACGCCATGAAAGGCCGGGAGAATGCGATTCTGACCCCTTCCCGAGGGGTGAATGAGCTGAAGGTGGAACATCCTGAAAGTGGCGCTCGGTCTGCGGCTGAGACCCGGCGGTGGGGCGTCACCCCGGCTGGGGGTCATAGCCCAGGGTTGGTGGGTCCTGAGTTGGGGGCGCACGCGCCCGAGCGCACGTGCCCTGGCACGGGGGCTCACACAGCGCGAGCGCATGAGCCGAGCACATGAGCCGAGCGCGCATCGCTTGGCACTGTGGCGCTGTGAAGGGAGCGCATGCACAGCGCTCGTCACACAGCGCGAAGGAATGGCGCTTGGACACATCGCTTCGGCGCTGCGCTGTGCGTGCGTGAGCGCGGCGCGCAAGGGCGCATCACATTGCGCCTGTCGCTCGTGCTGCCCGTCGCTCAGCCGTGCCGCTAGGCGTGCTGTGTGGAGCGTGTACAGCGCGGTGTGTATGGGCACTGTGTGGGCGCTTGTGCCTACCGCCGGCGCCCCTGGCGCACGACATGTGTGGGTGAAGCTCACCGGCCCTGATCTGCGAAGACACGCCCGCTCGAAGAAATCTCGTGTGAAGAGTTGACAGCATCCCGTGTAGAGGGTTGACTACAGACATCGCCACGGAGCGGGGAACCACTCCCGGAGGCGGTCCTAGGTCGGACGTAGACCCGCTGAGCAGGGCTAGCGGCAGTCCGGGAACGGGACAACTACACACAGGGCATCGCGAACGATTCCGCGAACTAGCAACGTCCCCCGACAGTGCGCAGAGCGCACGGGGTAGGGGAGTGACCCAGCGCATAGGCGCGGAAGAATCCGGGAGTGCAAGCCACCTTCACACCGTGGACCACCGGGAAGTAACGACAGCCCAGTCTCACGAGCGCCCCGCGTGGCGGGGAAACGTGAGCACAAAGACGCGACGCCGTGAGAGGGCGCGCGCACCAACATTCTTCGCCTAGGTGCTGGCCGTTCAGACGGGCACTAGCGCACAGCGCTACGCGGTTCGATTCCGCGCTAGGCACTCGGAAGGCTTCAACAACTCACGAAAGGTGCGGACGGTGAACGCTCTGGAAATCGTGCGGAACGTGCTCGGCGAGGCCGACGGCGTCGCTTCTATCGAGTGGGCGGACAGTGAAGAGGTGGGGGTCGTCGTTCGGTTCTCGGACGGTGGCCGACTCGTGGCGCTGAACGCGGACAACGTCTGCGAGTGGCACGACGGCGGCATCGGGGACCACGTGCGCGCCTACGCCTACGCGACGCCGGACGTCTACGACCACGAGACGGGGGAGTCGTTCGACCCCATCGGCGCGGTCCCGTCGTCGTTCCTGAGTGAAGCGGTCTTCTGGGCCGCTCACGCCCCCGCCGAGGATCTGGAGGCCGTGTGAAGCCTGACCACCTGACCACTGTGCAGCGCCGAGGCCCGTAGTCCATTCCGTGACGGGGGCCACGGATGAGAGCCCACGCGAACACGGGACGCGCGTCGAGAAGGGGCGCGCGGGCGGGTTCGATTCCCGCCGTGGGCACAACGGACGTCGCACGGCGCGGCGTCCCTGAGTCGAGAGGTAGAGCGATGGTTGCTGACGGGCGCTGGAATTGGATGCCTAGCGGGCTGAATCTGACCGGCCTCGGCTGGATTCACGACGTCGCCGACGAGTGGGCGGAAGCTCACCCCATCGCCACGGCGACGTTTGACGTAGGCGCGCCCGCGTCGGTGCGCGTGCAGCACGTCTCCGGCGAGCGGTCGGTGGTCGTGGAGTGGGACGCCACGCTGGGTGAGTATCAGATCACCGTGGGCGACGTGGACGCGGGTACGCGCACGACCTTTGAGCGCTCCCGTGCTGCCGCCACGCGGGCCATGCTCGACGCGCTGAACGCATGGCTTCCCGTGGACATGCCCGCGGGTGAGTACGCGGCACTGTCTCAGCGGCTCTACGCCACGCCGGCGTGACGCGCGGTCCTGACGCGCTTAGGGCGCCACTAGGGGGATGACCTCTGGTGGCGCTCCATGTGTTGCAGGCCCCATGACACACACGAGAGGAAACGGAACCATGGGAAAGTCCTTCAACGACCTGACGCGCCGTAACCAGCTGACCGGCGCGGGTGACGACGACGTGACGCGCGAGCGTGTGAAGCGCGAGAGCGTGCGGCGTGAGCGCTACCGGGCGCGCGCTGCGATCCGTAGGGGCGCGTGGGACGCGCTGACGAACAACCGCCGACGCGCCGTTAGCGTCGCCTGAGTGTGGAGGCTTGACGCTGTGGTGAGCACTTCGACTCCTACCGCCCAGTGTGACCGCTGCGAGGCGGAAGGGTGCATCTACCCAAGAGAGAAGACGTATGGCGAGGCGCGGCACTGCCTGTGCTGCGGCAAGAGCAACAGGAAGCTGACTCCGATGACGCACACCGAGGCCGAAAGGCTCACCATGACTGCCCACCTCACCCACGCCCAGGCCGCCGCCCGCGACACTCTGCGCGATCTCCTGCCGCCCGGGGCCACCGTCCGCGTCATCATCCGCCACGTCTCCGCCTCCGGCATGATGCGCACCATTTCGCCCGTCGTCGTTGTCGGCGACAGCGTGCGCGACCTCTCCGGCCTGGTCGCCCGCGCCGGGATCGGTTTCCGCGAGGACTCGAAGCGCTACGGCCTGCGCGTGGGCGGCGCGGGGATGGATATGGGCTTCCACCTGGTGTACTCCCTCTCGTCGGCGCTCTACCCCGACGGCTTCAAGTGCACCGGCCACCAGTACACGGAGACGCGCCGCAACGGCCGCCGCGTGCTCGGATGCCCGAGCAACGCCCACGCGAACCACTACGGCGCCATGGCGCGCGTATGGAACGAGACGCACCCCGACAAGCTCGCGGCCATGGATGACGCGGATTACCGGCGCTCCCTGCCGTCCCTCACGCCCGACGAGCGCAAGGCCGCCCAGCGCGAGCTGGAGAGCATCGTCGCCGAGCGACAGGCATGGATCGCCGCCCAGCCGAACTACCGCCGCGGCGTCCTCCACCGTGACGGCGGCTACGCGCTGCACTACGGCGGCGCCCTCTGACGGTCGGCCCCGCCAGCGTGGCGGCCCGGCGCCGACGCCGGGACGTCGCGCGGGCAGTACCGCCCGCACCTCCGTACGCCTCACGAAAGAGAGCCGGACCCATGCCGCACCCCCGCATCTTCTCGCCCCGCACGCTCGCGTCGGCCGCCGTCGGCCGTCTCGTGCACACGACACTCGACCACCACGCCGCGACCGCCTACGCCGACGCCCGCGAGCGCGGCGAGACGGTCACCCTCGCGCTGCACCGCGCCCGCGCCGAGTACGTGGCCGGCCGCGTGCTCGACGTCGCCGCGCCGGGCGACGTCGCCGACGCGCTCGACCTCTCCGACGTCTACGCGGCCGACGTCTACACCGTGAACCTCGCCGAGCTGGCGCGTCTGTGGCCGCTGCTGGACGACCAGGGCGGGCAGGTCTACACCCGCGACGAGGCGGGCGCCCTGCACCGCGTGCGCACGCCCTACCCGCTCGACGGGCGCCGCGTGCGGCTCTACGTCGCCGTGCTGCCGGACGACGAGACGACGCCGGACGGCGAGGCGTACGACGCCGACGGCGACGACGACCCGCGCGCCGCGTACGACGCTGGGGAATGGCGGTTCGTCGGCGTCGCGGTCGCGGCCGTCGACTGGCAGGGCCGCTGCGCCCGCGCCGCGCTCTGGGGGCTCGACCAGGGGCGCTACTGGCCCGGCAGCGACGAGGCGCAGATTCTCCACGTGCTCGGGGACCTCATCGGCGACGTGGCCCGCCGGCTCGACGCCGACGCGATCCCGTCCGAGGCGCGCGCCACGTGCGGCCACTGCGGCAGCGTGTGGGACGCCGAGCTCATGCCGACGCCGGCCGGCCGGTGCCCCTTCGAGGCGGAGCACGAGTACCCCGACGAGGACGCGCGCGACCACGCCGAGACGGTGCCGGGCGCCGTGGGCTACGTGCCCATGCGCGACGAGGACGACGACGCCCGCCCCGGCATCACCCTCACCCGCGACCAGCTCGAAGCGTGGGCGGGTCGCCAGCTCACCGACGACGAGGTGAGCGACCTCGACGACGCCCTCCCGCTCTCGTCGCTCCCCGAGGTCGTCGGGACGATCGCCGCCGGCTGGGAGGCGTGACCGTGGCGAACAAGACGCGTAACACGCTGGTTGCCCTGACGGTGGCTCTCGCCGCCGCGATCCCTACCGTGACGCTGGACCAGGCGCGCCGCGCTGACGCCCGGGACTACGCCATGACGCTGAGTGAGGCGACCGAGGCGCAGGCCCAGGCCGAGGCGCGCGCCGACAGGCTCGCCGCTGAGCTGGGTGAGGCCGAGGAGGTGAGCGCGGAGCACGCGCGGAAGGTCGCCGACCTGACTACCCGTGTGGACGCCCTGACGGGGCAGGTGGAGACGCTCACGACCGAGCGCGACAAGGCCAACGCTGCCGCGGCCGAGGCCGAGCGCCGGCGCGTGGAAGAGCCCGTGGTGCGTGAGGTCGTGAAGTGGAAGACGCGCACCGTGTCGGCGCCCGCCGACGACGTGGAGCGCTTCGAGGATGGCTCGTGGAAGAACCACACCACGGGCGAGACGGGATGCACGCCGGGTGAGCTGTGCGACGACTCGCCCACCAACCTGCCGCCGTGCGAGGTGGAGGACGGGAGCACCGGCCCGCTGCCGTGCTTCTGGAATGCCAAGGAGCAGGGCAACGGTGAGGGCCGGTCATTCTGGCTGGACGCGGCTCGCCAGACCCACTACGTGAAGTGATATGGGAGGATCCCGCACATGGCGCAGAAGGTAGTGACTTCCATCCTTGACGATATCGACGGTAGCGACGCCGCCGAGACGGTGCGCTTCGCGCTGGACGGAAAGGCGTACGAGATCGACCTCTCCGCTGCCCACGCAAAGAAGTTCCGCAAGAGCCTTGACCCCTACGTGAAGGCCGCGCGGAAGGTGCGCAAGACGCGGGGGAGGAATGGCCGTGGCTGACGGAAGCGTCCCGGAGTTCCGGGCTGTCGTTGAGTGCACTTACGACCCGTGCACCTACTGCCATCGGCCGCGTCAACGTTATGCGGCGGATCATCCAAGCGGGCCCTTCGCCACCGCCGAGCAGGCGCGAGAGCATGGCGAGGGGATCGCGCACAAGGTCTACGGATTCAGCGTGCACCGCGTGCTGATTGAGGCGCGCCAGGTGACACCGTGGGAGACGGTCAGCGTCGAGGTGGAGGCCGGGTGACGACGGAGGCGCAGCCGCTCGTGACCACGGACGCCTTCCAGAGCGTCCCCGATGACTGGCAGGCGCCCGCGCAGACGCGCAAGGGCGCCGGCTCAGGCAACAAGGCGCCCGCCCGGCGCAAGCGCTATGACGTGCTGAGCCGGGAGACAGGGCGCCTCATGTTCAGCACAGACTCCGAGCTCGTGGCCCAGGCACCCCTTCCGGGTGAGGTGGTGTGGGACCGCGTGACGGGGCGTGCCTACTATGGCCCAACTGTGTAGCCTTGCCGGGAGGTGTGAAGGTGTGAAGTACCTCATCAAGATTGACGACCACGACGTGGAGGAGACTCCTAGCGTCCCGTGGACCGCGAACATCTACTACGACGGTGACCCCACGCCCATCTCGGTGGGCTTCGGGAACAGCCCTGGCAGCGCTGTGCGTGACGCGATGCGCGAGGTGGACTGGTGAGCCGCAAGGACCCCCGCGCCGGCCTGACCGGCGACGAACGGCGCTGGTGCGTGCCCTACACGGTGAAGGGCGCACACCGAGGCTTCGGCACCCTGACGATCCGAGCCGCTGACGCGGCAGACGCACTGAGGCGCGCTGAGCTGTGGCACGCGGAGTTACCCAAGCGGACGACCCGAGCCGTCGTCTACGGCGTACCTGTGGAGGCTTGACACATGACGTTCAAGGCTGGCGACACCGTGCGTTGGCGCGGGCATGGCGAGTACCGACCCTTCGGCGACGTGTTCGTCCTCCTGGACAAGGCGCCCGCCGTGCGGCGCTTCCTGACGCACAACGCGGCGCGGTGCGAGACGCCGGAGGGCACGGAGATTGGAAGCCACTTCGAGCGCAAGTGCGCCTCGTGGCACTGGCGCAACGGCTCGCACCGCCTCGGTGGCGGGCAGGGGCAGGCGTGGTGGCTCCAGGACGCGCACACGGGCGCCGTGTCGCCTGACTACGTGGCACGGGAGTCCGAGCTGGAGCCGATGCTCACGTGGCAGGACACGGCGGCCATCAACCAGCTCTTCGATGACGAGAGGGAGGCGGCATGAGTCGCATGGCTGAGCTGGCGATGGTCTGCGAGGGCTACGGCATCGACCCGCGCCGGCCTGACGCGCTGACGCTGGCGACGTTCGCCGCTGACGTCGAGGACGACCTGCACCGGCTCCCGGTGCGCGAGGGGGAGAAGTGAATCGAGAGGCACTGATCACGGAGCTGAACACGACGCTCGTCGAGATGGGGAGCAACCGCTCCCGGAGTGGGAGACGGACCTATGGACCGACAAGTTCCTCTACGGCGTGAGCCGCGTCGTGCTGGCCGTGGCCGAGGCGCGAGACGCGGGGATTCACCTCGCGGCGGCCTGACGCGAGAGGCCATGCATGACGGCTGGTGCTCGGTCGCCGGCTGCACCAACCCTGACGTCTGGCACGAGCACAAGGAGAAGCGATGAGCGAGCTTGACGCAATCCCCACGGAGGAGACGGTCCCCGTGGTCCTGGCGGTCCCGAACGGCCTGGAGCGTGACGGAGAGCCCCTCTACGTCCAGCGCGTGTTCGAGGTGACCACCACGACGCTCCTGGCGGTGCAGGCGCTCTTGGAGAACGGGATCACCGATGACGTCGGGATCAAGGTAGCGATGACCGCGATGGACATTGCCGGCTGTGGCGTGGAGCCGGGGCTGGCAGAGCAGATCGCTGCGCACCTGGCGGAGAAGGGGAGACTGGCATGACGAGCGCCGCCCCCGAGGTGGAGTGGCGCATCGAGGGCACCTGGCTCGTGGAGGTCGCCAACGAGCACACGTGCGGCACTGGCCCGCATGGGCACTACGGCGCCCACGAGCCCGGCTGTGGCCTGGTGCCGATCCAAGACCTGTCGCAGCTCGACGGCTTCGCTGAGTTGCTGGAACGGGCGCGGGCGGATGGCGCCCGAGGGGCGCTGCTGAGTGCGAGGGCTGGACTGGAGCGGGCGATGCTCGGCACCACGGACGGCGACCTCATCTCCCCCGACAGCGACGTGCCCGCGGGCGAGATGTACCGTCTGGCCGCCGAGCACATCGCCTCCCGCGCTGAGGCGGTGGCCGAGGGGCTATGACTGACGTGGAGGCTCGCGCTCGTGAGCTCTACGCCTACTTCGCTGGCAAGATCGCCATTGAGGTGCTGGTGAGCGCAATCGAGCGCGGCCAGATCAAGTGACGCTTCACCCGTGCCCGCCGGCGCTGACTCGCGTACCGTGCGGGCATGGTCATTCACCGCATCGAGGACGACCGGCCCGATGACCGGAGGCGCGACGTCGTCAACCGGCTGCCGCACGACCGCCGCGGGTGGCCCCTGTGGGCCAAGCTCACGGTGACATTCGTCGTCGGCGTGACGGCCATCGTCCTGTTCATGGGCTGGGTCTCCCAGCTCAACGTGCAGTCGCCGTACTGACCGGCGCCAGGGTGAAGTCTCTGGCGCCTTGTCGCGGTGTAGGTGTGGAGCCTTGACACGCAACATCAACATCGCCTAGACATGACCCGGCAGGCGTCGGGAGAGAGGGACTGACCATGAACCTGACCACCCCGCGGAGGCGCTAGGTGAGCCGAGAGAAGACGTGGTTCGACCTGCGGCTGGAGTTCGAGTCGCGAGTGCGCGGTGATGCCCGAGAGGCGGAGATGCGCTCGCGCTTCAAGGCCGTGGACAAGACCGTGAACCCGCCCAAGCCTCACGACAGCGTGGACCTCGGCCCCCGATGCGAGTGGAGCGACCTCCACAAGAGCTCTTGCTGGCACTGCAAGGGCATCGACGACAACGACTTTCCCATCGCCGAGGAGGCGGTCTAGATGAAGACCAAGGCCCCCGTTTCTGCTGTCGAGTTCCCGGTGAGCGACCTTCCCGACGCGACCATCGACACCGGGAACAGCTACAGCCAGACCAAGATCGTGCGCTTCCGTTCCATCACGCCGGCGCAGAGGGCGGAGACGCGAGAGGCGGCCATCAAGGCTGCTGAGCGCCACTACCAACTCGCGGAGGACCACATCGCCGCCGCCCTGTGGCTCCGGTACGACTACGAGCCCAAGCCCGAACCTCACTGGGAGGAGCGCGTCGAGAACCTCGCCATCACACTGGTGAAGCCGGAGCCGCACCTGAGCACCGATGACTTCCATCAGGCCTCTATCAACTTCGAGCGCGAGTGGGGCGCCTGGCCGAATGACCTCGCGTACTTCGGTCGCGACCCCTTCTGGAACATCGAGCACGGCAAGGTGCACTACCGCCACCACTTCGGCGGCAAGAAGGTGACGCGCGTGCTCGTGGACGCCGAGGGTAACTCCGTCGAGGACGAGGACTGACATGGAGTTCATCAAGCTCACGTTCACCGAGGGTGGCGCCTTCTACGTCCGCCCCGAACTCATCCACACCGTCGGCGAGGTGGTTCCCGAAGAGCCTCGCCCGATCTTCCCCGGCAAGGTCGAGAAGGCGCCCGAGCCGTACACCGTGATCGACGTCCACGGGCACCGCCGGTACGTCAAGGAGTCCGTGGACGTCGGTCCTGAGCCTCATCGACTCGTGGGCGCTGGCCGCGCTGGGCGAGTCCATCGACACCTTCAACGAGGGCGACATCACCACGCGAGTACGTGTGGAGCCTTGACGTGGAAGCCCTCGGGCTCCTGTTCATCGTCGGTCCCTTCGCCGCCGTGTGGCTCTGGGCGAAGGCAGCACAGCACATCGACCGGCGCCGAGAGCGCCGATGGGAGGACAGCGCATGACCTTTGAGCTCCGCGGCAACCCCAACTACGCCGCGATGATCCACGAGTACGACCCGGCCAACGAGGTCGTGCTCCCGAACCGCGACCGCGTGGTCGGCTACAAGGTGCTCGGCTACCAGAGCATCGTCCAGAAGGGTGCGTATCAGGCGGGTGAGCTGGTCGTCGTGTTCGGCGCCGGTACCCAGGTGTCCGAGGACTACGCCTGGTACAACGACCTGTACCGCCACGAGCACCTCAACGGGAGGCCGGGAGCCAAGGGCTACCTGGAGGACAACCGCCGGGTGAAGGCGATCAAGTTCGGCGGACACCGCTCCGACGCTCTGGTGATGCCACTGGCGTCGCTCGCATGGTTCGCTCCGAAGGGCGGCCTGCCTGAGCTCGTGGAGAACGCCAAGCCCGGCCTCGCCTTCGACCATGTGAACGGCGAGGAGATCAGCCGGAAGTACCTGCTGCCGGTCAAGCGCGACGGGCGTTCGCTTGCCACGAAGCAGGGTCAGAAGCGTGTGCGCGTGACCACGGAGATGTTCCCCGAGCACTTCGACACGCCCAACGGCTTCCGCGTGGGCGACACGCTGTTCCAGCCCGGAGACCACGTGGTGGTTACTCAGAAGCTCCACGGCACCAGCGTCCGCCTCGGGCGCGTGCCGGTGCTGCGGGATCTCAAGTGGTACGAGCGCCTGGCCCAGCGCCTCGGGGTGAAGGTGCAGACGCACGAGCACGGCGTCGTCGTGGGCTCGCGCCGGGTCACCAAGTCGATCAACGGTGAGGCCGAGGCCGGCAAGCAGCACTTCTACGCCGACGACCTGTGGACCGAGGTCACGCGCCCGATGCACGCCCTCATCCCCGAGGGCTTCCTGGTCTTCGCCGAGATCGTCGGCTGGACGCCGGACGGTGCGCCGATCCAGAAGGACTACACCTACGACGTCCCGCGCGGTGAGGCGCACGTCTACGTCTACCGCGTGGCGACGATCAACGGTGAGGGCGACGTCGTGGACCTGCCCTGGCGCGCCGTGGAGCGCTTCTGCGAGGCCCGCGGGTGGAAGCACGTGCCGGTCCTCACCTCCGGCTATTGGCACGACAGCCGCCCCGAGATCGACGTCCTGATGGACGAGCGCTACGCAGACATGGGGCTCCCGGCGATCCCGCTGTCGGACCCGAAGCTGCCGGACGAGGGAGTAGTCGTCCGCGCGGACACGGGCTTCACGCCGACCGTGGCGAAGTACAAGTCGCCGGCGTTCCTGCGGCACGAGGACGTCGTACTGGACCAGGGCGAGGCGGACGTCGAGTCCGTCGAGGACGTGGAGGTGGCCGCGTGAGCGAGCATCGCTACTTCCAGTCCAACATCACGCGGACGATATACCAGGACACCAGCGCGGTTGCCGGGCCCGAGTGGTTCGCGAGGAACCCCGACTTCACCGAGGTCCAGGTGGTTCCGGTGGACGCCATCGTGATCCGCCGCGAGGAGCTGCCTGAGGTGAAGGCGCACTCCTCGATCCCGAACAGCGTCGAGGCCGGTGATGCCTTCCTCCGATTCGACGGCCTGAACGATCCGCGCGAGCACGCCGAGTCGCGACTCCGGGACTGGGCTGCCATCGCGGCCCATCTCCGCGAGCACCCGCCCGTGGACGAGGCGCAGGTGAAGGCGGTGACGCAGGCGCTCTACGAGGCGACAGAGGACCCCTTCGACATCGACGTGCCAGACGTCGCCCGCCGGCTGGTGGAGCGCGGTGTCCGTGTGGGCGAGGGGGCGTAGTGAGCCGGATCAAGGTGCGGCGCACGACGCGCCAGTGCCCCAACCGCTGCGGCGACGAGTATCACTGGGTCGCCCACTACGAGCATGACCGCTGGCGCCCTGAGCGCTGGCTCTGGACCGACAACCACCGAGTCGCGCTGGAGGGCGCCCTCACTCATCTGGTGCCCTCTCAACTAGCAGAAAGTGTGGAGCCTTGACGACACTAAAGGATCAGCTCGTCATCTGCCGCGGCTATCCCGCGAGCGGCAAGAGCACCAAGGCGCTGTCCTGGGTGGACTCGGCGCCCGAGGCCCGAGCCCGGGTCAACCGGGACGAGCTCCGCATGGCCCTGTACGGCAAGTACACGGGCCTGAGCAACGACCAGGAGCGCGCGGTCACGTTCGCCCAGGTGGCGTCCGTGACGGCACTCCTGCGGGCGGGGAAGAGCGTCGTCGTGGACGACACCAACCTGCGCGCCAAGAACGCTCGCGACTGGGTGGACATCGCCGAGCGCGAGGGTGCTCAGTGGGCCATCTGGGACTTCGAGACGCCCGTCGAGGAGTGCATCGACCGGGACCGACGCCGCTCGGCCCGAGGTGGGCGCTCGGTGGGGGAGAAGGTCATCCGGGACTTCGCCAAGCGCTACCCGCTGGGGCGCTGGCCGGAGATCAAGCCGACCCCGCGCCGGCACGACGACCCGCCGGCCAAGTACGAGCCGGACGAGAGCAAGCCCCCGGCGATCATCGTCGACCTCGACGGGACGCTGGCGCACAACGTCACCGGGCGCGAGTTCTTCGGCAAGGGCCTGGAGCGCGTCTACGAGGACGACGTCGACCCGAACGTCAACTTCGTCGTCAACGCGTTCTTCGGGGACGCGGAGGTCATCTTCATGTCTGGCCGCAACGAGTCGGCAAGGGACGAGACCGAGCGCTGGCTCACGGAGAAGGCCGACTGGTGGCCAGACGAGTACCGGCTCTTCATGCGGGCGGACGGCGACTACCGGCCCGACTTCATCGTCAAGGCGGAGCTGTTCGACAAGCACGTCCGCCACGAGTTCAACGTCAAGCTCGCGCTCGACGACCGGGACCAGGTCGTCAACCTCTGGCGGGGAATGGGAATCCCCTGCTGGCAGGTCGCGCCGGGCGCTTTCTGAGGAGGGGCAATGACCACTACCACGCTGAACGTCATCGACGTCTTCCCGCTGGGCGTAGGCGTCGCCATCCCGAAGCTCGACCCCGAGGCCAAGGAGAAGTGGCTCAAGGCGCTTCGCTCGGGTGAGTACGTGCAGGCCAAGAACAAGCTCAACGACGGTGCCGGTGGCTTCTGCTGCCTTGGGGTCCTCTGCGACATCTCGGGGCGAGGCGAGTTCCGCGCCACCTCGGGGCAGGACTACTTCACGTTCGTCGACAGCGACGGCCACTCCGACTACAACATGCCCATCATCCTCGTGGAGCGATGGGCGTACGGCATCAGTGTCCTGTCGCAGTGGCAGGTGCCCATGCCCGTCGAGGTGGTGCAGCGCCGCCACGGGGATGAGGAGGTGCAGCGCCGCCTTCGGCTCGGGTTCCACGAAGGGGGCGTTGAGCTCAACGAGCTCAACGACACCTACGACCTCACCTTCGAGGAGATCGCCGACGTCATCGAAATCCACCTGTGATGGACACCCGGTTCTGGAAGAAGGTCGAGCCAACGGGCTTCTGCTGGAACTGGGCGGCGGGGCGAGATCGTGACGGATACGGCCGCTTCGGGCTGAACCGCGTAAGCGTTCTCGCCCACCGAGTCGCTTACGAGGCGCTCGTGGGTCCGATCCCGGCCGGGCACCATCTTGACCACCTGTGCCGCAACAAGACCTGCGTGAACCCGGACCATCTGGAGCCGGTCACGGCGGCCGAGAATATGCGTCGGCGGAACGCCATTCTCACGCACTGCAAGAACGGTCACGCCCTAGAGGGGAGCAACCTCAAGGTTGATCGCCGCGGCCATCGCTACTGCCGCGCGTGCGGATCGAACAACGCGCGACGATATAGAAGGAGAATGGCTGGCGCCATGCGCAACCCAAATTCTGAGACGAAGGCATTGGAGTACCTGTGACCGACACTCTCAAGCTCGACCCGGCGGTCAAGGAGGAGTGGCTGGAGGCCCTCCGCTCCGGGAAGTACAAGCAGGCCCGCTCGGCTCTGCACGACACCCGAACCGATAGCTACTGCTGCCTCGGCGTTCTTTGTGACATCGCAGCGAAGCACGGTGTCGGCGGGTGGGACACGAAGAGGCCGGCCGGGGACAAGCTCGTGTACGTCGACCCCGACGGCATGGTGGGTTACGGCTTCCCGCCCGAGGGGGTCGTGGACTGGGCGCACGGCGGCTATCGGCCGACTGAGGAGGAGCCCGAGCCCTTCGGCGTGCCCGCCCCCAGCCCCGACGCCGACGGCACGTTCGTCAACCTCTGGGAGCTCAACGACAACTACGGCTTCACGTTTGAGCAGATCGCCGACGTGATCGAGAAGAACCTGTAGCCATGCTCGATGTCGAAGAGCGCGAAGACGTCGACATCAACCTCGGCGAACAGATCCCTTGCGACTGGGCATGGTCCGAATGCCGCGAGGATGTCTCCTTCATTGGGCGGACGAGTTGCTGCGGTCGCGAGTTCTTCGCATGCGCCGGCCACAAAGCGCTCGCCGACGAATGGAAGCGCCTCATTGGCTCGATCAGCCCGGTGCTGTGCGCGCACTGCAAGCGGCTGAGCCGTCCCGGCGAATTCCACTACAAGTGGAGGGCGATCTAGTGGCCAAGGAGGATTCCGGTCCCAAGTCGGACGTGTGGGCGAACAACGTCGTCACCGCGGCCAAGGAGGCTTACAAGAAGAACCGCCCGCCCAAGCTCACCAACGAGCAGCGGGTCCACCTCAAGACGCTTCTGGGAGCGGCTAATGAGTGAAGAGATTGCAGGCAAGCTCCACTTCAAGGGAGACCTGCGCGAGCGCCAGTTCGGCATCGCCGGCCCTGCCACCAACGGCGCGATGTTCGAGGCCGTGATGACCGAGTACGACGAGGACCGCGACATCACGACGGTCTTCTACCGCGAGTTCTAGTCCCACGGGAGGGGATGCATGAAGAAGAAGATCATCGGCGCTCTCGGCGCCGCCGCCCTGGTGTTCGCCCTCGCAGCCTGCGAGGAGGGCACTGCCTCAGACAAGGCCTACGACGAGATCGCCAAGGAGGCGAGCGGTCGGCAGCCCTACAAGCCTCAGAACGACGTCGAGTACAACAACTACAACAAGGCCCAGGAGCTCTACGACGACCCGTCGTCGATCATCTGGTGCACGACCACGTGGGGCAACGCCTCCGCGCCTCTCGTCACCGTGCCCGTCGCCGGCAAGCTCACCTCGTCGTCGGTGTCCTACTTCCCGAACTACTCGCCCAAGTGGTCGAACAACAACGGTGGCCTCCTGGTCGAGAACCGCTCCGTGGACGGCATGTACCACGGCAACCCGCCCGGCTACCGCTACGGCTTCACGCCCGGTGGTCAGTATGTCGACTTTTTCAACATGCCGACCGTCTGCACCACGGCCCTGACGGAGTTCCAGCGCCAGTCGACGGAGGTCTCGATCTCCAACGACGACGTCGCCGCTCAGCTCCAGCAGCGCGCCGAGGACGCCCTCAAGGCGGGCAACGCGGACGAGGCCCAGAAGATCCTTGAGGAGGTCGCCAAGTGACGGCACGCATCGTCGCGATCCGGGATGACGGATCGCAGGCGGACGTCACCGAGGGTGTGCAGATCGCCTACGACCTCCTTCGCCAGTCCCTCGACTGGGGCTCCGGCTTCCTCGACACCCAGGAGGTCGACGCCGTGATCCGCCTGTCCGAGGCGTGCGACTTCCCTGACTTTGAGCAGCTCATCGCTGAGGTCTGGCGCAAGCGGTACGCGGACAGCATCCCCTACGAGGAGCGTTACACCACGCGAATCCCGAGCCAGCCCACGACAGAGCAGCGCGAGGCGTTCCTCGCGGGCATCCGAAAGGAGAGCGCATGAAGCGACTCATCTGGAGCGCCATCGGCATCTTCGTTGCCATCGCGGTAGGCGGCACGCTCCTGGGCTTCGGCCTGGGGTGGTTCAACCGCGGCGTCGAGGTCGTCAGCCCGACGAACGTCACGGAGCAGCACCGCCAGGTGATCGGCAAGTACGAGGCGATGCAGGCCGCGGCCAACAACGCGTGCTCGGCCCAGCGCTCGGAGTCCAGCGAGGACGGCCCGACCCTCGTGGAGGGTCCCGAGCTCGCCTACGCGGCCACCGTCCGGTCCATCGCCGCCGACTACAACCGCCGCATGGAGAACCTCTTCGAGGCGAAGCTCGTGGCGCCGGCCGGCTACCCGGACGAGGCGCCGTTCATCGACCAGGGGCCGGACACCGACTGGTGCGCCGTGGCCGCAGACCTGGCGGTGTACCCGTGAGCGCGCTCGGCCTGGTGCTTGGCATCGCGCTGGCGCTTGGAGTGGTGTTGCTTGCGCTCGGCGCCATCTCGATGGAGTGGCTTGACGTCAACCCCCAGGCCCTGTTCCCTCCCGTGTCTGCCATCACGGGCTTCGTCATCCTGGTTGCCGTGGCGCTGGTCTCGGCAATCACCGGCACCAAGGTTGGAGGTTGATGAGTTGACCAACCGCACCATCACCATCGAGCACAACGGCAAGACCTACACCGGCCACATCGGCACGATCAAGAGCACCTCGCTCGGCATGGAGGGGCACGGGGTCTGGGTCGCCTTCCTCCACACCGAGTGGCTGGGCGGGGGCGTCGGGGTCGGCGGCTACGTCCTCGACACTCCGCAGGAGGCGGCCGAGGACGAGCACAAGCGTCGCATCGGCACGGCGTTCGGCATGGACCACGTCATGCAGATCGTCGAGACCGTCGGCGTCGACACGTGGGAGCAGCTCACGGGTCGCCAGGTCATCGTCCTGTTCGAGGGCGACGGCGGCTGGGGGGCTCAGTCGAAGGGCATCGCCGGCCTTGTCAACGACAAGGTGTTGATCCTTGACGAGCACGCCCAGGCGTGGCGCGACGGCGAGTTCAAGGCTCGCGAGAAGGAGAGCGCATGACCGCAGAGACCGAGAACCTGACCCAGCACGTCGAACTCGCGGGGGAGCGGGACGCTGGCGGAACCGTCGTCGTGCGCATCCTGGCGAGCGAGGATGTCGACACCTTCGAGGCGCTTCTCACGGCGCTCAACATGGTGTCGCCTGAGCGGCTGGCACCCACGCTGATGGAGCTGGACCCTATTCGCTTCGCCGAGGCGGTGGGGGAGTGAGCGGCCTAGCAAAGGTCATGCTCGACCAGACGGAGAAGGCCCGGCTCATCCACAAGCTCTCGGGCTTCGACGACCACGAGCTCGTCCTCATGCGCGCCGGCGACGTCCGGGCGCTCCTGACGTTGATCACGGCCCTGGCGACTCCGGAGCCAATCGCGCTCTCGCGCGAGGAGGCGGACCGGTTCGAGATCAACGTGAAGGCGGATCGGTCGGGGCGTTCCATCTAGCAGCACCACACGGGCGGGGACCGCCCTTCCTAGACGCTCACGCAGCGTCCGGGGAGGCGGTCCCCGCCTTTTCGTGTTTCCAGGCCCACTGCACTCGCTCGATGCCCTGCACCCCAGGCTTGAGCTCGATGTCGAGGAGCCACCTGATCACCGCGCGCTTGCGCTCCAGGTCCAGCCCCTCCCACATCTGCGCGGCGTTCGGAGCGCCGGCCAGCCCATCGAGAGCGTGGCCGCCCGCAAAGGTGCTCAGGCGGGCCTCCACGGCCTCCAGGCTCTCGCGGGCACGAGCGGTGCCAGCCACCATCTGTTCGCGCGTCAGAAGGCCTTCTGCGTAGTCCACGGCGAGACCGTTCAGGCGCTCCTCCAGGAACGCCTTCTTCGCCCGCAGCTCGTCCACCTCGGCGTTCTTCTCGCCCGTGTGCAGGAGGTCGGCGCTGTCTGGGTCGGAGAGGAACTCCACCACGAGCGTCGAGACGTAGGCGTCCAGGTCGGGACGCTTGATCAGGGTGCATCCCTTCCCCTGGCAGCGGTAGATGTCCGTGCTGCGGTTGGAGCGTGCGCGGTAGGTCACGTGCGAGCCGCACTTGCCACAGCGGACGATGCCTGACAGTAGGTAGATCGGCTTCGGCCCAGGCTTGTTGGGCATGCGCCTGGAGCGGACTATCGACAGGTAGGCCTCTTGCTCGTCAACGGTGACGATGGCCGGCCACTGGGCATCGCCGACGATGCTCCCGTTGTACTTCCGTCGACCCGAGATCCGCGGGTTGCTCAGCACCCATCGGACGGACGTGGCCGTCCACTCCGCGTCGCGCTCCTTGGCGTCCTCCTTGCGGAGGTACTCGTGCCGGGCGCTGCGGATCCCGAGGTCGTTCCAGTGGCGGGCGATGGCGCCCGTGCTCACGCCGGCCAGCACGTCCTTCATCGCCTGTCGGATCAGCTCCGCCTCGGACTCGCGCACGGTCATCTGGTCGTGCTCATAGCCGAAGGGGCGGAAGCCGGGGGTGGGGCGCCCTTGCCCTGCCCTCTGCTCCCAGGCGGCCCGCTGGCGCTCAGCCTTGCGCTCCACCTCAGCGCGCGCGACGGCGGCCAGGATGCGGGCGATCATGCGCCCGGTGTCGGTGGTCAGGTCGATGTCGCCCGTGGCCGTCGCGATGGCGACGTTGTGCTTCTCGGCCAGGTCGATGATCCGCTCAAGATCCTTCATCGAGCGGGTCAGTCGGTCCAGCGCCCAGGCGACCACGACATCCACCTGGTCCGTCTCGATGGCGTGCAGGACCCGCTCCCAGCCGGGGCGCTTCTTCTTCCCGTACGCTGAGATCGAGTTGTCTTCCTCGATGCCGACAAGGGTCCACTCCCGGGACTCGGCGAGGGCGCGAATGGCGCGAGCCTGCCGATCAACGGCCAGCCCCTCGCCCGTCGAGTCGAGGGAGGCGCGTGTGTAGCCCAGTGCTCGGATGACCATGTTTAGAGCGTACGGCAGCGATGCTCTAACCTCCACACCTTCCTGGAGGTGTTCTCCCGCTCCACCCTGACGTGGGACGACCTGGCGTGGCTGCGGCGTCGCACGGCGCTGCCGATCCTCGTCAAGGGCGTCCAGCACCCCGACGACGCGCGCCGGGCGCTGGACGCCGGCGCCGACGGCGTGGTGGTGTCCAACCACGGCGGGCGCCAGGTCGACAACGCCGTCGCCTCCCTCGACGCGCTGCCGGGCGTCGTCGACGCCGTCGGCGGGCGCGCGCCCGTGCTGTTCGACTCGGGCGTGCGCACGGGCGCCGACGTCTTCGTCGCCCTGGCCCTGGGGGCCGACGCCGTCCTGCTCGGGCGCCCGTGGGTGTACGGGCTCGCGCTGGCCGGCGCCGCGGGCGTGCGCGCCGTCGTGGCGCACGTGCTGGCCGAGCTCGACATCACCATGGCCCTCGCGGGTGCCCGGACCGTCGCCGAGATCGGGCCCCAGCACCTCGCGCCCGCCTCGGACCGCCAGGCGGCCGGCGGGTGACCGCCGTGGCCAGCGCGCCGCCACCCGTCGTTCACCCGGCTCGGGCAGACTCCGCGCCATGAGCGACGTCACGCCCACCGCCGCCGCACCGTCGGGGCCGCCGGGGGCCGAGCCGACCACCCCGCCGACCACCCCGCCCGCCACGGGCCTGGAACTGCGCACGGGCGCCGTGCCCCGCAGGCAGGTCGCCTCGTGGGCGCTGTGGGACTGGGCGACGCAGCCGTTCAACTCCGTCATCGTGACGTTCGTGTTCACGGCGCTGTACCTCACCGGGAGCTCGTTCCTGCCGGCCGAGGTGGCCGCGCTGGACGCCGGCGACCCGCGCCGCGAGCAGGCGCTGGCGGGCCTGACCAGCGGGCTGGGGGCGTGGATCACCGTCGCCGGCGTGCTCGTCGCGCTCCTGGCGCCGGTGCTGGGGCAGCGCGCCGACGTCGCGGGGCGGCGCAAGGCGTGGCTCGGCGGCAGCACGGTCGCGCTCGTGGTGTGCATGCTCGCGCTGTTCGCCGTGCGCGCCGACCCGGCGTACTTCGTGCTCGGCGCCGTGCTCATCGCGCTCGGCAGCGTCGCGAGCGAGATCGCCGGGGTGAACTACAACGCCATGCTGGTGCAGGTGGCCACGCCGGGCACCGTCGGGCGGGTCTCCGGCCTCGGGTGGGGCCTGGGCTACGTGGGCGGCATCGTCGCGCTCGTGCTGGTCGTCGTCGCGGACCTCGCCGACTGGTGGGGCATGCCCACCGACGACGGGCTGCCCTACCGCGTGATCGCCGTCGGCTGCGCGCTGTGGGCGGCGGCGTTCGCCTGGCCGCTGTTCCGCTACGTGCCCGAGGCGCCGGCGGCGGACCGGCCCCGGGTCGGCCTGCTGCGCGGCTACGTCCGGCTGTGGCGCGACGTCGTCGAGCTGTTCCGCACCTCCCGGCCCACCTTCTGGTTCCTGCTGGCCAGCGCCGTGTTCCGCGACGGCCTGGCGGGTGTGTTCACCTTCGGCGCGGTGATCGCGTCGGTGTCGTTCGGCTTCGGCTCCACCGAGGTGATGGTCTTCGGCATCGCCGCCAACCTCGTGGCCGGGGTCTCGACGATCGCGGTGGGGCGGCTCGACGACCGGCTCGGCGCGCGCGCCGTGATCATCGCCTCGCTCACGGGGCTGGTCGTCGCCGGCCTGGCCGTCGTGGGGCTGCACGACCTGGGCAAGGGCGTGTTCTGGGCCGGGGGCCTGCTGCTGTGCTGCTTCGTCGGCCCGGCCCAGGCGGCGTCCCGCTCGTTCCTCGCGCGCGTGACGCCCGCCGGGCGGGAGTCGGAGATCTTCGGCCTCTACGCCACGACCGGTCGCGCGGCGTCCTTCCTGGCGCCCGGCCTGTGGACGCTGCTCATCGCGCTGACCGGGGCGACGATCTGGGGCACGCTGGGCGTCGTCGCGGTGATCCTCGCCGGCCTGCTGCTCATGCTCGCCGTGCGGGACCCCCGCGCCGCCGGGGCGGCGCGGGGGTGACCCCGCCCGGCAGGCCCGCCGGGACGTGCCGCCGGCCCGCCCTCAGCCCGCCGGCGGCACGTTGAGGTTCGCGCGGAACAGGTTGTGCGGGTCGTAGCTCCGCTTGACCCGGGCCAGCCGCTCGCCGGTCGCACCCGGGTAGGCCGCGGCGAGCGCCTGGGGGTCGCCGTCGACGACGAAGCCGCCGTAGACCGCGTCGTCGCCGGCGCGGACCACGTCGGCGAGGGCCTGCACCCACGGCCGCTCGGCTTCGGCGAGCGGCGGGGTCGGCGCCATGGCCATGACCACGCCGAGCACCGGCTGCGTGCGGTGGGCGAAGGCCGTGGCGTCCACCGGGACGTCGGCCACCGCGCCGCCGAGGACGCGCAGCTGGACCGCGCGCATCAGGGCCCCGGGCACCTGGACCTGCTCGACCACCTGCTCGGCCGTGGCGCGGTCGACGCCGTCGGCGAAGAACGGCCGGGTCACCACGGACGCCGCCGCCGGCGGGGCGGGCTCGAGCAGGTCGCAGTACCGGGCGGTGCGCACGGAGTCGGCCAGGGCGCCGCCGGCCCGGGCGGCCACGTCCCGCACGCCCGCCAGCGCCTGGTCGGCCTCCTCGACGGGGCCGGACCAGCACACGGCGGCCATCACCACGGGCCTGCCGTGGAGCTCGGCCGGCACGTCCGGCAGCGGCGGCATCGGGCAGACCGTGAGGATCGCGGACAGCTCCCGGGGCGCGGCCTGGGCGAGCGCGACGAGGTCCGCGACGGCGTCGGGCGTGGCCGGCAGCACGATCGTGCCGCCCACGACCGTCGGCAGGTCGTGCAGCGCGAACCGGAACCGGGTGACGACGCCGAGGTTGCCGCCGCCGCCGCGCAGGCCCCAGAACAGGTCGGGGTGGTGCTCCGCGTCGGCCAGCACCACCTCGCCGGCAGCGGTGATCACCTCCGCGGCGACGAGGCTGTCGGTGGTCAGGCCGTAGCGGCGGCACAGCAGGCCGAACCCCCCGCCGAGGGTGATGCCGCCGACGCCCACGGTGCGCGCGTCGCCGAACGGCGTGACCAGGCCGTGCTCGCCCACGGCGTCGGCGTAGACGCCGGCGGTCACGCCGCCGCCCGCCCAGGCGGTGCGCGTGGCGGGGTCGACGGCGACGCCGGCGATGCCGCGCAGGTCGATCGTCAGCGCCCCGTCCGCGCGGCCGAGGCCCAGGGTGGAGTGCCCGCCGGCGCGCACGGACAGCTCCGCGCCGGTGTCGGCGGCGAACCGGACGGCGCGGGCCGCGCCGGTGGCGTCGGTGGGGCGCACGACCGCGGACGGTCGCCGGTCCACCACGGTGGGGATCTGGCGCGCCTCGTCGTAGCCCGGGTCGCCGGGCACGAGGACGGTGGTGCCGTCGACGTGCAGGGCGTCGCGGACGGCGGCGGGCGAGAACGTGGGTGTCGTCATGGTGGTGCCCCTTCGCGGTGAGGTCCGGGCAGTCGGGAGGGTGGACGGCGCACGGGCCGCGGACTCATCGGGTGAACCTTCGGGGTCACCCGGCGCCCCCCGCCGTGCCCGGCGTGGGCGCCGTGCGCCCGGCCAGCGCGGCCCCGACCAGCGCCAGCGCCCCGGCGAGTGCGAAGCACGCGGCGTAGGCCGCCAGCCCGACCGCGGCGTGCAGCGCCCACAGCAGCTGACCCGCCACGGCGAGCGCCAGCGCCCCGGCGAGCGCGTCGGCGACCTGCAGGGCCGAGGACGCCGTGCCCTGGCCCCCGGGCGGGGCGAGCTCGAGCGCGAGCATGCTCAGCGTGGGGTAGAGGAACCCCATGCCCAGCCCGGCCAGCGCCCAGGGGGCGGCGCCCGCCAGCAGGGGCACGCCCGGCACGGCCAGGAGCGCGACGCCGACGGTCCCCGCCGCGAGCAGCCCCGCGCCCAGGCGGGCGTACGTCACCGGCCGCCGGGACCCGCGCCCGCGCAGCCACGACCCGGCCGACCAGCCCAGCACGTGCAGGGTGAGCACGCTCCCGGCCGCCGACGGCGCCAGCCCGCGCTCGTGCGCCAGAACCAGGGGCAGCAGCACCTCGGCCCCGGAGAAGGCCGCCGACGCCAGGGCGCGGACCACCACGGTGGTGCCCAGCCCCCGCCGGGCCCGCAGCACCGCACCGGCGACGTCCCGCGCCACGCCGTCCCGCGGCACCCGAGGTGTCGAACGTGCGTTCGAGTCGCCCTCGACGGCCGGCGCCGCGCCGCGCGCGGCCGCGAGCCCCGGGCGCAGCAGGAGCAGGCCCGGGGCGGCCAGGAGCGCGACACCCAGGAACACCCACCGCCAGCCGAGGTGCTCCACCACCAGGCCGGCCGCCAGGGGGCCGACCACGCCCGGCAACACCCAGGCGGCGGCGAACGTCGCGAACACGCGGGCGCGCCGCTGCGCCGGGAACACGCAGGCCACCAGCACGTACAACGCCACGTTGGTCAGCCCGCCGCCGACGCCCTGCAGCAGGCGCCCCACCAGCATCGCGCCCATGCTCGGCGCGCAGCCCGCCAGGAGCAGCCCGGCGAGGAACGTCAGCGCCCCCGCCCACATCGGCGGGGTCGGGCCGCGCCGGTCCGCCCACGGCCCGGCGGTCAGCATGCCGACGACGCTCGCCGCCAGGGAGGCGGAGAACGCGACCGTGTACCAGCGCAGCCCGTCGAGCGCCACGGCCACGGTGGGCATCGCCGTCGAGACGGCCAGCGACTCGAACGCCGACAGGGAGATGAACGCGACCATGCCGGCGAGCACCACTCGCTGGGCGCGCGGGGACAGCGCCGCGACGAGCGCGTGCGGCGCCGTCGTCGCCGCGGTCACGCGAGCACCACCTTGCCGACGGTCCGGCGCTCCTCGAGCTCCCGGTGGGCGCGGGCCGCCTCGGCGAACGGCACGCGGTGGGTGAGCACCCGCCACGTCCCGTCCGCCGCGAGCGCGAGCGCACGCTCCTGGTAGGCGCGCAGCGGGCCCAGGTCCGGCGCCCCCGGCCCGACGACCGGCCGCACGGCGATCCCCGCGGCGTTCGCGGCCGTGGCGGCGGCCAGGGGGTTGGCCGCGCGCGAGGACCAGCCGTGGACGACGAGGCGCCCGCCCTGGCGCAGCAGGCGACCGGCGTCCGCCCCCAGGAGGCCGCCGACCCCGTCGAGCACCACCGTGGCGCCGTCCGTACCCAGGCCCGCGAGCGCCGCCCGGGCCGCGCCGGTCCACGCGGGGGCGAGGTAGTCGACCACGGCGAGCCCGTCGGACCCGGGCGCGAGGGCCTGCACGACCTCGACCTTGGCCTCGCCGCCGACCAGGGCCAGGACGCGCGCCCCGGCGCCGAGCGCCCCCTGGACGTGCAGGGAGCCGAGGCCGCCGGCGGCGGCCGTGACCACGACGACGTTGTCGGGCGTCAGGGCGGCCACCTCGAGCGTCATGAGGGCGGTGCGCCCCGTGCCGACCATGGCGACGGCGTCGCCCGCGTCGAGCCCCGCGGGCAGCGCGAACGCCTGGCCCGCCGGGACGGCGACGAGGCGGGCGTAGCCGCCGCCCGCGGGGGCGGCGCCCAGGTGGGCGACCACGCGGCGGCCCAGCCACGCGGGGTCGGTGCCGGCGCCCACCGCCGTGACCGTGCCGGCGACCTCGCGGCCCGGCACGGCCGGCAGCCGGGGCGGCGGCAGGGGGCCGGAGGCCTCGCCGCGGCGCAGCGCCGTGTCGAGCACGTGGACGCCGTGCGCCGTCCCGGCGACGAGCAGCTCCCCGGGGGCGGGGGGCGGGGCGGGGACCTGCTCGAGGCGCAGCACCTCGGGCGGGCCGAACTGGTGGTGTCGGATCGCATCCATGGCCGCTAGCCTGAAACCTCAACAAAGGTTGAGGTCAAGGGAGGGCTCACGCATGTCGGAGCAGGTGCCGTGGGACCACGAGGAGCTCACGGTCGGCGAGCTGGCCGCGCGCAGCGGCGTGAGCGTCTCGGCGCTGCGGTTCTACGAGCGCGAGGGGCTGATCAGCAGCCGGCGCACGGCCGGCAACCAGCGGCGCTACCGCCGCGACGCGCTGCGGCGCGTCGCGTTCGTGCGCGTCTCCCAGCGTGTCGGCATCCCGCTGGCGACCATCCGCGAGGCGCTCGCCGCGCTGCCCGACGACCGCACGCCGACCGCCAGGGACTGGTACCGCCTCTCGCGCGCCTGGCGGGACGACCTGGACGCCCGCATCGAGCAGCTGCACCGGCTGCGCGACCACCTGACCGACTGCATCGGCTGCGGCTGCCTGTCGCTGCGCAAGTGCCGGCTGACCAACCCGCACGACGAGCTCGCCGCGGAGGGCGCCGGCCCGCGCACGCTCCTCGTCGAGGACTGACCCGCGGGCGCCGCGCGGCGGCTAGGCTCCGGCCCATGACGCGCGTCCTCGTCCTCAACGGTCCCAACCTCGGCCGGCTCGGCGTCCGCGAGCCCGAGATCTACGGCGCTGCCTCCTTCCCCGACCTCGTCGCGGCCGCCGAGCGGTGGGCCGGCGAGCTCGGCCTCGAGGCCGAGGTGCGCCAGACCGACGACGAGTCGCAGATCGTCGGCTGGCTCCACGAGGCCGTCGACACCCGGGCGCACGTGGTGATCAACCCCGCGGCGTTCACGCACTACAGCTACGCCCTGCGCGACGCCGCCGCACAGGTGACCACCTCGGGCCTGCTCCTGGTCGAGGTGCACCTGTCCAACCCGGCGGCGCGCGAGTCGTTCCGGCACCACTCCGTCGTCTCCGGCGTCGCCACCGGCACGGTCGCGGGGTTCGGCTTCGACTCGTACCGCCTGGCGCTGTCCGCGCTCGCCGCCCGGCTCGGTTCCTGACGGGCGGGTGGCCGGCCACGTGAGTTAAGCGCTCACCTGCAGCTCGGAGAAGTTTCGGCCGTGGCTTAAGCCAGGCGCGTGAGCGCCAGGCTCCCGAGGGCGAAGAGCCAGCTCGTGAAGCTCCCGACCAGGAAGTACTCGGTGACCGGGCTGGCGGGGTCCCGCTCGCTGCCCTGGATCTCCGGGAAGCGCAGCAGCCCCTTGGCCGCGACCACGACCGACGCTGCCGTGAGGTACCCCGCGACGCCGAGGCCGACGATGAAGACCCGCTCGAGCGGTCCGAGGATGCGCCCGCTCCTGAGCCGCTTCTCGTTCGTCGCGGCGGGCACGCCGACGGCGTCGAGCACGAGGCGCACCGCGACGTTCCCCGTGGCGACCTGGGCGAGAGTGATGCCGAGGACGGCGACGCTCAGGTCGAACCGGACGTGCGTCAGGGAGCCGACGAGCGCGGCCGGCCACTCCACGGGACCGGCGGGGGCGAGGAGCGCCGCGACGAGCACGCCCGCGCCGAGCCCGGTGAAGGCGACAGCGCGCCACGCCCCTCGAGCCGACGACCGTCCGGGGCGCAGCGCCGACGCGGACCCGACCGTCCAGAGGGCGATCGACGCCGCGAGGGGCAGCGCGACCGTCCACCAGGCGACCCCGCGCAGTCCCCCCACCGCGAGGATGGCGGCCAGGAGCACGACGCCGACCACCGTGACGGCCGCCGTCCTGCGGTGAGACGTGGCGTCCTTGCCGGCGCGCACCAGGTCGGCGAGCCCTGCTGCGGCGAGGAACGCTCCGAGCGCCACCATCGAGATCTCACGCCTTCCGCAGGATCAGCTGTGCGTCGCGCACCGCGCGGATGCCCCGTCGGAACGCCTGGCTCACGGCGGACTCGGTGCGCTGCTCGACCTGGGCGATCTCTCGCTGCGACAGCCCGTGCAGCGAGTGCAGGAGCATCCTGCGGTGCTGGGCGCTGAGTCTATCGACGAGCGCGTCCCTGACCACCAGGAACGCGTTGACCTCCTCGGAGTCCGGGCCCACGTACCCGGTGCGCCGGGCGTCGTCCAGGGCGTCGATCGCCGTGCGCGCCGCCTTCCACCCGGGGCCGTTCTGCAGGATCGGGCGTCGGTCGGCGTCCACGACCGACGTCTCGCCGAAGCCCAGCCCGAAGCGGATGTCGATGCGCGGCAGCAGCTCCAGCCGGATCAGCAGGGTGGCCAGCGCGGCGTCGCCGATGGTCGCGAAGCCGCCCTGGACCTCGTCGCCCATCGTGGGCTCGAGGCGCTGCACCACGTCCACGTGCGCGCTCACCCGGCCCAGGGCCGCGTCGATCGCGGCCTGGGCGGCGGGCCAGTCGTCGAGCCTGCTGGACCCGACGATGTCGCCGATGAGGGTGTACATGACTGAAGCGTATACCTGATGTTCGGCTGACTGAAGGTATGCGCTAAGGCTGCGCACGGGGGCCGTGCCGGCCCGACCGGAGCGACGCCGGACGTGGCGTGCCGCTAGAATCGTCCGGGCCCTCGTCAGCGGGCCACCGTCCCCGCCACCTGCTCGTGCGCCGGGGCGTGCCCGAAGCTCCGACATCGCCGAACAGGGAAAGAACGTGGCTACCTCCAACGACATCAAGAACGGCACCGTGCTCCGCATCGACGGTCAGCTCTGGACGATCATCGAGTTCCAGCACGTCAAGCCGGGCAAGGGTGGCGCGTTCGTCCGCACCAAGATGAAGAACGTGCTGTCCGGCAAGGTGGTCGACAAGACGTTCAACGCCGGCATCAAGGTCGAGACCGCCAACGTCGACCGCCGCGACTTCCAGTACCTGTACATGGACGGCGAGGACTTCGTCTTCATGGACAACGACACCTACGACCAGATCACGGTCCCGGCGGCCACCGTCGGCGACGCCAAGGACTTCATGCTCGAGGGCATGAGCGTCATGGTCGCCTCCAACGAGGGCACCCCGCTGTACGTCGAGCTCCCGGCCTCCGTGGTCCTGGAGATCACCTACACCGAGCCGGGCCTGCAGGGCGACCGCTCCACCGGCGGCACCAAGCCGGCCACCCTGGAGACCGGGCGCGAGATCCAGGTCCCGCTGTTCCTCGAGCAGGGCACCAAGGTCAAGGTCGACACCCGCGACGGGTCGTACCTGGGCCGCGTGAACGACTGACGTGGCTGCCCGCACCAAGGCCCGCAAGCGCGCGGTCGACATCCTCTTCGAGTCCGAGCAGCGCGGCCTCGACCCGCTCGCGCTGCTGCGCGACCGGGCGGCCCAGCCCCGCACGGAGGCGGCGGTGCCGCAGTACACGGTCGACCTGGTCGAGGGCGTGACCGCGCAGAGCGAGCGCATCGACGAGCTGCTGGAGACCTACTCCCACGGCTGGACGCTCGAGCGCATGCCCGCCGTGGACCGCGCCCTGCTGCGCATCGGCACCTGGGAGATCCTCTTCAACGACGAGGTCCCCGACCCCGTGGCGATCGACGAGGCGGTGGACCTCGCCGCGAGCCTGTCGACCGACGACTCGCCGTCGTTCGTCAACGGCCTGCTCGGCCGCATCGTCGACGTCAAGCCGACGCTGCTGGCCTGAGCGCCCGCACCACCGACCCGGCCCCGCCGGCGGCCCGCGCCGCCGACGGGGCCGTCGTCGTCCCCGCCGCTTCCCGGCCGGGCCCTCCCGATCGAGCGGTGGCGGCCGCGTGACGTGCGCCACGTCACGTGTCCGGCGGGTGGACGACGGCGTCCGTGCGCCGGGCCGGGCGCTACGCTGAGGCTCGATCGACACCCCTTTAACCCCGTCCCGTGAGGCGGAGAAGGAGGTCCCGTGAGCCCCGGCATGCCCGAGCACACCACCGGCCGCACCACCGTCCTGGGAGCCCAGGAGATCCAGCGGGCCCTGACCCGCATCGCCCACGAGGTCGTCGAGCGCTCCAAGGGCGTCGACGACGTCGTCCTGCTCGGCATCCCCACCCGCGGCGTGACGCTCGCCCGCCGGCTGGCCGAGCGGCTGGCCGCCATCGAGCCGGCCTTCGACCCCGCCCACAGCCTCGGCGAGCTCGACGTCACGATGTACCGCGACGACCTGCGCCGGCACCCCACGCGCGCCGTCGGGGTCACCACGCTGCCCGCCGCCGGCATCGACGACAAGATCGTCGTGCTCGTCGACGACGTCCTGTACTCCGGGCGCACCATCCGCGCCGCCCTGGACGCGCTGAGCGACCTCGGCCGCCCCCGCGTCGTGCGGCTGGCCTGCCTGGTCGACCGCGGCCACCGCGAGCTGCCCATCCGCCCCGACTTCGTCGGCAAGAACCTGCCCACCGCCACGACCGAGCGCGTCGGCGTGCGGCTGCAGGAGGTCGACGGCGGGGAGGACGCCGTGGTGATCAGCGGGCGCGGGCCCGCCGACGGCGCCGACGGGGACGCGGGCGCGGGGGTGGCGCGATGAGGCACCTGCTGTCCACCCAGGACCTGTCCAAGGACGACGCGATCCTGCTGCTCGACACCGCGGCGCAGATGGCCGCCACCCAGTCGCGCGAGATCAAGAAGCTGCCGACCCTGCGCGGGCGCACCGTCGTCAACCTGTTCTTCGAGGACTCCACGCGCACCCGCATCTCGTTCGAGACCGCTGCCAAGCGCCTGTCCGCCGACGTCATCAACTTCTCGGCCAAGGGCTCGAGCGTCTCCAAGGGCGAGTCGCTCAAGGACACGGCGCTGACGCTGCACGCCATGGGGGCCGACGCCGTCGTCGTGCGGCACTGGGCCTCCGGCGCCCCGCACCAGCTGGCGCACGCCGGCTGGCTCGACGCCGCGGTGCTCAACGCGGGCGACGGCACGCACCAGCACCCCACCCAGGCGCTGCTGGACGCCTTCACGATCCGCCGCCACCTGGTGGGGCTGCGCGGCGGCGCCGGTGGCGCCGGCCATCCCGACGGCACCGGGGCCGACCTCGCCGGCCTGCGCGTGGCGATCGTCGGCGACGTGCTGCACTCGCGCGTCGCGCGCTCCAACGTGCACCTGCTGCACACCCTCGGCGCGGAGGTCACGCTCGTCTCCCCGCCGACGCTCCTGCCGGTGGGCGTCGAGACGTGGCCGTGCCGCACCTCCTACGACCTCGACGCGACCCTCGCCGGGTGGCAGCCCGACGCCGTGATGATGCTGCGGGTGCAGCGCGAGCGCATGTCCGGCGGGGCCGGGGCGTTCTTCCCCAGCCCGCTGGAGTACACCCGCCGCTACGGCCTCGACGGGCGCCGCCTCGCGCTGCTGCCCGGGCACGCGATCGTCATGCACCCCGGGCCGATGAACCGCGGCCTGGAGATCTCCGCCGAGGCGGCCGACTCCGCCCGCTCGGTCATCGTCGAGCAGGTCGCCAACGGCGTCGCCGTGCGGATGGCCGCCCTGTACCTGCTGCTGGCGGGGGAGCGGGACGACCGTGCCGACGCCCCGCCCGCCCCCGCCGCCACCGAAGGGACCGCCCTGTGACGACCTCCTCCACCACCTACGTGCTGCGCGGCGCGCGCCCGCTCGGCGCCGAGCCGGTCGACGTGGTGCTCGCCGACGGGGTCGTCGCCGCGCTGGGCGCCGACGTCGAGGTCCCCGGGGGCGCGGTCGAGGTCGACGCCGCCGGGCACGTGCTCCTGCCCGGCCTCGTCGACCTGCACACCCACCTGCGCGAGCCGGGCCGCGAGGACGCCGAGACCGTCGCCTCCGGCACCCGCGCCGCCGCCGCGGGCGGGTACACCGCCGTGCACGCCATGGCCAACACCTCGCCCGTCGCGGACACCGCCGGCGTCGTCGAGCAGGTCTGGAACCTCGGGCGCCAGGCCGGCTGGGTCGACGTCCACCCCGTCGGCGCGGTCACGGTGGGGCTGGCCGGCGAGCGCCTCGCCGAGCTGGGCGCCATGGCCGACTCCGCCGCCCGCGTGCGCGTCTTCAGCGACGACGGCAGGTGCGTGCACGACCCCGTGCTGATGCGCCGGGCCCTGGAGTACGTCAAGGCGTTCGACGGCGTCGTCGCCCAGCACGCCCAGGAGCCGCGCCTGACCGAGGGCGCCCAGATGAACGAGGGCGTCGTCTCGGCGGAGATCGGCCTGACCGGCTGGCCGGCCGTGGCCGAGGAGGCGATCATCGCCCGCGACGTGCTGCTGGCCGAGCACGTGGGCTCGCGCCTGCACGTGTGCCACGTGTCGACGGCCGGGTCGGTCGAGATCATCCGCTGGGCCAAGGCCCGCGGCATCGCGGTCACCGCCGAGGTCACCCCGCACCACCTGGTGCTCACCGACGAGCTGGCCCGCGGCTACGACCCGGTGTTCAAGGTGAACCCGCCGCTGCGCACGGCCGCCGACGTCGAGGCGGTCCGCGCCGGCCTGGCGGACGGGACCATCGACGTCGTCGCCACCGACCACGCCCCGCACACCCGCGAGGACAAGGACTGCGAGTGGGGCGCCGCCGCCATGGGCATGACCGGGCTCGAGACGGCCCTGTCGGTGGTCCAGCTCGCGATGGTCGACACCGGCCTGATGACCTGGGCCGACGTCGCCCGCGTGATGTCGACGGCGCCGGCGGCCATCGGCCGCGTCGCCGACACCCAGGGCCGGCCGGTCGCCGTCGGCGAGCCGGCGAACCTCGTGCTCGTCGACCCGCGCGCCACGCGCGTGGTCGACGGCGCCGCCCAGGCCACCGCCGCGGCCAACACGCCCTTCCAGGGCCGGGAGCTGCCCGGGCGGGTCGTGGCCACGTTCCTGCGCGGGCGCGCCACGGTCCTCGACGGCGCGCCGGTGGAGCCCGCGGGCGCCGTCGCGGCCCCGGGGGTGGCGCGGTGAACCTGCCCCTGCCCGTCGCCGTCGGGATCTGGGTCCTGGTCGGCGTCCTGCTCCTGCTCGTCGTCATCGGCGGCCGGCGCCGCCTCGCGCAGCGCACGCGTGGCGTGGTCCCCGCCCCGCCCGAGCCGCCCGCCGACCTCGGCGCGCGCCGCCTCGAGCCCGTCGAGGCCACCTACGTCACCACGACGCTGGGCGGCGACTGGCTCGCCCGCGTCGGCGCGCACGGCCTCGGCGACCGGTCGGTCGCCGCGGTGAGCGTGCACGACGCCGGCGTGCTGGTCGAGCGCACCGGCGCCGACCCGGTGTTCGTCCCGGCCGACGCCGTGCGGCGCGTGGCCCTCGCGCCCGGCATGGCCGGCAAGTTCGTCGGCACCGACAGCATCGTCGTCGTGTCCTGGCTCGCGCCGGCCGACGCCACCGCCCCGGCGACCGCCCTCGACACCGGCGTGCGCCCCCGCCATCCCGCCGACCGCGCGCGGCTCGTCGACGCCGTCCGAGCCCTCGCCGCCGGCCCCGACCCCGAGACCCCCGCAGCCCCGCCGAAGGAGAACCAGTGACCACCACGACCGCTGCCGTGCACGACCGGGCCCTGCTCGTCCTCGAGGACGGCACCGTGGCCCGCGGCCGCGCGTACGGCGCACGGGGCACCACGCTCGGCGAGATCGTCTTCTCCACCGGCATGACCGGCTACCAGGAGACCCTCACCGACCCGTCGTACCACCGCCAGATCGTCGTCATGACCGCGCCGCACATCGGCAACACCGGCGTCAACGACGAGGACCCCGAGTCCGGCAAGATCTGGGTGTCCGGCTGGGTGGTGCGCGACCCCGCCCGCCGCGTGTCGTCCTGGCGCGCCGCCCGCACCCTCGACGAGGAGCTCGCCGAGCAGGGCGTGGTCGGCATCAGCGACGTCGACACCCGCTTCCTCACCCGCCACCTGCGCGAGCTCGGCGTCATGCGCGCCGGCATCTTCTCCGGTGACGCGCTGCTGACGACGAGCCCGAGCGGCCGCCCGGTCGAGCGGACCGTCGAGGACCTGGTCGCCGAGGTGCAGGCCGCCCCGCTGATGGCCGGGGCCGACCTGGCCCGCGAGGTCACCACCGCCGAGCCCTACACGATCGAGCCGTGCGGCGACTGGGCCGGCCAGGACCCGGTCGCCACCGTCGTCGCCGTCGACCTCGGCATCAAGGCCATGACGCCGCAGCGCCTCGCCGAGCGCGGCGTGCGGGTGCACGTGGTGCCGCAGTCCGCCACCGTCGAGGAGGTCACCGGCCTGCTGCCGGCCGACGCCCCGCACGGGGTGTTCTTCTCCAACGGCCCGGGCGACCCGGCGGCCGCCACGCACGAGATCGAGCTGCTGCGCGCGGTGCTCGACCGCGGCATCCCGTTCTTCGGCATCTGCTTCGGCAACCAGCTGCTCGGCCGCGCGCTGGGCTACGGGACCTACAAGCTGGGCTACGGCCACCGCGGCATCAACCAGCCCGTGCTGGACCGCACGACCGGCAAGGTCGAGGTCACCGCGCACAACCACGGGTTCGCCGTCGACGCGCCCGTGGACGCCGTCAGCACCGCGCCGCACGACGGCGGCCGCTACGGCCGGGTCGTCGTCGCGCACGTCGGCCTCAACGACCAGGTGGTCGAGGGCCTGACCGCCCTCGACATCCCGGCGTTCTCCGTGCAGTACCACCCCGAGGCGGCCGCCGGACCGCACGACTCCGCCTACCTGTTCGACCGCTTCGTCGAGCTCATGAAGACCCGCACGCCCGTCACCGTCCCCGACGAGGCGCTGGCCGCCCTCGCCGGCGAGAAGGAGAACTGATGCCCCGCCGTTCCGACATCTCCTCCGTCCTGGTCATCGGGTCGGGCCCGATCGTCATCGGCCAGGCCGCCGAGTTCGACTACTCCGGCACCCAGGCGTGCCGCGTGCTCAAGGAGGAGGGCCTGCGGGTCATCCTCGTGAACTCCAACCCGGCCACGATCATGACCGACCCGGAGTTCGCCGACGCCACCTACGTCGAGCCGATCACCACCGAGGTGCTCACCTCGATCATCGCCAAGGAGCGCCCCGACGCGCTGCTGCCGACCCTCGGCGGCCAGACCGCGCTCAACGCGGCCATCGCGCTCGACGAGGCGGGCGTGCTCGCGCAGTACGGCGTCGAGCTCATCGGCGCCAACATCCCCGCGATCCAGAAGGGCGAGGACCGCCAGCAGTTCAAGGACGTCGTCGCCAAGTGCGGCGGGGAGTCCGCGCGCTCGTCGATCGTGCACACGGTCGACGAGGCGCTGGCCGCCGCCGAGACGCTCGGCTACCCGATGGTGGTGCGCCCGTCCTTCACGATGGGCGGCCTCGGGTCCGGCCTCGCCTACGACGAGGAGGACCTGCGCCGCATCGTCGGTCAGGGCCTGCACTACTCGCCGACCACCGAGGTGCTCCTGGAGGAGTCGATCCTCGGCTGGAAGGAGTACGAGCTCGAGCTGATGCGCGACAAGAACGACAACGTCGTGGTCGTCTGCTCGATCGAGAACGTCGACCCGGTCGGCGTGCACACCGGCGACTCGGTGACCGTCGCCCCGGCGCTCACGCTCACCGACCGCGAGTACCAGAAGCTGCGCGACATCGGCATCGCGGTCATCCGCGAGGTCGGGGTCGACACCGGCGGCTGCAACATCCAGTTCGCCGTCGACCCGGCGACCGGCCGCGTCATCGTCATCGAGATGAACCCGCGCGTGTCGCGCTCCTCCGCGCTGGCCTCCAAGGCCACCGGCTTCCCGATCGCCAAGATCGCCGCGAAGCTCGCCGTGGGCTACACGCTGGACGAGATCCCGAACGACATCACGCAGGTCACCCCGGCCAGCTTCGAGCCGACGCTCGACTACGTCGTGGTCAAGGTGCCGCGGTTCGCGTTCGAGAAGTTCCCCGCGGCCGACCCGACGCTGACCACGACCATGAAGTCCGTGGGCGAGGCGATGGCGCTGGGCCGCAGCTTCACCGAGGCGCTCGGCAAGGCGCTGCGCTCCATCGACAAGGCCGGCGTGCAGTTCCACTGGCGGGGCGAGCCCGTCGCGGGCGCCGAGCTCGAGGCGCTGCTGGAGGAGATCCGCCGGCCCACCGAGCACCGTCTGGTGGGCGTGCAGCAGGCGCTGCGCGCCGGCGCGAGCATCGAGCAGGTCTTCGAGGCGACCAAGATCGACCCCTGGTTCCTCGACCAGATCCAGCTCGTCAACGAGGTGGCGGCCGAGGTCGCCGCCGCGGAGAGGCTCACGGAGGACGTGCTGCGCCGCGCCAAGCGGCACGGCCTGTCCGACGGCCAGGTGGCGCAGCTGCGCGGCATGGGCCCGGCGGGGGAGGCCAGCGTCCGGGAGATCCGCCACGCCCTCGGCGTGCGCCCGGTCTACAAGACCGTCGACACCTGCGCCGCGGAGTTCGCCGCCCGCACGCCGTACCACTACTCGGCCTACGACGCCGAGACCGAGGTCGCCCCGCGCGAGCGCGAGGCCGTGATCATCCTCGGCTCGGGCCCGAACCGCATCGGCCAGGGCATCGAGTTCGACTACTCGTGCGTGCACGCGACCCTCACGCTCGCCGAGCGGTACGAGACCGTCATGGTCAACTGCAACCCCGAGACCGTCTCGACGGACTACGACACCTCCGACCGCCTGTACTTCGAGCCGCTGACGTTCGAGGACGTGCTCGAGGTCTACCAGGCCGAGCTCGCCGCCGGGCCGGTCAAGGGCATCATCGTCCAGCTCGGCGGGCAGACGCCGCTGTCGCTGGCCAAGCGCCTGGCCGACGCCGGCCTGCCCATCCTCGGCACCAGCCCCGAGGCCATCGACGCCGCCGAGGACCGGGGGCTGTTCGGCCAGGTGCTGCTCGACGCCGGCCTCCCGGCGCCGGCGTTCGGCACCGCCCGCACCCTCGGCCAGGCCGTCGAGGTCGCCGAGCGCATCGGCTACCCGGTGCTCGTGCGCCCGTCGTACGTGCTCGGCGGCCGCGGCATGGAGATCGTCTACGACCGCGACCAGCTGACCGTCTACGTCCGGCGCGCCCTCGACGCCGCCGCGGCGGCCACGGGCAGCACCACGCTGGCCGCGCCGCTGCTCATCGACCGGTTCCTCGACGACGCGATCGAGATCGACGTGGACGCCCTGTACGACGGCACCGAGCTGTTCCTCGGCGGAGTGATGGAGCACATCGAGGAGGCCGGCATCCACTCCGGCGACTCCGCCTGCGTGCTGCCCCCGATGTCGCTGAGCGAGGCCGAGATCGAGCGCATCCGCCGCTCCACCGAGGCGATCGCCCGCGGCGTGGGCGTGCGCGGCCTGCTGAACGTCCAGTACGCGCTGGTCAGCGACGTGCTGTACGTGCTGGAGGCCAACCCGCGCGCCTCGCGCACCGTGCCGTTCGTCTCCAAGGCCACCGGCACCTCGCTGGCCAAGGCCGCCGCCCGCATCATGGTCGGCGAGACGATCGCCGACCTGCGGGCCGAGGGCGTGCTGCCGGCCACCGGCGACGGCGGCGACCTCGACCTCGGCGCGCCGCTGGCCGTCAAGGAGGCCGTGCTGCCGTTCAAGCGGTTCCGCACCGCCGACGGCCAGGTCGTCGACACCGTGCTGGGGCCGGAGATGCGCTCGACCGGCGAGGTCATGGGCTTCGACGTCGACTTCCCGCGCGCCTTCGCCAAGTCGCAGGCCGCGGCGTTCGGCGGCCTGCCGACCACCGGCACGGTGTTCGTCTCGGTGGCCGACCGGGACAAGCGCTCGATCGTGTTCCCGGTCAAGCGCCTGGCGGGCCTGGGCTTCCAGATCCTGGCCACGGCCGGCACGGCGCAGGTGCTCACCCGCAACGGCATCCCCGCCAGCGTGGTGCGCAAGTTCTCCGAGGGCACCGGCGCCGCGGGCGAGCCGACGATCGTCGACCTCATCACCGCCGGCAAGGTCGACCTCGTGGTCAACTCGCCGTCCGGGCAGGGCGCGCGGGCCGACGGCTACGAGATCCGCGCGGCCACGACGGCGGCGGACAAGCCGATCGCCACGACCGTCGACCAGCTGGCCGCCGCGGTGCAGGCGATCGAGGCGATCCTGGCCGGGCCGTTCGACGTGGCCAGCCTCCAGGAGCACACCGCGCGCACCCGCGAGCGGCTGGGCCTGGAGCGGATCGCCGCGGCGGCGCCCGTGCCCGACGCCGACGGCCTGGCGCGCCCGGCCGCCGAGGCCGGGGTGGTCGCGTGACGCAGCCGTTCGGCGTGCGGCTCGCCGCCGCCATGGAGGCCCACGGGCCGCTGTGCGTCGGCATCGACCCGCACGCCGCGCTGCTGGAGGCCTGGGGCCTGGGGGACGACGCAGCGGGCGTGCGCGAGTTCTCGCTGCGCGTCGTCGAGGCCCTGGGCGGCCGCGTCGCGGCGCTCAAGCCGCAGGCGGCGTTCTACGAGCGGCACGGCGCGGCCGGCGTCGCGGCGCTGGAGGAGACGATCGCGGCGGCCCGCGCCGCCGGCACGCTGACGATCGTCGACGCCAAGCGGGGCGACATCGGCTCCACGATGGGCGGGTACGCCGACGCGTTCCTGCGCGACGGCTCGCCGCTGGCGGGCGACGCGCTGACCGTCTCGCCGTTCCTCGGCTTCGGCTCGCTCGCACCCGCCGCAGACGCCGCCCGCGCGAGCGGGCGCGGGCTGTTCGTGCTGTGCCTCACCTCCAACCCGGAGGGCCCCGAGGTGCAGCACGCCACCACGGCCGGCGGCGCGAGCGTCACCGCGACCGTTGCCGCGCACGCCGCCGCCCTGAACGCCGGCGCCGACCCGCTGGGCTCCGTCGGGCTCGTCGTGGGCGCCACGGTGGGCGACGCCGTCGCCGCCACGGGGACCGACCTGGCGGCCGTGAACGGTCCGCTCCTGGCGCCCGGCGTGGGCGCCCAGGGCGCCGGCGCCGCCGAGCTCGCCGCCGTATTCGGCGCGGCGCGCCGGCAGGTGCTGGCCTCGTCCTCGCGCGGCGTGCTGCGCGCCGGGCCGGACGCCGGCGCGCTGCGGTCCGCCGCCGCCGAGGCCGCCCGGGAGGCCGCCGCCGCGCTGCGCGGCTGACAGCCGGGGCGCCGGCCGGGGGAG
>NZ_WUWN01000017.1 GCF_009846865.1 Puerhibacterium puerhi
GGCCGGCGCCCCCGCCGTCGGGGCGCCGGGCGCTCCGGCGGACGCCCCGCGCGCACCGCCCGAGCGGGCGCGCCCCAGCCCGCCGGGCGACCGCATGAGCATCGCGCGGGCGTCGTTCGCCGCCTCGCTCGCGCAGAGGATCGCGTACGCCGACGCGACGATCTGCGACGACGACGTGAAGTCACGCCGCCCGCCGGTCAACGCGTACGACAGCACGGAGAACAGCAGGCCGAAGCCCGCACCCAGCGCGATGCCGACGAAGATGACCGCGCTGGCACCCTGAGAGAACAGGGAGAGCAGCAGCCCGACGAACAGGCCGAACCAGGCGCCGGACATCGCGCCCGCGAGCGCCACGCGCCCGTAGCTGAGCCGCCCGGTGACCCGCTCGACCATCTTGAGGTCGGTGCCGACGATGGTGACGTTCTCGACCGGGAACTTGTTGTCGGCGAGGAAGTCGACCGCCTGCTGGGCCTCGAGGTAGGTGTCGTAGGCGGCGACCTCGTCGCCCTTGGGCGGGGTGGGCACGCGCGGCGCGGGCTGGGGGCGGCTGAAGCTCATAGCGTCAGTATCCCGACAACGCACCAGGACCACCACCGGCCACGCGCGCGGGGGCACCAGGTGGGACGCCGGGTGGACACCAGGGCGGACGCCCGGTCCGACGACGGTGACACGCCAGGTCGGGGGCCGCGCCGCCGCGTAGTGTGACCGTGTGAGCGCCGGTACCCGAGTCTTCGTCGCCCGCCTGGCCGGGACGCAGGTCTTCGACCCCATCGGCGATCTCGTCGGACGGGTGCGCGACGTCGTCGTGCTCGTCCGCGCCAAGGGCGCCCCCCGCGTGGTCGGGCTGGTGGTCGAGGTCCCGGGCCGGCGGCGCGTCTTCCTGCCGATGACGCGCGTGACCACCATCGACAGCGGCCAGGTGATCTCCACCGGGCTGCTCAACATGCGCCGCTTCGAGCAGCGCGCCATGGAGTCGCTCGTGCTCGGCGAGCTGCTGGACCGCACGGTCACCTTCAAGGACGGCTCCGGCGACGCGATCGTGGAGGACCTCGCGATCGCGCGGCAGCGCTCGGGCGACTGGCTGGTGGACCAGCTGTTCGTGCGCCGCAAGCCGGCGGGCAAGAGCACGCTGGGGCTGCGCCGGCGAGGGGCGACGCTGGTGGTCCCCGTGGACGCCGTGACCGGGCTCGCGACGGCGGAGCAGACGCAGGGCGCCGCCCGGCTGCTCGAGGCGTACGAGGACCTCCGCGCCGCCGACCTGGCCGACGTGCTGCACGAGCTGGGCGGGTCCCGCCGGCTCGAGGTGGCCACGGCGCTGGACAACGAGCGCCTGGCCGACGTGCTGGAGGAGCTGCCCGAGGACGACCAGGTGGCCATCCTCTCCGGCCTCGACACGGGCCGCGCCGCCGACGTGCTCGAGGCGATGCAGCCGGACGACGCCGCGGACCTGCTGCACGAGCTGCCGGACGCCCAGGCCGCCGAGCTGCTCGGGCTGATGGAGCCGGAGGAGGCGCGCGACGTGCGCCGCCTGCTGGCCTACGCCGAGGACACGGCCGGCGGCCTCATGACGACGGAGCCGGTGATCCTCGGGCCGGAGACGACGATCGCCACGGCGCTGGCTCAGATCCGCAAGCAGGACCTGCCGCCCGCGCTGGCGTCGGTGGTGTTCGTGGTGCGCCCGCCGCTGGAGACGCCCACGGGCCGGTTCCTCGGCGTCGCGCACTTCCAGCGGCTGCTGCGCGAGCCCGCGCACGCCGCCGTCGGCTCCGTGCTGGACACGGACACCGAGTGGCTGACCGCCGACGCGCCGCTGGGCCGCATCACGCGCTTGCTGGCCGCGTACGACCTGCTGGCGCTGCCCGTGCTCGACGACGAGAAACGCCTGCTCGGGGCGGTGTCGGTGGACGACGTGCTCGACCACATGCTGCCCGACGACTGGCGCGAGTCGGACGACGAACGGCTCGAGCAAGAACGTCCCGAGGACGTCGCACGAGACCAGGGGCCGGGCCCGCGCCCGGTGCGGACCGCAGGCCGGCAGGCCGACCAGAAGGCAGGGAGGTGACCGTGGCGGACAGGCTCGACACCCCGAAGGAGAACCGCCGCACGCTGATCCCCCGCTTCCAGGTGGACCAGGACGCGGTCGGGAAGGCCACCGAGGGGATCGCCCGGTTCCTGGGCACGCCGCGGTTCATCATCTACCTGACGATCTTCTGCGCGCTGTGGATCGGCTGGAACGTGCTCGTGCCGGCGCACCTGCAGTTCGACCGGGCGGAGCTCGGCTTCACGGCGCTGACGCTCATGCTGTCGCTGCAGGCGTCGTACGCCGCGCCGCTGATCCTGCTCGCGCAGAACCGCCAGGACGACCGCGACCGCGTGCTGGCCGAGCAGGACCGCCAGCGCGCCGAGCGCAACCTCGCCGACACCGAGTACCTCGCCCGCGAGATGGCCGCCCTGCGGCTGGCCCTGAGCGAGGTCGCCACGCGCGACTTCGTCCGCTCGGAGATCCGCAACCTGCTCGAGGAGCTCGAGGAGCGGCGCCAGCAGGAGGACAGGGAGCGGGAGGCCGAGGCGTCCTGACGCCGGGCCGCCCGGCACGCCGGGACGGCCCCGGAGGCGGTGCCCGGCCCCGAGGGGGCCGACGGCGCCGCCGTAGGATCGAGGCATGCCCGCTCCCCTCGCCGACCGCGTGCGCGCGGCCCTGGCCACCGTCGTCGACCCGGAGATCCGCCGCCCCATCACCGACCTCGGGATGGTGCGCTCGGTCGACGTGGCGGAACCCGGGGCCGACGGTGCGCACGTGACCGTGGGCGTGGACCTCACCGTGGCCGGCTGCCCCATGCGCGGCACGCTGGTGCGGGACGTCACCGCCGCGGTCGAGGCGCTCGACGGCGTGGCCGGCGCCACCGTCGAGCTCGGCGTGATGACGCCGGAGCAGCGCCAGGAGCTGCGCACCCGCCTGCGCGGCGGCACGGGTGACCCGGTCATCCCGTTCGCCCAGCCGGGCTCGCTGACCAAGGTCTACGCGATCGCCTCCGGCAAGGGCGGCGTCGGCAAGTCGTCGGTCACCGCGAACCTGGCCGTCGCGCTGGCCGCCGACGGGCTCAACGTCGGGGTCGTCGACGCCGACATCTACGGCTTCTCCATCCCGCGCATGCTCGGCGTCGACCGCCAGCCCACCCGCGTCGACTCCATGCTGCTGCCGCCCATCGCGCACGGCGTCAAGGTCGTCTCGATCGGCATGTTCGTGCCGGCCGGGCAGCCCGTGGTCTGGCGCGGACCGATGCTGCACCGCGCGCTCGAGCAGTTCCTCGCCGACGTGTTCTGGGGCGACCTCGACGTGCTGCTGCTGGACCTCCCGCCCGGCACCGGCGACATCGCGATCTCGGTGGCCCAGCTGCTGCCGGGCAGCGAGATCGTCGTCGTCACGACGCCGCAGGCCGCCGCTGCGGAGGTCGCCGAGCGCGCCGGGTCGGTGGCCACGCAGACGCACCAGCACGTCGTGGGCGTCGTGGAGAACATGTCGTGGCTCGAGCAGCCCGACGGCTCGCGGCTCGAGGTGTTCGGCAGCGGCGGCGGCGAGCGCGTCGCGGCGTCGCTGGGCGCCGCGCTGGGCGCGGACGTGCCGCTGCTCGGCCAGGTGCCGCTCGACCCGGTGCTGCGGCAGGCGGGCGACGACGGCACCCCCGTGGTCCTGGCCGCGCCGGACTCCCCCGGCGCCGTCGTGCTGCGCGACGTGGCGCGGTCGCTGGGGGCGCGCAAGCGCGGCCTGGCCGGGATGCGGCTGGGCGTGCAGCCGGTCTGACGCCGGTCCGCCCGGGCGCGACCGGCGGCGCCGCGGGCGCCCGCGGGCTAGTCGGCGGAGCGCGCGCGGACCCGCTCCAGCCAGGCGGCGAGCCGCTCCGGCCGCGCGTACGTGCCGGGGACCATGACGTGCGGTGCGCCGACGAGGTCCTCGTCCACCGCGGTGAGCACGCCGCGGGCGCCCGCGTCGTCCGCCCGCCGGCGCGCGGCGGCCTCGGCCGTCAGGAGGAGCACGACGAACCGGTTGCGGTCCACCGCCCACACGGCGACCTGCTCCACGTCGGACCACGCGAGGTCCACTGCCTGACCGCGCACGCCGTCGCCCCGCAGGCCGGCGCGGGTCACCTCGAGCCGGGCGGGGCGCAGCAGCTGCCGCACGCCCACCGGGAGGCCGAGCGCGCCGAAGAACACCACCGCGACGACGGCGACGACGCGCTCCAGGACCCCGCCCGCAGCCCACATCCACACGCCGGCGGCGACGAACGCCAGGCAGCCCAGCACGAGCAGGCCCGCCCGGGCCCGCGAGCCCCGGACCTGCGCCCGGCCCACCGCCACCAGCTCAGCGTCCCAGCGGGCTTCCCAGCGGGCGTCCCCGCGGTCGCCCTCACGGGCACCGTCCCTCGTCGTCACGCGGCGACCGTAGCGCAGCCGGCCCACGCCGCGGCGAGGCGGGCTCGCGTCGCACCTGCCCGCCCCGGGATACTGGGGCGCGAACCCGACGCGACGTCGCCCCTCGCGCCCCGCTGGCCGCGCGAGGACCGTCGCACCCCGACCCCACGACGAGGTGACCCGCCATGACCGAGCCCCAGTGGCTGCCCGCCTGGACCGCCGAGGAGGGCGAGCGCCGCGTGCGCGCCCTCTTCGCCCGGACCTTCGCCGACGACGAGGGCGGCGTCGCCGTCGCGGCGCAGCCCACCGGGGTGTGGTCGGCGCCGGGGCGGGTCAACCTCATCGGTGAGCACACCGACTACAACGCGGGGCTGTGCCTGCCGACCGCCCTGCCGCACCGCACCTACGTGGCGCTGCGCCTGCGCGACGACGACCTCGTGCGCGTCGCCTCGGCGCAGACCGACGAGCCGTGGGAGCTGCGGCTGCGCGACGTGGTGCCCGGCGAGGTCAAGGGCTGGGGCTCCTACGTGGCCGGCGTGGCCTGGGCGCTGCAGCAGGCCGGGCACGCCGTGCGCGGGTTCGAGGCCGTCGTCGACTCGTGCGTGCCGTTCGGTGCCTCGCTGTCGAGCTCGGCGGCGCTGGAGTGCGCGTTCGCCGTCGCGCTCGACGACCTCCTGGGCCTGGGGCTCGCCGACCACGACGCGGGCCGCGTCGAGCTCGTCGCCGCCTGCATCCGGGCGGAGAACGAGATCGCCGGCGCCGCCACCGGCGGCCTCGACCAGGCGGCCGCGCTGCGCTCGCACCCGGGCCACGCCCTGCTGCTGGACTGCCGCCCCGAGCTGTCCGCGCTGGAGAACGCGACCCCGATCCCGTTCGACCTCGCCGCCGCCGGGCTCGCGCTGCTGGTCATCGACACCCGCGCCCCGCACCAGCTCGTCGACGGCCAGTACGCCGCCCGGCGCGCGTCGTGCGAGCAGGCCGCCGAGCTGCTCGGCGTGCCGAACCTGCGCGCCGTCACCCCCGAGGGGCTCGACGCGGCGCTGGCGACGCTCGCCCCGCACGACGCCGACGGGGTGCTGCGCCGCCGCGTGCGCCACGTGGTCACCGAGACGGCGCGCACCGCCGAGTTCGCCGCGCTGGTGCGCGACGGCCGCGTCGAGGAGGTCGGCCCGCTCATGAACGCCTCGCACGCCTCGCTCCGCGACGACTACGAGGTGACCGTCCGCGAGACGGACCTGTCGGTGGACGCCTCGCTCGCCGCCGGCGCGCTCGGCGCGCGCATGACGGGCGGCGGGTTCGGCGGCTCGACGATCGCGCTCGTGCGTACCGACGAGGTCCCGGACGTCGCTTCCGGGGTCCAGCGGGCCTTCGACGACGCGGGCCTGACCGCGCCGGCGTTCCTGCAGGCGCCGCCGTCGGCCGCCGCGGGCCGCGACGCCTGACCCCGCGGGCCGGACGACCGGCCCGCCGGGCTGCTCCTGACCCGCCTGACCCCGCCTGAAACAGGCTCTGACCTGGGCGATCGTCCGACTGCGAGAGGCCCGCGGCTTCACCCGCGGGCCTCTGTCGTCCCCGGACGCGGCTCCGCTAGGGTCCCCACCGACGCCCGAGCACGGCAGCGAGCAGCACGCAAGCCGACGCGAGGGGGCCCGACGGTGAGTGTCACCAGGCAGTACGTCTTCCCGATCCTGCGGATTGTCATCTGGGCGGTGATCGCCGCCGCCCTGGTCAAGATCGCCTTCACCGGCGCGGAGCTGGACGCGCCGGACGCGCTGCAGCCGACCGGGCAGGTGACGGAGTCCGTGATCGAGGTGGGCACCGGCACCGTGACCAACACCGTGACGGTGCCCGCGTCCGTCGTCGCCGACGCGCCGATCGAGGTCAAGGCGACCGCCCGCGGCGTCGTCTCGCGCGTCCTGGCCGACGACGGCGCCGTCGCGGCCGACGCCGAGGTGGTGCGGATCCGGCTCGAGGAGCCCCGGGACCCCCTCGTGGAGGTGGACCCCGAGACGGGCGTCGAGACGGTGACCGAGCGCAGCCCGCGCGTCACCGTGACCACGGTGACCGCCCCCGTAGCCGGCACGCTCGACGTCACCGTGCTGGAGGACCAGGAGGTCGCCGTCGGGGACGTGATCGGCACGGTCTCCCCCGGCACGCTGTCGGTGCAGGGCACGCTGAGCGCCGAGCAGCAGTACCGCCTCGTCGGCGCGTCGGGCGAGGCGCAGGTGACCCTCAAGGGTGGGCCCGCCCCGTTCACCTGCACCGGGCTCACGATCGGCGGCCCGCCGGCCGGCGGGTCCGAGCCCGGCGGCGCGGAGCCGGGCGACGCGGGCGAGGCCTCGACCGGCACCGTGCGCTGCGCCGTCCCGTCCGACGTCACCGCGTTCGCCGGCCTCGGCGCCGAGATCGCTATCACCAACGGCGACGCCACGGACGTGGTGGTGGTGCCGATCAGCGCCGTGCTCGGCTCCGCGCAGTCCGGCAAGGTCTGGGTGGTGACCGCCGAGGGCACCGAGCCCGAGGAGCGCACCGTGGACCTCGGCCTCACCGACGGCGCGCAGGTCCAGGTGACGAAGGGGCTGGCGGCCGGCGACCGCATCCTCGAGTTCACCCCGCTCGACGACGGCACCGAGGCCGGGCCGGACTGCGACGACACCGCCGCGTACGACGCGGCCACGAACGCCGGCGACGTCGCGGCGATGCAGGCCTACGAGCAGGCGTGCTTCTGATGACCGCGGCCCCGCTCGTGGACCTGCGCGCGGTCACCCGGCACGTGCCGCTGCCCGGGGGCGGCGAGCTGCGCATCCTGCGCGGCGTGACGCTGAGCGTGCACGCCGGCGAGCACGTCGCCGTCGTCGGCCGCTCCGGCACGGGCAAGTCGACGCTGCTCAACATCCTGGGGCTGCTGGACTCGCCCACCTCGGGCGAGTACGAGCTCGAGGGCGTGCCGGTCGAGCGGCTGGGCGCCCGCGCGCGGGCCCGACGGCGCGGCGACGACTTCGGCTTCGTGTTCCAGCAGTTCAACCTCCTGGCCGGGCGCACCGCGCTGGAGAACGTCGCCGCGCCGCTGCTGTACGCCCGCGGCCGCCGGTTCTGGTCGCGGCGCCGGCTGGCCGCGCAGATGCTCGAGCGCGTCGGGCTCGGCGAGCGGCTGGACACCATGCCGGAGAAGCTCTCCGGCGGCGAGCAGCAGCGCGTCGCCATCGCCCGGGCCCTGGTGCGCGGGCCGCGCGTCATCCTCGCCGACGAGCCGACCGGCGCCCTCGACGTCGAGACCGGCCGCGCCGTCATGGACCTGCTCGACGACGCGGCGCGGCGCACGGGGGCGGCGCTCGTGACCATCACGCACGACCTGGCGATCGCCGCGCGAGCCGACCGGCAGTTCCGGCTCGCCGACGGCGTCCTGGTGCCGATCGACCTCGAGACGCCCGCCACCGTGATCGAGGTGGGGGCGCTGTGACCGGGCTCGTCGGGGCGGTCCTCGAGGCGTGGGACGAGCTGCGGGTGCACCGTGTGCGCGTGCTGCTCGCCCTCGTCGGCGTGGCCGTGGCGGTCACCGCCATCACCGGGGTGACCGCGGCCGTGACCATGCTCGGCCAGGCCATGCAGGAGCAGAACGAGCGCGACATGGGGCGCGACGTCACGCTGTCGGCCTGGTCCACCGGGCCCGGCGGCACCCAGGACGCCGCCGCGCTCGACGCCACGGTCGACGCCGTCGCCGCGCGGTACGACATCTCCTACCACTCCGTGGAGTCGTGGGTGCAGCTCGGGGTGCAGGGCGGCACGACGGAAATGCTCCCCGACCTGATGGCAGTCGACCCCGCGTACGGCACGATCATGCGCACCGACGTCGTGGCCGGCCGCTGGTTCACCGACCGCGACGCCGAGCAGCTCGGGCCGGTCCTGGTGGCCAACCGCGCCTTCCTCGACGAGTACGCCGGCGGGGCGGCGGTGGCCGAGCACCCGCAGGTGCGCCTGCTGGGCGAGACCCCCGTGACGGCGACGGTGGTCGGCGAGCTCCGGGCGCGCTGGCCCGACGAGGGCCCCCGCGCGCTCATGCTCTTCGACCACCTGGCGCGCTGGGCGCCGGAGCAGGCCCGGGCCGACAGCTACCGGTTCTGGGTGCCGCCCGAGACGGCGACCGACCTCGCCGCCGTGCTGAGCCGCGACCTCACCGCCGCGGGCGTGCCGATGCAGGTCGACCCACCGTACGACCAGCCGTTCGTCATGGACCGGGCGCTGCAGTGGGTGGTGCTGGGCGTGGGCGGCTTCGCCCTGCTCCTGGGCGGGCTCGGGCTGCTGAACATCTCGCTGGTGACGGTGCGCTACCGCATCCGCGAGATCGGCATCCGGCGGTCGTTCGGCGCCACCGGGGGGCGCGTGTTCTTCGGCGTGCTCATGGAGTCGGTGGTCGCGACGACGGTGGCCGGGGTGGTCGGCGTGGTCGCCGCCGTCGCGGTGGTCAAGAACATCCCGGTCGAGGCGGTGTTCGGCACGGCGCTGCAGGACGAGCCCGGGTTCCCGTTCAGCGCCGCGCTGACGGGCATGGCGTGCGCCGTGGCCGTCGGCGCGCTGGCCGGGCTCATCCCCGCGGTCTACGCCGTGCGGGTCAAGGTGATCGACGCGATCCGGTACTGACGTCCGGCGTCGGCGGGCGCTGCCCGGGCCCGCCGGCCCGGGCGGTCCGCGCGCTACAGCGCGTACGTCGCGACGACGGGCGCGTGGTCGCTCCAGCGCTCCTCGTAGGTGGCGGCGCGGTCGACCTCGACCTTGACGGCCCGGGGCGCCAGCGCCGGGTTGGCGAGCTGGTAGTCGATGCGCCAGCCCTTGTCGTTCTCGAAGGCCCGCCCGCGCCACGTCCACCAGGTGTACGGGCCGGGGCCCTCGCCGCCGTGGGCGCGGCCCAGGTCCGTCCAGCCGAGGTCGTCGAACCAGCGGTCCAGGTAGGCGCGCTCCTGCGGCAGGAACCCGGCGCTCTTGAGGTTGCCCTTCCAGTTCGCGATGTCCACGTTGCGGTGGGCGATGTTGAGGTCGCCGGCCACGAGCGCGGGCGTGCCGTCGGCGGCGAGCTCGGCCAGGCGGGCGGTGACCTTCTCGAGGTGGGCGTACTTGGCCACGAGCGTGTGCTCCTGCCCCGGGGCGGCGGAGGCGGAGTGCAGGTAGGCGGACACCACGGTGAGCAGGCCGCCGTCGGGCAGCTCGACGTCGGCCTCCACCCACCGGCCGGTGTCGACGTCGGGCTCCGGGCCGCCGTCGGCGGCGTGCTGGGCGAGGCCGACGCGCACGGCGTGCAGCGGCAGGCGCGAGGCGACGGCGACGCCGGCGCGGCCCTTGATGTCGCACGACTGGTGCGCCACGTGCCAGCCGTCGAGGTACTCGTTCACCAGCGCGTCGGGCGCCCGGACCTCCTGCAGCAGCAGGACGTCGGGCGTGCGGGCGGCGAGCCAGTCGCCCATCCCCCGGCGGTAGGCGGCACGGATGCCGTTGACGTTGGCGGTGGCGACGACGAGCTGAGGCACCCGGCGATTCTCTCAGAGTCCCCCGACACCCCGGCCCCCGAGGTCGTGGATCAGCGGCCGGCGTAGGCCGCCTCGATCGCCGCGACGTCGATCTTGCCCATCGCGAGCATCGCCTGCATCGCGCGCCCCGAGCCCTCCGACGTGTAGTCGCCCATCGCCTGCTCGAGCTGCACGGGCACCACCTGCCAGGACACCCCGAACCGGTCGGTGCACCAGCCGCACTGGCCGGGCTTGCCGCCGTCGGCGGTCAGCAGGTCCCAGTAGTGGTCGACCTCCTCCTGCCCGTCCACGCGCAGGTAGAAGCTGAACGCCTCGTCGAGCCTCAGCGACGGGCCCGCGTTGAGGAAGATCGCCGGGAGCCCGCACACGGTGACCTCGACGACGAACGGCGCGCCGGGCTTGGCGTCCGGCACGCCCTCGGGCGCGTGGTGCACCACGTCGACCGACGAGCCGGGGATGTGCTCGGCGTAGAACTGCGCCGCGTCGAGCGCCTGGGTGTCGAACCAGAGATGCGGTCGCACGCTGACCATGGTCGTCCTCCTCGGTCGTGGCCCGGTCCGTGGCCGGCCCTCGCAGGAGAAGACGACGCGGCGCCCCGGGACTCATCGAGTCCCGGGGCGCCGCGGTCGGAGCCACCGGGGTGGCGAGCCGGTCAGCCGGCCAGCCGCTCCGCCGTCTCCACGACGTTGGCCAGCAGCATCGCCCGGGTCATCGGGCCGACGCCGCCGGGGTTCGGCGAGTACCAGCCGGCCACCTCGCGGGCGGCCGGGTCGACGTCGCCCACCACGCGGGACTTTCCCGTCTCCGGGTCGGTCTCGCGCGAGACGCCGACGTCGACCAGCACCGCGCCGGGCTTGACCATGTCGGCCGTGACGATGCCCTTGACGCCGGCGGCCGCGACGACGACGTCGGCGCGGCGCACCAGCGCCGCCAGGTCGCGGGTGCCGGTGTGCGTGAGCGTCACCGTGGCGTTGACCGCCTTGCGGGTCAGCAGCAGCCCGATCGGCCGGCCGACGGTGACGCCGCGGCCGAGCACCACGACCTCCTTGCCGGCCAGCGACACGCCGTGCCGCTCCACCAGCTCGATGATGCCGCGCGGCGTGCAGGGCAGCGGGGAGTCGATCTCCTCGCCCACCCGCAGCACGAGGCGGCCGAGGTTGGTCGGGTGCAGCCCGTCGGCGTCCTTGGCCGGCTCGACCAGCTCGAGCACGCGGTTGGTGTCGATGCCCTTCGGCAGCGGCAGCTGCACGATGAACCCGGTGCACGCCGGGTCTTCGTTGAGCCGGCGCACGGCCGCCTCGATCTCCTCCTGCGTCGCGTCGGCCGGCAGGTCCTCGCGGATGGACTCGATGCCCACCTCGGCGCAGTCGCGGTGCTTGCCCGCCACGTACCACTGCGAGCCGGGGTCCTCCCCCACGAGCAGCGTGCCGAGGCCGGGCGTGATGCCCCGCTCGCGCAGCGCGGCGACCCGCTCCTTCAGCTCGGCCTTGATCGCGGCGGCGGTGGCCTTGCCGTCCAGCACGCGGGCCTGCGCGGCCCCCACGGGGGCGTCCGTCGTCGTCATGCGTCCCGCTCCCCTCAGTACTGCTGCAGGTCCGGGTACAGCGGGAAGTCCGCCGTGAGCCTCGCCACGCGGGCGCGCAGGGCGTCGACGTCGGCCGCGGCGCCGTCGCGCAGCGCGACGGCGATGATGTCGGCGACCTCGGTGAACTCCTCGTCGCCGAACCCGCGGGTGGCCAGCGCCGGCGTGCCGATGCGCAGGCCGGAGGTGACGCGCGGGGGGCGCGGGTCGAACGGCACGGCGTTGCGGTTGACGGTGATGCCCGCCTCGTGCAGGAGGTCCTCGGCCTGCTGGCCGTCGAGGTCGCTGTGGCGCAGGTCCACGAGCACCAGGTGCACGTCGGTGCCGCCGGTCAGCACCTCGACGCCGCGCTCGGCGACGTCGGGCTGGGCCAGGCGCTCGGCGATGATCTGCGCGCCGCGCAGCGTGCGCTCCTGACGGTCCTTGAACGCGTCGGAGCCGGCCACCTTGAAGGCCACGGCCTTGGCGGCGACCACGTGCATGAGCGGGCCGCCCTGCTGGCCCGGGAACACCGCGGAGTCGATCTTCTTGGCCCACTCGGCCTTGGACAGGATGAACCCGGAGCGCGGGCCGCCGATGGTCTTGTGCACCGTGGAGGACACGACGTCGGCGTGCGGCACCGGGGACGGGTGCAGCCCGGCGGCCACGAGGCCGGCGAAGTGGGCCATGTCCACCCACAGCTTCGCCCCGACCTCGTCCGCGACCTCGCGGAAGGCGGCGAAGTCGAGGTGGCGCGGGTAGGCCGACCAGCCGGCGATGATGACGTCCGGGCGGTGCTCGAGCGCCTTCTTGCGCACCTCGTCCATCTCGATCCGGTAGGTCTGCGGGTCCACGCCGTAGGCGCCGACGTCGTAGAGCTTGCCGGAGAAGTTGATCTTCATGCCGTGCGTGAGATGGCCGCCGTGGGCCAGCTCGAGGCCGAGGATCTTGTCGCCGGGGTTGATCAGCGCGTGCAGCACCGCGGCGTTGGCCTGCGCGCCGGCGTGCGGCTGGACGTTGGCGTGCTCGGCGCCGAACAGCTCCTTGGCGCGGGTGATCGCGAGGTTCTCGGCGACGTCGACCTGCTCGCAGCCGCCGTAGTAGCGGCGGCCCGGGTAGCCCTCGGCGTACTTGTTGGTCAGCACCGAGCCCTGGGCCTGCAGCACGGCGCGCGGCACGAAGTTCTCGGAGGCGATCATCTCGAGGGTGCCCTGCTGGCGGGCGAGCTCGCCGTCGAGGACGGCGGCGATCTCGGGGTCGACGTCGGCGATGCTCGCGTCGAACACGGGGTCGGGAGTGCGGGCGCTCATGGGCGTCTCCTCAGGCTGCGTTCTGATTCAGGCGGTTCGGGCTCGGCCGCCCCGGGCACGCCCGGGCACGCACCTCGCACGAGGTGACCCCGGGCCCAGGCGAACGACCCGTCGTCTGCACAGCGTGTCGCTCCCCGGTGGTGATCCACCCGCCCGGCGGGGCCGTTCCCGTGGCGCCCGCACCGGGGGTGCGGGGCGCGGGCAGGCTGCCGGGGTGCGCCAGTCGCGACCCGCCCAGGGTAGCGCAACGGCGCCCGGCGGCCGAGGGCCCTCGGCCCGACGGCGGGCGCGACGGTCAGTCGGGCGCGCTGCCGCCGCGGGCCTCCACCTCGTGCAGCACGCGCCGCAGGTAGGTGTAGGTCAGCTCGCCGGCAGGGTCGTCGTACTGCGCCTCGAACCCGTGCTTGGTGTACATCGACAGGTTCTGGGAGTCCTTGCCGGTGAACGCCCAGATCTCGGCGACCTGCTCGGGCAGGTGCGGCAGGATCGCGAACAGCAGCGACGTGCCGATGCCGCGGCCCTGCATGTCGGGCGCGACGGCGAGCCGGCCGAGCGTCGCCTTGTTGCCCTCGATCTCCACGCGGATGGACCCCACGAGGCGGTGTCCCTCCCACGCGCCGACGGTGACGACGTCCTCGCGGGCCAGGTCCTCGCGCAGCTCGGCGAGGGTCTGGGTCAGCGGCGGGATGTTCGGGTCGCCGTACTGCTGCGCCTCCGTGACGAAGGCAGCGCGCCGCAGCGTCAGCAGCTCGCCGGCGTCGGCGTCGTCGACCAGTGCGATCCGAGTGCGTGGTGCCTCGCTCATGCGCCCATCGAACCAGACCGCCGGGGCGTGCGCAGCGGCGCCCACGCCGCGCGTCGCGGACCCGCCGGCGGTAGGGACCGGCCCGCGCCCACCCAGCGGATCGGACCGCCACCACCTGCCGGCGCGCCGGTACCGTGTGCCCCGTGACCGACGCTCCTGCCGCCTCGCCCCGCACCGAGTGGGTGCTCACCGTCTCCTGCCCCGACGGCCCCGGGATCGTCGCGGCCATCACCGGAGCGCTCGCGGCACGCGGCGACAACATCACCGAGTCCCAGCAGTTCGGCGACCCGGCGTCGGGCCGGTTCTTCCTGCGCCTGCAGGTGGAGACGACGGCGACCCGCGCCGAGCTCGTCGCCGCGCTGACCCCGGCCTTCGAGGCGTTCGGCATGACCTGGGAGCTCGACGTCGTCGGCCGGCGGGTGCGCACGCTGGTGCTGGTGAGCAAGGCGGCGCACTGCCTCGTCGACCTGCTCTACCGCGAGCGCAACCAGGGCATGCCCGTCGACGTCGTCGGCGTGGTGGGCAACCACCCCGACCTGGCGGACATCGCCGCCTTCTACGGCAAGCCGTTCCACCACGTGCCGGTCACCAAGGACACCAAGGCGCAGGCCGAGCAGCGGCTGCGCGAGCTGGTCGCCGAGCTCGACGTCGAGCTGGTGGTGCTGGCGCGCTACATGCAGATCCTCTCGGACGAGCTGTGCCGGGACCTCGAGGGCCGGGTCATCAACATCCACCACTCGTTCCTGCCGAGCTTCAAGGGCGCCCGCCCCTACGCCCAGGCGCACGAGCGCGGCGTCAAGCTCATCGGCGCCACCGCGCACTACGTCACCGGCGACCTCGACGAGGGCCCGATCATCGAGCAGGACGTCGAGCGGGTCGACCACACCCGCGCGGTGACGGACCTCGTGGCGCTCGGCGAGGACGTCGAGCGCCGGGCGCTGGCCCGCGCCGTGCGGTGGCACGCCGAGCACCGGGTGCTGCTCAACGGCCACCGCACCGTCGTCTTCCACTGACGGCCGTCGCCTTCCGCTGACGGCCGTCGCCTTCCACTGACAGCCGTCGCCCGCGGCGCCGTCAGGCCGCGCCGGTGATCGCGGCCAGCAGCGACTCGTGGCTCACGTCGGCCGGGAACGAGCCGTTGTTGCGCCCGTGCCGCAGCACCTCGACGCGGTCCGCGACCGCGCGCACGTCGTTCATGTTGTGGCTGATCAGCACGACGCCGAGGCCCATGTCGCGCAGCCGCTGGATGTGCGTGAGCACCTCCGCCGACTGCGCGACCGACAGCGCCGCCGTCGGCTCGTCGAGCACCACGACCCGCGGCTCGCCGATGAGCGTGCGGGCGATCGCCACCGCCTGCCGCTGACCGCCCGACAGGTGGTGCAGGGGCGTGCGCACCGACGGGATGCGCACGGTGAGGTTCTGCAGGATGCGGCGCGTCACGCGCTCCATCTCGCCGTCGGCGAGCAGCCCGCCGGAGGTCCGCAGCTCGTGACCGAGGAACACGTTCGCGGTGACGTCGAGGTTCTCGCACAGCGCCAGGTCCTGGAACACCGTGGCGATGCCGGACGCCGACGCGGCGGACGGCGAGGAGAACGTCACGGGCACGCCGTCGCGCTCGATGATCCCCGCGTCGGGCTGCAGGACGCCGGCGATCACCTTGGCGAGGGTCGACTTGCCCGCACCGTTGTCGCCCACCAGAGCCACCACCTCGTGGGCGTGCACGTCGAGGTCCACCCCGACGAGCGCCTCCACCGCCCCGAAGTGCTTGCTCACCTGCCGCACCGACAACAGCGGCGTGCGGACCACGTTCGTCACCCGATCTCCTCCACGATCCCGGCTCCCGCCTCGTCGACGCGGTCGAACACGTCGGTGGACTGCAGCGCCAGGAGCAGCGCGCCCGTCAGCTCTGCCCGGGTGCCCAGCTCCGCGGGCACGACCTCGACCGGGGCCACCCGGTTGACGAGCGTGCGCCGCAGCACCGCCTCGCGCAGCGGCTCGAGCAGCACGTCGCCGGTCTGCGCCAGCTCGCCACCCACGACGATGCACTGGGGGTTGAGCACCGTCGTCAGGCCGGCGACCACCTGGCCGACCACCCGGCCGGCGTCGGCCACCACCTGGCGGCAGCCGAGGTCCCCCTCGTTCGCGTACTGCACGACGTCGCGCAGCGTCAGGTTGCCGTGGCTGTCGCGCAGCGGCGCCAAGAATGCCGACCCGCCGACCACCGTGTCGAGGCAGCCGCGGTTGCCGCAGACGCACACGCGCCCCGCCGGGTCGACCTGGACGTGCCCGATCTCCCCCGCCAGGCCGGCGAACCCGCGGTGCACCCGGCCGCCGATCACCACGCCGGCTCCCGTGCCGTGGGAGACGCCGACGAACACCGAGTCCTGCACGTGCCGCGACGCCCCGAGGGCGGACTCCGCCATCGCCCCGAGGTTCGCGTCGTTGTCGACGAACACGGGCCGCGAGAGGCGCTTCTCCAGCACCTGCGCCACGTGGACGTCGTCCCAACCCCGCATGATCCCGCGCACCGAGATCAGCCCGGTGTCGACGTCCACGGGCGCGGGCAGCCCGAGGCCGATCCCGAGCAGCTCGTCGAGGTTGGCCCCGATGCGCTCGAGCAGGTCGACGACGAGCAGCGCGACGCGGTCCAGGCTCGTGTCCACCTTGTGCTCCGCGGGCAGCGGCAGCGCCTGCTCGGCCACCACCTCGTGCGACGCGTCGGCGATCGCCACGCGCAGGTGGCGCTGGCCGACGACGACGCCGGCGACCAGGCCGAGCCGGTGCGCGATCGTCACCAGCTGCGCACGGCGCCCGGAGCGCACCGTGCCGCGGACCTCGACGAGGCCCGCGGCCACCAGCTCCTTGACGATCGTGGACACGGTGGCGGGCGAGAGCCCGGTCGCACCGGTCAGCTCGACCTGCGTCAGGCCGCCGTACTGCTTGACCGCCTCGACGATCTTGGCGCGGTTGGCCTCGCGCAACGAGGACTGGGAGCCAGCCATCGGCAGCCGTCCTCTCACGCCGGGGAGTCTAGGAGCACGCGGGCGCGGGCGGACGACATCGTCGTCCGCCCGCGCGTCGCGTCGGTCAGCGCAGCGCGGCGGCGCGGCGCTTGTTCCAGATGTCGAAGGCCACGGCGAGCAGCAGCACCAGGCCCTTGACCACCTGCTGGATGGACTGCGGCACACCCATGAGCTGCATGCCGTTCGACATGACCGCCATGATCAGACCACCGATCATGGCCCCGCCCACGCGGCCGACGCCGCCCGTCGTCGAGGCGCCGCCGATGAAGCAGGCCGCGATCGCGTCGAGCTCGAACATGTTGCCGGCACCCGGCTGGGCCCCGTTCATGCGCGACGAGTAGACGATGCCCGCCACCGCGGCCAGGAAGCCCATGTTCACGAAGATCCAGAAGTTGATCTTCTTGACCTTCACGCCCGACAGCTCCGCGGCGTGCAGGTTGCCGCCCACCGCGTACACGTGCCGGCCGAACACCGACTTCTGCGTGACCAGCGTGTAGACGATGATCAGGATCGCGAGCAGGATCAGGATGTTCGGCAGGCCGCGGCTGCTGGCCAGCTGGTAGCCGAACCACATCACGACGGCCGCCACGGCGACGATCTTGAGCACGAACAGCGGCATGGACTCGACGACCTGCTGGTAGGCGATGCGGCCCTTGCGGCTGCGCCACTGCGCCACCGCGTAGCCGACCACCGCGATGCCGAAGATCACGAGCGTGAAGGTGTCCACCCCGTACCCGCCGAGCAGGCCGTTCTGGAAGCCGTTGGCGATGTCGTAGTACGTGCCGCCGAACGGCGACAGCGAGACGTTGTCGAGCACGCGGTAGGTCAGACCACGGAAGAGCAGCATGCCCGCCAGGGTGACGATGAAGCCGGGGATGCCGACGAACGCCACCCAGAAGCCCTGCCAGGCACCGACGAGCAGGCCGACGACGATCGCCGCCAGCACGCCCACGTACCAGGGCATCCCGTTCTTGATCACCAGCACGGCGGACACGGCGCCGGTCAGCGCCACCACCGAGCCGACCGACAGGTCGATCTGCCCCGCGACGATGATCAGGATCATGCCGATCGCGAGGATCAGGATGTACGAGTACTGCAGGACGATGTTCGTGAGGTTGCCCGGGCTCAGGAAGTTCGGGTTGAGCGCGGCGAAGAGGGCGACGATCGCGACGAACGCGACGAAGATGCCGCTCTGACGCAGGTTCCTCGTCACCAGGTCGCTGAAGCCGGCGATGGCGGTCATGACAGTTCCTTCGTGGTGTTTCGCAGACGGGCGGAGGACTCGGCGGCGACGTCGTCGGGGCCGACGTCACCGGTCGGCGCGGTGGCGCCGGCGGGCACCGCGGCGTCGCGCTCGAGCGTCATGAGCTCCATGAGGCGCTCCTGCGTGGCCTCGGCGACGGGCAGCTGGCCCGTGATGCGACCGAACGCCAGCGTGTACACGCGGTCGCAGATGCCCAGCAGCTCGGGCAGCTCGGAGGAGATGACGATCACGGCCTTCCCGGCCGCGACCATGCGGTTGATGATCGTGTAGATCTCGTACTTCGCGCCGACGTCGATGCCGCGCGTCGGCTCGTCGAGGATGAGCACGTCCGGGTCGGTGTACAGCCACTTCGACAGCACGACCTTCTGCTGGTTGCCGCCGGAGAGCTTCCCGACCACCGACATGACCGTCGGCGTCTTGATGTTGAGGCTGGCGCGGTACTCGTCCGCGACCTTGAGCTCCTCGTTCGCGTTGACCCAGCCGCGGCGGGCGAGCTTGTCCAGCGCCGCCAACGAGATGTTGCGGCGCACGTCCTCGATCAGGTTGAGGCCGTAGCGCTTGCGGTCCTCGGTGGCGTAGGCGATGCCGTGGCGGATGGCGTCGGCCACCGTGCGGATCGTGATCTCCTTGCCGTCCTTGACGATCCGGCCGGAGATGTTGCGGCCGTACGTGCGGCCGAAGATGCTCATCGCCAGCTCCGTGCGGCCCGCGCCCATGAGGCCGGCGATGCCGACGACCTCGCCCGCGCGCACGTCGAAGCTCGCGTCGTCGATGACCACGCGCTCCGGCTGCGTCGGGTGGTGCACCGTCCAGTGCTCGACGGACAGCACGACGTCGCCGATGTCCGGCGTGCGCTCGGGGTACCGGTGCTCCAGGTCGCGGCCGACCATCCCGCGGATGATGCGGTCCTGCGTCGAGGACGGGTCCTTCATGTCGATGGACTCGATCGTGCGCCCGTCGCGGATGATCGTCGTGGAGTCGGCGATCTCGGCGATCTCGTTGAGCTTGTGGGAGATGATGATCGAGGTGATGCCCTCGGCCTTCAGCTGGCGCAGCAGCTCGAGCAGGTGCTCCGAGTCGTTGTCGTTCAGCGCCGCCGTCGGCTCGTCGAGGATGAGCAGGCGCACCTCCTTCGACAGCGCCTTGGCGATCTCGATGAGCTGCTGCTTGCCGACGCCGAGCTGGCCGACCGGGGTGGTCGGGTTCTCCCGCAGGCCCACCCGCTCGAGCAGGCGCGCGGCCTCGTGGTTGGCCTTGTTCCAGTCGATCAGGCGCCCGGCGCCGCGCACCTCGTTGCCGAGGAAGATGTTCTCGGCCACCGAGAGGTAGGGCACCAGCGCGAGCTCCTGGTGGATGATGACGACGCCGCGCGCCTCGGAGTCGTTGATCGAGCCGAAGCGCACCTCCTCGCCGTCCAGCAGGATCTGCCCGCCGTACGTCCCGTGCGGGTAGACGCCCGACAGCACCTTCATCAGCGTCGACTTGCCGGCACCGTTCTCGCCGCAGATGGCGTGGATCTCGCCCTTCTCGACGGTCAGCGTGACGTCCTGGAGCGCCTTGACGCCGGGGAACTCCTTGGTGATGGAGCGCATCTCGAGGATGGTGCTCATCGCGGGTCCCTCCCGGTGACGCCGGAGCGCGTTGCGTGGGTGTTCATGCGCCCTCGTTCCTCCTTCGGTGGGGCGGGTGGTGCGGGGTGGGCCCGCCCGGCGGCCGTGGGCCGCCGGGCGGGCTGCACCGGGACGTCAGCCGGCGACGCCGGCGTCGATCTCGTCCTGCGTCCAGTAGCCGGAGTCGACCAGGAGCGGCTTGATGTTGTCCGAGTAGACCGTGTCGACCTCGAGGAGGTACGACGGGACGACCTTGACGCCGTTGTCGTACGTCTCGGTGTCGTTGGCCTCGGGCTCCTCGCCGTTGATGTAGGCCTCGGCGGCCACGACGGCCTGGTCGGCCAGCTTGCGCGTGTCCTTGAAGATCGTGGACTGCTGCACGCCGTCCTGGATCAGCTTGACCGAGGCGATCTCGGCGTCCTGACCGGTCACGACCGGCAGGCCGTCGGCGATCGACGGGCCCATGCCGACGCCCTGGAGCGCCGTGATGATGCCGCGCGAGATGCCGTCGTAGGGCGACAGCACGCCGTGGAGCTCGGTTCCGTCGGAGTAGTTCTGGCTGAGCAGGTCCTCCATGCGCTTCTGCGCGGTCTCCTGCGACCAGCGCAGCGTCGCGGCCTGCTCGATGTCGGTCTGGCCCGAGGGGACCACGAGCGAGCCGTCGTCGATGAACGGCTGGAGCGTGTCCATCGCGCCCTTCCAGAAGAAGTGCGCGTTGTTGTCGTCCAGCGAGCCGGCGAACAGCTCGATGTTGAACGGCCCCTTCTCCCCCGTCGGCTTGCCGTCGGCGTCGGTGAGGCCGAGGCCCGTCAGCAGCGCCGTGGCCTGCGCGACGCCGACCGCCTCGTTGTCGAACGTGACGTAGAAGTCGACGTTCTCGCTGTCGCGGATCAGGCGGTCGTAGGAGATGACCGGGATGTTCGCGGCGGCGGCAGCCTCGAGCTGGCTCGTCAGCGCCGTACCGTCGATCGCCGCGACGATGAGCACGTCGGCACCGCCGGTGATCATCTGGTCGATCTGCTGCGTCTGGGTGGGGATGTCGTCACCCGCGTACTGCAGGTCGACCGTGTAGCCCTTGTCCTCGAGGGCGTCCTTGACGGCGTTGCCGTCCTGGATCCACCGCTCCGAGGTCTCGGTCGGCATGGCCACGCCGATCGTGACGTCGTCGTCGCCGTTTCCGGCCGGGGCGCTCTCGTCCCCGCCGCCACCGGCGCCCGAGCCACCACAGGCGGCCAGCGAGAGCGTCAGCGCCGCACCCGCGGCGACCACGCCCATCTTCTTGCCGAGTCGCATCCTCGCGCTCCTTCACTCGTCGTCGAGGGTCCCTCCGGCGCAGCCGTGTGCCGGTGCCCTCGCGGGCGGGACCAGGGGCGTCCCGGCCCTGGTCGGGCCGGTCCGGACACCAGAGTGATGGGTTCGAGACTCGAAGTCAAAGCCGGGACCGGGTCAGCGGGTCACGATCGCGTCACGATCCGGGACGGGAGGCGGCGCGGGGCGAGATTCGACCAGTTTGCTGCGATTCGCCCGGGCGTCTGGGCTACCGCGGCGCCGGATGCCGACGGCGTACCCACGCCTTCGCTCCCCGAACTCAACGCCGAGATGGAAGCGCCGAGATAGAGAGGTGCGCTGCCGAGATAGAGAGGTGCCTCTCTATCTCGGCGGCGCACCTCTCTATCTCGGCGCCGGAGGTCTCTATCTCGGCATCAGAGCAGGCCCAGGGCGCGCACGGCGTCGCGCTCCTCCACGAGCTCGGCCACCGAGCGCTCGATCCGCTCGCGCGAGAACTCGTCGACGTCCAGGCCCTCGACCACGTGCCAGGCGCCGTCGGACGCCGTGACCGGGAACGAGCACACGAGCCCCTCGGGCAGGCCGTACTCGCCGGTCGACCACAGCCCGGCGCTGGTCCAGTCGCCCTCGGGCGTGCCGTGCACCCAGTCGTGCACGTGCTGCAGCGCGGCGTTCGCGGCGGAGGCCTGCGACGAGGCGCCGCGCGCCTCGATGATGGCCGCGCCGCGCTGCGCCACGGTCGGGATGAAGTCCTTCTCCAGCCACTCCCGGTCGGCGGCGAGCTCGGCGCCGGGGCGCCCGGCCACCTCGGCGTGGAAGACGTCGGGGTACTGGGTGGCCGAGTGGTTGCCCCAGATGGCGACGCGGCGCACGTCCGCCACGTGCGCGCCCGCGTGACGGGCGAGCTGGGACAGGGCCCGGTTGTGGTCCAGGCGCGTCATCGCGGTGAACCGGTCCTTGGGCACGTCCGGGGCGTGCGCGGCGCAGATCAGCGCGTTCGTGTTGGCCGGGTTGCCGACGACGAGCACGCGCACGTCGTCCGCCGCGCCGTCGTTGATCGCCTCGCCCTGCGGTCCGAAGATCCCGCCGTTGGCCTCGAGCAGGTCGCGCCGCTCCATGCCGGCCTGTCGCGGCCGGGCGCCGACCAGCAGCGCCACGTCGGCGCCGTCGAACGCCCGGCGCGGGTCGTCGCTGATGTCGACGCCGTGCAGCAGGTCGAAGGCGCCGTCGTCGAGCTCCATCGCCACGCCCTCGGCCGCCTTCACCGCCTGCGGCACCTCGAGCAGGCGCAGGCGCACGGGCGTGTCCGGCCCGAGCATCGCGCCCGACGCGATCCGGAAGAGCAGCGCGTAGCCGATCTGGCCGGCGGCCCCGGTGACGGTGACGTTCACGGGTACGGTCGTCATGAGGCCACTGTGGCCCACGCGTCGCGACCTGGCGACAGCAGTTCCGGACGAATTCCGCGAATCGCCGCCGCTCCCGGGCCCCGGACCGGCATATTTCCGGCGTACGTCCAGCATCGGCCGGTACGGTGCCCATGACAGCAGTTGCCGACACTCCAAGGATCCTCATGTCCCAGGACTTCGCCGCGCCCAGCGGCACCGCTGCCGAGGCGCCCCTCGCCCCGCAGCCCTCGTACTCGATGACCTCACGGCTGGCCGCCGAGGCTTTCGGCACGTTCATCCTGATCCTCGGGATCGTCGGCACCGCCGCGCTCAACGCGGTGAACGGGGGGTCGATCCTCCCGGTGGCCCTCGCCGGCGGCATCATGCTCATGGCCGGGGTCGCGGCGGTGGGCCACGTCTCGGGCGGCCACTTCAACCCCGCCGTCACGCTCGGCCTCGCGCTCGCGGGCCGGACGCCGTGGCGCGACCTGCTGCCCTACTGGGTCGCCCAGCTCGTCGGCGCCGCGCTGGGCGCGCTGGTCGTCTTCGCCGTCATCCCGTCCGGCTACGCCCAGCTGATCGGGGCCGACGGCAAGGCCGGCGTCCTGCGCACCGCCGCCAACGGCTACGGCGAGCACTCGCCGCTGTTCACCCTCACCAACCAGCAGGCGGAGTTCACGCAGATCGCCGCGCTGCTGGTCGAGGTGATCCTGACCGCCGTGCTCGTCGGCGTCATCCTCTCCTCCGGCCGCGAGCGCACGAGCCGGGCGCCCTACCCGCCGGTGCTGGTCGGCCTGGTGCTCGGCGCCCTGATCATCATCGCGTGGCCCGTCACCAACGCCTCGCTCAACCCGGCCCGCTCCTTCGCCGCCGCGCTGTTCGCCGGCGGGTGGACGTGGGGGCAGTTCTTCTCGCTGTTCCTCTGGGCGCCGCTGCTGGGTGGCGCCGTCGCCGCGCTGTTCTACCGGGCGTTCTCGACGTCGCCGGCCGCCGCGGACGAGGCCCACGCCACGGCCCCGGCCGGTGACACCGCGACCGCTGACGAGACCGCCGACGGCGCCTCCGTCGAGATCGCGACCGAGCGCGACGCCCCCGCCGCGACCGCCGCGGACCCGGACGCCGCCTCGGACACCCGCATCGAGGCTGCCGTCACCGACGCGGAGGTCGAGGCCGCCGAGGCCGAGGCCCACGCCGAGGAGCGCCGCGACGGCGAGGACGGCGGGGTCACGCCGCGCTGACACCTCGCGCCGCTCGTGCGACGAGCCCCGCCGTCCTCGGACGGCGGGGCTCGTCCCGTCTGCGGCCGGCGCGGGGGTCAGCCGAGGAACGGGATGGTGAGCGCGAGGAACAGGATCATCGCCGCCAGCCCCCAGCACGTGGCGACGTCGAGCAGCTTGCTGCGCACGACGATGCCGGCGGCGGCGTTCGCGCGCGGTGCGAGCGCCCGCCAGGTGCCCACGACGGCGAGCGTCAGCGCGAGGGTGACGGCCCCGGCGCGGACCCCGACCAGGAGGCCCATCGCGCCGGTCAGCAGGACACCCACCATGGCGACGGTGAGCGACGCCCGCGGGTTCGGCCCGCGGTAGGGGCGCCGGGCGGGCGCTGCCGCGGGCGGGACGCTGCCCCAGGGCGAGCCCGGCGTCGCGGGCGCGGGCACGGGCTCGGTCGACGACGCCGGGCCGGCCGCCGCGGCCGGTGCCCGGCCCGGGACCGCCGGCTCGGCGGGCCCGTCGTCACCCGGCGACGGCGCGCGGGCGGCCGCGGCCTCGTCGTCCGACGGGCCGGGAACGGGGTCCGCTCCCCCGGCCGCTGCCCGGGGGAGCCAGGCCGGGCCCTGGGCGGTCGGTCGCGGTTCCACGGCGTCGAGCCTACCGCCGCGGGACCGCCGGCCCGGCGTCGCCGAGTGGCCCCCACCACACCCCTCGACGCGTGCGGGGGTTAGCGTGACGGCGTGCCAGTCCGTCCCGCCCCTCGCCGCTACCCCACCCTCCCCACCCCGCCGTCGCTGCCGCGGCCGCGCTCCGTCGTGGTCGTCGGTGCCGGGCTCGCCGGCGCGCAGAGCGTCGCCGCGCTGCGCAACCACGGGTTCGACGGGCGGATCACCCTGCTGGGCGCGGAGGGCGTCGCCCCGTACGACCGGCCGCCGCTGTCGAAGGAGCTGCTCACCCGGCCCGAGCCGGTGTGGCTGCGCGACGACCTGGGCGTGGACGTCGAGGAGCTCGCCGACGAGGTGCGCCTCGCCGACCCCGCGGTGCGGCTCGAGCCCGAGCCGGACGCCGTCGCCGTGACCACGGCCTCCGGCGACCGCCTCGTGGCCGACGCCGTCGTCCTCGCCGTCGGGTCCGAGCCCGTGCGGCCGCCCGGCTGGGAGACGGCCTGGACGCTGCACACGGCCGCCGACGCCGACCGGCTGCGTGCCGTGCTGAAGGAGAAGGCCGGGCTGCGGCTCGTCGTCGTGGGCGCGGGCTGGATCGGCGCGGAGCTCGCGGGCGTCGCCGCGGGCGCGGGCGCCGACGTCACCGTCGTCGAGGCGGCGCCCGCCCCGCTCGACCGCCAGCTCGGCCCCGCCGTCGGCGCGCACCTGGTGCCCTGGTACGCCGCGGCCGGGGTGCGGCTGCGCACCGGCGAGCCGGTCGCGGACGTGGACGCCGGGGGCGTCACGCTCGCCTCGGGCGAGCACCTGCCGGCCGACGTCGTGCTCGCGGCCGTCGGCGCCCGGCCGGCGTCGGGCTGGCTCGCGGGGAGCCTGCCGCTCGACGCCCGCGGCGGGCTGCGCGTCGACGCCGCCGGCCGGCTGACCGGCCGGGCCTCGCCCACCGACGCGGCCGGCCGGCTGGGGGCCGCCACGCTCGCGCGGATCTGGGCGGTGGGCGACGTCGCCACCCGCGAGCACCCGGTGTTCGGTCCGGTGCCGGGCGGGCACTGGTCGGCCGCGCTGCACGACCCCGAGACGACGGTGCGGGCGCTGCTCGGCATCGACGAGTCGCCCGCCGAGCCCGAGGAGCTGCGCGCCCGGCTGGGCCTGCCGCCGGTGCCGCGGCACGCGCCGTACGTGTTCTCCCGCCAGCTCGGTCACGACCTCGCGCTGCTCGGCCTGCCGAGCGGCGTCGAGGAGGTGGCGCTGCGCGGCGACCCCGCGTCGGGCGGCCCGTGGGCGGCGCTCTACCTCGAGCAGGCCCTCGACCGGCACCCCCAGCACACGCACGAGGGCCACCGCGTCGCGCTCGTGCGCGCGGTGCTGCTGGTCGACTCCCCGCGCGAGGTGGGCGCCGTGCGCCGGCTGATGAACCGCGGCGAGCCGCTGCGGGTGGACGTCGACCGCGCCCTCGACCCGACGGTCCGCCTCAAGGACGCCGTCCTCTGACGCCGAGATAGAGAGCCAGCCCGCCGAAGTAGAGAGGCGCCCCGGCGAGATAGAGAGGTGGCCTCTCTATCTCGCCGGGGCGCCTCTCTATCTCGCGCGGTCGGGTCTCTATCTCGGCGAGAGGGTCAGTGCGCGAAGTGGCGCGTGCCCGTGAAGTACATCGTCACGCCGGCGGCCTCGGCGGCGGCGACCACCTCGGCGTCGCGGATCGACCCGCCCGGCTGCACGACGGCGCGCACGCCCGCGTCGAGCAGCACCTGCAGGCCGTCGGCGAACGGGAAGAACGCGTCCGACGCCGCGACGGCGCCCCGCGCCCGCTCCTGGCCCTCGGCGAGCGTGTTGGCCCGCTCGACCGCGAGGCGGCAGGAGTCCACGCGGTTGACCTGCCCCATGCCGATGCCGACGGCGGCGCCGTCCGAGGCCAGCAGGATGGCGTTGGACTTGGCGGCGCGCACGGCCCGCCACGCGAAGGCGAGGTCCGCGAGCGTGGCGTCGTCGGCGGCCGCGCCGGCGGCGAGCGTCCAGGTCGCCGGGTCGTCGCCGTCGGCCTGGTAGCGGTCGGCCGCCTGCACGAGCAGGCCGCCGGAGATCGGCCGGGTCTCGACGGCGGCGCGCGGCGGGTTCGGCACCACGAGCAGGCGGACGTTCTTCTTGGCCTGCAGGATCTCCAGCGCCTCGGGCTCGAAGCCGGGGGCGACGACGACCTCGGTGAACACCGGGGCGATCTGCTCGGCCGCGGCCTTGGTGATCACGCCGTTGGCAGCGATGACGCCGCCGTAGGCGGAGACCGGGTCGGTGGCGTGGGCCCGGCGGTGCGCCTCGGCGATGTCGGCGCCGACGGCGATGCCGCACGGGTTGGCGTGCTTGATGATCGCCACCGCGGGGCCCTCGTGGTCCCAGGCGGCGCGCCAGGCGGCGTCGGCGTCGACGTAGTTGTTGTAGCTCATCGCCTTGCCGTGCAGCTGCTCGGCCTGGGCCAGGCCCGGCTCGCCGTGGCCGACGGTGTACAGCGCGGCGCGCTGGTGCGGGTTCTCGCCGTAGCGCAGCACGTCGGCGCGGTCCCACGTCCCGCCGATCCACGCGGGGAAGCCGGTGGAGACCTGCCCCTCCAGGGTCTCGACGGCGTCCGTCGGGGCGACGACGCTGCCCATCCACGAGGCGACCGCGACGTCGTAGGTGGCGGTGTGCACGAACGCGGCGGCGGCGAGCTCCTTGCGCTGGGCGTAGGTGAAGCCGCCGGCCTGCACGGCCTCGACGACCAGCCCGTAGCGGGCCGGGTCGACGACGACGGCCACCGAGGGGTGGTTCTTCGCCGCGGCGCGGACCATCGACGGGCCGCCGATGTCGATCTGCTCGATGACGGCGTCCTGGCCGGCGCCCGAGGCGACCGTGGCGGCGAACGGGTACAGGTTGACGACCACGAGCTCGAACGGCTCGATGCCGAGCTCGTCGAGCTGGGCGAGGTGGTCGGCCTTGCGGGTGTCGGCCAGCAGCCCGGCGTGCACGCGCGGGTGCAGCGTCTTGACGCGGCCCTCGAGGCACTCGGGGAACCCGGTCAGGTCCTCCACGCGGGTCACCGGGACGCCGGCGGCGGCGATCGTGCCGGCGGTGGAGCCGGTGGAGACCAGCTCGACGCCCGCGGCGTGCAGGGCGGTGGCCAGCTCCACCAGGCCGGTCTTGTCGTAGACGCTCAGCAGGGCGCGACGCACCGGGCGGCGCGAGTCGTCGGCGAGCTGGACGTCGGGGGCGGCGGGGGCGCCGGACATGGCGTTCTCCTCGGGTCGTTCTTGCGAAGGACCCCTGGCGCCCAGGCGGGCGGCGCACACGGTGGGGCGGTGCGGCGGCCGCTCCCCGGTGGTGACCCACCCTCGCCAGTCACGGCCGCGGCGAGTCTACCGCCCGCCGCGCGGCGGGCCCAGGCCCGGCCGCTCTCCCCTCGGGGTCACACCGGCACCGGGCGCGCGTCCGCGGCCCAGGTGTCCGGGGTGCCCACCCGCCACAGGGACCGCACCCCGAACAGGGCCGCGACGACCAGCGCGAGGAGCCCCACCAGCACCCCGAGCACGACGCCGATGCCGCCGGCGGCCAGCAGGCCGCCCCCCACCAGCGGGGCGACCGGCGCGGCGGCGAGCCCGGTGAGCCCGAGCACCGAGCTGAGGCGGCCCTGCATCTGCGCCGGGGTGACGGCCGCCGTGTACCCCGCCATGGCCGCGTTGACCGCCGGGACCAGCAGCACGCCGACGCCGAGCAGGACGACGTAGCCGAGGTAGCTGCGCGCCACGGCCATGCCCGCGAGGGCCACCAGCAGGACGCCGAGCGCGAGCACGACGACGACGCCCAGCCGCAGGCGCCGCACCAGCAGCGGAGCGAGGGCCGCCCCGGCCAGCATGCTCGCCGCGGCGACCGTGTCGAGCACGCCGATGAGCACCGGCGGGGTGCCGGTGCGCGCCAGCTCGAGGTTGATGCCCACGAGGATGCCGTTGACCGCGACGTTCACCGCCACGAACAGCACGATGCACGCCCGGAACAGCGGTGACGCCCAGACGTAGCGCAGCCCGGCGCGCAGCGCCTCGAGCGGCCGCGTCGCCCGGGCGGCGGCGACGTCGTCGTTCAGGGGCGCACGCACCAGCCAGGCCCCCACGGCCGTGGCCGCGTAGCCGAGCACGGCGCCCACCAGCGGCACGACCGGCGCGATGCCGTACAGCACGCCGCCCAGCGGGCCCCCCACCATCCCCGCCGCCGCGTCGCGGCCCTGGGCGGTGGCGTAGGCGGTCGGCAGCTGCGCGGCCGGCACGACGGTGCGGAAGGCTCCGCTGACCGCCGGGTCGACGAACGCGCCGGCCACCGACGTCCCGAACAGCACCGCCGCCAGGTGCCAGACGCCGAGCGTGCCTGCGGCGCCGGCCGCGACCACGGTCCCCCACAGCAGCGCGGTGGCGCCGGCCGCGACGACGACGACGCGCCGCCGGTCGGACCGGTCCGCGACGACGCCGGCCGGGAGCGTGACGAGCAGCGCCCCGAGCTGCCCGACGGCGGCGACCACGCCCGCGGCCGCGGGCGACCCGGTGAGCTGCAGCGCCAGCAGGGGCACGGCGAACAGCGCGACGCCGGCGCCCAGCGACTCGGCCGTCAGGCCCGACATGAGCAGCACGTACGGACGGTTGCGCCACAGCGGCCGCTCGGGGACCTGCGTGGGTGCGGGCGGCGCGGGATCGGCGGGCGGCGCGGCGGCCGCGAGGTCGTCGGTCATGCGGCGACCGTAGTCGCGCAACAACTGTTGCGCAATATCCATTGCGCAACATGTGTTGATGAACCTTGCTAGCGTGAGGACGTGCTCGAGACGATGGAGGTGCGCGACCCGGCCGCCCTGCGCGCGCTGGCGCACCCGGTGCGCCAGCGGATCCTCATGCAGCTGGCGGTGGCCGGCCACGCCCGCGCCGCGGACCTCGCGGAGGCGATCGGGCAGCCCGCGAACTCGGTGAGCTTTCACCTGCGCGTGCTCGCGCGGGCCGGGATGATCGCCGAGGCGCCGGAGCACGCCCGTGACCGGCGCGACCGCGTGTGGACCAACGTCGCGACGAGCTACCAGGTCAGGCCCGACGCCGGGGACGCGGCCGAGACGATCCTGCGGCCAGCGCTGCGCTGGGTGACCGACGTCTTCCACCGGCGCGCGCGGCAGGACGACGGGGACGACCCCGGGGACGACCCCGGGCACGACTCCGGGGACGACGCCGGGGACGGGGACGGCGAGCACGACCGCGGCGGGGCGGCCGCCCCGGCCGGAGACGACCGGGAGCGCACGCAGGCCGCGCGGCAGTTCGTGCTCACCACGGTGCTGCTCACGCCCGAGCAGGGCCGCGCGATGGCGCGGGAGCTCGAGGAGCTGCTCGCCCGGTGGTCGGAGCAGAGCCTCGCCGAGGCCCGGACGGACCAGGGCACACCGCGCGAGGCCTACCAGGTGCTCAGCGTGCTCGCGCCGCGGGACGACTCGCCCGGCACCGCGACGGCGACGGACGACCCGGCCGGCGACCCCGCACCGGACGACGCCCGGTCACCGCGGAGCCGGTGACCGCTCAGCGGCCGATGACCGCCCGGCGCCCCACCACGTGGAGCCCCTCCCGCGCGATGCGGCCGACCGTCTCCACCAGCAGCGCACGCTCGGCGACCTTGATGCGCTCGTGCAGCGCCGCCTCGTCGTCGTCCTCGCGCACGGGCACCGCCGCCTGGGCGAGGATCGGGCCGGTGTCGACGCCGGCGTCCACCACGTGCACCGTGCACCCGCTGACCTTCACGCCGTGGGCCAGGGCGTCGCGCACCCCGTGCGCGCCGGGGAAGCTGGGCAGCAGCGCGGGATGGGTGTTGACGATGCGGTGCTCGAACCGGCCGACGAACCGGGGCGACAGGATCCGCATGAACCCGGCGAGCACCACGAGGTCCGGGTGGAACACCGCCACCGCGTCGCCCACGGCCTTGTCCCACTCCGCGCGGTCGGCGAAGTCGGCGGGGGCCACCACCGCGGACGCGACGCCGGCGTCGCGGGCGAGGTCGAGCGCGCCGGCGGCGGGCCGGTCGGAGACGACGCCGACGACGCGGGCGCCGTAGGCCGGGTCGTCGTGCGCGGCCAGCAGCGCGGCGAGGTTGGAGCCGGCGCCCGAGGCGAGCACGACGACGCGGGTGGCGGAGGTGGACTCGACGGGGTGGCCGGAGGGGGTCTGCACGGCAGGCAAGCCTAGCCGCGTCCGCGCTTCCCCCCGCGCCGCGTCAGCACGCCCGAGTGCGCGACGGCGAGCACCGCCCCGACACCGACGAGCACCTCGGCGGCGACGACCGCCCCGACGGCGAGCGGCTGCGCGCCGATCTCGGCGAGCCGCCCCATGCCGACGGCGCCGCCGGCCCAGCGCTGCAGCAGCGCCACGACGGCGCCCGCCGTGACCGCCGTCGCACCGGCGACCCAGGCGACGTCGGACCACCGCACCAGCGTCGGCTCGAGCCGGCGCCACGCGAACCCGCCGGCCACGACGCCGCACAGCACGACCAGGGCGGGCGCGGCGAGGGACGCGCCGCCCGACCAGCTCGGCCCCGGCAGGGCCCCGAGCAGCGGGAAGGCCGGCAGCGGGCCGTCGACGACACCGCGCACCGTGAACGAGGTCCCCTCCCCCACGGCGAAGCCCGGCCCGGCCAGCCACGCCAGCGCCCACAGCACCAGGTTGGGCAGGAGCGCGAGCTGGGCGACGCCGAGCACCACGCCCCCGATCCAGCCGGGCGCCAGGCCGGCGAGCACGTCGCCCGCCGTGGCGCGGCCGGCGAGCACCCACAGCGTCGTGACCACCGCCGCGGCGCCGAGCAGCAGCGCCGTCGCCAGCGCGCCGGCGCGCACGCCGAGGCGCGCCACGGGCGGGACCCAGCCGAACGTGGCCTCGACGACCTCGGCCACCCGCGGCGCGTCGGGCTGCGCGAGCACGCCGACGCCGAGCCCGACGCCCCCGACCACCGCGCCGCCGACCGCCGCGGTCAGCAGCGCCCCGCCGCGCAGGCCGCCCGCCGCGGCCACCGCCGTCGTCGTCACCGCGTACAGGACCGTGCCGGCCAGCACTCCGGACGCCACGGGCGCCGTCGCGCGCTTGGCGCACACGTACGTGCAGAAGGCCGCCAGGGCCGCCACGCCGAGCGGCACGATCGTCACCGCGGCGTCGCCCACCGTCACGGGCACGCCGTGCCCCAGCAGCCAGACGCCGCCGGCGGTGCGGGTGGCGACGCCCCAGGGCACGGCACCCGTGCCGGGCGCGCCGAGCATCGCGACCACCGTCAGCAGCAGCACCAGCAGGGACGACAGCACCACCGACTGGACCACCGCCCACACGCCCGACATCGCGTCCGCGATGCGCGACCCCAGCACGGGCGCCCCCAGCGCCGCCTCGACGGTGCGGGGCGACCGGGGCGTGCGGGAGGTGCTGCGCGGGGCGGGGCGGGTGGTGCTCACGCGTCCATGCTCCCCCGCGCCGCCCCCCCGGGCCGCGCGGCCACGCCGGGGCCGGGCGAAGCGGCGCCGACGGCCGGAGTCCGGGGAAGCGGGACGCTCGGCGAGCCCGGAGGGAGGCCGGGACGACGACGGCGCCCCGCCTCGGGGAGGCGGGGCGCCGTGGACGCGGCGGGCAGGGCCCGCACCGGGCCGCGGGGCGGCCCGGAGGGTCACAGGTTCTGCAGGATCTCCCGCATGAGGGCGGCGGTCTCCGACGGCGTCTTGCCGACCTTGACGCCGACGGCCTCGAGGGCCTCCTTCTTGGCCTGCGCGGTGCCGGCCGAGCCGGACACGATGGCGCCGGCGTGGCCCATCGTCTTGCCCTCGGGGGCGGTGAAGCCCGCGACGTAGCCCACGACCGGCTTGGTCACGTGCTCCTTGATGTACGCCGCGGCGCGCTCCTCGGCGTCGCCGCCGATCTCGCCGATCATCACGATGGCCTTGGTCTCGGGGTCGTTCTCGAACGCCTCGAGCGCGTCGATGTGCGTGGTGCCCACGATCGGGTCGCCGCCGATGCCGATGGCGGTCGAGAACCCGAAGTCCTTGAGCTCGTACATCATCTGGTAGGTCAGCGTGCCCGACTTCGACACCAGGCCGATCGGGCCCTTGCCGGTGATGGTGTGCGGGGTGATGCCGGCGAGCGACTCGCCCGGGGTGATGATGCCGGGGCAGTTCGGGCCGATCATCCGGGTGGACTTGCCCTGCAGGTAGGCCCACACCTCGGCGGTGTCCTGGACCGGCACGCCCTCGGTGATGACCACGATCAGCGGCATCTCGGCGTCGATGGCCTCGATCGCGGCGTCCTTGGTGAACGCCGGCGGGACGAACAGCACCGAGACGTTGGCGCCGGTCTCGGCCATGGCCTCCTTGACCGTGCCGAACACGGGCAGGGTGACGTCGTTGCCCTCGTGATCCTTGTGGGTCACCGTGGTGCCGGCCTTGCGGGCGTTCACGCCGCCCACGATCTGCGCGCCCGAGTCGAGCATGAGGGCGGTGTGCTTGGCACCCATCCCGCCGGTGATGCCCTGGACGATGATCTTCGAGTCGGAGTTCAGATAGATCGACATGGTTGTGGTGTCTCTGCTCTCTGCGGTCGGCGGGCGATCAGGCGTTGGCCAGCTCGGCAGCCTTGTCGGCGCCGCCGTCCATCGTCTCGGCCAGGGTCACGAGGGGGTGGTTCGCCTCGGTGAGGATCTGGCGGCCCAGGTCCACGTTGTTGCCGTCGAGGCGCACGACCAGCGGCTTGGTGGCCTCGTCGCCCAGGATCTCCAGCGCGCCGACGATGCCCTTGGCGACCTCGTCGCAGGCGGTGATGCCGCCGAACACGTTGACGAACACCGACTTGACCTGCGGGTCGTTCAGGATGACGTCGAGCCCGTTGGCCATCACCTGGGCGTTCGCGCCACCGCCGATGTCGAGGAAGTTGGCGGGCTTGACCCCGCCGTGCGCCTCGCCGGCGTAGGCGACGACGTCGAGCGTGCTCATCACGAGGCCCGCGCCGTTGCCGATGATGCCGACCTCGCCGTCGAGCTTGACGTAGTTGAGGCCGTTCGCCTTGGCCTTGGCCTCCAGCGGGTCCGCCGCGGCCTTGTCCTCGAGCTCCGCGTGCTCCGGGTGACGCACCTCGGACGCGTTGTCGTCCAGGGTGACCTTGCCGTCGAGCGCGATGATGGCACCGTCCTCGGTGCGCACCAGGGGGTTCACCTCGACGAGCGTGGCGTCCTCGGCGGTGAAGACGGTCCAGAGCTTGCGGATGACCTCGGCCACCGGGGCCTTGAGGTCCTCGGCGAAGCCGGCGGTCTCGACGATCTCGGCGGCCTTGGCCTCGTCGATGCCGACGATCGGGTCCACGGCGACCTTGGCCAGGGCCTCGGGGCGCTCGACGGCGAGCTGCTCGATCTCCATGCCGCCCTCGACCGAGCACATGGCCAGGTAGTTGCGGTTCGAGCGGTCCAGGAGCACCGAGAAGTAGAACTCCTCGGCGATCTTGGCACCCTCGGCGATCATCACGCGGTGGACCGTGTGGCCCTTGATGTCCATGCCGAGGATCTCGCCGGCCTTCTCCTGCGCCTCGGCGGGCGAGTGGGCGAGCTTGACGCCGCCGGCCTTGCCGCGGCCGCCGGTCTTGACCTGGGCCTTGACGACGACGGTGCCGCCACCCAGCTTCTCCGCGGCCGCGCGGGCCTCCTCCGGCGTGGTCGCGACGATGCCACCCAGCACGGGCACACCGTGCTTCTCGAAGATGTCGCGCGCCTGGTATTCGAACAGGTCCACCCTGCTGCGTCCTTCCATCGGTTGAGCCTCTGGGTCGGCAGAGGCCTGCCTGCGGGAGTGCCCTGACATCAATGTCTCGACGTCAAGACATCCCCTCACAGCGTAGTCCCGGCGGGTGGACCGTCCTATCCGGCGGCCGGGCCACGGCTCCGGAGGTGACGGACGTCACTCCGCCGCCCCGCCGGCCCGCGGCGCGACCGCGCCGCCGGCCGCGGCCGGCACCCGCCGTCCGTCAACAAAGGTTGACAGCCGGGATCGGGTCAACCAGAGTTGACACGTGACCGACCACAGGACGCTCGTCACGGCGGCAGCGGGCGACGACCCGCAGCAGGGCCTGCGCGCCGTGCGCGCGCTGCGCGAGCTCGCCGACCGCCTCGAGACGCTCCAGGTGCGCCGCGCCCGCGAGCTCGGGTGGTCCTGGCAGCAGATCGCCGGCGAGCTCGGCGTCACCAAGCAGGCCGTCAACAAGAAGCACGGCAGGAGGATCTGATGTTCGAGCGGTTCACCCAGTCGGCCCGCACGGTCGTGCGCGACGCCGTCGTCACTGCCGAGGAGCTGCGCAGCGACGCCGTCGACACCCGCCACCTCGTCGTGGCCCTCGCCGAGGGCGCGGTCGCGGTGCCGGGGCCGGTCGCCACCGCCCTGCGCTCGGTCGGCGTCGAGCCCGCCGACGTCGCCGCTGCCGCACGGTCCGCGATCGCTGCCGGCGCCGTGCTGGACGGCGAGGCGCTGGCGTCCCTCGGCATCGACCTGGACGCCGTGCGCGACCGCGCCGACGCCGTCTTCGGCCCCGGCGCGCTGGAGCGGGCGGCGCGGCCCCGGCGCCGCCGCGCCCGCACCCGGCCGTTCACCGGTGACGCGAAGAAGGCGCTCGAGCTGTCGCTGCGCGAGGCGATCCGCCTGGGCGACCGGAGCATCGACGCGCCGCACGTCCTGCTCGGGGTGCTGCGCGCCGACAGCCCCGGCGGGCGCGTCGTCGTGGCCCTCGCCCAGGATGCCGGCAGCGACCTGGTCGCCGTGCGCGAGGCCCTCGAGCGCGAGCGTCCGGCCGCCTGACCCGGGCCGGGCCCGTCAGCCCCGCATCCAGCGGACCTCCTCGAGGCCGGTGCCCGGGTCGACCTGCGCCTCCCCCGTGGCCCGGAACCCGTGCTTGGATCGTGGCGAGCTCGAGGGCGTGCAGGTCCGGCCGGTCGCCGTCGCTGGGCGCCGTGCTCGCCACGCCCACGAGCCGCCCGTCGCGGTGGGCCAGCCAGACGTCCCGGGCGCCGCCCACGATCCGGTCGTGCCAGCGCGCGGCGCGCTCCTGCCAGGTCGTCGCGTCGAGGACCGCGTCGGGGACGATCCCGCGGTAGCTCTGGTCCCACGCCGTCGTCTGGAACCGGCCGACCTGCGCGGCGTCACCGGCCGCCGCCCGGCGCAGGGTTACACCGCCAGTCGTCGAGTCGTCCACCCCGGCAGTATCGGGCACGCATCGGGCACGCATCAGGGCAGGGCGGGCGGTCCGGCGCCCCCGGCGACCGGCCGGGGCCCGGCCTCACCGGGGTGGGCCGGGCTCCAGCGCCTCCTGGGCGGTGCGGGTCCAGTGCAGCAGGAACAGCGTCGCGTCGTCCTGGAGCACCCCGTCCTGGTGGCGCAGGACCGCGCGGGTCGCCCGGTCGACCACCTCGGGCAGCGGCACCTTGTGCAGGGTCTCGCGCTCGAGGATGTCGATGAGGCGGGGCAGGCCGAACATCTCGGTGCCGTTGCGGGCCTCCGTGATGCCGTCGGTGTACACCGCCACCATGTCGTCCGGCTCCAGCAGCTCCTCGCCGATCGTCACGCTGCGGCGCAGCTCGAGCCCGAGCAGCGGCCGGCGGCCCGCGACCAGCTGCTTGACCACCCGCCCGTGGCGCAGCAGCAGCGGGTTGGGGTGGCCGGCCACGAGGTAGCGCAGCCGGCCCGTGCGGACGTCGAGGTCGCCGAGCACCCCGGTGGCGAAGATCTTGCCGTAGAACTGGTCCTCCAGCGTCTGGTTGACGAACTCCGCCTGCTCGAACAGCCCCAGGCCGTTGCGCCGCGCGTTGCGGTAGGCAGCCAGGCCGGTGGCCGCCACCATGCCGGCCGCCAGGTCGTGGCCGGTCGCGTCCAGGACGCCGAACTGGGCGGACGTGGGCGACAGCGCGTAGTCGAAGGCGTCGCCGCCCACGCCGTAGGTCGGCTCCACGCGGCCGCTGACGAGCACCCGGTCGGTGCCCGCCGTGCGCGGCGGCAGCATGTGGTAGATCAGCTCGGCCTGGGTGGCGCGCGGCCGGCGGCGCCGCACGGCGTCGAACCCGTCGCCGCGCGCGTCCAGCGACGTGACGAGGTGCCCGATGAAGTGCGTCAGCCACCAGCACTGGCGCCGCAGCACCGGGTCCTCCAGCTCCCGCCGGTCGTCGACCATGACGTCGAGCACGCCGATGCGCGTCACCCCGTCGGCGATCGGGACCCACAGCCGCGGCTGCCCGCCCGCGGTGGCCGCCGTCAGCTCCAGCAGGCGGAACGCACGCCCCGCCACGGTGCCCTCCATGCGCAGCGGCTTGCGGGCCGCCCCGTGCTCCGACGGCAGCGGCACCAGGTGCACGCGCTCGTAGTCGGCGAGGTAGACGACCGCCCGCACGCCCAGCCGCTCGGCCGCCACGTCGACGGCGGGCGCCAGCGCCTCGGGCGGGGCCAGGTGGGTGCGCACCATCAGCTCGACGAACGCGGCGACCTGCCCGCTCGGCGGCTCCACGTCCCGCACCGTCCGCTCGAACGGGACGCGCAGGCGGCCGGCGGACTCCACGAGCAGCTCGTTCGCGACGAGGGCCAGGCGGTCGCGCTCTGCGGCCGACAGCGTCCCGGCGCCGTCCAGGAATGCCTGCACCTCGGCGGGATCCGCCGTGCCCCCCACCCCGAGATAGCGCAGCCACAGGTCGTCGACGCCCGCCCGCAGCCGTGCCAGGGCTCCGCGCAGCCGGCGCCGCTGGACCTCAGCTGCGGTGGCCATCCCCGGCCCCCCGACGCCCGCGGTGGTGACCGTCGTGCCGGCGGACCAGCCGGTCCGCCGTCTCCCCCAGGGACCGCCCGGACTGCTGCGCCAGCGCGGTCAGGTAGGCGAACGCCGCGTCGCGGGACACCTTCTCCTCGACCATCACGAGGCCCACGGCGACGTTGACGTCGTCCCGCGTCCGCAGGGCCGACTGGACGCGGCTCGGCAGCCGCTCCGCGCTGCGGGCCGCCCGCGCGCTCGCGACCAGCACACCCGCCTGCGCGGCGAACAGCGACAGCACGACCGACGAGGCCTCGGTCAGCGCCCTGGGATGGCGGGCGTAGAGGGACAGCGCGCCGATCACGTCGTCGCCGACCACGAGCGGCGCCGAGATGGCGCCGGTGAGGCCGAGCCGGGTGGCTGCGGCGGCCCAGTGCGGCCAGCGCGCCTCCTCGTGCAGGTCCGGGGCGACCACGACGCGCCGCTCCCCCGCGGCGGTGTGACAGGGCCCCTCGCCGAGGGTCGCCTGCAGCGTGTCGACCCTGCGCACCAGCGGCCCGGTGGCCGTCGCCGTCCGCCAGCCCTCGTCGGACAGCGAGACGGCCGCGCCCGAGGCGCTCGGCACCGCCTGCGCGGCCGTCGAGGTCAGCAGCTCCAGCAGAGCGTCGCACGCCGCCTCGCCCAGGGCCGGCCCGGCCCTGCCCGCCACCACCTCCGCGAGCTCGTTGCCCACGGTGTCGTCGACGACTCCCACGGCGACCACCCCACTCCGTCGTGCGCGACCGCTTCTGTCCCGACAGCATGCGACCGCGCGCCGGGCGCCGCACGCCACCACGCCGCGCCGGTGCGCCGCTCCTGCGCCGCTGCCGGGCGGCCGCCGCGGGGCGGTCGCCGTGGCGTCAGAGCTTCGTCACCGGCGAGTAGCGCAGCAGCAGGCGCTTGGTGCCGTCCGACCCGAAGTCGATCCGGGCCACGGCGTTCGGGCCCGTGCCCTCGATGGCGACGACGGTGCCGAGCCCGTAGGCGTCGTGCACCACCTTGTCACCGGCGGACAGGCTCGGGATCTCGGCGTCCTTGCGCGGCGTCGCCGAGCCGAACTTCGCCACCGTGGACGGCGCCGCCGCCCCGCCGTCGCGGGGCGTGCCCAGCCGCCCGCCGACAGGGGCGGACGACGGCGTGCGCCGCCCGGCGTCGTCGGACCGCCCGCGCGACCCGTACGCCCCGCCGCCCGAGCCGCCGTACCCGCCGCGCCCGCCCCAGGCGGAGCCGCCGCCGCGCAGGTACTGCGTCGAGGACTCCCGCCGGCGCCAGTCCCACAGCTCCTCGGGGATGTCGGCCAGGAACCGGCTGGGCGGGAACTCGTTCGCCATGCCCCAGGCGGAGCGCATCGCCGCGCGTGAGACGTAGAGCCGTTCGCGGGCCCGGGTGATGCCCACGTACGCCAGGCGCCGCTCCTCGGCCAGCTCGGCGTCGTCGTGCAGCGACCGCATGTGCGGGAACGTGCCGTCCTCCATGCCGGTGAGGAAGACGACGGGGAACTCCAGGCCCTTGGCGGTGTGCAGGGTCATCAGCGTGACGACGCCCTGGTCCTCGCGGGCCTCCTCGGCCGCGCCGTCGGCGACGTCCTCGTCCGGGATCTGGTCGCTGTCGGCCACGAGCGACACCCGCTCGAGGAAGTCGTCGAGCGTGCCCTCGGGGTCGGTCTCGGAGAACTCGGAGGCCACCGCGTGCAGCTCGGCGAGGTTCTCCACGCGCGAGGCGTCCTGCGGGTCGTCGCTGGCGCGCAGCTCCTCGAGGTAGCCCGAGCGGTCGAGCACCGCCCCGAGCACCGCGGCCGGCTGCTCGCCGTCGGCCACCATGGCGCGCAGCTCGGCCATCATGTCGCGGAAGGCGCGCAGCGGGTTGAGCGTGCGCGTCGTCATGCCGGGGATCTCCTCGGCGCGCTCGATCGCCGCGCCGAACGAGGTGCGCTCCCGCTCGGCGAACGCCGCCACCATGGCCTCGGCCTTGTCGCCGAGCCCGCGCTTGGGCACGTTGAGCACGCGGCGCACGTTGACGTCGTCGTCCGGGTTGGCCAGCGCCCGCAGGTAGGCGATGGCGTCCTTGATCTCGCGGCGCTCGTAGAAGCGGGTGCCGCCGACCACCTTGTACGGCAGGCCGACGCGCACCAGCACCTCCTCCAGCGCCCGGGACTGGGCGTTGGTGCGGTAGAAGATCGCGACGTCGCCGGGCCGCACGCCCTCGGTGTCGCCGAGCCGGTCGATCTCCTCGGCCACGAACCGGGCCTCGGCGTGCTCGTCGTCGGCGACGTACCCGACGATCCGCGGGCCCTCGCCCGAGGCCGTCCACAGGTTCTTCGGCTTGCGGTCGGCGTTGCGCGAGATGACGGCGTTGGCGGCCGACAGGATCGTCTGCGTGGAGCGGTAGTTCTGCTCCAGCAGGATCGTGGTGGCGTCCGGGTAGTCGTCCTCGAACTCGAGGATGTTCCGGATGGTGGCGCCGCGGAAGGCGTAGATCGACTGGTCGGAGTCGCCGACGACGGTGAGCTCGGCCGGGTCGAGCGCGACGGCCTGCGGCTCGCCGCCCGGCAGCCCCGAGCCGTCGTGCGCCGCCGCCGAGTCCGCCCCCACGCCCGCCAGCTCGCGCACCAGCACGTACTGCGCGTGGTTGGTGTCCTGATACTCGTCGACCAGGATGTGCCGGAACCGGCGGCGGTAGTGCTCGGCGACGGCCGGGAAGGCCTGCAGCAGGTTGACCGTCGACATGATGATGTCGTCGAAGTCGAGCGCGTGCGCCGCCTGCAGCCGGGCCTGGTAGCGGGTGTAGACGTCGGCGAGCACCTGGTCGAACTCGGGCGCCGCCGCCGGCAGGCCGCCCTGGGCGCGGGCGGCGCGCTCGCGCCAGCCGTCCTCCGTGGAGCGCGCCCCGGACTCGCGGGCGTACGTCTCGGGGTCGACCAGCTCGTTCTTGAGGTCGCTGATCTTGTTGGCGAGCGTCCGGGCCGGGTACTTCTTCGGGTCCAGGTTCAGCTCGCGCGTCACCAGGGTGACCAGGCGCTGGGAGTCGGCGGCGTCGTAGATCGAGAAGCTGGTCTTGAGCCCCAGCGTCTTGGCCTCGCGGCGCAGGATCCGCACGCACGCGGAGTGGAACGTCGAGACCCACATGCGCTGCGCCGCCGGGCCGACGAGCGTCTCGACGCGCTCGCGCATCTCCGCGGCGGCCTTGTTGGTGAACGTGATCGCGAGGATCTCCCCCGCCCGCGCCCGGCCGGTGGCCAGCAGGTAGGCGATGCGGTGGGTGAGCACGCGGGTCTTGCCCGAGCCGGCGCCCGCGACGATGAGCAGCGGCGAGCCGTGGTGCACGACGGCGGCGCGCTGCTGGTCGTTGAGCCCCTCGACGAGCTGGTCCGGGTCGATGTGCGCGTACGGGCCGCGGCGGACGGGCGCGTCACCGGGCGCGCCCGGACCTGGGGCGCCCTGGCCCGGCGCGCCCGCGGCGTCGCGCACCCAGTCCGGCGCGCCGCCGACGTCGCCCTCGGCCCACGCGTCCCAGCGCGGTGCCGTGCTGGGCAGGCGCGCGGTGTCGTCACGCGCGGCCGGGGGCTCGAATCCGGGGAGCGAGAGGCTGTCGAAGAGAGAGGTCATCGTGCCTCCAAGCCTAGGCGCGCGAGGTGACACCCGGGGACAGCCGCAGGTCCCGACGCCGGGGTGTGCGACGAGTCGCACGCCCCGGCGTCGTCTGCCTCTCGACGGGGCGGGACGACGGCGCAGGACGACGGCGGGGAGGGAGCCGCGATGAGCAGGGTGGTGGTGATCGAGCACCTGTCGCTGGACGGGGTGATGCAGGCCCCCGGACGAGCCGACGAGGACGAGCGCGACGGCTTCGCCCACGGCGGCTGGGCCGCCGTGCGGCAGGACCCGCAGGTCGTGGAGGCGATGGGTGCCTTCCTCGCCGGCCCGTGGTCGCTGCTGCTGGGCCGGCGGACGTACGAGGACTTCGCGGCCTTCTGGCCTGCCCGGCCGCGGCCCGACCCGTTCTCCGACGCGCTCGACGCGGTGCCCAAGCTCGTGGCCTCCCGCACGCTGCGCGCGCCGCTCGGCTGGCAGCGCTCGGAGCTGCTGGACGGGGACGCGGCCGACGCGGTGGAGCGGCTGCGCGCCACCGGCGACACGACGCTCGCGGTCTTCGGCAGCGGCGTGCTGGTGCGCTCGCTGCTGGCCCGCGGCCTCGTGGACGTGCTGCACCTGCAGGTGCACCCGGTGGTCCTCGGCGCCGGCCGCCGCCTGTTCGCGGCCGACGGGCCGTCCGCGCAGCTGCGGCTCGCCGCCGCGCGCAGCACCCCGTCGGGCGTGCTGCTCGCCACCTACGAGCGGGCCTGAGCGCCGCTTGACCCTCCCGCAGCCGGAGGCCCGATGCTGGCAGCATGCTCAGCATCGGCGAGTTCTCCACCCTCACGGGCCTATCCGTCAAGGCCCTCCACCACTACGACACGACGGGCGTGCTCCCGCCGGCCGACGTGGACCCCGTCACCCGCTACCGCCGCTACGGCGCCGAGCAGGTGCGCACGGGCGTCCAGGCGCGAACCCTGCGGGACGCCGGCGTGCCGCTGACGGAGGTCGCCGCGGCGCTGGCCGACGGCGACCCGGCGCGTGCGCTCGCCGCGCAACGGCGGCGCGTGCTCGCGGAGCGCGAGCGGGAGGACCGGGCGCACGCAGTGGCCGAGCGCACGCTCGCGGCGCTCGCCCGGCCGGCCGAGGTCCGGGAGCGCCACGTGCCGGCCCAGCCGTATGCCGGCCACGTCCTGATGGTCCGCGACGGTGACGACGTCGCGACGGCCGACGACGCGGCGGACGCGCGGTTCACCGAGCTGGCGCGCTCCCTGCACGTCGAGGGCGTGGGGCCGGCGGGGCAGTTCTGGACGACGATGCGCCGCGGCCCGGCGCCGGACGCCGTCGAGCTGCTGCTGTGGTGGCCGACGTCGCGCCGGCTGCCCACCGGCTGGGGCGGGCCGGGTGTCGAGGTCGGCGAGATGCCGGGCGGCACCGAGCTCGTCGTGCGGCTGCCCGCCGACGCGGCGAACGAGCGGGCGGACGACGCGGACGACGACCAGGCCCGTGGCGGGGCGTTGCACCCCGCGGCCGTCGCCCTGTTCGACGCCGTGGCGGCGCGGAGCCTGGAGCTCACCGACCAGGAGCTGCGCCAGACCGTGGTGGACGACCCGGACGGCGGCCCCGTCGTGGAGCTCGCCGTCCGGGTGGACTGAGGGCGGGCCGGCGACGGGCGAGCCGCCGGCCCTCAGGGGCGCCGCAGGCGCATGGGCGTGTGCGGGATGCCGTCCTCGAGGAACTCGGGGCCGTCCGGCACGAACCCGAACCGGCCGTAGAAGCCGGTCAGCGGCGACTGCGCGTCGAGCACGACGTCGCGCCCGCCGTCGGCGTCGCGCACGGCGTCGAGCGCCGCCGTCATGAGCACGTGCGACGCGCCCGTCCCGCGCACGGCCGGGTGGCACACCACGCGCCCGATGCGCCAGCTCTCGCCGTCGTCGAGCACGCGGGCGGTGGCGACGACGTCGCCGCCCGGCGTCAGCAGCAGCACGTGCCGCGTGCCCGGCTCGAGGTCGCGGCCGTCGAGGTCGGGGTAGGCGCAGTCCTGCTCGACGACGAACACGTCCTGACGCAGCCGCCACGCGGCGTACGCGGTGCGCGCGTCGAGCCGGTCGACCCCGGCGACCCGGACGGTGAGCTGCGCCGGGTCGGCGGGCGCCGCGAGCGGTGCGGCGCCCGCCGAGCCGTGGGCGGGCGTCTCGGTGCTGTCGGGCGCGGTCACGTGAGGAAGAGTCCCACGACCCACGCGCCGGCCGCGACGAGGCCGCCGGCTAGCTGGACGAGGATCGTGATGCCCGTGGCCTGCAGCGCCGCGACCGTGGCGCGCCAGGCGGCGGCGCGGTCGCGGCGCCGCAGCAGCTCGGCGAGGAACACCGCGGCCGGGAAGAACAGGAACAGCCCGACGACGGGGACGACGAAGAAGCCGACGATGCCGGCCAGCCCGCCCCACACCAGCGTCGACCACGGCACGTCCGCCCGGCGCATGTGGCGGCCGGCCAGCAGCCACTGCGCGGCCTCCGCGGCGGCGACGGCCAGCGCCGCGACGCCGAACACCCACCACGCCGCCCCGCCGGTCACCCATGCCCACACGAGCACGGACCCGAGCACCAGCAGGTTGCCCGGCAGCACCTGGACGACGATGCCGACCAGCCCGACGGCGATCGCGAGGCCGACGAGGACCTCGCCGAGGACGCCCACGTCAGTTCCAGAAGACGGCGACCAGCATGTTGACGATCGTCAGGCCGCCGATCGCGTGCTTGAGGCCCGGCGTCACCGCGCCCGTGCCGTTGTCGCCCTTGGCGCCCTGGCGCCGGGCGAGGAACGCCAGCACGGTGATGACCAGCGCGACCACCAGCTTGACCGTCAGCTTGGTCCGGTCGAAGGGGTTGTCCACGGCCCCGGCCTCGAGGAGGCCGAACATCACGATGCCGGCCACGAGCGCGGTCGCCGCGCCGTGGAAGACGCCGCGGTACAGGCCCGGGCTGCGCAGCGACGCGAGGTAGCCGCCCAGGACGATGGCCCAGCCCAGGAAGTGCAGGAACACGAAGACGTTGTACAGGAAGCTCACGCCCGCGAGCCTAGCGGCGACGCCTCGCGCAGGTCGGCTGACGCCCGCACGCCCGCACGGCGGCGACGAAGGTCACAGGGACGGTCACGGAGCCGGTCACAGGGCCGGTCACGGGGCCTCTCACGGGGCCGCCGATCACCGAGCAGCCGATCACGGGACCCCCGGTCACAGGATGTGGCGCGCGGCCGCCCACCGGGTGAGCTCGTAGCGGTTGGACAGCTGGAGCTTGCGCAGCACCGCGGACACGTGGGTCTCGACGGTCTTGATCGAGATGAACAGCTCGCCGGCGACCTCGCGGTAGGAGTAGCCGCGCGCGATGAGGCGCATCACCTCCTGCTCGCGCCGCGACAGGCGGTCCAGCTCGTCGTCGGCCACGGACACCTCGCCGGCCGCCGTGCCGAACGCGTCCAGCACGAACCCCGCCAGCCGCGGCGAGAACACGGCGTCGCCGCCGGCCACCTGCACCACGGCGCCCGACAGGTCCGGGCCGGAGATGTTCTTGGTGACGTACCCCCGGGCGCCGGCGCGGATGACGGCGACGACGTCCTCGGCGGCGTCGGAGACGCTCAGCGCCAGGAACCGCGTCTCGCCGAGCAGGTCGGCGCACAGGCGGACCACCTCCGCCCCGCCGCCGCCGGTGCCCCCGGGCAGGTGCACGTCGAGCAGGACGACGGCGGGCCGCAGCTCGCGCACCGCGCGCGCCGCCTGGTCGACGTCGGCCGCCTCGCCGACGACGGTGACGCGCTCGTCGAGGCTGGCGCGCACGCCGGCCCGGAACATGTGGTGGTCGTCGACCAGGACCACGGGCACCGGCAGGGCGACGTCGGTCCGGGCGGGTGCGGCAGGGCTGCTCACAGGCGGTTCCTCGCTTCGTCGGGGTTGCTGGTCGGGGGTGCGGCGGGCGGCGGCGCGGCGGGGGCGGGCCGCGGCGCCGCCCCGTCGGCGGCCTGGCCGTTCGCGGGCTGGGAGCCGTTGGCGCCGTTGGCGGGCGCCGTCGCCGTCTGCGGCATCCGCAGGCGCACCTCGGTGCCCCAGCCCGGCCGGCTGCTGACCTCGGCGCTGCCGCCGCGCCGGCGCACCCGCCCGAGGATCGACTCGCGCACGCCGAACCGGTCGGAGGCGATGGTGGCCATGTCGAAGCCGTCGCCGCGGTCGCGGACGAACACCTCGGCCGCCACGTCGGTGACCTCGAGGTAGACGGTGACGGGCGGCCGGCCGTGGGCCACGGCGTTGACCAGCGCCTCGCGGGTGGCCTGCAGCAGCGCCGTGGTGGCCTCCGTGGGTGGGCAGTCGCCCACCACGACGACCTCGATCGCCACGGGACCGGCGGCGTCGGCGCGGTGCCCGACGCGCCCGTCCTCCACCTCGGCGACGAGCGCGCGCAGCTCGGCCGCGAGCGACGTGCCGGGCTCGCGCCGGTCGTCGTAGAGCCACTCGCGCAGCTCGCGCTCCTGGGCGCGCGCCATGCGCGCGACGGCGTCGCCGTCGTGGGCCTGGGCGCGGATGAGCGCGAGGGTCTGCAGCACGGAGTCGTGCAGGTGCGCGGCGATGTCGGCGCGCTCCGCCTCGCGGGCGCGCGCCAGCCGCTCGTCGCCGAGCTCGCGCACGAGCCGCAGCCACCACGGCGCGAGCACGAGCGCGAAGCCTGCCAGCACCGCGAGCGCCGCGAGCGCCGCCTGGAGCGCCGCCCAGCCCGGGGTGTCCTGCCCCACGAGCAGCAGCACGCCCGCCGTCACGAGCACGACGCCGCCGGCCAGCCGCGCCACGGCCGCGCCACGGCGCCAGCCACCGGGGCCCTCCGCCTCGATGCCGCGCTGGGCGGCGTCGAGCTGGCTCCACGCGAGCGCCAGCCCGCCGAGCGCCAGCAGCGCCGGCAGCACCCACGAGGCGCCCCAGTCCCAGCCCGCGCGGACCGCGACGAGCAGCGCCGCGCCCGCGAGCAGCACGCCGCCGATGATCGCCTCGCGCCGCGGGATCCGGGCCGCGGCGCCGCTGAGCCGCAGCCGCGGTGCCAGCCGGTGCAGCGCGGCGGGCTCGCTCGCCGCCGCGGCCGCGCGCGGGTCGCCCGACGGGATCGTGACCCACCAGAAGACGTAGACCGCGGCGCCGGCGCCGCCGGCGAGCGCGAGCACGGCCAGCAGCGCGCGCACGAGGCCCACCGGCGCGCCGAGGTGGGCGGCCACGCCGGCGCACACGCCGCCGATCCACCGCCCCTCCTCGGGGCGGCGTAGCGGCAGGCGGGCGGGCGCGGCGGCAGCGCCGCGGGGGCGGGCGCCGCCGGCGCCTGCCGGGCCGGGGGGTGCGGTCGTGCTCACCCCCCGATCGTGGCACGTCAGGAGGGCGACCGGGTCCCCCCGGGGGCGGATTCAGGGTCGCCCGCCCGCCCCGGGCAGCGGATCTCAGGGGCGGCTCAGGGCGACACCCGATGGTCCGCGACGCGGCGCGCCGGAAGGATCGTCGTCATGAGCACCGAGCCGTTCCCCCCGCATCCTGGGCCGGGCACCACCGGCCCCGCCGGCGCCGGACCGTCGTCGACGCCCCCGGGCCCCGGCCCGACCCCGCCCGCCGGCGGCGACCGCTTCTTCGACTCCATCCGCCGCACCGGCCTGTACCGCTCCGAGGACCGGTGGGTCGGCGGCGTCGCGAGCGGCGTGGCCGACCGCCTCGGCTGGGACCCCCTGCTCGTGCGCGGCCTGCTGTTCCTCAGCTTCTTCCTCAGCGGCGCCGGCCTGGTCCTCTACGGCATCGGCTGGGCGCTGCTGCCCGAGCAGCGCGACGGGCGGATCCACCTCCAGCGCGCGCTGCACGGCGACTTCGACGTCGCGATCCTCGGCGCCGCCGCCACCGCCGTCGTGGGCTTCGCCTGGAACGGCGGGTTCGGCGGCTGGTGGGACGGCGGCTGGGACTGGCTGGTCGCGCTGGTCTGGATCGCCGTGTGGGGCACCGTGATCTGGCTCGTCGTGCGGTACGCGGTCCAGCGGCGCGACGAGCGCCAGGCCTGGGCGCAGGGCTGGCAGGGCCCGACGCCGGACGCCGGCGCCCCCGCCGGCGCCCCCGCCGGCGGGCCCGCGGCGTTCGCCGTGCCGGCGCCCGGCGCCACCACGAGCGCCCCGCCGCCGGGTGCGCCCGCCGGCGCACCCCACGGCCCGGACGTGCAGGCCGACGCCGCCCGGCTCAAGGCCGAGACGCGGGCGCGTGCGGCGCAGGACCGCGCCCGCGCGGCCCAGGACAAGGCGCAGGCCCGGGCGTGGGCCGCCCAGGAGCGTGCCCAGGCACGCGCCGCGCGGCCGGTGGTCCGCGGCCCGGGGGGCAGCACCGTGGCCGCCGTGCTCGGCGTCGCGCTCCTGCTCGGGGCCCTGCTGCTGGCCCAGGAGCAGGGCCTGCTCGACCTGCCGTGGACGTGGGACGCGAACGTCGGCCTCGTGTGGCTGGGCGCGGCCCTCGCCGTCGTCGGCCTGGGCATCGTGGTCGCCGGCATGCGCGGCCGCTCCAGCGGGGTGCTGGGGTTCCTGGCGATCGTCGGGCTGGTCGTCGCCGTGCCCTTCGGGAGCATGCTCGCCGACCGCGACCCGTGGCCGGTCCTGAGCCTCGACGGTTCCGGCCGCGAGCTGCGCGGCGACGCCGTCGTCGTCCCGTCCGGCGTCGACGAGGCGGAGGCCGGCTACTCGCTGCGCTTCGGCGACCCGACGATCGACCTCACGCGCCTGGACCTGTCCGGCGCCAGCGCTGACGAGCCGGTCGAGGTGCCCATCGACCTCGCCGCCGGGGCGGCCACCGTCATCGTGCCCGACGGCGTGCCGGTGGTCGCGGACGTCGAGGTCGCAGCCGGCAGCGTGGTCTGGGACGTCGACACCGACGGCGCCCAGCAGGCCGGGTTCGGCAGCACCACGTTCGTGAACGACCAGGCCCGCACCGCCGAGCCCGTGCTGGTGCTCGACGTCGAGGTGGCCGCCGGCGAGATCCGGATCCAGGAGGAGAACCGATGAGCGAGAACCCCCGCGACGACGCCCGCGAGGGCCGCACGCCCGAGCCCGTGCGCGAGCCGGAGGTCGCCGAGCCGCAGGACACCCAGGTGCTCGAGCCGGCCGCGGGCGAGACCCAGGTGGTCGACGCCGCCGGCGCGACGCGGGTGCTCCCCGCCGGGCCCGGCGAGACCCAGGTGCTCCCGTCCGCCGCGCCGCCGGCGACGGCCGACGCCGCGCCGGACGCCACGGACCGCGGCCCGGCCCCGGTCGCCGCGCCCGAGCACGACGACGAGCCGGAGGCGCAGCGCGCCGACGTCCCGCTCGCCGTCTTCGACGAGCCGGGCCCGCTGCCGCCGGCCTCCTCGGCCTCCCGCACCGACGTGCCCCCCGCCGCCGCGTCCGCCGCGCCCGCCGCGGCTCCCGCGCCGTCCGGGTACACGCAGCCGTCCGGGTACGCGCAGCCGTCCCGGTACGCGCAGCCGTCCGACCGGGACGCCGACCGGTCGGCGCCCGGGCCGCAGCAGCCGTACGCCACGCCGGGGTACGGCCAGCCCTACCCGCCGGCGTCCCCCCAGTGGGCACCGGCCGCGCCACAGCCCGCACCGCCGGTGAGCACCACGCCCCGCACCGGCACCATCGTCTGGGGACTGGTGATCCTCGCCGTCGGCCTCGCGGTGGTCGCCGTCGCCGCGGGTGCTCGCTTCGACGTCGGGCTCGGGGTGATCTGGCTGCTCGGCGGCGCCGGCCTCGTGCTCGTGGTCGCCTCGGTGGTCGGCAGCGTGCGCCGGCGCAGCCGCACCGACGGAGCCTGACCCGACGCGCGGCAGCACACCGGGTGGGGCCGTCCGACCGGACGGCCCCACCAGTGTGCTGCGTCAGCGGGGCGGGACGGGACCTTCGCGCCCCGGTGACGACGTCGTGGTCGGGTCGGCGTGGCGCCCGGTGGGCGCGGCCACACCGGGTCCGCCCGCCGCCGGCCCCGTCACGGCGACCTCGGGGCCGCCGGCGAGCCGCCGCAGGGCGCTGCCCAGCAGCAGGAACAGCACGCCCAGCCCGATGGCGAGCGCGCACACGCCGAACGCGACGACCGACGTGAACAGCGACGCCCGCAGGAACGAGGCGTTCATGACCGTGGCCCGGACCGGGTCGTCCTGACCCAGCTCGGCGTACGTCCGGCCGCCCGACGCCTCCAGGGCGTGCGCGTTGATGACCTCGGCCTGCGCGTACGCCGTCAACGGCCCCCGTACCTGCTGACCGGCCAGGAAGTCGGCGTCGTCGGACACGGTGATGTCCTCCGCCGCCAGCTGCGAGGCCACGACCACCCACACCGCGACGCCGGCGAGGATCAGCACCACGCCGGCCAGGATGCTGACCAGCCCGATCCCCCGGACCCCCCGGGTGGGACGGACGGTGACGGTGCTCGACATGCGAACCCCCTTTCGCACGGCGGCGCCGGCCGTCCCGGCCCCGCTGCTCTCACGGTAGGCGCTCGCGTCACGGTCGTCGCGCGCAGGAGCGCCGGGCGGGCACGAGAGGATGGCCCTGTGCGGATCCTCCACGTCACCGACTCCTACCTGCCGCTGCTCGGCGGCATCGAGACCCAGGTGGCCCGGCTCGCCGGCCGGCAGGCCGCCGCCGGTCACCACGTCGAGGTGGTGACGACGACGCCCGCGGCGCCCGGCGCGCGCGGCCGGTCGACGACGGTGGGCGCCGACGGCGTGCGGGTGCACCGCGTCGCCGCCCGGGTCCCGGGCGGCTTCCCCGTCCACCCGCGCTCGACCGCCCACGTGCTCGATCGGCTGCGCGCCCTGGAGGCCGCGGGCGAGCGGCCCGACGTCGTGCACCTGCACATGGGCGTGCTCGCCCCGACGGTGCAGGCGGCGCTGCGGCCGATCACCCGCACCGGCCTGCCCGCGGTGCTCACCGTGCACAGCGTCTGGGGCGCGGCGCGGCACGCCTTCGCCGCCCTCGACCGGGCCGCCGGCTGGTCGCGCTGGCCCGTGCTGTGGTCGGCGGTGAGCGAGCTGACGGCCGCACCCCTGCGCCGCATCGTCGCGGCCGGCGGCGGCGACCCGGACGAGCGGGTGGTCGTGCTGGGCAACGGCGTCGACGTCGCCGCCTGGCGCCTGGCGCGCACCGAGCGCGGCGAGCGGCCCGACGGCGCGGCGGTGCACGTCGTCTCGGCGACCCGGTTCGCCCCGCGCAAGCGCGTGCTGCCGCTGGTCGAGGCGGTCACGACGGCGGCGCGGCGGCTGCCGCCCGGCGCCCTCGTCGCGACGGTGGCGGGCGCCGGCGAGCAGCTGGAGCAGGCGCGCCGCGCGGTGGCGGCGGCCGGCCTGGCCGACGTCGTGCGGCTGCCGGGGCGGATGACGCCGGACGAGCTGCGCGAGCTGTACACCCGGGCCGACGTGTTCGTGGCCCCGGCGGTGCAGGACGCGTTCGGCATCGCCGCGCTCGAGGCGCAGGCCGCCGGGCTCGCCGTCGTCTCCCGCTCGCAGTCGGGCGTCGCCGAGCGGCTCACGGACGGCGTGGACGCGCTGCTGGCCGACGACGACGCCGCCATGGCCCGCGCCCTCGAGCGCCTCGTGACCGAGCCGGGCCTGCTCGACCGGATCGTGGCCCACAACCGCGCCCACGCCCTGGCCGCCGACTGGCCGCAGGTCCTGGCGGCCACGGAGGACGCCTACGCCCGCGCCACCAAGCTGGCCGAGAACCCCTGAGACGCGCGAAGGGGCCGGAACCCCTCGGGGTTCCGGCCCTTCTCCGCACGCACCACCCGACGCGAGGACGGGCTGCGACGGCGCCGTCAGCGAGAGCCGAGCGAGCGCAGCGAGCGAATCATTCGAGCGGACGGCGCCGCCGCGGCCCGACCGACCGCCACGACCACCCTCACTCCCACTCGATCGTCGCCGGCGGCTTGCTCGTCACGTCGAGCACCACGCGGTTGACCTCACGCACCTCGTTGGTGATGCGGGTGGAGATGGTGGCCAGCACGTCGTACGGCAGGCGGGTCCAGTCGGCGGTCATCGCGTCCTCGGACGACACCGGGCGCAGCACGACCGGGTGGCCGTAGGTGCGGCCGTCGCCCTGGACGCCCACCGAGCGCACGTCGGCCAGCAGCACCACGGGGCACTGCCAGATCTCGCGGTCCAGGCCGGCGCGGGTGAGCTCCTCGCGGGCGATCGCGTCGGCGGCACGCAGCACGTCCAGGCGCTCGGCGGTGACCTCGCCGATGATCCGGATGCCCAGGCCGGGTCCGGGGAACGGCTGGCGCCAGACGATCGCCTCAGGCACGCCGAGCTCGAGGCCCACGGCGCGCACCTCGTCCTTGAACAGGGTGCGCAGCGGCTCGATCAGCTCGAACTGCAGGTCGTCCGGCAGGCCGCCGACGTTGTGGTGCGACTTGATGTTCGCCGCGCCCTCGCCGCCGCCGGACTCGACGACGTCGGGGTAGAGCGTGCCCTGGACGAGGAACTTGACCTCCTCGCCGTGGGCGCCGGCCTCGGCGACCAGGTCGCGGGCGGCGTCCTCGAACACGCGGATGAACTCGCGGCCGATGATCTTGCGCTTGGTCTCCGGGTCGGTGACGCCGGCGAGCGCGGTCAGGAAGCGCTCCTTCTCGTCGCGCACGACCAGGCGCACGCCGGTGGCGGCGACGAAGTCGCGCTCGACCTGCTCGGCCTCGCCGGCGCGCAGCAGGCCGTGGTCGACGAAGACGCAGGTGAGCTGGTCGCCGACGGCGCGCTGGACGAGCGCGGCCGCGACCGAGGAGTCGACGCCGCCCGACAGGCCGCAGATCACGCGCGCGTCGCCCACCTGGGCGCGGATCTTCTCGACCTGCTCGGCGATGACGTTGTCGGGCGTCCAGTCCGGGGCCAGGCCGGCGCCCTCGTAGAGGAAGTGCTCGAGCACGGACTGGCCGTGCGCGGAGTGCTTGACCTCCGGGTGCCACTGCACGCCGAACAGGCGGCGGGCGGTGTCCTCGAACGCCGCGACCGGGGAGCCGTCCGACGTCGCGAGGACCTCGAAGCCCTCGGGCGCGCGGTGCACGGCGTCGCCGTGGCTCATCCAGGCGGTCTGGTTGGCGGGGGTGTCCGCGAGCAGGACGCCGGCCGCGCAGACCTCCACCTCGGTGCCGCCGTACTCGCGCAGGCCCGTCTGGGCCACCTCGCCGCCGAGCGCCTTGGCCATCGCCTGGAAGCCGTAGCAGATGCCCAGCACCGGCACGCCGGCGTCGAACAGCGCCGGGTCCACGAACGGCGCACCCTGGGCGTACACCGACGCGGGCCCGCCGGACAGGATGATCGCCGCCGGGTTCTTGGCGAGCATCTGCTCGACCGACCACGTGTGCGGGACGATCTCGGAGTACACGCGAGCCTCGCGCACGCGGCGCGCGATGAGCTGGGCGTACTGGGCGCCGAAGTCGACGACCAGGACGGGGCGGTGCTGCTGCTCGGCGGCGGACTCGGCGGCGGCGTGGGAGACGGGGGCGGTGGCGGGAGACGTCACCGCTCCAGTCTAGTGGCCGCGCACGGCGCGCAGCCGTGAGGCCGCTCACCGCTCCGGCGGGCGCCCCGCCGGAGGGCGCCGGCGCTCCGGGCGCGTCAGGCCAGGTAGCGCCGCTCGAGCGCGGCCAGCTTCTCCTGCCCGTCGGCGTGCACCCGACGCTCCACGATGAACGACATCACGGGCACGACGCCGGCGAAGACCATCGTCGCGAGCCGGCCCCAGCCCCACCGCATGGTGGCCCAGGCCTGGAGCACGGTGACGAGGTAGACCACGTAGACCCACCCGTGCACCGGCGCGACGATCCAGGTGGCGTCGACCAGGCCGCTGACGTCGCCGACCCACCACTGCACCGGGTACTTGAGGATCATCCAGACGGTGAGCAGCAGCAGCATCACACCGGTGACGATGGCCATCACGCGGTAGCGGGCGAGGGCGCCGCGGGCCTTGCGGATCGCGTCGGCCGCCTGCGCGCGGGAGACGGCGCCGGCGGCGTCGCCGGGCGTCGCGGGGGTGGGCTCGGGGGTGGGCTCGGGGGTGTGCTGCGGGGCGGTGCTCACGTCCCCAGCCTACGGGGCGGGCCTGGTTAAACAGTCGCACTGTGTCGGTGGTCACCCGTAGCGTCGGCGCGTGCGCCCGCTCCCCTTCGCCGACCCCGGCACGCCCGACCTGCGCGGCCCCTGGGCCTACCTGCGGTGGGTGGCCCGTCGCCAGGCGGGCGTGCTGACGGCCGCCCTGCTGTGCGGCGTCGTGGTCTTCGCCTGCCAGGCCGTCCAGCCCTACCTCGTCGGCGAGATCGTCGACAGCGCCACGGCCGGCGGCCTCGACGCCGCCACGTGGCGCCTGGCGGCGCTGCTGCTCGCCGTCGGGCTCGCGCTCACCGGCACCGCGGTGCTGGGCCACCGCCTGGACGTGCGCAACTGGCTGCACGCCACGTTCCGCTCCTCGCAGCTGGTCAGCCGCACCGTCAGCCGCTCCGGGCAGGCCGTCTCCGCCGAGCTGCCGACCGGCGAGGTGGTCTCCGCCGTCGCGAACGACACGTTCCGCATCGGCGAGCTCTACGCGATGGCCGCCCAGTTCCTGGGCTCCCTCGTGGCCTACGCGGTGGTCACCGGGCTCATGCTCGCCTCCTCGGTGGAGCTCGGCCTGGTCATCGCCCTGGGCCTGCCCGTCGTCGCCGCCGTCCTGGCGCTCCTGGTGCGGCCGCTGAACCGCCGCCAGTCCGCGCAGCGCGAGGCGTCGGGCCGGCTGACGACGCTCGGTGCCGACACCGTCTCCGGGCTGCGCATCCTGCGCGGCATCGGCGGCGAGAAGGTCTTCACCGACCGCTACCGCTCCCAGTCGCAGCGGGTGCGCGCCGCCGGCGTCAAGGTCGCCCACACGCAGTCGTGGCTCGACGCGCTGCAGGTGCTGCTGCCTGGCCTCTTCGTCGCCCTGGTCGTCTACCTCGGCGCCGTCCACGCCATGTCGGGGCGGATCAGCACCGGCCAGCTCGTGTCGTTCTACGGCTACGCCGCGTTCCTGTCGTGGCCCGTGCAGCTGGCCACCCAGTTCCTCAAGATCGCGACCAACGCCCACGTCTCGGCGAAGAAGCTCATCACCGTGCTGCGGGTGCAGCCCGCCACCGGGACCCGTCCCGCCACGGCCACGCCGCCCGCGCCCGGCGCCGTGCTGCGCGACGAGACCACCGGCGTCGCGCTCGAGCCCGGCCGGGTGGTCGCGCTCGTCTCCCCCGACCCGGACGAGTCGGCCCGCGTCGCGGTGCGCCTGGGGCGGTTCGACGACGCGGCCGAGGCCGCCACGCCCGTCACGCTCGGCGGCGTGCCGCTGGCGGACCTGCCGAAGGACCACCTGCGCGAGCGGGTCGTGGTCGCCGAGGCGACGCCGACGATCTTCTCCGGCCGCCTGGGCACCGAGCTCGACGTCCGCGACCGCGCCGCGGTGGCCGACCTGGAGCGCGCGATGCACGTCGCGGACGCCGGCGACGTGCTCGACTCCGTGCCGGACGGGCTGGCCGGCGAGCTGCCGGAGAAGGGCCGGTCCCTGTCCGGCGGGCAGCGCCAGCGCGTGGCGCTGGCGCGCGCCCTGCTCACCGAGCCGGAGATCCTCGTGCTGGTCGAGCCGACGAGCGCCGTCGACGCGCACACCGAGGCGCGGATCGCCGCGCGCCTCGCCGAGGCCCGGCGCGGACGCACCACCCTGGTCGTCACGGCCAGCCCGCTCGTGCTCGACCACGTCGACGAGGTGCTGTTCCTCGACGGCGGGCGCGTCACGACCCGCGGCACGCACCGGGAGCTCCTCGAGCGTCCGCGCGCCGCCGAGGGCGGCGAGGCGGCGGCGCGCTACCGCGCCGTCGTCGGCCGCTCGCTGGACGAGGCGCCCGCCGACGCCCTCGCCCCGACGGGCCTCGGCGCCACCGACGCCGCCACCACCGACCTCGCGGAGGACCGCGCATGAAGCTGCCCATCGCCGACGGGCGCACCACCTGGCGCTACGCCGTCGGGATGCTGCGCCGCCACCGCGGGGCCTTCACGGTCATCGCGGTGCTGCACGTGCTCGCCGCGACGGCCGGCCTCGTGGGGCCGTGGCTCCTGGGGCGGCTGGTCGACGACGTCACCGCCGGCACCACCGCCGACCACGTGCGCGACCTCGTGCTGTTCGCCGTCGCGACGATCGTCGCGCGCGCCGTGCTGCAGAAGGTCGCCCAGCAGCGGTCGATGGTGTTCGGCGAGTCGGTGTTCGCCGAGATGCGCGAGGAGTTCCTCGACACCGTCACCGCGCTGCCCCTGTCGGTCGTCGAGCGCGCCGGCACCGGCGACCTCGTGGCCCGCACGACGAACGACGTCAACAAGATCCAGCACACGGTGCGCTTCGGCCTGCCCCAGCTCGTCGTCGCCGTGGTGACGATCGTGCTCACCGTGGCGGCGACCCTGCTGCTCTCCCCGCTCGTGGCCGTCGCGATGTTCGTCGGGCTGCCGATCCTGCTGGTGGCGACCCGCTGGTACCTGCGCCGCGCCGAGCCCGCCTACCAGCGCGAGTCGGCCGCGTACGCGGTGCTCAACGGCACCGTCACCGAGTCGGTCGAGGGTGTGCGGACCGTCGACGCGCTGCACCTGGGCGCGCGCCGCACCGGCCGGGCCGACGCCGACCTGGCCGAGGCCTTCGCCGCCGAGACGGCGACGCTGAACCTGCGCTCGGTGCTGTTCCCGAGCGTGGACCTCACGTTCGTCCTGGCGCCGATCTCGGTGCTCGTGTGGGGCGGCTGGCTCGCGGCCCAGGGCAGCGTCTCCGTCGGCACGGTCACCGCGATCGTCATGTACACGATGCAGCTCACCGGGCCGGTGTGGAACCTCATCTTCTGGCTGGACGAGATCCAGGTCGCCGCCACCTCGCTGTCGCGGATCATCGGGGTGCGGCTCGTGGCGCCGGACCGCGAGGCGGGCGACGCCGTGCCGGCGTCCGAGACGGTGACGGCGCGCGGCGTGCGCTACGCCTACCGCGAGGGGCACGACGTGCTGCACGGCATCGACCTCGACCTGCGCCCGGGCGAGCGGCTGGCGATCGTCGGCCCCTCGGGCGCCGGCAAGTCCACCCTGGGCCGCATGCTCGCCGGCATCCACCCGCCCACCGGCGGGTCGGTGACGGTGGGCGGGGTGCCGCTCGTCGAGCTGCCGCTGGAGGACCTGCGCCGCCACGTCGCGCTGGTCACCCAGGAGCACCACGTGTTCGTCGGGACGGTCGCGGACAACCTGCGCCTGGCGGACGTCGACGCCGCCCCCGAGCGGCTGCGAGACGCGCTCGCCGCCGTCGACGCCCTGACGTGGGTGGACGCCCTGCCCGAGGGGCTGCACACCGAGGTGGGCTCCGGCGGGCACCCGCTGACGCCCGCGCAGGCGCAGCAGCTGGCGCTGGCGCGGCTCGTGCTGCTCGACCCGCACACGCTGGTGCTCGACGAGGCGACGTCGCTGCTGGACCCGCGGGCCGCGCGGCACCTGGAGCGCTCGCTCAACGCCGTGCTCGCGGGTCGTACGGTGGTGGCGATCGCCCACCGGCTGCACACCGCGCACGACGCGGACCGGGTCGCGGTGGTGGACGGCGGGCGGATCACGGAGATCGGGCCGCACGACGAGCTCGTCGCCGCCGGCGGCGAGTACGCCCGGCTCTGGAACAGCTGGCAGCACCAGTGACGGCACGCGACCGCACGCCCGACCGGAGGACCTCGTGACCCACCCGCCGCTCGCCCGCACGCTCGACGCCCGGACCGCCGCGCAGCTGCGCGCGGGCGGCTCGCTCAAGTGGACCGGGGCCGACGGCGCCATCGGGGCGTGGGTCGCCGAGATGGACTTCGGCACGGCCCCGGAGGTGACGCGCGCGCTGCACGACGTCGTCGACCGCGGGCTGCTGGGGTACGCCCCGCCGGCGCTGGTCGAGCGCACCTCGGCGGCGTTCGCCGCGTTCGCGGCCGACCGGTACGGCTGGCACGTGCCCGCCGCCCGGGTGCGGCCGCTGCCGGACGTGCTGGCCGCCCTGGGCGCCGCCATCACGCACTTCACGTCGCCCGGCTCGCCGGTGATCGTGCCGACGCCGGCGTACATGCCGTTTCTGGAGCTGCCGCGCACCCTCGGGCGCGAGATCCTCCAGGTGCCGCTGGTGCGCGAGGCCGCGCCCGACGGCGGCGCCGGCCGGTACGTCTACGACCTCGACGCCCTCGACGCGGCGTTCGCCGCCGGCGCGGAGCTGCTGGTGCTGTGCAACCCGCACAACCCGGTCGGCCGGGTGCTCGAGCCCGCGGAGATGCTGGCGATCGCCGACGTCGTCGAGGCCCGCGGCGGCCGGGTGCTGGCGGACGAGATCCACGCCCCGCTGGTCATGCCCGGTCACCAGCACGTGCCGTACGCGTCGCTGTCGGCGACCACCGCCCGGCACACGATCACCGCCGCGTCGGCGTCCAAGGCCTGGAACCTGCCGGGCCTCAAGTGCGCCCAGCTGGTGCTGACGAACGACGACGACGCGGCGACGTGGGAGCGCGTCCGTGAGCACGCAGAGCACGGGGCGTCGACGCCCGGCCTGGTGGCGAACGCCGTCGCGTACGAGTCGGGCGGCCCCTGGCTGGCCGAGGTCGTCGACTACCTGGACGGCAACCGCCGCCTGCTCGCCGACGTCGTGGCCGAGCGGATGCCCGGCGTGGCCCACGTGCCGCCCGAGGGCACGTACCTGGCCTGGCTCGACCTGCGGCGGGCCGGTCCGGACGGCGCGGGCCTGGGCGAGCGCCCCGCCGACGTGCTGCGCGAGCGCGCGGGCGTCGCCGTGGTCGACGGCGCCGCCTGCGGCGAGGCGGGGCGCGGGTTCGTGCGCGTCAACCTCGCGCTGCCCCGGCCCCTGCTGGCCGAGGCGCTGGAGCGGATGGCCCCGCTCCTCGGGCGCTGAGGCCGCCGGGCGCTCAGCCCGGCAGCCCGGCGATCCCGGCGTCCGCGCCGCGGCGCGGGCGCACGCGCCCGGTGCGGTCGGGCGCCTGGGACGCCGCCTCGTCGAGCACGAGGCGCACCCACAGCCCCAGGGCGAACAGGCCGAAGACCCACCACTCGATCGCGTAGAAGAAGCTCTGCAGGTTGACGGAGCCGGCACCCTCGACGACGGGCCGCGGCAGCGCGGCGGGGCCGCCGTCGGCGGCCGCCACCTGCGCCGGCTGCGAGCCGGTGAGGACCACGTAGCCGTCCCAGATCGGCCCGCCCCACGAGTTCACCAGCGCCGCGGTGGAGATCGCGTCGGTGAGCGGCGGGCCGCCGGGGTTCGCCGGCGGGGAGACGCCCGAGGTCGCCTCCCCCGCCTGCAGCCACCCCGTCACCCGGACGGTGCCCGCCGGCACCGCCAGCCCCGGCGCGTCCTGCGGCTCGGCGACCCACCCGCGCACGACCGGTAGCACCGGCGCGCCCGACAGCCCGGCCCACGACGCGCCGCCCGTGCCGTCGTCGGACACGCGCAGCGGGGTCAGGACGAGGTAGCCGGTGCGCCCGTCGAGCGCGCGGCCGGCGACGAGCATCTGCCCGGCCGCGTCGTAGGTGCCCTCCACCCACACGCTGCGGCCCACGAGCTCCCCGCCGAACGCCGACTGCGGTGCGACGAGCTCGCCGAGGCCGACGGGCTCCCCCGCCGCGGCGTCCAGCTGCTCCTGCTGCCCGGCGAGGTCGGCGCGCTCGTAGGCGCGGTGCAGCTGCCACACGCCGAGCCGCACGCACAGGGCCGCGGCCAGCAGCACGACGGCGAGGATGCCGAACATGCGGGGCTGCAGGGCGACCGCCCAGAAGGGTCGACGGGCGGGCACCGGGCTGCTCACCCACCCACCGTATCGGCGCGCGGCACGCCGGGAGAAACCCGCCCGCGCCGCCGGGCACGGACGTGCCGCGCGTCACTGCGGCCCGCCGCGCGCCCCGGACCGCGCGGTGCTGAACTGTGGTCAGGCCACAGCTCGCCGCGGCTCCTGAGCCGCAGGGACGCCCCCCGGTTCGCCCTGCGGCCCCTGAGGTTCTGCGGTGGAATGAGGTCGCAGCCGAGCAACCCACTCGAGGGAGCACGCGATGACGACGACCACCGCCGCCCCGGCGGCCACCCCGACGGCATGGCAGCGGCAGGGGGTGACCGACCTGCCTGACGAGAAGCTCCAGCGCATCGACAAGTGGTGGCGCGCCGCCAACTACCTGTCGGTGGGCCAGATCTACCTGCTGGACAACCCCCTGCTGCGCGAGCCGCTGTCGCGCGACCACGTCAAGCCGCGGCTGCTGGGCCACTGGGGCACGACGCCGGGCCTGACGTTCCTGTACGCGCACCTCAACCGCGCCATCCAGGAGCGCCGGCAGTCCACGATCTACGTCACGGGCCCGGGCCACGGCGGCCCGGGCCTCGTCGCGTCGGCCTACCTCGACGGCACGTACTCGGAGGTCTACTCCGACATCACCCAGGACGCCCAGGGCCTGCAGCGCCTGTTCAAGCAGTTCTCCTTCCCCGGCGGCATCCCGTCGCACGTGGCTCCCGAGACGCCCGGCTCGATCCACGAGGGCGGCGAGCTGGGCTACGCGCTGTCGCACGCCTACGGCGCCGCGTTCGACAACCCGGACCTGCTGGTGGCCGCCGTCGTCGGCGACGGGGAGGCCGAGACCGGCCCGCTGGCCACCTCCTGGCACTCGAACAAGTTCGTCAACCCCGCCCAGGACGGCGTCGTGCTGCCGATCCTGCACCTCAACGGGTACAAGATCGCCAACCCGACCGTGCTGGCGCGCATCCCGCAGGAGGAGCTGCGCGACCTGATGGTCGGGTACGGGCACAAGCCGTACTTCTTCGAGGTCGAGGACGGCTCCACCGAGTCGCACCTGGACATCCACCGCCGGTTCGCGGCGCTGCTCGACGAGGTGCTGGACGAGATCGCCGCCATCAAGCAGCGGGCCGCCGACGGCGACACCTCGCGGCCCGCCTGGCCGATGATCGTCTTCCGCACCCCCAAGGGCTGGACCGGTCCGGAGACCATCGACGGCAAGAAGACCGTCGGCTCCTGGCGCGCCCACCAGGTGCCGCTGGCCAGCGCCCGCGACACCGAGGAGCACCTGCGGGTGCTCGAGCAGTGGCTGCGGTCCTACCGGCCGGAGGAGCTGTTCGACGCCGACGGCCGCGTGATCGAGGACGTCTCGGCGCTCGCGCCGACGGGGACGCTGCGGATGAGCGACAACCCGCACGCCAACGGCGGCCTGCTGCTCAAGGACCTGCGCCTGCCCGACTTCCGCGACTACGCCGTCGACGTGCCGCACCCCGGCGGTGCCGTCGCCGAGGCGCCGCGCGTGCTGGGCCAGTGGCTCACCGACGTGGTGCGGCTCAACCCGCACAACTTCCGCATCTTCGGGCCGGACGAGACCGCCTCCAACCGCCTGCAGGCCGTCTACGACGCCACGGACAAGCAGTGGGACGCCGAGTTCCTCGACGCCGCGGTGGACGAGCACCTGGCCCGCGCGGGCCGCGTCATGGAGATGCTCTCGGAGCACCAGTGCCAGGGGTGGCTCGAGGGCTACCTGCTCACCGGCCGCCACGGGCTGTTCAACTGCTACGAGGCGTTCATCCACATCGTCGACTCGATGTTCAACCAGCACGCCAAGTGGCTGAAGGTCACCAACGACATCCCGTGGCGGCGCCCGATCGCCTCGCTCAACTACCTGCTGTCGAGCCACGTGTGGCGTCAGGACCACAACGGCTTCAGCCACCAGGACCCGGGCTTCATCGACCACGTGCTCAACAAGAAGGCCGAGATCGTGCGGGTCTACCTGCCGCCGGACGCCAACACCCTGCTCAGCACGTACGACCACTGCCTGCGCAGCCGGCAGTACGTCAACGTCGTCGTGTCCGGCAAGCAGCCCTCGCCGCAGTACCTGACGATGGACGAGGCGATCGCCCACTGCACCCGCGGCCTGGGCATCTGGGAGTGGGCCGGCACCGAGGTGCCGGGCAAGGACCCCGACGTCGTGCTCGCGTGCGCCGGCGACGTGCCGACGCTCGAGGTGCTCGCCGCGGCGGACATCCTGCGCCGGGAGCTGCCCGACCTCAAGGTCCGCGTCATCAACGTCGTCGACCTCATGCGCCTGCAGGACGAGAAGGAGCACCCGCACGGCCTGTCGGACCGCGAGTTCGACACGCTGTTCACCACCGACAAGCCGGTGATCTTCGCCTACCACGGCTACCCGTGGCTCATCCACCGCCTCACGTACCGGCGCCACGGCCACCAGAACATCCACGCGCGCGGGTACAAGGAGGAGGGCACCACCACCACGCCGTTCGACATGGTGATGCTCAACGACCTCGACCGGTACCACCTGGTCATCGACGTCATCGACCGCGTGCCGTCGCTGCGCTCGAAGGCCGCCGGGCTGCGCCAGGAGATGCAGGACGCGCGGCTGCGGGCCCGGGCGTGGACCCGCGAGCACGGCGAGGACATCCCCGAGGTCCGCGACTGGGTGTGGCCGGACGTCGGCGAGACCGCGACCGAGGCGGGCGGACCGCAGTACAACGGCGGCGGCGCCCCGGGCGGCGGCGTCCAGGACACCGGCGGCGACAACGAGTGACCGCTCGCCGCTGACAGCGGCCGCCCGGGCCCCTGGCAGGGCCCCTGCCAGGGCTCCTGCCAGGGCCCCTGATGGGGCCCCTGACCAGGGATGTCGGCCCGGGGTGTGACCACCGTCCCGATGACAACCGTGAGCCCGGCCGGGAGGATGGATCCCGGCCGGGCTCACGCGCACGACGAGGGAGAACCCACCGCATGACCGCGACGCGCAGCATCGTCATCGCCTCGCCCGAGGGCGACTCGGGCAAGTCCACGGTGGCCCTCGGCGTCATCGACCTGCTCGCGCACCAGGGGCAGCGGGTGGGCGTGTTCCGGCCGGTCTCCCGGGTCCCCGCCGTCCCGCACGTGCCCGCCGGGACGGGCACCGGGACCGGCGCCGGGACCGGCGTCGAGCGCGACCACGTGCTCGAGATGCTGCTGGCGCACGACGGCGTCGACCTGGCCTACGAGGACGCCGTCGGGGTCACCTACGACGCGATCCACGCCGACCCCGAGAGCGCGATGTCGCGGATCGTGGCCCGGTACCACGAGGTGGCCGACCGCTGCGACTGGGTCGTGGTCCTCGGCACCGACTACACCGACGTCTCCGGGCCCACCGAGCTGGCGTTCAACGCCAAGATCGCTGCCAACGTGGGCGCGCCCGTGCTGCTCGTCGTGTCGGGGCACGGCCGCTCCGACGACGACGTGCGGGCCCTGGCCGGCATCTCGCTCGGCGAGCTGCGGGCCAACCACGCCCAGCCGGTCGGCGTCGTGGTCAACCGGTACGAGGGCCAGCTGCCCGCGGCCCCCACCACCCTGGCGGCCGACCTGCCCGTCTGGGTGGTCCCGGAGGAGCCGTTCCTCGGCGCGCCGACCGTCGCCCAGCTGCGCGACGCCGTCGGCGGCGAGCTGCTGCTCGGCGACCCGGAGCTGCTCGGCCGCGAGGCGCTCGACGTGCTGGTCGGCGCGATGTCGCTGGAGCACCTGCTCGAGCACCTGTCCGACGGCGCCGTCGTCATCACCCCCGGCGACCGCACCGAGGTGGTCCTCGGCCTGCTGTCGGCGCAGACCGCGGCCGGGTTCCCCTCCCTGGCCGGGATCATCCTCACCGGCGGGTACACCCCCCAGGGCACCACCGGCCGGCTCGTGCACGCGCTGCGGCCGAACGTCCCGGTGATCGTCACGCCGCAGGACACGTACCCCGCCGCCCGGGCCGCCGCCGGCACCCGCGGCAAGGTGACCGTGGCCTCGTCGCGCAAGATCGACACCGCCCGCGCCCTGTTCGAGAGGCACGTCGACGGCGCCGAGCTGCTCGCCCGGCTCGACGTCCCGCGGCCCGCGGTGGTGACGCCGCTGATGTTCGAGCACCAGCTCATCGAGCGGGCCCGCGCCGACCGCCGCCGCGTCGTGCTGCCGGAGGGCGACGACGACCGCGTCCTGCGTGCCGCCTCGACCGTGCTGGCCCGCGGCATCGCGGACCTGACGATCCTCGGCGACGAGGAGCAGGTGCGTGCCCGCGCCGCCGAGCTCGGCCTGGACATCGCCGCGGCGACGGTCCTGTCCCCGCACGACCCGGAGCACGTCGCGAAGTTCGCCGAGGAGTACGCCCGGCTGCGCGCCCACAAGGGCATGACGGTCGAGCGGGCCCGGGAGATCGTCACCGACGTGTCCTACTTCGGCACGCTCATGGTGCACCTCGGCCTGGCCGACGGGATGGTCTCCGGGGCCAAGCACACGACGGCGCACACCATCCGGCCGTCGTTCGAGATCATCAGGACCAAGCCGGGCATCGCGAGCGTCTCCGGCGTGTTCCTCATGTGCCTGGAGGACCGCGTGCTCGTCTACGGCGACTGCGCGGTCATCCCCGACCCCACCGCCGACCAGCTCGCCGACGTGGCGATCACGTCCGCCGCGACCGCCGCCCAGTTCGGCGTCGAGCCGCGCGTCGCGATGCTGTCGTACTCGACCGGCACCTCCGGCACGGGTGCCGACGTCGACAAGGTCCGCGAGGCGACGCAGCTGGTCCGCGAGCGCCGGGCGGACCTGAGCGTCGAGGGCCCCATCCAGTACGACGCCGCGGTGGACGCGTCGGTGGCGGCGTCCAAGCTGCCGGACTCCTCGGTCGCGGGCCGGGCCACCGTGTTCGTGTTCCCCGACCTCAACACCGGCAACAACACCTACAAGGCCGTGCAGCGCTCGGCCGGCGCCGTCGCGATCGGCCCGGTGCTGCAGGGCCTCAACAAGCCCGTCAACGACCTGTCCCGCGGCGCGCTCGTCCAGGACATCGTCAACACCGTCGCCATCACCGCCATCCAGGCGCAGGCCGACGCGACCACGGAGGGTTCCGCATGAGCATCGTCCCGGAGGCCGAGCGCCCCAACCCCTACAGCGCCTACGGGGCGCACGGCTCGGTGCTGGTGCTCAACTCGGGCTCGTCGTCGCTGAAGTACCAGCTGGTCAACCCCGTCGGCGGCGAGGCCATCGCCCGGGGCACGATCGAGCGCATCGGCGAGTCGTCGGGCATCGTCACGCACCGGTTCGCGGGCAACACCACCGAGCGCGAGCTCGAGGTGCCCGACCACGGGGCGGCGCTGCGCATCGCGCTCGAGCTGTTCGAGGAGGTCGGCCCCCGGCTCGCCGACGCCGGCATCTACGCCGTCGGCCACCGGGTGGTGCACGGCGGCGAGCTGTTCTCGCGGCCGGTGGTGATCGACGACGACGTGGTGACGAAGATCCACGACCTGGTGCCGCTCGCCCCGCTGCACAACCCCGCCAACGTGCAGGGCATCGAGGTGGCGCGCGACCTGCTGCCGGACGTGCCGCACGTGGCCGTGTTCGACACGGCGTTCTTCCAGTCGCTGCCGGAGCACGCGTACACCTACGCGATCGACCGGGAGGTGGCGCGGGCGCACGGCGTGCGCCGCTACGGCTTCCACGGCACCTCGCACCAGTACGTCGTCGGCAAGGTGGCGCGCGTGCTCGGGCGCCGGGTGCAGGACCTCAACATGATCGTGCTGCACCTGGGCAACGGGGCGTCCGCCTCGGCGGTGCGCGGCGGCGTCCCGGTCGACACCTCGATGGGGCTCACCCCGCTCGAGGGCCTGGTCATGGGCACGCGCTCGGGCGACATCGACCCGGCCGTCGTGTTCCACCTGGCCCGCAACGCCGGCATGGACGTCGACGAGCTGGACACGCTGCTCAACAAGCGCTCGGGCCTCAAGGGCCTGGCCGGCGAGAACGACATGCGCGAGCTGCGCCGGCTGATCGACGCCGGCGACGACGACGCCCGGCTGGCGTTCGACGTGTACATCCACCGGCTCAAGAAGTACATCGGCGCCTACCACGCCGTGCTCGGCCGGGTCGACGTCGTCGCCTTCACCGCCGGCGTCGGCGAGAACTCCGCCGAGGTGCGCGCCGCCGTGTGCGACGGGCTGGAGAGCCTGGGCATCGACGTCGACGAGACGCGCAACGCCGTGCGGGGCGACGAGCCACGCATCATCTCGCCCGACTGGACGTCCACCCTGGTCATGGTGGTGCCGACGATGGAGGAGCTGGCGATCGCCCGGCAGTGCGTCGAGGCGGTCGAGGGGCTGCGCCCGGCGTCCGGCATCACGGCCGGCTGAGCAGGGCCGCCCGGGCGACGCAGGGCCGCCTGGGTCACGCCGCGGGCCGCGGCGCCGGGCCGGTCTAGGGTCGTCGCGTGACCGTGCTCGTCGATCCGCCCGCCTGGCCCGCCCACGGGACGGTCTGGTCCCACCTGGTCTCCGACTCCTCGCTGCACGAGCTGCGCGCGTTCGCCCGCGCCGTCGGGCTGCCGGACCGCGGGTTCGACCTGGACCACTACGACGCCCCCGCCGACCGGTACGACGAGCTCGTCGCGGCGGGCGCGGTGCCGCTCGACGGGCGTTCGCTCGCGCGCCGGCTGGCCGCCTCCGGCCTGCGGGTGCCGGGCCGGGAGCGCGCCGGCGCGAAGGCCGCGGCGCTGCGACGGCGGTGGGCGGCGCTGTGGCCCGGGGACGCCGCGCCGGGGCTGCTCGCCGTGGGCGACGCGCTCGTGGAGCGCTGGCGCGAGCCGCACCGCGTGTACCACGGGCCGCTGCACCTGGCCGCGGCCCTCGACGCCCTGGACCTGCTGGACCCGCCCGCTCGCCCTGCTCCCCCCTCCGCGTCGTCAGCACCAGCGCACGCCGGAGGCGGCGCTGGTACTGACGGGCCCGGGCGCGCGGGGCTCCTGGCGCGGGTCGCCCTGTGGTTCCACGACGCCGTGCACGACGGCGAGGCCGGGCGGGACGAGGAGCGCTCCGCCGCGCTGGCCGCCGAGCTGCTCGGCCCCTGTGCCGCGCCGGCCGGGCCGCTGACCGCCGACGACGTCGCCGAGGTGCAGCGGCTGGTGCTCGTCACCGCCGACCACGCCCCGGCGGACGGCGACGCGCTCGGCGGGCTGGTCAGCGACGCGGACCTCGCGATCCTGGGGGCGGAGCCGGCCGTCTACCGCCGGTACGTCCACCAGGTCCGGGCGGAGTACGGCCACGTGCCCGACGACGCCTTCCGGCTCGGCCGGGCGGCCGTCCTGCGCCAGCTGCTCGGCCTGCCGCGCCTGTTCAGCACGCCCGCGGGGCTGCGGCGCTGGGCCGACCGGGCGCGGGCCAACCTCGCGGACGAGCTGGCGTCGCTCGGCTGAGCGGCCGAGCCCCTGCCGAGCCCGCCGGGCCCGACCGAGCCACGCCGAGCGCCGGCGCGGTCAGGGACGGCGCAGCGCCCGCAGCGCCCGCATCCCGGCGGTGAGCACCGGGGCCGCCTTGGCGGCGCCCAGGCCGTAGAGCCGGTCGACGGCCAGCCCGAACCGCACGCCGCGCTGCACGGCGACCGTCTGCGCCTCCGTCACCGCCTCGACGATCTCGCGCCCGTGGCGGCGCCCCTGCCCCGAGCTGCGGAACCCGCCCATCGGCGCCGCGACCGACCCGAACGCCGCCATGTAGCCGTCGTTGACGTTGACCGAGCCCGCCTGCACCCGCGCCGCGACCCGCTGCGCCCGGCGCACGTCGTTCGACCACACCGAGGCCGACAGCCCCAGCTCGCCCGCGTTGAGCGCGGCCACCGCCTCGTCGTCGGACGCCACCCGGCGCACCGACACCACCGGGCCGAACGTCTCCTCGGTCGCGCACAGCGCGTCGTCGGGGACGTCCTCGAGCACCGTGGGGGCGAAGAAGAACGGACCGACGTCGGGCCGGTGCACGCCGCCGGCCAGCGCGCGGGCACCCCTGGCGAGCGCGTCGTCGACGTGCGCCGTGACGCGCTCCAGCTGCCGGGCCGAGACCAGGGAGCCCACGTCGGCGGTGTAGTCCAGGCCCGCGCCGAGCCGTAGCCCGCGCACCGCGGCCACGAACCGCTCGAGGAACGCGTCGGCGATGCGCTCGTGCAGCACCAGGCGCTCCACCGAGACGCACAGCTGCCCGCCGCTGGCGAAGCACGCCCGCACCGCCCCCGCGACGGCGGACGCCAGGTCGGCGTCGTCGGCCACGTAGAGGCCGTTCTTGCCGCCGAGCTCGAGGGTCGCGCCGACCAGCCGCTCCCCCGCCCGCGCCGCCACCTGGCGACCCGTGGCGGTCGAGCCCGTGAACACGACGTGGTCGACGTGGTCGACGAGCGCGCGGCCGGCGTCGGCGGCACCCGCGACGACCAGGTAGAGGTCGGCCGGCAGGCCGCACTCCTCGAGGGCCTCGGCCACCCACAGCGCGGTGAGCGTCGTCTGCGGGTCCGGCTTCACCACGACGGCGTCGCCCGCCAGGAGCGCCGGCAGCGGCTCGGACACCGCCATCGCGAGCGGGTAGTTCCACGGCGTGATCGCGCCCACGACCCCGACCGGGCGGCGGTACACGGTGGTGCCGGTGAGCGCGGGCAGCATGCCGGGCACGCGCCGCGGCGCGAGGTAGCGCGGGCCGGCGACGGCGTAGTGCCGGGCCAGCTGGGAGGCGTACAGCACCTCCTCCAGCGCGTGCACCCGCGCCTTGCCGGACTCCATCTGCACCAGGTCGAGCAGGTCCGGCTGCCGGTCGAGCACGAGGGCGGCGAACCGCCGCAGCACGGCGGCGCGCTCGCGCGGCGGGACCGCCGCCCACGCCGTCTGGGCGGCGCGGGCGCGGCCGACGGCCGCCGCGACGTCGTCGGGCGACGACAGCGGCACGGTGGCCAGGGGCGCCCCGGTGAACGGGAGCACCGAACGGTGCTCCCCGGCGCCGTGCGACGTGACGACGCGGGCGGTCAGGGGCGCGACGACGTCCGGCTCGAGGACGTAGGTGCCCGTGGGAAGGTCGGGGTCCAGGATCTCCGGGAGGGCGCCGTTGCTCTCGTGCGCGGAAGGCATGCGACCACCCTATGCGCGCGGGCCGACACCGCCAGCCGCGACCCGGGCGGTTCGCCGAGGGCGAGACGGCGGGGCGCCGCCGGGCCGGCCGGAGCCGGCCCGGCGGGTCAGCGCGGCTGGTACGGCGAGACGACGACCTCGATGCGCTGGAGCTCCTTGAGGTCGGAGTACCCGGTGGTCGCCATGGCGCGCTTGAGCGCGCCCACGAGGTTGGTGGTGCCGTCCGCCGTGCGACCCGGGCCGAAGAGGATCTCCTCGAGCGTCCCGGCGACGCCGACCTCGACGCGCTCACCGCGCGGCAGCACGGCGTGGTGCGCCTCCGAGCCCCAGTGCCAGCCGGCGCCCGGCGCCTCGGTGGCGCGGGCCAGCGCGGCGCCGAGCATGACGGCGTCGGCGCCGCAGGCGATGGCCTTGACGATGTCGCCGGAGCGACCGACGCCGCCGTCGGCGATGACGTGCACGTAGCGGCCGCCGGACTCGTCGAGGTAGTCGCGCCGCGCGGCGGCGACGTCGGAGACGGCGGTGGCCATCGGCGCGTGGATGCCCAGGCTCACGCGGGTGGTGTGCGCCGCGCCGCCGCCGAAGCCGACCAGGACGCCGGCCGCGCCCGTGCGCATGAGGTGCAGCGCCGCGGTGTAGGTGGAGGCGCCGCCGACCACGACGGGCACGTCGAGCTCGTAGATGAACCGCTTGAGGTTCAGCGGCTCGGCGTCGGACGAGACGTGCTCGGCCGAGACGGTCGTGCCGCGGATGACGAACAGGTCCACACCGGCGTCGACCACCGTCTTGTAGTGCTCCTGGGTGCGCTGCGGCGACAGCGCGCCGGCCACCGTCACGCCGGCCTCGCGGACCTCGCGCAGGCGCTCGGTGATCAGCTCCGGCTTGATGGGCTCGGCGTAGATCTCCTGCATGCGGCGCGTGGCGTCGGCCGCGGGCAGCGCGGCGATCTCGGCGAGCAGGGGCTCGGGCGACTCGTACCGCGTCCACAGGCCCTCGAGGTCCAGCACGCCCAGGCCGCCGAGGCGGCCGAGCGCGACGGCGGTGGCCGGGCTCATCACGGAGTCCATCGGCGCGGCCACGATCGGCAGCTCGAAGTGGTAGGCGTCGATCTGCCAGCCGACCGAGACGTCCTTCGGGTCGCGCGTGCGGCGCGAGGGCACCACCGCGATGTCGTCGAAGGAGTACGCGCGGCGACCGCGCTTTCCGCGCCCGATCTCGATCTCGTTGCTCACCGGGCCAGCCTACCGGGACGCCCCGGCGCGCCCGCGGGCCGGCCGGCGGCGGGCCGTGTCGGTGGCCGGTGGCACAGTCGGCCGCAGCACGAGGAGGGACGACGAACCATGGGGTACTCCAGATGACGCAGGAGTCGTACGAGGCATTCACCGCGAGCTGGGCGCGGGGCCCGCTGCTGGGCTTCGACACCGAGACCACCGGGGTGGACGTCACCCGCGACCGCATCGTCACCGCCGCGCTGGTGCTGCGCGTGCCCGGCGCCCCCGCCGAGGTGCGCACCTGGCTCCTCGACCCGGGCGTCGAGATCCCCGCCGAGGCCGCCGCCATCCACGGCGTGACCACCGAGCACGCGCGGGCCCACGGCGCGGCGCCGGCCGCGGCGCTCGAGGAGATCGCCGCCGAGCTCGCGGTCCACGTGCGCGAGGGCGTGCCGGTGGTGGCCTACAACGCCGCGTTCGACCTGTCCCTGCTCGACGCCGAGCTCGCCCGGCACGGTCTGCCCACCCTGCCCGATCGGCTCGGGCACCCCGTCGCGCCCGTGCTCGACCCGCTGGTCATCGACCGCTGGCAGGACCGGTTCCGCCGCGGCAAGCGCCGCCTGGGCGACCTGTGCGCGCACTACGGCGTCACCGAGGAGGGCGACCTGCACTCCGCGGACGTCGACGTGCTCGCCACGCTCGACGTGCTCGACGCGCTGGTGCGACGGTTCCCGGGGCTGGCCGCGATGGCGCTGGAGGACCTGCACGCGGCGCAGGTCGGTGCGCACCGCGAGTGGGCGGAGAGCTTCAACGACTGGCGCGCCCGCCAGGGCCTCGACGGCCCCGGCGCCTCCAGCGCCTGGCCCGTGGAGCCCGCCGTCAGCCCCTGGTGACCCGCTCGCGCGCCGCCTCCGCACCTGTCCCGGCGGGTCCGTGACGCACGTCGGCCCGGCACCCCCCCGGGGGGGGCCGCTCCGACGTGCGGGCCGGTCCGGGCGGTGGCGCGAGCCGGCCCGGGGCCCCGCGGGGCGGCCCCGGGCGGCCCCCCGCCCCCCCCCCGGGGGGTCCGGGCCCGACGTGCGTGCCGCTCCGGGCCGTGGCGCGAGCCGTCCGGCCGGGAGCCGCCGGTCAGAAGCCGGAGTAGTTCGGCGCCTCGGCGGTCACCTGCACGTCGTGCGGGTGGCTCTCCTTGAGCGACGCCGACGTGATGCGCACGAACTTCCCCTTCTCCTGCAGCTCGGGGATCGTGCGGGCACCGACGTAGAACATCGTCTGGTGCAGGCCGCCCACCAGCTGGTGGGCCACGGCGCTCAGCGTGCCCTTGTAGGGCACCTGGCCCTCGACGCCCTCCGGGACGATGAGGTCGTCGCTGGTGACCTCGGCCTGGAAGTAGCGGTCCTTGGAGTAGGACTTCTTGCCGCGCGACGACATGGCGCCCATCGAGCCCATGCCGCGGTAGGCCTTGTACTGCTTGCCGTTGACCAGGATCGTGTCGCCCGGCGCCTCCTCGGTGCCGGCGAGCATCGAGCCGAGCATGACGGTCTCGGCACCGGCCACGATCGCCTTGCCGATCTCGCCGGAGTGGCGCATGCCGCCGTCGGCGATCACCGGCACGCCGGCCGGGCGCGCCGCGAGCGAGGCCTCGTAGACGGCGGTCACCTGCGGCACGCCCACGCCGGTGACGATGCGCGTGGTGCAGATCGAGCCCGGGCCCACGCCCACCTTGATCGCGTCCGCGCCGGCGTCGACGAACGCCTGCGCACCCTCGCGGGTGGCGACGTTGCCGCCGATCACCTGCACGTGGCGGGTGGCCGGGTCGGTCTTGAGCCGGCGCACCATCTCGATGAGCATCCGCACGTTGCCGTGGGCGGTGTCGGCCACGAGGACGTCGGCGCCGGCCTCGACCAGCGTCGTCGCGCGCTGCCAGGCGTCGCCGAAGTAGCCGATCGCGGCGCCCACGAGCAGGCGGCCCTGGCCGTCCTTGGAGGCGTTGGGGAACTGCTCGGACTTCACGAAGTCCTTGACGGTGATGAGCCCGGCGAGCCGGCCCTCGTCGTCCACCAGCGGCAGGCGCTCGAGCTTGTGCTTGCGCAGCAGCGCCGTGGCCTCCTCGCGGGAGATGCCCGCGGGGCCGGTGATCAGCGGCGCCGGCGTCATGACCTCCTCGACCTTGGTCGTCGCCCACTCGGCGACGGGCGTGAAGCGCAGGTCGCGGTTGGTGACGATGCCGATGAGGCGGCCGTGGGCGTCCACGACGGGGAAGCCGGAGATGCGGTACTCGCCGGCGAGCTTGTCGAGCTCCTCCAGCGTCCGGTCGGCCGTGATCGTGACCGGGTTGGAGATGATCCCGGTCTGGGTCCGCTTCACGAGGTCGACCTGGTAGGCCTGGTCCTCGATCGACAGGTTGCGGTGCAGCACGCCGATGCCGCCCTGGCGCGCCATGGCGATGGCCATGCGGGCCTCGGTGACGGTGTCCATCGCCGCGGACACGAGCGGCACCTTGAGCGAGATCTCCCGTGTCAGCCGCGAGGTCGTGTCGATCTCCGACGGCGCGAGGTCGGAGTACCCCGGCAGGAGGAGAACGTCGTCGTAGGTGAGCCCGAGGAAGCCGAAGGGGTCGCGCGCCGCGGTCGAGTCCGTCATGCCAAGAGTCTACGTTTCGCGGCGCGGCGATATTCCGGCCGTCCGCGGGGTGCGGCAGGGCTCACAGCGCGCCGCGCCGGCGGCGCGCGCCGCCCGCCGGGGGCAGCAGCGCGTCACGGTGCGACGACGGCGAGCACCTCGTGCAGCAGGCCGGTGAAGCTGCGCACCCGCTGCACGCTGGCGGCCAGCGGCAGCTCGCCCGCCGACTCGTCGCGCCGCAGCCCGACGAAGATCGGCAGCTCGGGGTGGTCGTCGTGCAGCGAGTGGACGACGTCGAGGTCCGGGCGCGCGAGCGTGGTCGCCACCACCACGGCGGCCGGGCGCACCATGGCGACCAGCTCCACGGAGCGGTGGGTGCTGGCCGGGCCGGTGACCACGCGGCACGACGCACCCTTGGCCACCAGCGCGGCGGCCAGCGCGTGCGCGGCGAGCGGCACCACCTCGTCCGGCGCGGCGAAGACCAGCACGATCTTGCGCATCCGGCTGGGGTGGTTCGTCGGCGGGCCGCCGCTGGCCGTCTGGGCCTCCTCGAACTCCTGCGTGAACTCCCGCAGCGCCCGCAGCGCCGCCGTCGCGAGCACGAGCTCGGGCACCTCGCCGGGCGTGCCGAGCACGGTCCGCTGCGCGATGCGCGCCCACGCGGGCTCCACGAGCTGGGTCCACCACGCGGCGGGGTCGCCCTGCGCGCCGAGCCGCAGCAGCGAGTCGCACGCGGCCTGGTCGTAGGCCAGGGCGGCGTCGATGACGGCGGACACCCGCCCGGACGGCGAGCCCGCGGCCGGCGCAGCGGCCGGCGGGCGCGCCGGCGCGCTCTCGCCGCCGCCGGGCAGCGCCCGCAGGT
>NZ_WUWN01000018.1:0-46253 GCF_009846865.1 Puerhibacterium puerhi
CGAGCGCCGAGGCGGTCACGGACGGTGCGCCGGACGCGGCGCCCGGCGAGGCGCCCGTCGGCGCCGAGCCGCCGGCCGCCGCGCGGCAGGAGCGGGCGCCCGTCGGCGCCGAGCCGCCGGCCGCCGCCTGACCCCGCGTCAGCGCCGCGCGGCGCGCTCCTGCTTGCGCAGAGCCTTCTCGCTGACCGGCGCCGCGCCCTCGGCGCGCTGCCGGGCGTAGTAGGCCCGGGCCTCGTCCTGCCGCTGCTTCTCCGCCCCGGAGGCGATCTTCGCCCGCAGGTGGTCCGGCCCGTAGCCCCACGCGTCGACGAGGTCGAGCACGTGCGGGCGGAGCCTGGCCAGCAGCGCCTCGAGGGCCGGTGCGACGGCGCGGCCGCGCTGCGTCGACAGCCGCCCGTGCAGCAGGAACCACGCGAGGTCGCGCTCGATCACCGTGAGCGCGTAGACGTCGCGCAGCCACGTCAGCACGGTGCGGGTGCCGGGGTCCTCGACCTTGGCCAGCGCCGCGGTGAACGCCTCCCAGCGCACGAGCTCGGCGTGGGAGCGGGCGGCGTCCACGAGCGCCACCTGGTTGTCGTCGAAGAGGCGCTGGGCCGTGACCGGGTCCGCCTTCTGCGCCGGGCGCAGCGCGAGCGCCGCCTCCTCGACCTTGGTGGCGACGCGGTCGGCGAGCAGCTCGCGCTGCGTCGCGGCGTCGAGCAGGTGCTCGGCGGCGCCGCCGGCGACGTCGCCGAGCACCTGCGCCGCGCGCTTGAGCGGGGTGCGGTGCAGCACGCGGTCGACCGCCTGGTCGACGACGAACCGGGCCATGCCCTGGCCGCTCCTGACCTGCTTGCCCAGCTGGCGGGCGTAGTCGCCCACGAGCCGCTTGGCGACGAGCTGCAGCAGCACCGTGTTGTCGCCCTCGAACGTGGCGTACACGTCCATGTCGTGGCGCAGGCTCGTGATGCGGTTCTCCGTGAGGAACCCCGCGCCGCCGCACGCCTCGCGGCACTCCTGCAGGGTCGTCAGGGCGAAGTCCGTGGAGGTGGCCTTGAGCGCGGCGGCCATGGTCTCGAGGTCCTCGCGGTTCTCCGGGGTGTCGCCGGCGCCGGAGAACACCTCGTCGAACAGGTCGAGCAGCCCGTCGTGCGCGAAGTGGATCGCGTAGGTCTCCGCGATGCGGGGGAACAGCCGACGGCGGTGCGTGGCGTAGTCGAGCAGCACGACCTCCTCGACGGGCGAGGCGCCGGTGAACTGCCGGCGCTCGGCGCCGTAGCGCACGGCGATCGCGAGGCCGAGCTTCGAGGCCACGGAGGCGGCGCCGTCGAGCGAGACGCGCCCCTGGACCAGCGAGCCGAGCATCGTGAAGAACCGGCGGCCGGGGCTGTCGATCGACGAGGTGTAGGTGCCGTCCTCCGCGACCTGGCCGTAGCGGGCCAGGAGGTTCTCGCGCGGCACGCGCACCCGGGTGAAGTGCAGCCGGCCGTTGTCGACGCCGCGCAGGCCGCCCTTGAGCCCGTCGTCCTCCCCGCCCACACCGGGCAGGAACTCCATCGTCCCGGCGTCGCGGACCGGCACGTAGAAGCAGTGCACGCCGTGGTTGACGCCGTTCGTCACGAGCTGGGCGAACACGGTGGCGGCGGTGGCGTGCGCGGCGGCGTTGCCGAGGTAGTCCTTCCACGCCGCCCGGAACGGCGTGTGGATCACGAACTCCTGCGTCTGCGGGTCGTACGTGGCGGTCGTGCCGATCGCCGCGACGTCGGACCCGTGGCCGGTCTCCGTCATGGCGAAGGCCCCCGGCACCGACAGGTCCATCGCGCCCGGCAGCCAACGGTCCTGCTGCTCCGGCGTGCCGAGGTGCAGGATCGCGGAGGCGAACAGCCCCCACTGGACGCCGGCCTTGATCTGCAGCGAGGGGTCGGCGACCGTCAGCTCCTCGAACCCGGCCAGGTTGGCGCCCGGAGCCTCACCGCCTCCGAGCCGCTCCGGGAACGCGAGCCAGACCTGGTGGGACCCCTCCTGCGCGAGGCGCCGCAGCTGCTCGAGCGTCCGCTCGCGGTGCTCCGCCATCGACAGCGACTCGTCCTTCCAGAAGTCCGGGTCGGCGGCACGGTCGCGGGCGGCCTGGCGCCACTGCGGCCAGCGGCCCAGCAGCAGGTGGTGCAGCGCCGGGACGTCGACGCGGGGGGCACCGTCGGCGTCCGGGCGGCCGACCGGCACGCGGCGCGGCCGGGGCGGCGCGGCGGGCGCCGCGAGCGCCTCGGGCGCGGCGGCCGCGTCGCGGACGAACGCCGGCCCGGTGAGCCGGTCCGTCTCGGGCGCCTCGGGCGTCTCGGCGGCGGTCGGCTGGGCTGCTGTGCGGTCGGAGGTGGTCGTCATCGGTGGGTCTCCGTGCTTCCGTGGGGTGTGCCGGCGTCCGCGCCGGCACCGGTCACAGGCTCGGCGTCGGTGCCGTGCTGGGTGCGGTCGGGTGCTGCTCGGTGTCGGGCGGCGTGCCGTGCAGGGCGTCGTGCGGGGTGCTGTGCAGGGTGTCGTGCAGGACGCCGACGGGGCCGTTCCACAGCCACCGGGTGACCTGCTCGGTGAGCTCCTCGCGCTCGGGGCGCTCGCCCGGGTGGCTGAGCCACCACTCCCCCGCGCCGCGCACAAAGCCGACGGCGCCCGCCGCCCACGCGGCGGCGACGCCGGGGGGCACGTCGGCCACCTGGGCGAAGGGGTGCGCGACGAGCTCGATGACCGAGTCGAGGTAGGCGCTCAGCGGGGCGTCGGCCGTGCCGACGGCGCCGGGCCGGCGGTCGGCGGGGCCGGCCGGGCCCGCGCCGTCCGCGGGGCTGTCGGCGGGCTCGACGCCCGCGATCGAGGTCCGGGTCACGAACCAGTAGACGTGCGGCGAGTGCTCGATCATCTCGAGGTAGACCCGCACCATGGCGCGCAGCGCGGCCAGCGGCGTCGGGGCCGCCTCGGCCGCCTGGCGCAGCGCGTCGTGCATGTCCGCGACGACGGCGGAGGAGACGGCGAGCCGCAGGCCCGCCTTGTCCTCGAAGTAGCGGTAGACGATCGACTTGGACGTGCCGGCCTCGGCGGCGATCTCGTCCATGGAGACGCCGGGGCCGTGCCGGTGGACCGCCTTGCGCGCGGCGTTCACGAGCTGGGCGCGCCGCGCCGCGCGATGATCGTCCCAACGGGTCGACCGCCCGTCCACCGCCGTCATCGTCCGCCTCCTGTGACCCGCCTCACGAGACCGAGAGTATCAGGTACTGTGAGTCCTACATCACGGGCAGCACCCACCCCCGAGCGAAGGAACGACGAAGTGGCCACACGCTCCACCGCCGCCGCGACCGCCTCCCGCAAGGCCCCGAAGGGCACCACCGCCGCGCCCGGCCTGCGCGACGCCGTCGTCGTCGGCGGCAACCGCATCCCGTTCTCGCGCGCCGGCAAGAGGTACGCCGACGCCTCCAACCAGGAGATGTTCACCGCCGCGCTCGAGGGCCTGGTGGCCCGCTTCGGGCTGCAGGGCGAGCGCCTGGGCGAGGTGGTCGGCGGTGCCGTGCTCAAGCACTCGCGCGACTTCAACCTGGTCCGCGAGTGCGTGCTCGGCTCGTCGCTGTCGCCCCAGACCCCCGCGTACGACCTCCAGCAGGCCTGCGCCACCGGCCTGGAGGCGGCCATCGCCGTCGCCAACAAGATCCGGCTCGGCCAGGTCGAGTCCGGCGTGGCCGGCGGCACCGACACCGTCTCCGACGCGCCGATCGCCGTGAGCGAGGGCCTGCGCCGGGCCCTGCTGGCCGCCTCGCACGCCAAGACGCTGCAGCAGCGCCTCAAGGCGCTGGCCAGGATCCGCCCGGGCGACCTCAAGCCGCTCACCCCGGCCACCGACGAGCCGCGCACCGGCCTGTCCATGGGCGAGCACCAGGCGGTCACCACCGCCCGCTGGGGCATCACCCGCGAGGCGCAGGACGAGGTCGCGCTCGCCAGCCACCAGAACCTCGCCCGTGCCTGGGAGTCCGGGTTCTTCGACGACCTCGTGACCCCGTTCCGCGGCCTGACCCGCGACGACAACCTGCGGCCGGACACGTCGGCGGAGAAGCTCGCGGCGCTCAAGCCGGTGTTCGGCAAGAGCCTGGCCACGTCGGGCACCCCGGCGGAGCCGACGATGACCGCCGGGAACTCCACCCCGCTCACCGACGGCGCCTCCGCCGTGCTGCTGGCCTCGCGGGACTGGGCCGCCGAGCACGACCTGCCCGTGCTGGCCCGCTTCGTGGACGCCGAGACGGCCGCCGTCGACTTCGTGCACGGCCACGAGGGCCTGCTCATGGCCCCCGTCCACGCCGTGCCGCGCCTGCTCGCCCGCAACGGGCTGACGCTGGAGGACTTCGACTTCTTCGAGATCCACGAGGCGTTCGCCGCGACGGTGCTGACCACGCTGGCCGCGTGGGAGGACGACGAGTACTGCCGCACGGAGCTGGGCCTGCCGGGCGCGCTCGGCAAGGTCGACCGCTCCCGGGTGAACGTCAACGGCTCCTCGCTCGCCGCCGGCCACCCGTTCGCCGCCACGGGCGGGCGCATCCTGGCCACGGCCGCCAAGCTCGTGGCGCAGCGCGCCGCCGAGACCGGACGACCGGCCCGCGCCCTGGTGTCCGTGTGCGCGGCCGGCGGCCTCGGCGCGACGGCGATCCTCGAGTCCGCCTGACCGCCCGGGACCAGGGAGGAGAACACCGATGACCGACTCCTACACCCGGCTCGTCAACACCGGGATCACCAAGACCCTCGCGAAGAGGCTGGGCCTGCCGCGCCCCGCCGTGCTGCGCCGGTACGCCCCGGGCCAGCCGCTCACCGTCGGCCCCGTGCTCGTGCTGTCCGACGCCGCGTCCAAGGCCGACGCCGACCGCGTCGCCCAGGCCCTGCTCGCCTGGGACCTGGACGTGCGGCGCGACCCCGTCGAGGTGCGCGCCGACCCCGGACGCCTCGGCGCCGCCGTCCTCGTGCTGACCGAGCTGGCCACGCCGCAGGACGCCTCCGAGGCCGTGCTCGCCACCGGGTCCGTGCTGCGCAAGCTCGCCCCGCAGGGCCGCGTCGTGACGGTCTCGCGCGCCCGCACCGCCGAGGACTCCCCCGAGCTCGCCGCCGCGCGCCAGGGCGTCGACGCCTTCTGCCGCTCGCTGGCCAAGGAGCTGCGGGCCGGGGCCACCGGCAACGGCGTCGTGCTCACCGACGGGGCGGCCGCCGACTCGACCTCCGCGCTGGGCGCGCTGCGGTTCTTCCTGTCGGCGAGGTCCGCCTACGTGGACGGCCAGCTGCTCGAGGTCGGCCCCACCGACGCCCCGCTGCCGACCACGTGGGACCGCCCGCTGGAGGGCCAGGTCGCCGCCGTCACCGGCGCCGCCCGCGGCATCGGCGCCGCCATCGCCCGCACGCTCGCGCGCGACGGCGCCACCGTGGTCTGCGTCGACGTTCCGGCCGCCGGCGAGGGCCTGGCGCGCACCGCCAACGCCGTGCGCGGCACCGCGCTGCAGCTCGACGTCACCGCGCCGGACGCCGGCGCCCGGCTGCTCGAGCACGCCCGGGCCCGGCACGGGCGGCTCGACGTCGTGGTGCACAACGCCGGCATCACGCGGGACAAGCTGCTGGCCAACATGGACGCCGCGCGGTGGGACTCCGTGGTGGCCGTCAACGTCGCCTCCCAGCTGCGGATCAACGCCCAGCTGCTCGAGGCGGCGGAGCGCGGCGAGGTCTCCGGGCTGCGCGTGGTGTCGCTGGCCTCCACCAGCGGGCTGGCCGGCAACCGCGGCCAGACGAACTACTCGTTCACCAAGGCCGGCGTCGTCGGCCACACCGCGGCCACCGGCCCGCTCCTGGCCGCGCACGGGGGCACCGCCAACGCCGTCGCGCCGGGCTTCATCGAGACCGACATGACCCGGGCGATCCCGTTCGCGACCCGCGAGGTGGCCCGGCGCCTGTCGTCCCTGCTGCAGGGCGGCCAGCCGGTGGACGTCGCCGAGGCGATCGCGTTCCTGGCCTCCCCGGCCGCGGCCGGCGTCAACGGGCAGACGCTGCGCGTCTGCGGGCAGAACATGGTGGGCCGGTGACCGCCGGACCGCTCTCCGTCACGACCGCAGGCGGCGGCGTGCTGGCGGTGGAGACGCTACCTTCGGTGCCCCGGCTGACCGGCCTCTACGCCCGCGGCGCGGCGTCGTCGGGCCGCATCGCGGCCGGGCGCGCGCTGCCGTCCCTGCCCGTCATCGGCGGCGGGGAGGACTCGCTCACGCTGCCGCCCGTCGCCTACCGCGTCGCCGAGGTGGACACCGCCGACATGGCGTCGCACCTGCGCGACTACCAGCGGCTGCTGCACGAGCCGGTCTCGGACCACCTGCCCTCGGGCTACCTGCACGTGCTCGCGTTCCCGCTCGCCACGGCCGTCATGGTGCGCGCAGACTTCCCGCTGCCGCTGCTGGGCATGGTGCACCTGGCCAACGACGCCGCCCTGGCCCGCCCCGTCCGGCTGGGCGACCGCCTCGAGGTCCGGGCGTGGGCCGAGGACCTGCGAGCGCACCGCCGGGGCGTGCAGGTGGACCTCGTGGCGGAGGTCCGCGTGCAGGGCGACGACGACGCGGTGCCCGCGTGGCGCGGGGTGTCGACGTACCTGGCCCGGGGGTTCGACCCCTCGGAGGTCGAGGGCGCCGACGGCGCTGACGGCGGCGACGGGCAGGCGCCGGGAGACGTCCCCGGGGACGCCGGCGGCGACGGCACGGCGCCGTCGGACGCGTGGGCGCCGCCGCTGCCGACCGGCCGGTGGGTGCTGCCCGCCGGCACCGGCCGCGCCTACGGCGCGCTGTCCGGCGACCGCAACCCCATCCACATGTCCGCGCTGTCCGCCAAGGCGTTCGGCTTCCCGCGGGCGATCGCGCACGGGATGTACACCGCGGCGCGGGCGCTGGCCGACGTCGGCATGGCCAGGGGTGACGCGTACCGGTGGACGGTGCGGTTCGCCAAGCCGGTGCTGCTGCCCGGCACCGTGGACGTCGCGGTCACCCCGGCCGAGGACGCGCCCGGCGGGTTCACCTACGTGGGGTGGAACGCGCTGCGCCGGCAGAAGCACTTCGAGGGGACGGTCACGCCCCTCTGAGCCCACCGGTCGCGCTTCCGGCGCGGCCGGTGGGAGCCCGCCAGGGCGCAGGACGAGACCCGGACGAGAGGCAGCACGATGGCCACGACCCCCGACGTCCGCCCGGTCGGCGACCTCCCGGACGCCATCGGCCGGACCGCCGCCCGCGCCCTCGCGCTCCACGGCGTCACGAGCCTCGAGCGCGTGGCCGAGCACTCGCGGGCGGAGCTGCTGGACCTCCACGGCGTCGGCCCCAAGGCCGTCGCCGTCCTGGGCGCCGCGCTGGCGGCGAAGGGCCTCGACTTCAGGGCGTCGTGAACCTCGCGCCGCGGCCCGGTGCGCGCCCCGGCCGCCGCAGGCGCCTCAGGCGCCCGGCGACGGCAGGCGGGCGGTCAGGTTCGCTCGGACGGTCGGCCACTCGTCGTCCGTGACCGAGAAGTAGACCGTGTCGCCCGAGGTGCCGTCCGCGGCGACCCGGTGCTTGCGCAGCACGCCCTCGCGCACCGCCCCGAGGCGCTCGATCGCCGCGCAGGAGCGGGTGTTGCGGGCATCGGCGCGCAGGGCCACGCGCTGGAAGCCCCAGGTGTCGAAGGCGTGGGCGAGCAGCAGCAGCTTGCACGCCGGGTTGGTGACCCCGCCCCACCACGCGCGCCCGTAGAAGGTGGAGCCGACGTCGGTGCGACGCTGCGCGGGCACCAGCTCGTAGTAGGAGGTGCTGCCGCGCACCTGCCCGTCGTCGGGCCCGCCGTCGGTGACGACGGCGAACACCATCTTCGCCTCGGCGGCCCGCTGGGCGCGGGCCCGCGAGGACGAGGTCGTGGTGCACGCCCGGATCCCATCACGGCGGTCGCCCGAGGCAGCACGGACGCGCCGTCGCCGACGGCGTGTCTGCGCCGGTCACCGCGCCGCGCGGGCGAGGGTCGGGGCATGACCGCACCGACGCTGGGGTTCATCGCGCGACCCACGCTGCCGCCCGCCCGGCACCTGGAGCTGGCCCGCGCCGTCGAGGCCGCCGGGATCGACGAGCTGTGGCTCTGGGAGGACTGCTTCAAGGAGACGGCGGTGGCCGGCGCCGCGGCGGTGCTGGGCGCCACCGAGCGGCTGCGCGTCGGCACCGGCGTGCTGCCCGTGCCGCTGCGCAACGTGGCGCTCACGGCGATGGAGATCGCCACGATCGACGGCATGTTCCCGGGCCGGCTCGTGCCCGGCGTCGGGCACGGCGTCCAGGACTGGATGGGTCGGGTCGGCGCCCGGGCGGCCTCGCCGCTGACCCTGCTGCGCGAGCACCTGACCGCGCTGCGCGCGCTGCTGGACGGCGAGCGGGTGACCACCCGTGGCCGGTACGTGACGCTCGAGGACGTCGTGCTCGACTGGCCGCCGGCCACCCGCCCGCCCGTGCTGTCGGCGGCCGTCGGCCCCAGGACGCTGCGCCTGGTGGGCGAGCACGCCGACGGGGTGATCCTCACGTCGTCGACCGGCCTGGACCGCCTGCCCGGGGCGCTCGAGCAGGTCGGCGCCGGCCGCCGGGCCGCGGGCCGCGAGGAGCCGTTCGAGGTCGTCGTCTTCGTCGCGGTGGCGCGCCGCGCCGAGCACCTCGCTGACACCCGGGCGATGCTCGCCGGCGAGGGCCACGACGTCGCCGACGACGCCGGGCTCGCCCGCCTCGCCGCGTGGGGCGAGGCGGAGCAGGTGGCCGCCACGCTGCGCGCCTACGCCGACGCCGGCGCCACCACCGTGGTGGCCGAGCCGGACGCGCACGAGCCGGACCCCGAGGGGCTGGCCGCGTGGTTCGGGCAGGAGGTGGCGCCGCTGCTGCGGTGAGCCGGCCGCAAGGTCCGGGGCGGTGCGCCGTCGCCGGCCCCTCCTAGGCTGACGGCATGACCGAGCTGCACGAGCGCACCGCCGTCGAGCTGCGCGACCTGCTCCGGGACGGCTCCCTGACGCCGCCCGACGTGGTGGAGCACTACCTCAAGCGCGTGGAGGCGGGCAACGCGGCCGTCGGGGCCTTCACCACGGTGACCGCCGACGCCGCCCGCGAGCGCGCCGCCGGCCTGCTCCGCGAGCGGGACGCCGGCGCGCTGGTGGACGACTGCCCGGACGACGACGCCGTGCTGTGGGGCCTGCCCTCGGGCGACAAGGACCTGTGGGACCGCGCGGGCGTGCCCACGGGCTTCGGCTCGCGGGCCTTCGCCGGCGAGCACCGCTACGTGCCCGAGGCGAGCAGCGACGTCGTGCGGGTGCTCGACGCCGCCGGGACGGTGTCGCTGGGCAAGACGGCCGCGCCCGAGCTCGGTTTCCCCGCGTACACCGAGACGCTGGCCGGCCCGCCGGCGCGCAACCCCTGGGACCCCGGGCGCGGGGCGGGCGGCTCCAGCGGCGGCGCGGCCGCCGCGGTGGCGGCGGGCCTGCTGCCGTTCGCGCCCGGCTCCGACGGCGGCGGCTCGGTCCGCATCCCGGCGGCGGCCTGCGGGCTCGTGGGGCTCAAGCCGACCCGCGGCCTGCTGCCGGCCGGCTCGGGCGTCGACTCGCTCGGCGGCCTCGTGGTCAACGGACCTCTCGCCCGCACGACGGCCGACGCCGCGCTGCTCCTGGAGGGCATGCTCCCGCGCCGCGGCGACGACGCCGTGGACCACCCGCTCACCCTGCGCACCACCGCAGGCCCGCGGGGCAGCTACCTGGCCGCCGCGCAGCGCGGCGAGGCCCCGGACGGCCGGCGCCGGTTCCACCTGGCGGTGAGCACGTTCAGCGCGTGGGACGGCTTCTACGACTTCCCGGCGGGCCCCGAGGCGCTGGCCGCGCTCGACGCCGCGGTGGCCGAGCTGGGCGCGCTCGGCCACGGCCTCGAGGAGCCGGCCTGGGAGCCGGACGCCGCCTACGCGCCCGCGTTCCGGACCCTCTGGATGGCGGGGGCCTCGGCGGTGCCGATCGACGACCCGGCGCGCCTCGAGCTGCTCGAGCCGCTGACCCGCTGGCTGGTCGGCGTGGGCCGCAAGGTCTCGGCCCGGCAGCTCGCCGAGGCGCTCGCCGCGCTCTCGCGCTTCGAGCGCACGATGGTGGCGCGCGTCGAGCGGTACGACGCCGTGGTCACGCCGGCGCTGGCGATGACGCCCCGCCCGCTGGGCTGGTTCGACGCCGAGGACCCGGAGCGCAACTTCGAGCAGCAGTGCCAGTACACCCCGTACACCTCGATGATCAACGTGTGCGGCCTGCCCGCGATCACGGTGCCGGTGACCTGGACGGAGCCCACGGACTCCGCGCCGGCGGGCCTGCCGATGGGCGTGCAGCTCGTCGGGCGGCCGGGCGGCGAGCACGTGCTGCTGGCGCTGGCGGCGCAGCTGGAGGAGCGGCTGCGGTGGTCGCTGCGGCGGCCGGCCGTCTGGTGACCTGACGGGTCTTCCCCTCGCCCGGACCCCCGCGTAGCGTTACCCCGAGGGGGTATACGGCCGCCCGGAGCACGAGGGAGTGACCCATGTCCGAGACCCCGGCCCTGCGCCCCGCGCCCGGCGCACCGACCCCGGCCGGCGCAGCCGCCGGCCACCCGCCCGCGGCGAGGTCGGCCCCGTGGCCCTGGCCGCGCACCGCCGCGTGGCTGGCGCTGGGCGCGCTCGCCGCGGCGGGCCTGCTGGTCGGCGGCGCGCTGCTCGACGGCGGCGCGCTCGACAGCGGTCCGGGCGGCGGCAGCCCGGGCGGCGCGATCCGGCTGGACGCCGTCAGCGCGACCACGCCCGCCACCGCCGTCGGCGTGGCGGCGCTGTGCTACCTCGCCGCGGCGGCCAGCGGGCGCCGCTGGGCGTCCTGGGCCGCCGTGCCCGTGGCGAGCGCCCTGCCGTTCCTGGCCGAGGTGCTCGGCGTGCCGCGGTGGACGGCGATCGCGGCGGCCGGAGCGGTGCTCGTCGCGCTCGGGGCGCTCGCTCGGCGCGGCGCGACGTGGCCGCAGGCGCTCGCCATGGTCGGCTGGTTCGGTGCCTGCGTGGTGGCCCTGGAGCTCGCCCCGCGGGTGGGGCTGGCGCTCGCCGGCGCCGCCCTCGCCGCCCACGCGGCGTGGGACGCGGTGCACTACCGGCGCGACGCCGTCGTGCACCGCTCGCTCGCCGTGTGGTGCATGGGCCTCGACGTGCTGCTCGGCGGGGCGTGCCTGGCGCTGGCGGCCGCCGGCTGAGCCCGCGCCGTCCCGGGAGCCGGGCGCGGGCGCGCCCGGCGGGACGCGCCGGCGCACCGGCCGCGGAACACGCCGCCGCCGCGCGGTGTTGCCCTAGGCGATGAACGCCGTGAACCCCTCCCCCGCGCTGTCCGTGCTCGACCTCGTCCCCGTCCGCTCCGGGCAGAGCACCGCCCAGGCGATCGCCTCGTCGCTCGAGCTCGTCCGGCTCGCCGACCGGCTCGGCCTGACGCGGTACTGGTTCGCCGAGCACCACAACATGCCGGCCGTCGCGGCGTCGACGCCGCCCGTGATGATCGCCGCCGCGGCGGCGCAGACCGACCGCATCCGCATCGGCTCCGGCGGCGTCATGCTGCCCAACCACGCGCCGCTCGTGGTCGCCGAGCAGTTCGCGGCGCTCGAGGCGCTCGCGCCGGGGCGCGTCGACCTCGGCATCGGCCGCGCGCCGGGCAGCGACCCGGTGATCACGGCGCTGCTGCGCTCCTCGGGCCCCACCGCGGACGTCGAGCGGTTCCCGCAGCACGTGCAGGACGTCATGGCGCTGCTGCAGCGTGACGGCGCCACGATCCGCCTCACCAGCGGCGAGACCTACCCCGTGCGCGCCACCCCCGCCGCCGAGGGCACGCCCACGGTCTGGCTGCTCGGCTCCTCCGACTACTCCGCGCGCCTGGCGGCCGAGCTCGGCCTGCCGTACGTGTTCGCCCACCACTTCGCCGGGCCCGGGCTCCAGCAGGCGCTGACGCTCTACCGCGACGGCTACCGGGCCAGCGAGGAGCACCCCGAGCCGCGCACCTTCGTCACGGCGAACGTCGTCGTCGCGCCGACGCAGGACGAGGCCGACGAGCGCGCGCTGCCGCAGCTGCGGTCGATGGCGCGCCTGCGCACCGGCAAGCCGATGGGGCCGCTGGAGACGGTCGAGGAGGCCAAGGCCGCGCCGCTGGACACCCTCGGCGAGCAGGCGGTCGCGGACATGCGCGCCCGATGGATCGTCGGCACGCCCGAGGCCGCCGCCGACGAGCTCGCGCGGCTCGCCGCCGCCCACGGCACCGGCGAGGTCATGGCCGTGCCCGTGGCGGCGTCGTACGCCGGCGAGGACCTCGCCACCACGCCGGGCCGCGCGCAGACGCTCGAGCTGCTCGCCGGCGCGCTCGCCGCGCGCTGACCGGCGCTCCGCGGGGCCGCCGGCGGGCGGCCCCGCGGCGGCGCCGCCGTCTAGGCTGCCGCGCATGACGACGCCCGCCCCGGTGACCTCGTTCGCGTCGGTGCTGCGCGCCGACAACCCGGGCCCCATGACGCTCGACGGCACCCGCAGCTACGTGCTGCGTGCGCCCGGCGCGGAGGCGGCCGTCGTCGTCGACCCCGGGCCGGACGAGCCTGACCACCTCGCCGCGCTGGCCGCGGCCGGCCCGGTCGCGCTGGTCCTCGTGACGCACCGGCACGCCGACCACACGGACGGCTCGCCGCGGCTGCGCGGGCTCACCGGGGCGCCGGTGCGCGCGGCCGACCCGGCGCACTGCCACGGCGGCGACCCGCTGGTGGGCGGCGACGTGGTCGAGGCGGCCGGGCTGCGCATCGAGGTGCTGGCCACGCCGGGTCACACGGCGGACTCGGTGTCGTTCGTCGTCGCGCCCGCCTCGGGTCCCAGGGCGTCCGGCGCGCCGGACGCGCCCGTGGTGCTCACCGGGGACACCGTGCTCGGCCGCGGGACCACGGTGATCGCCGAGCCGGACGGGTCGCTGCGCGACTACCTCGCCAGCCTCGACGCCCTGGAGCGCCTCGCGACCGGGGGCGTGCCGGTGCGCGGCCTGCCCGGTCACGGACCCGTGGTCGACGACCTCGGCGCCGTCGTGCGCGCCTATCGCGCGCACCGGCAGGAGCGCCTGGCGCAGGTGCGGGCGGCCGTGGCGGCCCTGGGCGTCGTCCTGCCGACCCCGGCCCAGGCGTCCGCGGGGGCGCCGGGCGACCTGCCCCCGGGCGTGCCAGACGACCTGGCGGACGCCGTCGTCGACGCCGTGTACGCCGACGTGGACGGGTCCGTGCGCGCGGCCGCGCGCCAGTCAGTCGTGGCGCAGCTGGAGTACCTCGCCGGGCGCTGACCGGGCCCGTCCGCCTTGGACGCGCGGACCCGCGAGCCCAGACCTCAGGCGTCGACCTCGTGCGGCAGCACCAGCGCCCCGCCCGTCGGCACCGCCAGCTCCCAGCGCGAGCCGTGGCCGCCCGAGGCGGCGTAGTACGGCGTCTGCACGACGACCCGGCCGGGCCGCACGGAGGCGATCTCGACCGGCGTCGGCTCGTCGACACCCTCGCCGCGCAGCAGGACCCAACGCTCGGCGAGCACGGCGATGCCGGTCGTGTGCAGCAGCTCGCGGGCGTCCGCCTCGTCGCCGGCCGGGCCGACCGGGTGGCCGAAGACCGTGGCGGGGACCCACTGGGGCTCGCCGTCGCCGCGCTCGTCGTCGCCGTCGGTGCGCCCGCCGGCGGGCAGCAGGTAGCCGACGAGCTCGCCGTCGTCAGGTCGGTGCACGGGGACCCAGGACGCGGGAACCGGGGCGGGGGCGTCGGCGGGACCTCTCATGCGCGGCACCGTAGCGACGCGGCACGGCGGACGGCACGGCATTTCCGTCCGTGCGTACCCCTTCCTCGCGCATCCGGGTCCCTGGCGGTCCGAGACAGAAGGGTCTGTCTCGGACCGCCAGGGACCCGGAACGGATCAGGCTCGCGAGGCCTGCAGGGTCAGGCGGGCGGCGTCAGGCGCGCACCAGCGACGCGAGCACCGACGTGAAGAACGTCAGGCCGTCGGTGCCGGCACGCACGCCGTCGGCGGCGTCGGGGCCGAAGCCGGCCTCGACCGCGTGCTCCGGGTGCGGCATGAGCCCGACGACGTTGCCGCGCTCGTTCGTGATGCCGGCGATGTCGCGGCGCGAGCCGTTGGGGTTCTGCCCGACGTAGCGGAACACCACGCGGCCCTCGCCCTCGAGCTCGTCGAGCGTGCGGTCGTCGGCGACGAACTGCCCGTCCTGGTTCTTCAGCGGGATGGTGATCGTCTGCCCCTGGGCGAACTGGTTCGTCCAGGCGGTCGAGGCGTTCTCGACGACCAGCTGCTGCTCGCGGCAGACGAAGTGCAGGTGGTCGTTCTTGACCATCGAGCCGGGCAGCAGGTGCGCCTCGGTGAGGATCTGGAAGCCGTTGCAGATGCCCAGCACCGGCATGCCGCCGCGGGCGGCGTCGACGACGGCGCCCATGGCCGGCGCGAACCGGCTGATCGCTCCGGCGCGCAGGTAGTCGCCGTAGGAGAAGCCGCCCGGCAGGACGACGGCGTCGACCCCGTGCAGGTCGGCGTCGGCGTGCCAGAGGGACACCGGCTCCCCGCCGGCGAGGCGCACGGCGCGCGCGGCGTCGCGGTCGTCGAGCGTGCCGGGGAACGTGAGGACGCCGATGCGGGCGGCGTCGAGCGTCGGGGCGGCCATCAGGCCGCACCCTCGACAGTCGTCGCGGCCGCGTCGGCGGCGACGTCGGCCACGCGGACGACGTCCTCGATGACCGGGTTGCTCAGCAGCGTCACCGCCGCCTCCTGGGCCGCAGCCAGGACCTCGGGCGTCACGTCGCCCTCGACCTCCAGCTCGAAACGCTTGCCCTGGCGCACGCTGGTGAACTGGGTGAAGCCGAGGCGAGGCAGCGCCCCGACCACGGCCTTGCCCTGGGGGTCCAGGATCTCGGGCTTGGGCATGACCTCGACGACGACGCGTCCCACGGGGGCTCCTCTGGTGGGTCTTCCGGCACGTGCCGCCGCTCCGGGATCCCGCGCACGGGCGCCAGCGGCCGGTGCGGTGCACGCGATCGGTGCACTCGACGTCTGGCGCGGTCTGGCGCAGGTGTGCGCGAGCGGGAGCACGACGGCGGGGTTCCGCGGCCAGTCTACCCGCGGCTCGCGGGCCGCCGGTCCGTCGTCCCGCACCGCTCGGCCACGACGGCTCTCTGTGAAGAACTTCCAGGTCACGATCCTGCAACACCCTGCCGCCCTGGCGGCGGACCAGTCCGGCGCGCGGGCGCCGCGCCCGATAGGGTCGCGGCGGCGGCTCGCACGACCGCGCCCTCACGGGCCGGGTGCGCCGTCGTCCTCGAACCCCGCCTGTACCCGTGGCGCCGTCCCGCGGGGTGACACCTGCCCGCGCCACGACAACGCCGACCTGTGAGGCCGCATTGAGCACCACGCCCCCGGAGGGCACCGCCCCGGACCCGTTCGCCCCGCCGTCCTCGACCCCCGAGACGCCGGCTCCCACCCCGTCGGGCACCACGCCGCCCGCCGCGCCGTACGGCACGCCGTCCGCGCAGCCGACGCCTGAGCAGCCGGCGCCGTACACCGAGGGTGGCGCGCCCAGCACCGACGCCCCCGCCTCGCCCTACGAGGCCGCCCCGTCGTCGCCGTACGGCACGGCTCCGGCCGCGCCGCAGGCGCAGCACGGCTCCCCGTACGGCCAGCCCGCCGCCCCGGGCACCGACGGCTTCGCCATCGCGTCGCTCGTCACGGGCATCCTGGGCACCGGCATCGTCGCGCTCGTGCTCGGCATCGTCGGCCTCAACCGCGTCAAGAAGTCCGGCCAGAACGGCAAGGGCATGTCCATCGCCGGCATCGTGCTCGGCGCGCTGGGCATCGTCGGCGGGATCATCTGGGCGATCTTCCTCGTGTGGGCGTTCAGCAACGCCGACGAGCTCCAGGACCTCGACACCGCCTCCGGCACCTCGGTCGTCGAGGAGACCGAGGCGCCCGCCGCCACCGACGCGCCGAGCGACGACGCCGCCGAGGACACCGCGGACGAGTCCGGTGCGACGTCCCTCCAGGGCGCCGTCGCGGCCGACGCCGGCTTCGAGCTCGGCGGCTGCTTCGACGCCCCGCCCAGCGGGAACGTCTACGACATCGACTTCGTCGACTGCACCCAGTCGCACGAGTACGAGGTGTACGCCGTCGACGCCTTCGCCGAGGGCTCCTACCCCGGCGACGAGGCGATCACCGACGTCGCCGTCGACTTCTGCAAGTCCTCCTTCGAGGACTACGTGAGCGTGGACTACTTCGACTCGTCGCTCGACTACGACGCCTACATCCCCGACGCCGAGTCGTGGGAGCAGGGCGACCGCGAGCTCGCGTGCTACGCGTACTCGATGGACGGCGATCCGCTGACCAGCAGCGTCAAGGGCTCCGGCCTCTGACCGGTCCGACCCGGCCCCGTGGGGCCGCTCGGCGCACCACGGGGCGCCCTCCGCACGGAGGGCGCCCCGTCGTCGTCTGGGCTCAGCGGCGGCTCAGCGGCGGCTGAGCGGCGCACCGGTCAGGCGCTCGTACGCCTCGAGGTAGCGGTCGCGGGTGCGCAGCACGACGTCGGCCGGCAGCGCGGGCGGCTCGCCGCCACCCGCACGGTCCCAGCCCGAGGAGGGCGAGGTGAGCCAGTCGCGGACGAACTGCTTGTCGAAGCTCGGCTGGGCGCGGCCCGGCTGCCACTGGTCGGCCGGCCAGAAGCGCGAGGAGTCGGGGGTGAGCACCTCGTCGCCCAGGACGACCTCGCCCGTGACGGGGTCGGTGCCGAACTCCAGCTTGGTGTCCGCCAGGACGACGCCGCGCTCGCGCGCGATCTCCTCCGCGCGGGCGTAGACCGCCAGGGTGAGGTCGCGCAGCGTGCTCGCCGCCGCCTCGCCGACGCGCTCGACGACTGCCGAGAACGGCACGTTCTCGTCGTGCTCGCCGATCTCGGCCTTGGTCGCGGGCGTGAAGATCGGCTCGGGCAGGCGCGAGCCGTCCACGAGGCCGTCGGGCAGCGGGATGCCCGTCACCTCCCCGGACGCGCGGTACTCGGCCAGCCCCGAGCCGGTGAGGTAGCCGCGGGCGACGCACTCGACGGGGAACATCTCCAGGCGCCGGCAGATCATCGCCCGCCCGGCCACGACGTCGGGCACCAGCCCGTCGAAGGGCGCGGCGCTGACCTGCGTGCTGACGACGTGGTTCGGCACCAGGTCGGACAGCTGCTCGAACCACCACAGGCTCAGCTGGGTGAGCACCACGCCCTTGTCCGGGATGCCGGGGGCGAGCACGTGGTCGTACGCCGAGACGCGGTCGGAGGCGACGACGAGGACGACGTCGCCGAGGGGGTGCGCCCCGCCGAGGGACGGCAGGTCGGGCTCGTACAGGTCCCGCACCTTGCCCGAGTAGACGTGCCGCCAGCCAGGCAGGTCGAGCGGGCCGCCGGCGAAGGCCTCGGGGACGTCGTCAGCAACGTGGTCAGCGCGCGTGTCGGTCACCCGGTCAGTGTCCCATCCCGCCGGCGGACGACGGCGCCGCGTCCCGCGGGCGGCGCCCCGGCGGTCGGCGCCGGTGTCTGGTGCGGTCGGCGCCCCGCCGCTCGGCGCCGGTGTCTGGTGCGGTCGGCGCCCCGTCGCTCGGCGCCGCGTTCTGTTCGGTGAATCGTTGGCTGATCGGTGATCCGGATCGCCGATCAGCCAACGATTCACCGAACAGACGCGGGGCGGGGCGCGGGGCGGGGCGCGGTGCCGCGCGGTGCGGGGCTCGGTGCGGCCGGGGCGGAGTGCGGGGCCCGGCGGGGTGCGCCGGGGCGGGGCGGGCGCCCGGCCGGACGTGTCAGCCCGCCGTCGGGACCGTGACCTCGCCCCGCGCCGCCCTGAGCGCGATGTCCGTGCGGTGGTGGGAGCCGGCGAGCCCGATGCGGGCCACGCCGTCGTAGGCGAGCCGGCGCGCGGCGTCGAGGTCCGCACCGCGCGCGACGACTGACAGCACCCGCCCGCCGGAGGCGACCAGCGCGCCGCCGGACGTCGCCGTGCCGGCGTGCAGCACGTGCACGCCGTCGAGCGCCTCGGCGTCCTCGATCCCGGTGATCGGGTCGCCCTTGCGCGGCGTGCCCGGGTAGCCGGCGGCTGCGACGACGACGTTGACGACGGCGTCGTCCGACCAGCGCAGCGGCTCCAGGTCGCCGAGCCCGCCGGTGGCGGCGGCGTGCAGCACCGACGACAGGGGCGTGGCCAGCCGGGCCAGCACCACCTGGGTCTCGGGGTCGCCGAACCGGGCGTTGAACTCCACCACCCGCGTGCCGCGGGAGGTCAGGGCCAGGCCCACGTAGAGCACGCCGGCGAACGGGGTGCCGCGGCGGGCCATCTCGTCGACCGTCGGCTGCGCGATCCGCTCCAGGACCTCGTCGACGAGGCCGGCGGGCGCCCAGTCGAGCGGCGAGTACGCGCCCATGCCGCCGGTGTTCGGGCCGGCGTCGTCGTCGCCGACGCGCTTGAAGTCCTGGGCGGGCACGAGCGGCACCACGGTGGCGCCGTCGCTGATGCAGAACAGGGAGACCTCGGGCCCGTCGAGGTACTCCTCGACGACGACGCGGCCGGCGCCGCCGGCGGCCCCGAGAGCGGCCTCGGCGTGGGCGAGGGCGGCGGCGCGGTCGGCGGTGACGACGACGCCCTTGCCGGCGGCCAGGCCGTCGTCCTTGACCACGTGCGGGGCGCCGAAGTCGTCCAGCGCGTCGGCGACCTCGGCCAGGGTCGTGCACACGTGCGCCCGGGCGGTCGGCACGTCGGCGGCGGCCATGACCTCCTTGGCGAACGCCTTGGACCCCTCGAGGCGCGCCGCCTCGGCCGAGGGGCCGAAGCACGGGATCCCGGCGGCGCGGACGGCGTCGGCGACGCCGGCCACCAGCGGGGCCTCGGGCCCGACGACGACCAGCTCCGCGCCCAGCGAGGTCGCCAGGGCGGCGACGGCGGCGCCGTCGTTCGCGTCCACCGCGTGGAGCGTCGCCTCCCGGCCGATGCCCGGGTTGCCGGGCGCCGCGTGGAGCTCGTGGCCCCCGGGCTCGCCCGCCAGGGCGTGGACGATGGCGTGCTCGCGAGCACCGTTCCCGACGACGAGGATCTTCACGGGCGCCCAGTGTAGGTGGGTGCCCGGGACGCACGACGCGCCCGCCCGGTCCGCGGCCAGGGCGGCCGGGGACGTGCCGGGCGGGCGCGTCGGGTCAGCGACCGGGGGGCGCCGGTCAGCGACCGTGGATGAGGTCGTGCACGGGGATGATCTCGTCGCGGCGCGGGCCGACGCCCACCGCGGAGATCCGCGTGCCGGAGACGCTCTCGAGGAACTTCAGGTACTCCTGGGCGTTCTTCGGCAGGTCCTCGATGGTGCGGGCGTGGGAGATGTCCTCCCACCAGCCCGGCAGCTCCTCGTAGATCGGCACGGCGTGGTGGAACGCGGTCTGGTCGTCGGGCATCTCGTCGTAGCGGGTGCCGTCGACGTCGTACGCCACGCACACCGGCACCTTGTCCATGCCGGTGAGCACGTCGAGCTTGGTGACGACGAGGTCCGTCAGGCCGTTGACGCGCGAGGCGTAGCGGGCGATGACGGCGTCGTACCAGCCGGTGCGGCGCGCGCGGCCGGTGGTGACGCCGTACTCGCCGCCGGTCTTGCGCAGGTACTCGCCGGAGTCGTCGAACAGCTCGGTCGGGAACGGCCCCTCGCCCACGCGGGTGGTGTAGGCCTTGATGACGCCGATGACCGAGTCGACCCGGGTGGGGCCGATGCCGGAGCCGGTGACGGCGCCGCCGGCGGTGGCGCTCGACGACGTCACGAACGGGTAGGTGCCGTGGTCGATGTCGAGCATCGTGGCCTGGCCGGCCTCGAACAGCACGGTCTTGCCGGCGTCGAGGGCCTGGTTGAGCACCAGCGGGGTGTTCGCGACCATCGGCTTGAGGCGCTCGGCGTACGCCAGCAGCTCGTCGACCGTCTGGTCCACGTCCACGGCGCGGCGGTTGTAGACCTTCACCAGCAGGTGGTTCTTCTGGTTCAGCGAGCCCTCGACCTTGTCCCGCAGGATCTTCGGGTCGAACAGGTCGGAGATCCGGATGCCGACGCGGTTGATCTTGTCCGCGTACGCCGGGCCGATGCCGCGGCCCGTGGTGCCGATCTTGCGCTTGCCGAGGAACCGCTCCGTCACCTTGTCGATGGTGCGGTGGTAGCCGGTGATGACGTGCGCCTGGCTCGAGACCAGCAGGCGCGAGACGTCGACGCCGCGCGCGATGAGCGCGTCGAGCTCCTCGAACAGCACCTCGATGTCGACGACGACGCCGTTGCCGATGACCGGCGTGACGCCCGGCGACAGGATGCCCGAGGGCAGCAGGTGCAGGGCGTACTTCTCGTCCCCGATGACGACCGTGTGCCCGGCGTTGTTGCCGCCGTTGAACTTCACCACGTAGTCGACGCGGGACCCGAGCAGGTCCGTCGCCTTGCCCTTGCCCTCATCGCCCCACTGGGCACCGACGAGCACGACCGCTGGCATGGGGGATCCCTCTTCCCTAGGTAGACGAGGCCGGCGCCCGCCTCCTGGCGGCGGCCCGACCGCCTGCCGAGTTTACCCTCTCGTGACCTTTCCCCGGAGGGGAAGGCCCGAGGCGGTGGACGACGTCGCGGGGCGGCCGGTGGAGGACACCGCGGGCGGGCCGGTGGCCGACGCCGCCGGCGGGCCCGTCACCAGGCGCGATGCCCGCGCGTCAGCGCAGGCCGGCGACCTCGGCGGAGGAGGTGCCGGAGTCGACGAGGAACTGCTTGCAGCGCTCGACCTCCTCCGTCTCGCCGATGAGCTCGGCGGCCGTGGCCAGCGCCAGCAGCGCGCGCAGGAAGCCCTGGTTCGGCGCGTGGTCGGCCGGGATCGGGCCGCGCCCGCGCCAGCCGGCCCGCCGCAGCGCGTCGAGGCCCCGGTGGTAGCCGGTGCGCGCGTAGGCGTACGCCGTCACGACACGAGCGGTGCCCAGCTCGGCCCGCTCGTCGCCGCCGTAGCCCTCGAGCGTGTCCTCGGCCAGCGCCGCCCAGGCGAGCGACGACGACGGGTGGGCCGCGGCGAGCGCCGCGGGGTCCTCGCCGGCGTCGAGGCCGGCGGCCACCTCGGGGTGCTCGTCGGGCAGCAGCGTGGGCTCGGGGGCCAGCAGGTCGGGCCGCGGGGAGTCGCTCATGGCCCCATCGTCCCACCGCGGCCCCGGGCGCGTCGGGCGCCCCGCCGCCACGCCGCCACCCCGCCGCGGTCCGGCCACCGCGCCGCCGCGGTCCCGCCACCGCGCGTGCGCCCCGCGCCAGCACGTAGGCTCGATCACATGATCGAGATCGCGACGTCCTCGACGACTGCGACGCTCGTGATCGCCGGAGACCTCGACCTCGCTGAGCGGGACCAGTTCCCGGAGATCGCGGCGCGGGTCGTCGGGCTGCGACGTCAGCTGCTGGTCATCGACATGTGCCGGGTCACCTTCATGGACTCCACCGGCGCGGCGTTCCTCATCTCCCTGGCCGACGCCGGCCGCAAGCGGGGCGGGGCCACCGTCCTGCGCGGCGCCGACGAGCGCGACCTGTTCGTGCTGGAGGTCTGCGGGGCGCTCGACCTGTTCCGCGTCGACGCCGACCACCGCTGCGACCCGGCGTCCATGCCCGCGACGCCGCCGCGGCCCACCAGCGCCCAGCCCCCGGCGTACGGCGGCCGCCGCGCCGCGCTGTCCCAGCGCCGTCGGCGCGCCTGAGCCCGCCGCGTCGACGCCTCAGGCGGACGGCTCGTCAGGCGGACGGCTCGTCAGGCGGACGGCTCGGCGACGCGCCCCTCGGGCGCACCGGCGTGCCCGCCGTCCGCGGGCCGCCCCGCCTCCGCCCCAGCCTCGCCCGCGACGCCGGGGCCGGCCCCGGGCTGCCGGAGCCGGGCCCACACGAGCTTGCCCGTGGCCGTGGGGCGCCAGCCCCAGTCGGCCAGCCGCTCCACGATCTGCATGCCGAAGCCGCCCATGCGATGGGCGTGGCCGTCCGTGGCGACGGGCGGGGCGGGGTTGGAGTCCTCGACCTCGATGCGCAGACCCTCGCCGGTGTCATAGAGGCGCAGCGCCACGTTGCCCCAGCCGTGCAGCACGCCGTTGGCCACCAGCTCGGAGACCACCAGCTCGGCCGCCGCCGACTCCGCGATGCCCCACGCCTCGCACGAGCGCAGCACCGCGTGGCGGGCCCGTCCGATGGAGGTCGGCTCGCTGGGCAGCAGCCAGCGCCGCGAGCGCGGGCTGAGCGTGCGGCCCGCCGCGGCGTCGTTGACCGGGTCGGGCACGCGTACGACGACGAGCGCGACGTCGTCCTCCGGGGCGTCGGCGAGCCGGGCGAGCAGCTCCTCCCCCACCCCGGCGGCGTCCCGGGCAGTGATCCGCCCGGAGGTCTCGACGAGCGCGTCGAGCCCCGTGCGCAGCGAGCGGTCGCGCCGCTCGATGAGCCCGTCGGTGTACAGCAGCAGCACGTCGCCCGGGCGCAGCTCCGCGGTCGCGGTGGTCCGCTCGGCGAACCCGAAGCCGACCAGCGAGCCGCCGACGGCGGCGAGCTGGTGCACCTGCCCGTCCCGCAGCAGCAACGGCGGCAGGTGCCCGGCACGGGTGTACTCCACGGCCCAGGTCTGGCCGGCGGCGCCCCGGTCGCCCTCGGCGTCCGACGTCGAGCGGCGCAGCGCCGCGTAGACGAGGCTCGCCGAGCGCGGCACGCGCATGCCCCGGACCAGCTGGTCCACCCGGTCCAGCACCACGCCGGGCGTCGTGAGCTCGTACGCGTACGAGCGCACCACCGAGCGCAGCTGGCCCATCGCCGCGGCCGCCTCGACGTCGTGCCCCACGACGTCGCCGATCACCAGGCCCACCGTGGTGTCGTCGATCTGCAGCACGTCGTACCAGTCGCCGCCCACCTGCGCGTGCTCGGAGTTGGGCGCGTAGTAGGTCCACACGTCCAGGCCGGTGACGTCGGCCTGCTCGGGGAGCATGGCCCGCTGCAGGGCCTCGGCGAGCCGGTGCTCGCGCGCGTACAGCCGGACGTTGTCGATGGCGGTGCCGGCGCGGCGGGCGAGCACCTCGACGACGGTGCGCACGTCCCCGGACTCCGGCTCCTGGCGCTCCTGCGACGCCCAGGCCGGCACCTCGGCCGGCGCGTCGGCGGGCGCACCGGCGTCGTCGCCGGGCCACGTGACCAGCAGCCCGAGCACCTGCCGCCGCCCGCCCACGGCGTGCACGACGACCGAGCCCGGCCGTGCGCCGGTCTCGGCGCCGATGCGGCGCACCAGGTCGCGGCGCAGCCAGCCGGACGCCGAGAACGGCGGGTAGGCGACGTCGAGGCGCAGCGCGACCGGCCCGTCGACCAGCCCGTCGAGGAGGTCCTGCACGGCGTCGACCGCCTCGGCGCCGCGCGTGGGCACCGACGGGTCGTCCTCCAGCGCGTCGAGCGCCGCGTCGCCGACGTGGCGGGCGTGCCGGCGACCGCGACCGCTCGGCGGGGCGGCGACGTCGATGCCCTCCGCGAAGACCAGGCCGTCGTCGTTGAGGTAGAAGCCCGCCCACGGCACGAGGCTGCGCAGCAGGGCGGCGATCTCCCGCAGGGCGTACGGGTGGTCCAGGTCAGCCAGGAGCTCGGTGGACCGGGCGACGAGGGCGAGGTCGGCGCGCTCGCGGCGCTCGACCTCGAGGGAACGCTGCTGCGCCGACTGCTCGTCCACGAGCCGCGAGACGTCGATGCTCACCATGAGGTAGTGGGTCACCGCACCGGCGGCGTCCTGCCGGGGCGTGAACGTGGTCAGCGCCCAGTACGTCGCGCCGTCCCGGCGCCGGTACTGCAGCGTGACGGTGACGACGTCGCCGCGGGCCAGCCCGGCGCGCAGGTCGTCGTCGGCGCCGGGGTCGGCGAGCAGCGCGACGAGGCCGCCGAGACCGCCGGCCGGCGCACCGGCGCCGTCGTTCCCGGCTCCGTCGTTCCCGGCACCGTCGTTCCCGGTGAGATCGCTCTCGTTGAGGTTGCTGCCGGCGAGGTCGTCGAGGCGGTAGCCGGTGGCGGTGGTGAAGGCCTGGTTCGCCCACAGCAGGGGCATGCCGGCGTCGTACGGGCCGGTCAGGAGCACGGGGACCGACGTCGCGGCGGCGATGTCGGCCAGGACGGACGGGTCCCCGCGCCACTGTGACGGACCGGACAAATCCGTCATTGCGCCTCCGCCGTCCCGAGTCGTAGGTGAAGATGGTGTTCCTGCAGGTCAATCAAACCGTAGTGTGGTGCCTGACGAGGCGCGAGGGATGCGCAGCAGGCACCCGGGGGGCTGGAAGGAGCACCGTGCGCGACGGAACGGAACCGAAGGCGGCCGCGATGAGCGGCACGGAGACCGACGACCACCTGCCGTCGGACGGTGACCCGGCGAGCGTCCACCTCATCGTGGGCACGACCCGGGCGCGCATCGTGCTGTCCGGCGAGATCGACGCGGACATCGGCCCGGAGCTGGGCGAGGCGGTCGCCGAGGCGGAGGCCTCGGGCCTGCCGGTCGAGATCGACGCGCACCACATCACCTTCATGGACTCCTCGGGCGTCGCGTTCCTCGCGCGCCTCGCGTCGCGGATGCCGCACAAGGTGCGCATCCTGCGCGCGCCGCCCACGGTGAAGTTCCTCCTCGAGGTGACCCGGATCGGCGAGATGCTCGAGATCGTCGACACCGACGAGGGCTTCGACGTCCAGTGACGCCGAGATAGAGAGCTTCGGCGCCGAGATAGAGAGCCCCCCGGCCGAGATAGAGAGGCCCCCCGGCCGAGATAGAGAGGCCCCGCCCGCCGCGATCGGATCGCGGCGGGCGGGGCCTCTCTATCTCGGCGCCGAAGCTCTCTGTCTCGGCCTCGGTGCGTCACATCTTGTGGCCGGCGGAGCGCAGCTGCTGGCAGGCCTCGACGATGCGCTGGGCCATGCCGCCCTCGGCCTGCTTGCCCCAGGCGCGCGGGTCGTAGGCCTTCTTGTTGCCGACCTCGCCGTCGATCTTGAGCACGCCGTCGTAGTTCTTCATGACGTGGTCGACGACCGGGCGGGTGAACGCGTACTGCGTGTCGGTGTCGATGTTCATCTTGATGACACCGTTGTCGACCGCCTGGGCGATCTCCCCGGCCGTGGAGCCCGAGCCGCCGTGGAAGACCAGGTCGAACGGCATGTCCTTGCCGATCTCCTTGCCGACGGCCTGCTGGATCTCCAGCAGGATCTCCGGGCGCAGCTTCACGGCGCCCGGCTTGTACACGCCGTGCACGTTGCCGAAGGTCAGCGCGGTGAGGTAGCGGCCCTTCTCGCCGGCGCCGAGGGCGCGGACCGTCTGGAGGCCGTCCTCGGGCGTCGTGTAGAGCTTGTCGTTGATCTCCGCGGCGTGGCCGTCCTCCTCGCCGCCGACGACGCCGATCTCGATCTCGAGGATCGTGCGGGCGGCCTGCGACAGCTCGAGGAGCTCGGCGGCGATGGTGAGGTTCTCGTCGATCGGCACGGTGGAGCCGTCGAACATGTGCGACTGGAAGGTCGGCAGCTTGCCGGCCTTGACCTGCTCGGCCTCGAGCGCCAGCAGCGGACGGACCCACGAGTCCAGCTTGTCCGCCGTGCAGTGGTCGGTGTGGATGGCGATGTTCACGGGGTAGTTCTTGGCGACCTCGGTCGCGTACGCCGCCAGGGCGAGGGAGCCGGCGATGCGGTCCTTGATCGTCGAGCCCGAGGCGTACTCCGCGCCGCCGACCGACACCTGGATGATGCCGTCCGACTCGGCCTCCGCGAAGCCCTGCAGCGCGGCGGTGATGGTCTGCGACGAGGTGATGTTGACCGCGGGGTAGGCGAACTTGCCGGCCTTCGCCCGGTCGATCATCTCGGCGTAGACCTCGGGGGTAGCGATAGGCATGTCAGTGCTCCAAGGACGAACGGATCTGCCTGGTCGATCCTCCCACGGCGTACCTGCGGGCGTCATGCCTCCGGCGGCTGCATCGACGCCCGCGGCGCTCGCCGGCACGGGCGATGACGAGGCGTCGGACGCCCGGACCCTATCGGGTCTCGGCCGCGGCGGCACCGGCGTGTCCGCCGACGGCGCCGGAGACGGCGTCGGTGCTGGTGGGAATGCCTGCGGCGGCCCCGGGCCGCGCGTGCTGGAGCGCCCAGGCGTGCATGGCGATCGCGGCGGCCGCGCCGGCGTTGAGGGAGCGGGTGGACCCGTGCTGGGAGATGTGGACGACGTCGGCGCAGACTGCCTGCATCGCCGGCGTCAGCCCCGTGGACTCCTGGCCGAGCACCAGCACGCAGCGCTCGGGGAACCGGTAGCCCTCGATCGGCACGGAGCCGGGCACGTTGTCGACGCCGATCACCGGCATCCCGGCGTCGGCCGCCCACGCGGCGAGGGCCGCCGCGTCGGGCCGGTGGTGCACGTGCAGGTAGCGGTCGGTCACCATCGCGCCGCGGCGGTTCCACCGCCGTCGGCCCACCACGTGGACGCCGGCGACGTTGAACGCGTTCGCGGTGCGCACCACGGACCCGATGTTGAGGTCGTGCGCCCAGTTCTCGATGGCCACGTGCAGCGGGTGCCGGCGCGTGTCCAGGTCGGCGACGATGGCCTCCACGGTCCAGTACCGGTAGCGGTCGACGACGTTGCGGCGGTCGCCGTGGGCCAGCAGCTCGGGGTCGTAGCGCGGGTCGGGCGCGCCGTCGGGCCCCGTGGGCCACGGGCCGGGCCAGGGGCCGACGCCGACCTCGGGCGCGGACGAGCCGGGCGCGGCCAGAGGGTCGGTCATGCGCCCATCCTCGCGCACCGGCCTCCCGCACCCGACCGGTGCCCGACCGGTGCACGGCTGCGCGCCGCCGGCCGCGCCCGGGCACAGGACCCGACCAGGGCGCCCGCGGGTCGGGCACACCGGCCCGGCTAGGCTCGTCCCCATGCTTGCGACGACCGCGCTCGCGGACGCCCTGCCCGCGCTGGCAGCCCACCTCCCCGCCGCCGGCGCCGTGCACGCGCTCGGCCCGGACTGGATGGACCCCCAGACCCTCATCGACCGGTTCGGCGACGCCGCGCTGGTGGGCATCGCGCTCGTCATCTTCATCGAGACCGGCCTGCTGTTCCCGATCCTGCCCGGCGACTCCCTGCTGTTCACGGCGGGCGCGCTCGTGGCCCAGGGGACGCTGCACATCAACCTGCCCGTGCTGTGCGTGATCCTGTTCGTCGCGGCGTTCCTCGGCGACCAGACCGGCTACCTCATCGGCCGGTTCGCCGGCCCCAAGATCTTCGACCGGCCCGACTCGAAGATCTTCAAGCGCCAGTACATCGACCAGACCAACGCCTACTTCGACAAGTACGGCGGCCGCACCATCGTCATCGCTCGGTTCGTGCCGATCGTGCGCACCTACGCGCCCGTCGCGGCCGGCGTCGGGCGCATGGGCTACCGCCACTTCGTCGGCTTCAACGCCCTCGGGGCGCTGCTGTGGGCGGTGGGCATCACCGTGCTCGGCTACCTGCTGGGGAACATCACGTTCGTCAAGGACAACATCGAGGCGCTGATCGTCCTGATCGTGCTGATCTCCGTGGTGCCGATGGTCGTGGAGGTGCTGCGGGCGCGCAGGCAGGAGAAGGCGGCCGCACAGGCAGCCGCGCGGGCGGGCGACGCCGCGGCCGCCACGGTGACCGGCAGCGCGCCGGAGGCCGCCGGTGCGCCGACGGCCACGGGTGCGCCGACGGCCGTCGGACCCGCCGCGCCGGGTGCCGCGCCGTCGCCGGGTACTCCCGGTACCTTCCACGACGACGGCACGCGCCCGCCCCGCCACGCGCGCTGACCGCACCGCCACCGCGCCGGCGCCTGCCGGCGCCCCGCTCCGAGAGAGGTACAGCGTTGACCGAGCGACTGATCGAGCGCCCCATCGAGTCCTGGCTGACGGACATGGACGGCGTGCTCGTGCACGAGGGGTACGCCATCCCGGGCGCGCCGGAGTTCGTCAAGGCGCTGCGCGACGCCGGCAAGCCGTTCCTCATCCTCACGAACAACTCGATCTTCACGCCGCGCGACCTGCGCGCCCGCCTCGCGGCGAGCGGCATCGACGTGCCCGAGACGGCGATCTGGACCTCGGCCCTGGCCACCGCCCGGTTCCTCGACGACCAGAACCCGGGCGGGTCGGCGTACGCGATCGGCGAGGCCGGCCTGACGACGGCGCTGTACGAGGCGGGCTACACGCTCACCGACAACGACCCGGAGTACGTGGTGCTGGGCGAGACCCGCACGTACTCGTTCGAGGCCATCACCAAGGCGATCCGCCTGGTCCAGGGCGGCGCCAAGTTCATCGCCACCAACCCGGACGTGACCGGCCCGTCGCAGGAGGGCCCGCTGCCCGCCACCGGCGCCGTCGCCGCGATGATCACCGCCGCCACCGGGCGCCAGCCGTACTACGTGGGCAAGCCGAACCCGATGATGTTCCGCTCGGCGCTCAACCGGATCGACGCGCACTCGGAGACGACGGCGATGGTCGGCGACCGCATGGACACCGACGTCGTCGCGGGCATCGAGGCCGGCCTGCACACGTTCCTGGTGATGACGGGGTCCACCACGTCGGCCGACGTCGAGAAGTACCCCTTCCGCCCGTCGCAGGTCGTCGACTCCGTCGCGGACCTCATCACGCTCGTCTGACGCCCGGCATCACGCTCGTCTGACGCCCGGCCGGGCCGCCCGAAGACCCCCGGAGACGCCGACGGCTGGAGAACTGGGACGAAACTCGCGGAGTTTCGTCCCAGTTCTCCAGCCGTCGGCGTCCCAGGCGCGGCGGGCGGGTGCGGCGCGTGCCGTCCCGGCTCAGCTCAGGCCGAGGTCCGCCAGCCCGAACAGGTAGTGGTAGGCGTAGCCGCGCTCCTCGATCTTCTCGCGGGCGCCCGTGTCGCGGTCCACCAGCGTGGCGACGCCCAGGATCTCGGCCCCGGCCGCCTCGACGGCGTCGATCGCCTGCAGCAGCGAGCCGCCCGTGGTCGAGGTGTCCTCGACGACGACGACCTTGCGGCCCGCGATGTCCGGGCCCTCGATCTGGCGCTGCATGCCGTGCGCCTTGGCGACCTTGCGCACCACGAACGCGTCGAGGTCCTGGCCGCGCGAGGCGGCGGCGTGCAGCAGGGCGTCGGCGATGGGGTCGGCGCCCAGGGTCAGGCCGCCGACGGCGTCGATCTCCGCCGTGCCGAGGCCGACCTCCTCCAGGTGGTCCAGCAGCACGTGCCCGACCAGCGGCGCGGCGCGGTGGTGCAGCGTGATGCGGCGCAGGTCGACGTAGTAGTCGGCCTCCTTGCCGCTGGCGAGCGTCACCTTGCCGTGCACCACGGCGAGCTCCTTGATCAGCTCGGCGAGCTGCTCGCGCGGGGTCGGGGAGAAGTCTGCGGTCATGGCGGCCAGCGTAGTGCGCGCCCGACGCCGTCTCGGCGCAGAGTGTCCCCGTGAGCATCATCGACAACGCCGTGTACGTGGACGGCCGCCGCACCGCGCCGCCGTCGCTCGAGCTGACCTTCGAGACGCTCCGCGACCGGGGCGGCGTGGCCTGGATCGACCTGTACCGCCCGTCGGAGGCCGAGCTGCGGGCGGTGGCCCAGGAGTTCGAGCTGCACCCGCTGGCGGTCGAGGACGCGGTGCACGCCCACCAGCGCTCCAAGCTGGACCGGTACGACGACGTCGTCTTCGTCGTCGTGCACCCGGCGCGCTACCTCGACGACGCCGAGCGGGTCGAGTTCGGCGAGCTGCACGCGTTCGTCGGGCCCGACTTCGTGGTCACGGTGCGCCAGGCCGAGTCGCCCGACGTCGCGGCCGTCCGCGCGCGCCTCGAGGCGGACCCGGACCGGCTGCGCCACGGGCCCGTGCCCATCCTGCACGCGCTGCTCGACCAGGTGGTCGACGAGTACGCGCCGGTGCTCGACGGGCTGCGCAACGACGTCGACGAGATCGAGGACCAGCTGTTCGACCGCAGCCCGGGCGTCTCCCGGCGCATCTACGAGCTGTCGCGCGAGGTGATCGCCTTCCAGCGGGCGACCCACCCCCTGGCGGACATGCTGCGCGCGCTGGAGTCCGGCGCGGTGCTGGCCGGGGCCGTGGGAGCCGGCCGCTCGGGGGCGGCGAGCGCGGCGCCGGACGGGACGCTCGACGTCGAGATGCAGCGCAGCCTGCGCGACGTGCTCGACCACACGATCCGGTGCGCCGAGCAGGTCGACGAGTTCCGCACCCTGCTGGAGAACGCCCTGACCGTGCACTCCACGCTCGTGGCGCAGGAGCAGAACGAGGAGATGCGGCGGCTGTCCGAGACCAGCGTGCGCCAGGCCGAGCAGGCCAAGAAGATCTCGTCCTGGGCGGCGATCCTGTTCACCCCGACGCTCGTGGCCTCGATCTACGGCATGAACTTCGAGCACATGCCCGAGCTGCACTGGCTGCTGGGCTACCCGATGGCGCTCGCGCTGATGCTGGTGCTCGCGGTGGCGCTGTACCGGGTGTTCAAGAAGGTGGACTGGCTCTAGGGGCGCCCCGCCGCGCCGGCCCGGCCGCCGGTCAGCGGTACTTGCCCACGCGGCGCACCGCGCCGCGCGGCAGCACCCGCAGCAGCGCCGAGGCCGCCTTGTAGCGCGCCGACGGCACGGACAGCACGACGCCGCGGCGCACGTCCGCGAGCGCCTCGGCCACGACGTCGGACGCGTCGAGCCACGCGACCTCCGGCATCCGCGACATGTCGAGGTCGGCGCGGGAGTGGAACTCGGTGTGCGTGAAGCCGGGCGCGACGACGGTGGCGGTCACGCCGGTGCCGCGCAGCTCCACGGCCAGCCCCTCGGTGAAGGAACGCACCCAGGCCTTGGCGGCGGCGTACGTGCCGCCGGCGGTGAGCGCCGCGACCGACCCGACGTTGAGGATCGCCCCGCGCCCGCGCTGCGTCATCTGCCCGACGGCGGCCCGGCTGAGCACCAGCACGGCGCGCACCATGACGTCCAGCGCGCGCTCCTCCACGGCGAGGTCGCCGTCGACGAACCGCTGGCCGGTGGCGAAGCCGGCGTTGTTGACGAGCAGGCCCACCGGGCGGCGGCCGTCGCCGTCCTCGGCGCCCGTGACCGCGAGCCGCTCGGCGACCCGGTCCAGGTCCTCGCGCACGGACAGGTCGGCGGGCAGCACCTCGACGTCGACGCCGGCCACCACGCGGATGCGCTGCGCGACGACGTCCAGGCGCTCGGCGTCGCGCGCCACGAGCACCAGGTGGTGCCGGGCCGTGGCCAGCTGCCAGGCGAACTCCAGTCCGAGGCCGGCGGTGGCGCCGGTGACGAGCGCGGTACCCATGCGGGCCAGCCTAGAGGCGGGCCGCCGCCGCGCGCGCGAAGGCCACGATCCGGCGCGCGCGGAACACCAGCGCGAAGCCGATGGCGGTGACGTGCCCGGCGACGCGCATCCGCTCGTTCACGGCGCCCGGCAGCACCGGGTCCGCGTCGGGGACGATGCCGTCCTTCGCCGAGCGCAGCGACAGCACGCGGGCCCGCTCGGCCGGCCCGATGCGCTCCAGCAGGCGCGGCACGGCGTGCAGCGACTCGTCGAAGACGTCGTTGTAGGTCAGCACGGGGTCGGGCAGGTGGTCCGGATGGCGGAACTTGCCGACCACGAGCACGGCCGCCGCGAGCGTCGGGTGCTCGGCGAGCACGGCCAGCGCCGCGCCCGCCCCGGCGGAGGCGCCGACGACGACGACCCGCTCCCCGCGCGCCTCGTACCCGCGCACGACGTCGAGCAGCGCCGCGGTGCGGTCCGCGAACCGGGCGTCCGAGGACCAGCCCACGCGGAACACCGCCGTGCGCACGCCGAGCGACCGCCAGGTGCGCAGGCCCTGGCGCTGCAGCCAGACCAGCCAGCCCATCCGGTCGCCCAGGCCGGGCACCAGCACGACCCGCAGGGGCACCCGGTCCCGGCGGCGCGGACCCGCGGGCGCGACGCGGCGGCGGGACTGGCGGGGCACGGCGGTCATCGTGCCAGGCGGGACGCCACGGCGCGCGGCGTCCCAGGGCACGGCGTGCCAGGGCGAGGCGTCGCAGCGCGCGGCGTCACAGGGCGCGGCGTCACAGGGCGCGGCGTCACAGGTCGAGCGCGAAGTCGCTCATCACCTCGGCACCGTCGGCGCCGACCCGGACCATCCACTCGAGCCGGACGCCGCCCACCTCGGGGTCGTACGCGCCGGGCTCCAGGAGCACCACCATGCCCTCCTCGAGCGGCACGTCCACCCCTGGCGCGATCGTCGGGAACTCGTGGCTCGCCGCGCCGACGCTGTGGCCGGTGTGGTGGGGGTACGCGTAGCCGTCCCGCGCGAGGGCGGCGCGCACGACGTCGTCGAGCGCCCCGGCCGTCACGCCCGGCCGCAGGGCCGTCAGCCCCGCGTCCAGGGCGCCCCGGACGGCGGCGTGCATGGCGCGCAGCCGCGCCGTCGGCTCGCCGAGCACGAACGTGGCGGCGCTGTCGCCCCAGTAGCCGTCCAGGCGGGGGGCGAGGTCGGCGATCACCGGGTCGCCCTCCCGCAGCACCCGGTCCGTCGCCCAGCCCACCACCGCGGCCGTGCGCTCGACGCCGGAGACGAAGTCGCCCGTCACCTCGCACCGGTGGCCGACGTCGCCGTCCCACACCGCGCGCACGTCCGCGAACGCCTCCAGCTCGGTGCGCCCGGGCAGGGCGACCTCGCGCGCCCGCCGCTGCGCGGCCGACGTCAGCCCGGCGCACCGCCGCAGCGCCGCGAGCTCCTCGGCGGTCTTGACCTTGCGCGCCGTGCGCAGGGCGTCGGTGGCGTCGACCAGCCGGTGCGCGCGCTCGCGCAGCAGCTCGGCGACCGGGGCCGTCAGCGAGTCGGGCTGGACGAGGACCCGTCCCGCACCACCCAGCGCCTCGCCCGGTGCCCCGTCGAGCAGGCCGCGCACGGCCGCGGCGTAGGCGGTCGCCGGGGCGAGCGCACCGAGCGTGTCGTCCCCGTACTCCACGACGTGGTCGGCGCGCGAGGCCCGCGCCGCGCCGGCGCGCATCCGCGGGACCACCAGCCAGGTCTCCCCCTCGGGCGAGACCACCGCGAGGTCGGGGCCGCCCGCGACGAACGGCACCCCCAGCTCCTGGGACACGAGCATGCCGGTGGCGTAGAAGACCGCGTCGTACCCGCTCAGCACGGCGAACGACGCCTCTGCGGACCGGACGGCGGCGGCCACCCGCGCGGTGCGCTCGTCGAGCGTGGTGCTCACGCGATCTCCTTCGATCGGGGTCGGCAGGCGGGCACGACCGCCTGCGCCGGAATGCTACGGGGCTAGCGCCGGGTCCGCGCCAGCACCGGCGTGGCGGCCTGCAGCCGACGGGTGTACTCGTGCTGCGGGTCGGCCCAGACCTGCTCCGTGCTGCCCTGCTCGACGATCTCGCCGGCCCGCATCACGGCGACGCGGTCGCACAGGTGGCGCACCACGCCGAGGTCGTGCGAGACCAGCACGAGGGTGAGCTCGCGCTCGTCGGCGAGGTCGGCCAGGAGGTTGAGCACCTGCGCGCGCACGGACACGTCGAGGGCGCTGACCGGCTCGTCGGCGACGAGCACCCGCGGCCGGCACACGAGCGCGCGGGCGATGGAGATGCGCTGGCGCTGCCCGCCGGAGAACTGGTGCGGGTAGCGGTCGGCGGAGTCGGCCGGCAGCCCGACGGCGGCGAGCATCTCCGCCACGAGCCCGCGCCGCCCGTCGGCGGTCGCCGCCTCCGGGAGGGCCGCGCGGTTGGCGGGGTTGAGCAGCGGCTCGGCGACGACGTCGCCCACGCGCATGCGCGGGTCGAGCGACCCCATCGGGTCCTGGAAGACCATCTGCAGGTCGCTGCGCACCCGCGCGAGCTCGCGCGGGCCGGCCAGCCGCTGGCCGGCGGGCCCGTCCTCGGCCAGCCGCACGCCGGCCACCTCGACGCTGCCCGACGTCGGGGTGTCCAGGCCCGCCAGCAGCCGCAGCGCCGTCGTCTTGCCCGAGCCGGACCCCCCCACGAGGCCGAACCGCTCACCCGGCGCGACGTCGAACGAGACGCGGCGCAGGGCGTCGACGACGTGGGCGGGCCGCCGCCAGCCCGCGCGCGAGCGCACGTAGCGACGGGTCAGGTCGCGGACGCTGACGACCGGCGCGGCCGCTGCCCCGTCGCGCTGCGGCGCCCGGTCGACGGCGGTCGCGGCCGGCGGCGCGGGCGCCGGCGCTGGGGCCGGCACGGCCGCGGCGGCCGGCGAGGCGCCGGGCCGGTACCCGTCCGCCGTCGCCACCGTGAACAGCCGCCCCCGCGCGTCGGTGGCGGTGAGGTCCGACGCGGCGAGCAGGCCTCGGGTGTACGGGTGCTGCGGGTCGGCGAAGACCTCGGCCACGGGCCCGGACTCGACCACCTGCCCGTCGCGCATCACCACCACGCGCTCGCAGACACGCGCCACGACGGCGAGGTCGTGGGTGATGAACAGCAGGCCGGTGCCGCGGCGCGCCACGAGGTCGGTCATGAGGTCGAGCACCTGCGCCTGGACGGTGACGTCGAGCGCGGTGGTCGGCTCGTCGGCCACCAGCAGCGCGGGGTCGTTGGCCAGCGCCATGGCGATCATCACGCGCTGGCGCTGGCCGCCCGAGAGCTGGTGCGGGTAGGCCCGCGCGGCGCGGTCGGGGTCCGGCAGGCCCACCTCGCGCAGCAGCCCGACGGCGTGCTCGGCGGCCTCGGCGCGCCGGCGCGCGCCGTGCAGCGTCATCACCTCGGCCACCTGCGCCCCCACCCGCACGAGCGGGTCGAGCGCCGTCATCGGCTCCTGGAACACCATCGACATCAGCTGCCCGCGCAGCGGCGCCAGCCGGCGGTCGCCGCGCGCCAGCAGGTCGCGCTCGGCGGCGACGTCCACGCCGCCGGACGCCGTGACGCCGTCGGGCAGCAGGCCCAGGACCGCCAGGGCCGTGAGCGACTTGCCCGACCCGGACTCGCCGATGAGGCCGACGCGCTCGCCCGCCCCGACGGTCAGGGAGACGCCGTCGACGAGCACGCGGTCGGGGGTGCGGACGGCCAGGTCGCGCACGGCGAGCGCGGGCGGCCCGGCGGGGCGCGCGGCGCCGCGGGGCTCCGCCCGGCGGGGCGCGGACGAGGCGGCGGTCATCGCACCCCCCGCAGGCGCGGGTCGAGCACGTCGCGCAGGCCGTCACCGAGCAGGTTGAACCCGAGCACGGCGACGGCGATCGCGACGCCGGGCGCGAGGGCGAGGTAGTCGTGCGTGCCCAGGTACTGCTGGGACTCGGCGAGCATGCGCCCCCACGACGGGGTGGGCGGCGCGGTGCCCAGGCCCAGGAACGACAGCCCGGCCTCGGCCAGGACGGCGAGGGCGAAGTTGACCGAGCACTGCACCACCACGAGCCCGGCGACGTTGGGGAGCACGTGGCGCACCGCGACCGCCAGCGCCGGCCGGTTCGCTGCCCGCGCGGCGAGCACGTAGTCGGTGCGCACCACCTGCAGGGTGCCCGAGCGCGCCACCCGCGCGAACGCCGGGACGGAGCCGATGCCGAGCGCCACCATCGCCGTCGTCGTCCCCGCCCCGAACGCCGCGCCGAACACCAGCGCGAGCAGCAGCCCCGGGAACGCGAGCAGCACGTCGGAGCCGCGCATCAGCAGCGTGCCCGGCACCCCGCCGCGCATCCCGGCGACCACGCCGACCGGCACGCCGACGAGCGCGCCGATGCCCACGGCGACGACGCCCACGTACAGGGAGATGCGGGCGCCGACCATGAGCTGGCTCAGCACGTCACGGCCGAACCGGTCGGTGCCGAGCCAGTGCGCGGCCGACGGGCCCTGGAGGCGGTCGAGAGGGACGGCCCGTACCGGGTCGTACGGGGTCCAGACGAGGGAGACCAGGGCGAGCACGACGACGACTGCCACGAGCGCCGCCCCGACCACGAGCTGGGCGTGGACGCCGGGCTCGCGGCGGCCGGGGACGTCGACGGCGGCCGGCTGCAGGAGGCTCATCGCGCGCCTCCCGCCGCCAGCACGCCCGCGCCACGCACGCCGGTGCCGCCGGCGGTGCGCAGCCGCGGGTCGAGCACGGTGTACAGGGCGTCGACGAGGAAGTTCACGACGACGACCAGCAGCACCAGCACCATGACGATCGACTGCACGGCGAGCAGGTCGCGGTTGGCCACGGAGTCGACGAGCAGCGAGCCGAGGCCGGGCACCACGAACACCCGCTCGACGACGACGGCGCCGACGAGCAGGGCGGCGAGCTGCACGCCCACGACCGTGACCACCGGCACGCCCGCGTTGCGCAGGCCGTGGTGCACCAGCGCGCCGGTGCGCGTGCGGCCGGCCGCGCGGGCGGTGCGCAGGAAGTCCTCGCGCATCACCTCGAGCACGGCGCTGCGCACGTACCGCGTGACGATCGCGGCCTGCACCGTGCCGAGCGCGAGGACCGGCAGCGCGACGTGCCGCCAGAACTCCGCGGGGTCCTCGGCCGGCGGCACCCAGCCGCCCGCCGGCAGCCAGCCGGCGCGCACGGCGACGAGGGAGACCAGCAGCACGCCGACCAGGAAGTTCGGCACCGCGACGCCCACCTGGGAGGCGCCGGAGACCAGCGTGCCCCACAGCGACCGCTGCGTCACCGCGGCGAGCGTGCCCAGCGGCACGGCCACCACCAGCGCCAGCAGCATGGCCAGGCCCACGAGGATGAGCGTGACCTGCACGCGGTCGGCCACCAGCGGCGTGATCGGCCGGCCGGTGACGAACGACGTGCCGAGGTCGCCGCGCAGCAGCCCGCCCACCCAGTCGAGGTACTGGACCACCAGCGGTCGGTCCGTGCCGTGCTCGGCCCGCCAGGCGGCGAGCGCCTCGGGCGTCGCGTGCACGCCGAGCGCCACCGCGGCGGTGTCGCCGGGCAGCACGCGCAGCACGAGGAACACCACGATCGAGGCGACCACGAGGGTGGTGACGAGCTGCGCGAGGAGGCTCAGCAGGTGGCGGGTCATGGGTCCAGACCGGGGAGGGGGACGGGGACGGGGGGACGAGGGCGGGACGCGAGGGGGACGGGCCGGCGCTGGGGCGCTCAGGACCAGTGCAGGTCCGTGAGGTCCATCGACTCGGTGACGGCGTTGGCGGGGATGCCCTCGAGGCCCCGGGCGGCGACCACGAGGTTCGGCATGAGGTAGAGCACCTGGCCGGGGGCGTCGGCGACGATCGTGCGCACCACCTGCCGCATCCCCGCGACGTACTGCTCGGGCGTGCCCGCGTCCGCCGCGGCGGCGGCGTCGGCGATCTTCGCGGCGTCGTAGCCGACGTAGTAGTCGGGGTCGCCGTAGATCGTCATCAGGTCGTGGGCCTCGGAGTGCAGGATGAGCGTCATCTGGTAGTCGTGGCGCGCGAACACCTTGTCGAGCCAGACGGCGGGGAACTCGTCGGTGACGATGTCCGCGGTGACGCCCACGTCGGCGAGCTGGGAGACGATCACCTCGGCCGCCGAGGTCGCGTACGCGCGGTTGGGCACGTCGAAGGTGATGTGCAGGTCGCTCGCGCCGGCCTCGGCCAGCAGCTCGCGGGCCTTGTCCGGGTCGTACGGGTAGGCGTCCGAGAGGTCCTCGTAGTACGGGTCGGTCGGCGGCACCATCGCGCCCAGCAGGGTGCCGTGGCCGCCCGCGGTGGCGTCGAGGACCGCCTGGCGGTCGATCGCGTGGTTGAGCGCCTGGCGCACGCGCACGTCGTCGAACGGCGCCACCCGGTTGTTGTAGCTGAGCAGCACCTCGCCGGTGGACGTGCCCTCGACCACCTGCAGGCCGGTGTCGGCGGCGAGCTGGTCGACCGAGTCGGCCTGGACGAGGTTGAACAGCATGTCGACGTCGCCGGCGCGCAGCGCGTTCTGCGCGGCCACCGGGTCGGTGAGGTAGCGGACCGTGATCGTGTCGAGCGCCGGCGCGCCGCCCCAGTAGTCGTCGCGGCCGGTGAGCGTGATGTGGTCGCCCTGGACCACCTCGGTCACCTCGTACGGGCCGGACCCGACGGTGGTGGTCCTGAGGTCGACGTCGAGCGTGTCGGGGAAGACCGCGCCGACGGCGGTGCCCATGTCGAACAGCCACGCGTTGGACGGGTGGGCCAGCGCGACGCGCACGTGCGTCGGGTCCACGGCCTCCGCCTCCGCGACGACGTCCATCTTGTTCTTGAGGCTGGTCGTCCAGTCGGTGCGCACCCGCTCGATCGAGGCCACGACGTCGTCGGCGTCGAGCGGCGTGCCGTCGCTGAACGTGACGCCGTCGTGGAGCGTGAAGTCGTAGACGGTGCGGTCGTCCGAGACCGTCCAGCTCTTCGCCAGGAGCGGCTGCGGCTCGCCGTGCTGGTCGATCTTGACGAGGGTCTCGTAGACGTTGTTGAGCAGCAGCTGCGGGATCGCGGCGCCGGCGGTGGTGGTGAAGTCGAGGTTGACCGGCTCGGCGCCGACCGCGACCGTCACGTCGGTGCGGGTCGCGCCGCCGCCGTCGTCGGTGGCGGTGCTGCCGGCCGAGCAGGCGGCCAGGGCGAGGGCTGCGGCACCGGCGACGACGGCCGCGGCGCCGCGCAGCGCGCGGCGGGCCCGTCCGACGGCGGACGGACGGCCGGTGGCGCGCCCGGCGGCCGTGCCGGACGCGTCGGGGCGCGGCCCGGGGCGGGCGCTTCGTGCCATGACGGCTCCTTCGTGGCGCCTCCGGCGGGAGGCGGTCGGTGCGACGCGGGCCGCGGCGGCGGGACGAGGACCGGAGTGGGGCTGGAACTGGGTCTCACCGGCGCGGGCTGTCCGCAGACCGTAGAGCCGCGCCGCACAGGGGCGCAAGACGTCCATCATCCCGCGTCACGGGCGCGTCCGCGCGGTTTCTGGGGTTTGGGGCAGCGCCTGGGATGCTGTCTCAGCAAAGTCGAGACGCCGTCTCGACCCGGGTGGGGCGGCGCCGCTCCCCCTAGGCTTGACGACCGTGCGCCTCGCCAGCTGGAACGTGAACTCGATCCGTGCCCGCGTCGACCGGGTGGTCGCCTTCCTCGAACGGTCGCAGACCGACGTCCTGGCGATCCAGGAGACCAAGTGCCGCGACGACCAGTTCCCCTACCTGCCGTTCGAGGCGGCCGGGTACCAGGTGGCGCACGTCGGCTTCTCGCAGTGGAACGGCGTGGCGGTGATCTCCCGCGTGGGCCTCGAGGACGTCGAGACGGCGTTCGCCGGCCAGCCGGGGTTCACCAAGACCGCCCCGGGCGCCGACGCCGCGGCGGGCGACGCCCCCGACGCGGCGCACGAGGCCCGCGCGCTCGGCGCCACCTGCGGCGGCGTGCGCGTGTGGTCGCTGTACGTGCCGAACGGCCGAGCCCTGGACGACCCGCACTACACGTACAAGCTCGCGTGGCTGGAGGCGCTGCGGGCCGAGGCCGGCCGCTGGCTCGAGGAGGACCCGCAGGCGCAGGTCGCGCTCGTCGGCGACTGGAACGTGGCCCCGCTCGACACCGACGTGTGGGACATGGCCCCGTTCGCCGGCGCCACGCACGTCTCGCCCGCCGAGCGCGACGCGTTCGCCGCCTTCGGAGCGGCGGGGTACACGGAGGTCAGCCGCGAGCAGCTGCCCGAGCCGCACACCTACACCTACTGGGACTACAAGCAGCTGGCGTTCCCGCGGAACTACGGCATGCGGATCGACTTCACCTGGGCCTCCCCCGCGCTGCGCGCCCGGGTGACCGGCGCGCGGATCGACCGCGACGAGCGCAAGGGCAAGGGCGCCAGCGACCACGTGCCGGTGATCCTCGACCTCGCGGACTGACGCCCAGGCAGCCGCCTCCGCCGCCCAGTCCTCCTGCCGCCCGAGGGGACTGTCTCGGCACCGGAGCGGGCTGTCTCGCGGGGCCGGGCGACCATCTCGGCGGGGCGGCCCGGCGGGGGCCGCCCGGCGGGGCGGCCCGGCGGGGGCCGCCCGGCGGGGCGGCCCGGCGGGCGACGCTAGGTTGGGCGCATGACGCGCCAGGACTCCGCCGAGCCCGAGGGCCCCGTCTTCGCCCCGCCGACGCCCGCGGGCGCCGTCCCGGACCTCTCCGGCGTCGTGCTCCCCGGCCGGGACCCCGGCCGGGACCCCGCGCCGTCCGCCCCCGTCGGCCCCGGCCGGCACGCGCCGACGCCCGGCGGCCCGGACGCCACCGCACGCACCGCTGCCCGGGGCGCCCGCCGTCGCCGGACGTTGCTGGTCACAGGCTGCGTCGTCGCCGTCGCGCTGGTGTCCACCGGCGTCGCGCTGGGCGTCGCCCAGGCCCGGGAGCGCGCGTGGGCCCCGGTCGACGCCGCGCTCGAGGCGCCGCGCGAGGCGAACGTGGTGCAGCTGGTGCTCGGCTCGTGCGTGCGCGACCTGCCCGACGGCGACGTCCGGCGCGTGACCGCGGTGCCCTGCGACGCCGAGCACGTCGCCCAGGTGGTGGGCCGCACCGACGCCGGACCGGACGCCGTGTGGCCGGGCGCCGAGGCGCTCGTCCGCCGCGCCGCCGCCGTCTGCGGCCCGCAGGACCTGGGGAGCGCCGGCCGCGAGGTCGACGGCGTCGAGTTCCTCGTGGTCACCCCGACGGAGCCGGGCTGGGAGGCGGGCGACCGCACCAGCCTGTGCCTCGCCGTCACCGCCGAGCCGGGGACCGCCGACCTGCTCCGGTGACGCCTCGTGGCGCCTGGGGCGGTGCCTCGTGCGGCGCCCGTCAGCCCGCCCGCCGCTGCTCCTGCGCGTCCGCGGCCGCCGCGCCCGACGCCGGCGCCGTCGCGGCCGGCGCCGTCGCGGCCGGCGCCGCGGCGGGCACCGACGCGAGGATCGCGGCGTCGACGACGTCCGCGGGGTCCTGCCGGCGCTCGAACGCCTCGCGCTGGCGCCGGGCGCCGGACCCGGCGGTGACCATCTCCGCCACGGCGAGCCGCACCTCCTCCTCCTCGCCGAGCTCCGCGAGCACCGGCTGCACGAGGTCGAGCAGCTCGGCCACGACCGACGCGGCCGGCGCCGGGGCGCCGGTGCTCGGGCTCACGAGGTCACCCTCGACGCCGAACCGGCTCGCCCACCAGCTCCACGACTGCAGCTGCGTCTGGCTCGCCTGGACCGGCGTCACCCCGGCGTCCCACTGCCGCGCGGCCGCCTCCACGAGCGCGCGGCACAGCGCGGCCAGGACCGCGGCGTGGTGGGGCTCGAGGCAGACGTCGGCCACCCGGACCTCCACGGTGGGGAAGCGCGCCGACAGCCGGGCGTCGTAGTAGAGCATCCCGTCGTCGAGCGGCGCCCCGGAGCGCAGCACGGCCTCGGCCTGCCGGTCGTAGAACTCCGCCGACCCGAAGATCTCGCTCGGCCCGGCGGTGGGCCAGCGCGACCACGCCTGGTAGCGGTAGCTGGCGAAGCCCGAGTCGGCCCCGTACCAGAACGGGGAGTTGGCGCTCAGGGCCAGCAGCACGGGCAGCCACACCCGGATCCGGTCGAGCACCGCCACGCCCTCGGTGCGGTCGCCCACGGCGACGTGCACGTGGAACCCGCAGGTGAGCTGGTCGGCGACCATGAGGCCGCCGTGCTCGCGGATCTTGCGCAACCGCTCCTTGGGGACCAGGTGCGGAGGCTCCGGCGACACCGGGCTCGCGAGCGCGACGGCGCGTCCGCCGACCGCCTGCGCGGCGGCGTCCGCGATCCGGCGGCCGGTGCGGATGGCCGCGAGCTGCTCGGCGAGCGTCGAGCACGGCGGCCCGACGACCTCCAGCTGCTCCTGCTGCAGCTCCACGGTCAGGGTGTGCGCCTGGTCGGCCCCGTCGGAGGCCTGCGCCGCGTGGGCCACCGCCGCCTCGCCCGCGGCCAGCGGCCGGCGTGTGCCGGCGTCCACGAGCAACAGCTCCTCCTCCACGCCGAACGTGCGCACGCGATCGCCTCCTCGCCCTCGGTGTCCCCCGTCGGTGACGACCATCCTGCGGGCGCGCCACGGCGCTCGCAGCGGGTGAGACGACGAACGTCCCGCGCCGTCGTCCTCCGCCGGGGGGAGGACGACGGCGCGGGACGTCCGCGCAGCGCGGCCGGCGCGGCCCGGCCGACGGCGTCGGGTCGGGCCGGGTCGGGTCGGGCCGTCAGGCGGCCTGGACCTCGGCGCCGCGCCGCAGCTCGAGCCCGTCCTGCGTGGGGTCGGCCGGCCGGTCGACCACGACCGCGTCGCCGTCGGAGACCTCGCCGGCGAGCAGCAGCCGGGCCAGCCGGTCGCCGATCTCGCGCTGCACCAGGCGGCGCAGCGGGCGGGCGCCGTACGCGGGGTCGAAGCCCTCGAGCGCCAGCCACTCGCGGGCGGCCGCGGTCACGTCGAGCGTGATCCGCCGGTCGGCCAGGCGCCGGGCGAACGCGGCGACCTGCAGGTCGACGATGCGGCCGAGCTCCTCGAGGGACAGCGCGTCGAAGATCACGACGTCGTCGAGCCGGTTGAGGAACTCCGGCTTGAACGCCGCGCGCACGGCCGCCATGACGTTCTCGCGCTTGGCCTCCTCGGTCAGGCCGGGGTCCACGAGGAACTGCGAGCCGAGGTTCGAGGTGAGCACGAGGATGACGTTGCGGAAGTCGACGGTGCGGCCCTGGCCGTCGGTCAGCCGGCCGTCGTCGAGCACCTGCAGCAGGATGTCGAAGACCTCGGGGTGGGCCTTCTCCACCTCGTCGAGCAGGACGACGGAGTACGGCCGGCGCCGCACGGCCTCGGTGAGCTGGCCGCCCTCCTCGTAGCCGACGTACCCCGGGGGCGCCCCGACCAGGCGCGCCACCGAGTGCTTCTCGGAGTACTCCGACATGTCGATGCGCACCATGGCGCGCTCGTCGTCGAACAGGAAGTCCGCCAGCGACTTGGCCAGCTCCGTCTTGCCGACGCCGGTGGGCCCGAGGAACAGGAACGAGCCGGTCGGGCGGTCGGGGTCGGAGACGCCGGCCCGCGAGCGCCGCACCGCGTCCGAGACGGCGCGCACGGCGCTCGACTGGCCGATGAGGCGACCGCCGATGACCTCCTCCATGCGCAGCAGCTTCTCCGTCTCGCCCTGCAGCATGCGCCCGGCCGGGATGCCGGTCCAGGCGGAGACCACCTCGGCGATCTCGTCGGCGCCGACCTTGTCGGCGATCATCGGCGCGTCCCCGCCCGCGCGGCCGGGCACGCCGTCGCCGTCGGCCGAGGCCTCGGCGCGCTCCGCCTCGACGAGCTCCTTCTCCACCGCCGGGATCTCGCCGTACTGGACGCGCGCCGCGCCCTCGAGGTCGCCCTCGCGCAGCTTGCGCTCCATCTCGGTGCGCAGCTCGTCCAGGCGGGCGCGCAGGTCGCCGACCCGGTTGTGGCCGGCCTTCTCCGCCTCCCACCGGGACGTCAGCGCGGCCAGCTCCTCACGCTTGTCGGCGAGCTCGGCGCGCAGCCGCTCCAGGCGCTCGCGGGAGGCGGCGTCCTCCGACTCCGACAGCACGACCTCCTCCATCTCGAGGCGCGTGACGGCACGCTGCAGCTCGTCGATCTCCACCGGGGAGGAGTCGAGCTCCATGCGCAGCCGGCTCGCGGCCTCGTCGACCAGGTCGATGGCCTTGTCCGGCAGCTGGCGCCCGGAGATGTACCGGTCGGACAGCGTGGCGGCCGCGACCAGCGCGGAGTCGGCGATGGTCACCTTGTGGTGGGCCTCGTAGCGCTCCTTGAGGCCGCGCAGGATCGCCACGGTGTCCTCGACCGAGGGCTCGCCGACGAACACCTGCTGGAAGCGGCGCTCCAGGGCCGGGTCCTTCTCGATGTGCTCGCGGTACTCGTCGAGCGTGGTGGCGCCGACCAGGCGCAGCTCGCCGCGGGCGAGCATGGGCTTGAGCATGTTGCCCGCGTCCATGGCGCCCTCGGAGCCGGCGCCCGCGCCGACGACGGTGTGCAGCTCGTCGATGAAGGTGACGACCTCGCCGTCGGAGCCCTGGATCTCGGCCAGCACGGCCTTGAGGCGCTCCTCGAACTCGCCGCGGTACTTCGCGCCGGCCACCATGCTGGCCAGGTCGAGCGCGACGAGGCGCTTGCCGCGCAGCGAGTCCGGCACGTCCCCGGCGACGATGCGCTGGGCGAGGCCCTCGACGACGGCGGTCTTGCCGACGCCGGGCTCGCCGATGAGCACGGGGTTGTTCTTGGTGCGGCGGCTCAGCACCTGGATGACGCGGCGGATCTCCGCGTCGCGGCCGATGACCGGGTCCAGCTTGCCGTCGCGGGCGCGCTGGGTGAGGTCGGTGCCGTACTGCTCGAGCGCCTTGTACGTGCCCTCCGGGTTGGGGCTGGTGACGCGTGCGCTCCCGCGGACGGCGGGCAGCGCGGCGCGCAGCGCCTCGGGCGTCGCGCCGGCGTCCGCGAGGATCTGCGCGGCCTGCGACTGGCCGGCGGCGATGCCGATCAGCAGGTGCTCGGTGGAGACGTACTCGTCGCCGAGCGCCTGGGCCTCCTTCTTCGCGCCGTCGAGCACGACGGCGCTGGCGCGGCTCGCGCTCGGCTGCGCGACGGCGCTGCCGGACGCGGTCGGCAGGGCGACGAGCGCGGCGCGGACCTTCTGGCCGATCGCCTGCGGGTGGGCGCCGACGGCCTCGAGCAGGCCGACGGCGACGCCGCCCTGCTGCTGCAGGAGCGCCGCCAGCAGGTGCACGGGCTCGAGCTGGGGGTTGCCGGCCGCGGACGCCGACTGCACGGCGTCCGACACGGCCTGCTGCGACATGGTCGTGAGCTTGGTGTCCATGGACTCTCCGGGGATGACGCTGACGGGGAACTACTCGGTGGAACCCTGCCGAAGTTGAGTCTATTCCACTCAACTTTGCTCGACCACCGCGACGGGCGCGGCGCGCGCACCGCGCCGGGCCCCTGAGCCCGCGCGCTACCGTCGGAGCGACGAGCCCCGGTGTCGCGAGCCCGCGACACTCGGCCGGACGCCAGCAGGACGCCAGGCAGACACACCAGGCAGACACACCAGGCAGGACGCCAGGCAGGTGGGCGCGGCACTCCGCGCCGGCAGGGAGGGCTGATGAGCAGGGGTACGGACGGCGCGGAGGCGCGCGGTGCTGTGGCGCCCGGCGAGGATGCGCCCGGCGCCGCCGGCGTCGGCACCGGCTGGCGGCCCGACGTCCTGGGCGACGGGTTCGAGCAGCGCACGCTGCCGCTGCCCGGCGGCGCGGAGGCCACCCTCGTGCGGCACGTGCCGTCCGTCGCGCCGACCGGGCCGCCCGCCCGCACCGCCGTGCTCTACGTGCACGGGTTCGTCGACTACTTCTTCCAGCGCCACCTGGCCGAGGCGTTCGCCGCGGCCGGGCACGCGTTCTACGCCGTCGACCTGCGCGGCTACGGCCGCTCGATGGCGGCCCACCTGCGCGCGGGCCGCGACCCGAACCTCGTCGAGGACGTCGCCGTCCACGCCCAGGACCTCGACGCGGCGACGTCGGCCGTCCGCGCCGCCGGGCACGAGCGCCTCGTGGTCCTGGGGCACTCGACGGGCGGCCTCGTCGCGGCGCTGTGGGCCGACGCCCGGCCCGGCCGCCTCGACGCGCTGGTGCTCAACAGCCCCTGGTTCGACCTCAACGAGGGCTGGCTGCTGCGCGGCCCGGCCACGCGCGTGATCGACGCCGTCGGCCGGTTCGCCCCCCGCCTGCCGGTCGGGCGCCTGCACCCGCACTACGGGCGCGCGCTGCACGCGGGCACGGGCGGCGAGTGGGACTACGACCTGGCGTGGAAGCCGCACGAGGGCTTCCCGGTGCGCGCGGGCTGGTTCCGGTCGGTGCGCCGGGCGCAGCGCCGCGTGCGCCGCGGCCTGCACGTCGGCGTGCCGGTGCTGGTGGTCGCGTCGGCCCGCACCGGGTCGCACACGAAGGACCACCCCGACGTGCTCACCACCGACTCCGTGCTGGACGTCGCGCACATCCGCGCCGGCGCGCAGCGGCTCGGCGACGACGTGCGGTTCGTGCAGGTGGACGGCGGCGCGCACGACCTGGCGCTGTCCCCGCCGCCGGCCCGCGAGCGCTACCTGGCGGAGGTGCTCGGCTTCCTGGCCGAGCGCCTCGGCTGAGACGCCCCTCCCCGGCGCCCGGCACCCCGCAGGGTCGGGGACCGCCGAGGAGCGACCCGTGAGCTCGGCACCTTGTCGTGAGCTCGGCACCTCGTCGTGGGGGGGGGGGGGGGGGCGGGGGCGGGGGCCCGGCGGCGGGGGGGGGG